>CANCVB010000001.1 GCA_947381415.1 Burkholderiales bacterium
GTGGCTTGCTCATGTCGCCCATGTCTCGTACCGCAGTGGTGCTTGGCGCATTGGCAACGAAAAAAGGCGAAGCAGCTGCAGCCTAAGGCGTGCAGCGCATTCAAAACATTTGCTGTCCATTGGGCAGCCCTGAAAAGTGAAGGAAATCATCATGGCATTCGATAAAGACGCATTTTTGACCGCACTGGATAGCATGACGGTCATGGAACTCAACGATTTGGTCAAGGCCATCGAAGAGAAATTTGGCGTAAGCGCCGCGGCAATGGCTGCACCTGCTGCCGCTGGCGGTGGTGGTGGCGCAGCAGCTGCAGAAGAGAAAACAGACTTCAACGTGATGTTGCTTGATGCAGGCGCAAACAAAGTGTCCGTCATCAAGGCCGTGCGCGAAATCACCGGTTTGGGCTTGAAAGAAGCCAAAGACTTGGTTGACGGCGCACCCAAAGCTGTGAAAGAAGGCGCTCCCAAAGCTGACGCTGAAGCCGCCAAGAAGAAATTGGAAGAAGCTGGCGCCAAGGTCGAACTCAAGTAAACCTTCGGTGTTGACAAGGCTGGTCACCCCACAAAGGGTGCCAGCCTTTTGTGCTCACAGAGCACACCCCAGAGAAGCAGTTGGGCTTTTCTGGAGTGTCTTCTGATCTGACTGCAGAAGAACCTTGGTTCGGGTTGTGTGCAATGCGCAACCGTCCGCCAACGCTGGTAGTGGCCAGCGGGCCAAGCCAGCGTGCAGGTGAAAACAGCCTGTGCGTGACCAGTCGCCGAGAGAAATCAGTCCGGAGAATTCATGGCCTACACATTTACCGAACGCAAGCGCATCCGCAAGAGTTTCGGCAGCCGCGACAGCGTGCTCGCAGTCCCTTACCTGTTGCAAATGCAAAAAGACGCCTACACCGCCTTTTTGCAAGCCGATACCGCCCCCAAAAAACGCACCTCTGAAGGCCTGCAAGCGGCCTTTGAAGCGGCCTTTCCCATTGTGTCGCACAATGGTTTCGTCGAGATGAAGTACCTTGAGTACAACTTGGCCAAGCCTGCATTTGATGTGCGCGAATGCCAAACCCGCGGTTTGACATTTTCTTCTGCTGTGCGTGCGCGAGTACAGCTCATCATTTACGACCGTGACTCTTCCACCCCCCAATCCAAAGTGGTGAAAGAGGTCAAAGAGCAAGAGGTGTACATGGGCGAAGTGCCTTTGATGACCGACAAAGGCTCGTTCATCATCAACGGTACCGAGCGCGTCATCGTGTCGCAGTTGCACCGTTCACCTGGCGTGTTCTTTGAACACGACAAAGGCAAAACCCACAGTTCGGGCAAATTGTTGTTCAGCGCCCGCATCATTCCTTACCGTGGTTCTTGGCTCGATTATGAATTCGACCCCAAAGACATTTTGTATTTCCGTGTCGACCGTCGCCGCAAAATGCCGGTCACCATTTTGCTCAAAGCCATTGGTTTGACCCCAGAAGCGATCTTGGCCAACTTCTTCGTCAACGACACCTTCAAGTTGATGGACAGCGGTGCACAAATGGCTTTCGTCGCTGAGCGTTTGCGTGGCGAAGTGGCCCGCTTTGACATCACCGATAAATCAGGCAATGTGGTGGTTGCCAAAGACAAGCGCATCACCGCACGTCATACCCGCGAGATGGAACAAACCGGCACCACGCATGTGTCTGTTCCCGAAGATTTTTTGGTTGGTCGTGTGGTTGCGCGCAACATCGTTGACGAAGAAACCGGCGAAATCATTGCCAAAGCCAACGAAGAGTTGACCGAAGCCCTGCTGAAAAAATTGCGCAGCAGTGGTGTGCAAGAGTTGCAGTGCATTTACACCAACGAGTTGGACCAAGGCGCCTACATTTCGCAGACCCTGCGCATTGATGAAACCGCCGATGAATTTGCCGCACGTGTGGCCATCTACCGCATGATGCGCCCTGGTGAGCCACCCACCGAAGACGCGGTTCAAGCCCTGTTCCAGCGCCTGTTCTACAACCCCGATACCTACGACTTGTCGCGGGTGGGTCGCATGAAATTCAATGCCCGTGTGGGTCGTGAAGATTCCACCGGACCGATGGTGCTCAACAACGAAGATATTTTGGCCGTGGTCAAAATCTTGGTCGATTTGCGCAATGGTCGTGGCGAGGTCGATGACATCGATCACTTGGGTAACCGCCGTGTGCGCTGTGTCGGTGAGTTGGCTGAAAACCAATACCGCACCGGATTGGCGCGCATTGAAAAAGCGGTGAAAGAGCGTTTGGGTCAGGCCGAGCAAGAGCCTTTGATGCCGCACGACCTGATCAACTCCAAACCCATCTCTGCCGCTCTCAAAGAGTTCTTTGGTGCGTCGCAGTTGTCGCAGTTCATGGACCAGACCAACCCCTTGTCCGAGATCACGCACAAGCGTCGCGTCTCTGCTCTTGGCCCAGGCGGTTTGACCCGTGAGCGTGCAGGCTTTGAAGTGCGAGATGTGCACGTGACCCATTACGGTCGTGTCTGTCCCATTGAAACACCTGAAGGTCCCAACATTGGTTTGATCAACTCGCTGTCCTTGTACGCGCGTTTGAACGAATACGGTTTCATTGAAACGCCTTACCGTCGCGTGATCGATGCCAAGGTCACCATGGAAATCGACTACCTTTCTGCCATCGAAGAAGCCAAATACGTGATCGCCCAAGCGAATGCGGTGTTGGACAAAGATGACCGCTTGACCGGAGACCTGGTGTCTGCGCGGGAAAAAGGTGAATCGATTTTGTGTGGCAAAGAGCGCGTGCAGTACATGGACGTGTCGCCAGCGCAGATCGTCTCTGTGGCGGCCTCCTTGGTGCCGTTCTTGGAACACGATGACGCCAACCGCGCATTGATGGGTGCCAACATGCAGCGCCAAGCCGTGCCCGTGTTGCGTCCTGAAAAAGCCTTTGTGGGTACCGGCATCGAACGTGTGGCCGCTATCGATTCAGGCACCGTGGTGACAGCGAACCGTGGTGGCGTGGTGGATTATGTGGACGCTACTCGCGTGGTGGTTCGCGTTAATGACGCTGAAACACAAGCAGGTGAGGTCGGTGTTGACATCTACAACCTCATCAAATACCAGCGCTCCAACCAAAACACCAACATCCACCAACGTCCTATCGTCAAACGTGGTGACAAATTGGCCAAAGGCGATGTGGTGGCCGACGGCGCATCCACCGATCTGGGTGAATTGGCCTTGGGTCAAAACATGTTGGTCGCTTTCATGCCTTGGAACGGTTACAACTTTGAAGATTCGATCTTGATCTCTGAGCGTGTGGTGGCTGAAGACCGCTATACCTCTATCCATATCGAAGAGTTGGTGGTGATGGCACGTGACACCAAATTGGGCGCAGAAGAAATTTCGCGCGACATTCCCAACTTGGCCGAACAGCAACTCAACCGCTTGGACGAGTCAGGCATCATCTTCGTGGGCGCAGAAGTGCAACCTGGCGATGTGCTGGTGGGCAAGGTCACACCCAAAGGTGAAACCACCCTCACTCCTGAGGAAAAACTGCTGCGCGCCATCTTCGGTGAAAAAGCTTCCGACGTGAAAGACACCTCGCTGCGTGTCGATCAAGGCTCACAAGGCACGGTCATTGATGTGCAGGTCTTCACCCGTGAAGGCATTGTGCGCGACAAGCGTGCTCAGCAAATCATTGACGATGAACTCAAGCGTTTCCGCTTGGATTTGAATGACCAGTTGCGCATTGTCGAGGCGGATGCTTTTGACCGTATTGGCAAATTGCTCAATGGCAAAACCGCCAATGGCGGCCCCAACAAACTGCCCAAAGGCAGCAAGATCGACAAAGCCTATTTGGACAGTGTCGAGAAATTCCATTGGTTTGACATCCGCCCCGCGGATGAAGAAACCGCCTCTCAATTGGAGAGCATCAAAAACGCTTTGGCACAAACCCGCCACAGCTTTGACCTGGCTTTCGAAGAGAAGCGTAAAAAACTGACCCAAGGCGACGAGTTGCCAGCCGGTGTGTTGAAGATGGTCAAGGTTTACTTGGCGGTGAAGCGTCGCTTGCAACCGGGTGACAAGATGGCGGGTCGCCATGGCAACAAAGGTGTGGTGTCCAAGATCGTTCCGGTCGAAGACATGCCTTACATGGCCGATGGCACACCTGTGGACATCGTGCTCAACCCCTTGGGCGTGCCCTCGCGCATGAACGTGGGTCAGGTGCTGGAAGTGCATTTGGGCTGGGCTGCCAAAGGCATTGGTCAACAACTGGGCCACATGTTGCAAGAAGAGGCCAAGGCGGCTGAAATTCGCAGCTTCCTTGAGACCCTCTACAACAGCACAGGCCACAAAGAAGACTTGGCCAAACTGGCGGACAAAGACATCAAAGAGATGGCGCACAACCTGTCCACCGGTGTTCCTTTTGCCACGCCAGTGTTTGATGGCGCATCAGAGGAAGACATCCGCACCATGTTGAAACTGGCGTACCCCGAAGAAGTGGTGTCTGCCAAAGGTTTGACTGCCGCGCGTACCCAAGCCCATTTGTTTGACGGCCGTACCGGCGACGCCTTCGAGCGTCCCACCACCGTGGGCTATATGCACGTCTTGAAGTTGCACCACTTGGTCGACGACAAGATGCATGCACGTTCCACCGGTCCTTACAGCTTGGTCACCCAGCAACCGCTGGGCGGCAAGGCGCAGTTTGGTGGTCAGCGTTTCGGCGAGATGGAGGTCTGGGCTTTGGAGGCCTATGGCGCTTCTTACACCTTGCAAGAAATGCTCACCGTCAAATCCGACGACGTACAAGGTCGTACCAAGGTTTACGAAAGCATCGTCAAGGGCGAACACGCGATCGAAGCAGGCATGCCCGAGTCGTTCAATGTGTTGGTCAAAGAAATCCGTTCATTGGGTATCGATATAGAGTTGGAGCGTTCATGAAATCATTACTCGACCTCTTTAAGCAGTTCACGCCAGATGAGCATTTCGATGCCATCAAAATTGGCTTGGCTTCTCCGGAAAAAATCCGCTCATGGTCTTTTGGCGAAGTCAAAAAGCCTGAAACCATCAACTACCGCACCTTCAAGCCCGAGCGCGATGGTTTGTTTTGCGCCAAGATTTTCGGCCCCATCAAGGACTATGAATGCTTGTGCGGCAAATACAAACGCCTGAAACACCGCGGCGTGATTTGCGAGAAGTGCGGCGTTGAAGTCACCCAAACCAAGGTGCGCCGTGAGCGCATGGGCCACATCGATTTGGCCGCGCCTTGCGCCCACATTTGGTTTTTGAAATCCTTGCCCAGCCGTTTGGGCTTGGTGTTGGACATGACCTTGCGTGACATCGAGCGCGTGTTGTACTTTGAAGCCTATGTGGTCACCGACCCTGGCATGACTTCTTTGAAGAAGTACGCCATCATGACGGAAGACGACTATGAAGCCAAGCGTGTGGAGCTGGGCGACGAGTTCCAAGCCAAGATGGGTGCGGAAGGCATCCGTGATTTGCTTGAGACCATGGAAATCGATATGGAGATTGAAAAACTCCGCAACGATTTGACCGGCTCTGAAGTCAAAATCAAGAAGAACGCGAAGCGACTCAAGGTCTTAGAAGCCTTCAAAAAATCGGGCATTAAACCCGAGTGGATGGTCTTGTCAGTGCTGCCCGTGCTGCCACCCGATCTGCGTCCCTTGGTGCCTTTGGATGGGGGTCGTTTTGCCACCTCCGATTTGAACGATTTGTACCGTCGTGTCATCAACCGCAACAGCCGTTTGCGTCGTTTGCTGGAACTCAATGCGCCTGAGATCATTGCACGCAATGAAAAGCGCATGTTGCAAGAGTCGGTAGACAGCTTGTTGGACAACGGCCGCCGTGGCAAAGCCATGACTGGCGCCAACAAACGTGCGCTGAAATCTTTGGCCGACATGATCAAAGGCAAGTCGGGACGTTTCCGTCAAAACTTGTTGGGCAAGCGCGTCGACTACTCAGGTCGCTCCGTCATTACCGTGGGTCCAACCCTCAAATTGCACCAGTGCGGTTTGCCCAAGCTCATGGCTTTGGAACTCTTCAAGCCCTTCATCTTCAGCAAGCTGGAGTTGATGGGCATTGCCACCACCATCAAGGCGGCCAAGAAAGAAGTCGAAGCCGGTACCCCCGTGGTGTGGGACATTTTGGAAGAGGTCATCAAAGAGCATCCCGTGTTGCTCAACCGTGCACCTACTTTGCACCGATTGGGTATCCAGGCTTTCGAGCCGATCTTGATCGAAGGCAAAGCCATTCAATTGCACCCCTTGGTGTGCTCTGCGTTCAACGCCGACTTTGACGGCGACCAGATGGCGGTGCACATTCCCTTGTCGGTGGAAGCGCAGATGGAAGCCCGCACCTTGATGCTGGCCTCCAACAACGTGCTGTTCCCTGCCAACGGTGAGCCTTCCATCGTGCCTTCACAAGACGTGGTGCTGGGTCTGTACTACACCACCCGCGAGCGTATCAATGGCAAAGGTGAAGGCTTGGTGTTTGCCGACATCGGTGAAGTGCAGCGTGCGCTTGACGCCGATGTGGTGGAACTCACCGCCAAAGTCACTGTTCGCATGACCGAATGGGCCAAAGACAAAGAAACCGGCGAATTCACCAGCAGCGCTTCATTGGTGGAAACCACCGTGGGCCGCGCTTTGTTGTCTGAAATCTTGCCCAAAGGCTTGCCATTCAGCCACCTGAACAAGGCCTTGAAGAAGAAAGAAATCTCTAAGCTCATCAACACCTCTTTCCGTAAGTGCGGTTTGAAAGAGACCGTGGTGTTTGCCGACAAATTGTTGCAAAACGGCTTCCGTTTGGCCACACGTGCAGGTATTTCCATCTGTATCGATGACATGTTGGTGCCGCATGAAAAGCACGCCATCATTGAAAGCGCAGAAAAAGAAGTCAAAGACATCGAGCAGCAATACGTCTCGGGTCTGGTGACCTCTGGTGAGCGCTACAACAAGGTGGTGGACATTTGGGGCAAAGCGGGCGACGCCGTTTCCAAAGTGATGATGGATCAACTCCGCAAAGAGAAAACCATCGATCGCCATGGCAATGAAGTCGAGCAAGAATCGTTCAACTCCATTTACATGATGGCTGACTCGGGTGCGCGCGGTTCTGCGGCCCAGATTCGCCAGTTGGCAGGTATGCGTGGTTTGATGGCCAAGCCAGATGGCTCCATCATCGAAACACCCATCACGGCCAACTTCCGCGAAGGCCTGAACGTGTTGCAGTACTTCATCTCTACCCACGGTGCGCGCAAAGGCTTGGCCGACACGGCTTTGAAAACCGCTAACTCAGGCTACCTGACCCGTCGTTTGGTCGATGTCACCCAAGATTTGGTGGTGATTGAAGAAGACTGTGGCACAGCCAATGGCCAAGTCATGCGCGCCATTGTCGAAGGCGGTGAGGTGATCGAGTCCTTGCGTGACCGTGTGTTGGGTCGCTCTGTGGCCGAAGACGTGGTGCATCCCGAGTCGCGTCAAACCTTGGTCCCTGCTGGCCACATGTTGGACGAAGATTTGATTGATGAAATCGAAGCCTTGGGTGTCGACGAAATCAAAGTACGCACGGCGCTGAACTGTGAAACCCGCTTTGGTTTGTGCGCCAAGTGCTATGGCCGCGATTTGGGCCGTGGCGGTTTGGTGAATGTGGGTGAAGCCGTGGGCGTGATTGCAGCCCAATCGATTGGCGAGCCTGGCACACAGTTGACCATGCGTACCTTCCACATCGGTGGTGCGGCCTCACGTGCGGCAGTGGCTTCAAGTGTCGATGCCAAGTCCAATGGTGTGATTGGTTTCAACGCCACCATGCGTTACGTCACCAACAGCAAAAAAGAGTTGGTCGTTATTTCTCGTTCTGGCGAAATCGTCATTCATGACGAACAAGGCCGCGAGCGCGAGCGCCACAAAGTGCCCTACGGTGCAATCTTGGCGGTCAAGCCCGATCAAGCCATCAAAGCGGGCACTATCTTGGCGAACTGGGATCCGTTGACACGCCCTGTGATCACCGAGTTTGCCGGTCAAGTGCGCTTTGAGAATGTCGAAGAAGGTTTGACGGTTGCCAAGCAATTGGGCGAAGTCACCGGTCTGTCCACCTTGGTGGTGATCGATCCCAAGCGCCGTGGTTCCACCAAAGTGGTTCGCCCACAGGTGAAATTGATCGACGCGTCTGGCAAAGAAGTCAAGATCCCCGGTACCGACCACTCGGTGACCATCGGCTTCCAAGTCGGCGCTTTGATTCAAGTGCGTGACGGTCAAGACGTGGGCCCAGGCGAGGTGTTGGCGCGTATCCCTGTGGAAGGTCAGAAAACCCGAGACATCACCGGTGGTTTGCCGCGTGTGGCAGAGTTGTTCGAAGCCCGTTCACCCAAAGACAAGGGTATCTTGGCCGAGATGACCGGTACCGTGTCGTTTGGTAAGGAAACCAAAGGCAAGATTCGCTTGCAAATCACAGACCCTGAAGGTACGGTGTGGGAAGAACTCATTCCCAAAGAGAAAAACATCGTGGTGCACGAAGGTCAGGTGGTCAACAAGGGTGAGAGCATTGTGGACGGCCCCGCTGATCCGCAAGACATCTTGCGTTTGTTAGGCATTGAAGAACTCGCTCGCTACATCGTGGACGAAGTGCAAGACGTTTACCGTTTGCAAGGTGTGAAGATCAACGACAAGCACATTGAAGTGATCGTGCGCCAGATGCTGCGCCGTGTGGTGGTCGACAACGTCGGCGACTCTGGCTACATCGCTGGTGAGCAAGTCGAGCGTTCGGAAATGCTCAACACCAACGAGGCATTGCAGGCCGAAGGCAAATTGCCAGCGACCTATACCAATTTGTTGTTGGGTATCACCAAGGCCTCTTTGTCAACCGACTCTTTCATCTCTGCCGCTTCTTTCCAAGAAACCACACGCGTGCTCACCGAGGCTGCCATCATGGGCAAGCGCGACGAGTTGCGTGGCTTGAAAGAAAACGTCATTGTGGGTCGCTTGATTCCTGCAGGTTCTGGCATGGCATACCACCGTGCCCGCAAAGAAAAAGACCTGATGGACGAAGCCGAGCGCCGTCAAATTGCGCAAACCGAGGCGGAAGAACTGGCTATGGCGCAACAAGACGCCAACAGCGAAGAAGGCGCCGCGGAATAAACAAAGGCCTTCGGGCCTTTGTCTGCCATGCTGAAGTCAAGCTGGTTTTGGTTGCTTGTAGCGCTGGGGGTCTTTTGGTCCCTGGGCGCTTACAACCGCCTGGTGCGTTTACGCGCCGCTATCGGTCAGCAATTTGTCTCCTTAGAGTCGGTGTTGTTGCAGTACCAAGAAGTGGTGCAGCAAGCCGTGACATCGGCCTCTACCTCGCCTCAGCTCTGGGGCAGTGCTTATTTACCTGAATTGGACGTGGATCCATGGACGCGCTTGCAAGTCTCGGCGGGTTTGCTCACGGTCGCCATGGCGCGCATGCAATCGCATCCGCTTGAGCCAGACAGTACACAGGCGTTGCAAGATGCCGGTGCTGCGCTACAACAAGCTTGGGCCAGTTTGATCCACCCCGATGCTTATTACGTCAATGTGCCAGAAGCATTGCAGCAGCGTTGGTTGGCTTTGGATTTGTTGGTGCAGCCCGAGGTGCAACGGTTCAATGGCAGCATCGCCGACTATAACCATGCGATAGCCCAATACCCCGCTGCCTTATTGGCCACCGTGTTTCAATTTCGTCCCGCCCAAGCCCTGTCATGACCGCATCCCCCAAGGAGACGCATACGCCAGCTTTGGCACCTCCTTTGTGGCGACAGTTACAGGCTTGTGCGCAGGCGTTGCAAGCGGTGTGCGAAGGGCGTAACCATGCCCAGGCGTTGTCACAAGTGGCGACACCCTTGCGGCCCGCAACGCAGGCCTTGTTGTTTGAAGTGTTGCGACATTGGGAAACCACACAGGCTGTGCGCGACATGTTGGTCAAGCGTGGGCCTGCCGCGCCGGTCAATGCACTGCTGTGCACAGGCTTGGGTTTGTTGTTGGGTACGGCTGCCATGTACCCAGCGCATACCTTGGTGAGTCAATTGGTAGAGGCTGCCAAACGCCATCCCCCCACACGCGCACAAGCGGCATTCATCAATGCCTGCGTCAGACGCTTCTTGCGCGAAGCAACAAGTTTGAAGGCGCAAGCCATGCAAGGTTTAGCTGCCCAATGGAATTTCCCGTTGTGGTGGATTCAACGGGTACAGCGTGATTACCCCAACGATTGGCAAACTGTTTTGCACGCCAGTCAACAAGCCGCGCCCATGGGCTTGCGGGTGAATCGGCGAAAAATCGCCCGCGACCATTTGCAGCAGCAATGGGCCGCGCAAGGTGTGCTGTCTGAGGCTGTGGGTGAAGTGGGTTTGGTTTTGCACCAAGCCCGACCGGTGCAGGCTATCGCTGGTTTCGCGCAAGGTTGGTGTTCGGTGCAAGACGTGGCCGCACAGCTTGCAGCCCCCTTGCTGCTCAAAGACTTGCCGTCACCCTCAGCAAGACCTCTGCGTGTATTAGATGCGTGTGCGGCGCCTGGCGGAAAGACGGCACATCTGCTGGAGTATGCCGATGTGGATGTATGGGCCATCGACATAGAGGAAATGCGCTGTCAACGCATCCGTGACAATCTCCAGCGCTTGGACTTGCAAGCCCATGTGGTTTGCGCGGATGTGATGGACACCGCCCAGTGGTGGGACGGCGGTTTGTTTGACGCGGTGTTGCTGGACGCGCCATGCACCGCCTCCGGCATCGTCAGGCGTCACCCAGACATTCCTTTGTTGCGTCGCGACAGCGATGTGGCTGCGCTGGCGCAAACCCAGCGACGCATGCTGGACGCTTTGTGGCCCTTGTTGGCCCCAGGCGGAAGGATGCTGTATTGCACTTGCTCGGTGTTTCATGAAGAGGGACAGGGTCAAATCGATTCGTTTCTTGCGCGCAACACTCAAGCGGTTTTACGTCCTTCCCCAGGCCATTTAATTCCTGGGGCGAGCGCAAATGCCACTGGCCTCTTGGACAATGCGCTCAGAGGTCACGATGGATTTTTTTATGCAGTGCTTGAGCGGCGCCAAACCGATGTCTGATGCTTGGAAGTTATGCAAGCGTTGGCTACAGCTGTTGTTGCTGAGCACACTGCTGGGTGTGGCCTATGCCGAAACCCCTATTCAGGCTGAAGAGTTTCAATTGCTGCGCAACGATGAGGGGATATTCCTCAACACCCGTCTGAACTTTGAGTTGCCACCCAGTTTGGAAGACGCTGTGAATCGTGGCATGCCACTGAGTTTTGTGTTGCAAGCCGATGTGATGCTAGAGCGTTGGTACTGGTCAGACAAGCTTGTGAGCCGAACAGAGCGTTTTGTGCGGCTGAGTTTTCAGCCCTTGTCCAGACGCTGGCGCGTGTATGTGTCTGCGCAACCCCTGCAAACCTCAGGTCTGGGTGTGAGTCTGGGGCAAAGTTTTGACAGCTTGCCTGAAGCCTTGCAAAGCATTCAACGCGTGTCGCGCTGGCGAATTGCAGATGCCGCCTTGATTGACCTGACGGTCAAACAGCGTGTGGAGTTTCGCTTCAAGCTCGATCTCAGCCAACTGCCTCAGCCTTTGCAATTTGGTGTCTTGGGTGGTGGCAGTTCAGGCTTGGAATACAAACACAGTGTGAAATTACAGGAAGACAGTTTCAAATGAAGCTGTCTTTGCAAGCCGCTGCCCTTCGCAAAAGCGGTTGGTGGTTGGTGGTTGGCTTGACCATCTTGGTATCCATGGCGCTGGTCTTGTTGTTTTTACTGACCCAAGCCACGCAGCGTTGGGAAGCCTACGAGCAAAACTTTGGTCTCTTGTTTGGGTTGAACATGGTGTTTGCCGCCATGTTGTTGACCGTGATTGCTTGGTTTGGTGTGCGCTTGTACAAGCGCTTGCAGCAAGGTAAGTTTGGCAGCCGTTTGTTGGTGAAATTGGCCAGTATCTTTGCGTTGGTTGGCATCTTGCCAGGACTGTTGATATATGCCGTGTCTTACCAGTTCGTTACCCGTTCTATCGAGGTGTGGTTTGACACCAAGGTTGAGGTGGCTTTAGAGGCGGGTTTGAGCCTCAGCCGTGCCACCCTTGAGAATTTGTCCAATGAGTTGGCCGTCAGTGTGCGCACTGCCAGCCAAGATGTGGTGGGCGCGTCCACCCAGTCACTGCCTTTGTTGCTGGAAAAAATCCGCAGTCAACTCGACGCCAGCGAAGTCACCCTGTGGCAAAGCAACAGCACGGTATTGGCCAGTGTCAGCCAAGACCGCTACCAGTTGCATCCAGAACGACCCACGGCCGCGGAATGGCGGCAAGTGCGCAGCCAAGGCATCAGTTGGCGCAGCGAGGGTTTGGACGATAACTTGGCCACGGCCTCGACACCGCCGCGCATCACGGTATTGGTTCAAATATCAGGTACCGGTTTTCAATTGGAAGGCCAAGGTCGCGTGTTGCAGGTGGTCAAACAATTGCCTCCTGCTTTGGCCAGCAATGCCTTGGCGGTGCTGGATGCCAATCGCCAATACCAAGAAAGAGCCTTGGCGCGGGTGGGCTTGAAACGCATGTACATCGGTACCTTGACCTTGAGTTTGTTTTTGGCAGTGTTTGGTGCCGTGTTGCTCGCGGTTTTATTGGGCAACCAACTGGCGCGCCCTTTGTTGCTATTGGCCGAAGGTGTACGCGATGTGGCCGCGGGCGACTTGAGTCCCCGCGCGGTGTTGCAAGGCAAGGACGAATTGGATGGCCTTACCCGCTCGTTTGCCCAGATGACCGAACAGTTGGCCCAAGCTCGCCACTCGGTAGAAAGCAGCATGGCCCAAGTGAATTTGGCTCGCAGCCATTTGCAAACCATGTTGGACAACCTCACCGCAGGCGTGGTGTTGCTCGATAACGCGGGGCGAATTTTGTCGATCAACCCAGGTGCCACACGGATATTGCAGCTACCCTTGGCGGTGCATTTGGGCAGTGAACTGACAGCCATTGAAGGACTGCAAGTCTTCGGCAAACAAGTGCTGGAACAGTTCCATGAGTTCGCATCCGACCCACAACAGCGCAGCCTGGACCATTGGCAGCAATCGTTTGAAATCGATACCAAGACACAGCAAACCTTTTCAGAGTTTGGCCCAGATCGACAGCAGCACATCACCTTGGTGGCGCGCGGTGCGGTACTGCCGCAAGGCGAATGGTTGTTGGTGTTTGATGACATCTCAGAAATTGTGTCTGCGCAACGTACCCAAGCCTGGTCTGAGGTGGCGCGACGCCTTGCGCATGAGATCAAAAACCCGCTGACACCTATCCAACTGTCTGCCGAGCGTTTAGAGATGAAGTTGGCCGACAAACTGGTGGGCACCGACCAAGCGCTGTTGCACAAATCGGTGAAGACCATCGTGGACCAAGTCGATGCTTTGCAACGCTTGGTCAATGAGTTTCGTGATTTTGGTCGCTTGCCGCCTGTTCGTTTAGAGGCGCTTGACCTGAACCAGTTGCTGCAAGAGATGATGCCCTTGTATGAGAATGACAATGCGGTGGTGCCCGTCAGTTGGCACTTGTCACCGGGCATTGCATTGGTTTCGGGTGACCCTGCCCAATTGCGTCAGGTGGTACACAATCTGATTCAAAATGCCCAAGATGCCAGCGCACAAAGTGCCCAAGCCATGGTCCATGTTTGGACCGAGCAAGCCTCTCCCAATCAACGGGTGCGTTTGCGCATTGTGGACAATGGCAGTGGCTTTAGTGAATCGGTGTTGCAACGTGCTTTTGAGCCTTATGTCACCACCAAGGCGGGTGGTACTGGCTTGGGCTTGGCGGTGGTGAAGAAAATCATTGATGAACATCAAGCGCGCATTGAAATCAAAAACCGTCTTGCGGGTGACCAAACCATCGGTGCGCAAGTATCGTTATCATTTCGTTTGGCTAACCCTGCTACCTAACCTGACCTGACAAGAAATATGGCAACAATTTTGGTGGTTGATGACGAACTCGGCATTCGCGATTTGCTGTTTGAAATCTTGAACGACGAAGGCCACCATGTGGAGTTGGCTGAAAATGCCGCCCAAGCACGCAGTGCGCGTGCGGCAGCACGGCCCGACTTGGTCTTGCTTGACATTTGGATGCCCGATACCGATGGTGTGACCTTGCTCAAAGAATGGGCTTCTACAGGCTTGCTGACCATGCCCGTCATCATGATGAGTGGCCATGCCACGATTGAAACCGCGGTTCAAGCCACCCGCATTGGTGCTTTGGCGTTTTTGGAAAAACCCATCACCATGCAAAAACTGCTCAAAGCAGTGGACCAAGGTCTTGCCAGAAAACCGGCGCAGGCTGAGCGACCCCTGTTGGGTGTGGTGCCTTCCCAATCCTTTTCACAACCCGCGTTGTCACCTGTGATGGTGCAGGCCCAACCGGCGGCCTCGCGTTTACCGGCATCGGTTCAGCAGTTTGATTTGTCGCAACCGCTGCGTGAAGCACGCGATGCTTTCGAGAAAGCCTATTTCGAATTCCATCTGGCGCAAGAGGGTGGTTCCATGACCCGCGTGGCTGAAAAAACCGGATTGGAACGCACCCATTTGTACCGCAAGCTCAAGCAGTTGGGTGTGGATTTATCGCGCAGCAAGCGTGGTGGTGCTTAAGGCGAGTCTTGCGGTTTATCTTTAGACTTGCGCTCGACCAGTTGGTACAGGCCTGAGCGTCGCACGAACAAGGTGAACACATAGGCGCCTACCAAGGCGCCCAGCAAGTCGCCCACCATCATGATGGGTAACTGGCTGACAGACATCAGTTGATGCGGTTGTTGGAAAGCCCAGCAAAAATGGTGTACCACTGCGTTGAGCAAAGCGTACAACAGACCCAATTGAATCAAATCACCGAGATGCGCCAACTGCAGTGGACGCTCTTTCAACAACCTGAACAGCCCCAAGGCCAAGACCGGACCCAACGCAGAGGCGCCTGCATTGACAAGCGCTTGAACAAACGTTTCATCCGCTCCGGTACCAAGCAATAAACTGCCCAAGAAAATGGCGCTGAAGCCCCATACAGGACCTAATATCAACACATACGCCACACGCAAAAACGCGGGCAAGTAAATCCAGCTGATGTGAGAGGACAGACTCAGTTGGTCAAATAGCCATGCATTGGCCAGATGCGTCAGTGCAAACAAAGGCACGCACAGCGCCAACCAAATGAACTTTTCTTTATAAACACCGAGTTGCATGGTGGTTAAGGGTACACGATTTACATGTTGCGGCGGTACTGACCGCCTACCTCGAACAAAGCCTTGGTGATCTGACCCAAAGAGCAGTGGCGCACCGCATCCATCAGCACCTCAAACACATTGGCGTTGTCCAGCACCGCCTGCTGCAAGCGTGCCAATTGGTGTTGTGCTGGTTCGGCGTGTTGCGCGTGGAAGCTTTGCAGGCGTTGCAGTTGCGACTGTTTTTCCTCGTCGGTGGAACGCGCCAATTCGATGGTCTGCGGTACTTCGTTGGCATGCGGCGATTTGAAGGTGTTCACGCCAATGATGGGTAATTCGCCCGTGTGTTTGAGCATTTCATAGTGCATGGATTCGTCTTGAATCTTGCCGCGTTGGTAGCCCGTTTCCATGGCGCCCAAGACGCCGCCACGTTCGGCAATCGCCACGAACTCCGAGAGCACCGCTTCTTCCACCAGTTGGGTGAGTTCTTCAATGATGAAGGCACCTTGTGTGGGGTTTTCGTTTTTCGCCAAGCCCCACTCGCGGTTGATGATGAGCTGGATGGCCATGGCGCGGCGCACCGATTCTTCGGTGGGCGTGGTGATGGCTTCGTCAAACGCGTTGGTGTGCAAGGAGTTGCAGTTGTCGTAAATGGCAATCAGTGCTTGCAAGGTGGTGCGGATGTCGTTGAACTGAATCTCTTGCGCATGCAATGAACGACCCGATGTTTGGATGTGGTACTTCAGCTTTTGGCTGCGCTCGTTCGCGCCGTATTTTTCTTTCAAGGTGACGGCCCAAATGCGGCGTGCCACACGCCCCATCACGGTGTATTCAGGGTCCATGCCGTTGCTGAAGAAGAACGACAGGTTGGGCGCGAAGTCGTCGATGTGCATGCCGCGCGCCAAATAGGCTTCGACGAAGGTGAAGCCGTTGGACAAGGTGAACGCCAGTTGGCTGATGGGGTTGGCGCCGGCTTCGGCGATGTGGTAACCGCTGATGGACACGCTGTAGAAGTTGCGCACTTGGTGCTCGACAAAGTACTGGGCAATGTCGCCCATGACCTTGAGCGAAAACTCGGTGGAGAAGAGGCAGGTGTTTTGTCCTTGGTCTTCTTTCAAGATGTCGGCTTGCACCGTGCCGCGCACGTTTTGCATCACCCAGGCGCGGATGTCGGCCGCCTCTTGCGCCGTGGGTTCGCGGCCTTTTTCAGTGCGGAACTTGTCCAGGTTTTGGTCGATGGCGGTGTTCATGAACATCGCCAAAATGGTGGGCGCGGGGCCGTTGATGGTCATGGACACGCTGGTGGAAGGCGAGCACAAATCAAAACCGTCGTACAACGCCTTCATGTCGTCCAAGGTGGCAATGCTGACGCCTGAATTGCCGACTTTGCCGTAAATGTCGGGGCGCAGATCGGGGTCGTTGCCGTACAGCGTGACCGAGTCAAACGCGGTAGACAAGCGCTTGGCGGGCATGCCCTCGCTCAGGAGTTTGAAGCGGCGGTTGGTGCGAAACGCATCGCCCTCACCGGCGAACATGCGGGTCGGGTCTTCGTTTTCGCGTTTGAAGGCAAAGGTGCCCGCGGTGTAGGGGTAGCGACCAGGCACGTTGTCCAGCATCAGCCACTGCAAGATGTCACCGTGGTCATGAAAGCCAGGCAGTGCCACTTTTCGAATCGAGGTGCCGCTGAGCGACTTGGTCACCAGCGCGGTGCGTATGTCTTTGTCGCGCACCTTCACCACCAGCTCCTCACCCGCATAGTCTTGTTTCAACTGCGGCCAATCGGCCAGCAATGCGCGGGCATCGGCGTCCAGGCGCTGTTCACGATCGGTGGCCAGCCCCATGGTGGCTTCAGAGGCGCGGGGACGCACTTTCACATCTTGCGCCAACATGGCCGAGGCGGCCTTGAGTTGTTGCACTTCACGGGCCAGTTGTGCTTGTTTGGCGGCACGTTGTTTGTAGCCACGCACGGTGTCGCTGATCTCGGCCAAGTAGCGGCTGCGTGCGGGCGGCACGATAGGGGTTTGGTGCGAGCTGTGGCGAACATTCACCGCACCCAAGCGACCAGCTTGCAGTTTCAAGCCCAAGGCTTGCAGGCGCGGTTTCATGGCCTGGTAAAGCGCGGTCACACCATCGTCGTTGAAATGCGCCGCCATGGTGCCAAACACCGGCATGTGTTCGGTGGGCGTGCCCCAGGCTTCTTTGTTGCGTTGCACTTGTTTGGCCACATCGCGCAAGGCGTCAGCGGCACCCTTGCGGTCGAACTTGTTGATGGCCACAAACTCGGCGAAATCGAGCATGTCGATTTTTTCCAGCTGGCTGGCTGCGCCAAACTCGGGCGTCATCACGTACAGCGGAACATCCACATGCGGCACGATGGCAGCGTCGCCTTGGCCAATGCCTGAGGTCTCGACGATGACCACATCAAACCCGGCGCATTGGGTGGCGGCAATCACATCGGGCAGGGCGGCGCTGATCTCGCTGCCGAACTCGCGCGTGGCCAAACTGCGCATGAAAACACGACTGCCTTGTTGCCAAGGCGAAATGGCGTTCATGCGGATGCGGTCGCCCAGCAGCGCGCCGCCGCTTTTGCGCCGTGACGGGTCGATGGAGATGACCGCGATGCGCAAGCTGTCGTCTTGGTCCAGGCGGATGCGGCGAATCAATTCGTCGGTGAGCGAGGACTTGCCTGCACCGCCCGTGCCGGTGATGCCAATCACAGGGACTTGCAAACTGGCAGCGTGGCTGCGCAACGAGGTGCGCAAGGCGTCTAGCGCGGGAAGGACACCCGTGGCTTGGTTTTCCAGCGCGGTGATGAGTTGCGCCAAGGCGCGCCAGTGAGCTTCGCTGTGGCCTTGAATGGCTGAGAGTGTGGTGGGTGCATGCACGCTCAGGTCATGGTCGCAGCGCATGATCATCTCGCCAATCATGCCAGCCAGGCCCATGCGTTGGCCGTCTTGCGGGCTGTAAATACGGGCCACGCCATAGGTGTGGAGTTCGTCGATTTCAGCGGGCACGATGACGCCACCGCCACCGCCAAACACCTGAATGTGCGCACCACCCCGCTCGCGCAGCAGGTCCACCATGTACTTGAAGTACTCCACATGGCCGCCTTGGTAGGAGCTGATGGCAATGCCTTGCACGTCTTCTTGCAAGGCAGCGGTGACCACTTCGTCCACCGAGCGGTTGTGACCCAAATGGATGACCTCGGCGCCCATGCTTTGCAGGATGCGGCGCATGATGTTGATGGCAGCGTCATGGCCGTCAAACAAGGATGCCGCGGTGACAAAGCGCACTTTGTGGCTAGGACGGTAGTTGGCCAAGGCTTTGAATTCAGCGGATAAATCGGTCATGAGCTAAGCGGGGTGAACCGGAAAAAATTGAAGATTGTCAAGGGTTACTGACGAGTAAGCCGTGCATTTAAATTGACGTAACGTCAATCATAACGCGAAGTGAAGACGCGCGTGGCAGGCTTCAATAAACCCGTTTTCTTGATGGAGATGGCTTGATTTCATTGGCTTTCAAAAAGTAGGTTTTTCAAACCACTCGGTGCAAAAACCTGTGGCTTGGAGAAAATTACCCAAGTCATTTTTCTTCAAGGAGCATGAATGTTCAGAATCTTTAATCTGGTGTTTGGCTTGATTTTTGTGGCTTGCGCAGCGCTGCAGTGGAACGATCCTGATTTGTACCTTTGGATTCCGCTGTACTTACTGGCGGCTGTTTCCTGTGCCTACGCCTTTGCCAACGTCCATTCATCCAAACTCAATTCAGGCATCTTGGTGGTTTATGGCGCTTACGCTGGCTATTTGTTCTTGGTTGAAGATGGTGTGCTGTCTTGGATGGTCGACCACCAATTTGCTTCCCTGACCCAGTCCATGTTGGCCTCAGCACCTTGGATTGAAAACACCCGAGAGTTTGGTGGCTTGTTCATCATGCTGCTGGTGTGTGGCGTCAACCTCCTTGTTCAACGCAGCCATGCCGCTCAAGATGAAGGCGGTTTGATGGACAACCAATCGCCCACGACTTCCTCATAAGCCAAACCCAGCGACAGCAAAGCTTGCTCACCTTGGGGCTGCCCGATCAGCTGCATGCCCATGGGCAGTCCTTGCGGATTGAATCCCACGGGCACATTCAGCGCGGGCAAACCCGCCAAGCTGGCGTACAACACCACCTCCATCCAACGGTGGTACGTGTCCATTTCAACCAAACCATTGGGGGTTTGAATGTGTTGCGGCCAACGCAAGCCTGCATCAAAAGGCCAGACCTGGCAACTGGGCAAGACCAGCACATCAAAGCCTTGCAACAAAACGACCATGTGTTGGTAAAAGGCTGTGCGTTCGGTACTGGCTTGTAAAAAATCACCGGCGGTCATTCCAGCGGCTTGGTCAAATTCCCAGAGTGCCTCAGGTTTGACAAGCGCGCGACCCTTGGCCACCTGAGGCGCAATGCGCGAGGCTGTGAGCACACGACGCCATGCCAGCCAGGTTTGCCAGGCGGCCTCAGGGGAATAGCCCAAGGCGATGGGTTCTATGCGACAGCCCAGGTCTTGCAAGCGTTTCAAGCCGTGTTCACACGCCGCCAGCACGCCCGCCTCCATGGGCAAATAGCCGTTTAAATCGCCTAACCAACCGATACGCAAGCCCTTGGCTTGGGGGTGAAGCGCCGCCGCAAACCCTGTGGGCAGCGTGGCCAGTGACAAGGGCGCTCGCGCGTCAAAACCAGCCATCACCTCCAGCAAGTGCGCCAGATCGCGCAGGCTGCGCGCCATCGGGCCGTCGGTGCCCAATTGGCTGACCCAGACATCGCCCGCAGGATAGGCGGGCACCCGCCCTTGCGAAGGCCGCAGGCCAAACACATTGTTCCAAGCCGCCGGGTTGCGCAAACTGCCCATGAAATCTGAACCGTCTGCCACGGGCAGCATGCGCTGTGCCAAAGCCACCGCAGCGCCACCGCTGCTGCCGCCGGCGCTGAAAGCAGGGTTGTAGGCATTGCGCGTGGTGCCAAAAACCTCATTAAAGGTGTGCGAACCCAAACCCCATTCAGGGGTGTTGGTTTTGCCGATGACGATGCCGCCTGCGGCTTTCAAGCGTTGCGTCAGCAAAGCATCTTGCGCGGGGACGTTGTGGCGCAGCAAGGGCGAGCCGCAGGTGGTGGGGATGCCCGCCACGTCCACCAGGTCCTTCAAGGCGATGGGAAAACCGTGCAGCCAACCGCGCGAGTGGCCTTGCGACAGTTCTGTATCGCAGGCCTGGGCCTGTGCCAACAGCACGCCAGGGTCTTGCAGGCTGACCAAGGCGTTGAAATGTGGGTTCAGGCTGTCAATGCGTTGCAAATAGGCTTGCATCACCTCGCGACAAGACACCTGTTGGGCATGAATGGCTTGTGAGAGTTCGTTGGCGCTGAGTTCAGTGATAACCATGCGTGAGCCCATTCAAAAGAGAATCGCTTATATTGAGCTTTGAAATGTAGCTTGTGAACAAGGGGATGGGTATGCGACGCAATTGGTTAAGAGTGGCGGGTGTGGTTTTGGTTGGCAGTTGGCTGGGCTTGGCGGCGCACGCCCAAACCACCTTGCCGGCCAACAAGGTCTTTCGCTTTGTGCCCCACGCCAATTTGGCGGTGCTCGACCCGATTTGGACCACCGCTTACGTCACCCGCAACCATGCCTATATGGTTTACGACACCTTGTTCTCCGAGGACGCCAAAGGCAATATCCAGCCGCAAATGGTGCAAAGCCACAGCACCAGCAAAGACGGCAAAACCTGGACTTTCAAGCTGCGCGCAGGCTTGGAGTTTCATGACGGCAAACCAGTCACCAGTGAAGACGTGGTGGCCTCGCTCAAGCGCTGGGCCAGTCGCGACGCCATGGGCGGTATTTTGTTTGGCTTTATCGACAAGATTGACACCCCGGATGCGAACACCTTTCGCTTTGTCATGAAAGAGCCTTGCGCCATCGTTTTGGACGCCTTGGGCAAAGCCTCCAGCAATGTGCCGTTCATCATGCCGGCACGCATCGCGGCGACACCCGGCACGGAGCAAATCAAGGAGCACATTGGCTCGGGCCCATTTATTTTCAAGGCCGATGAGTTCAAACCCGGTTCGGTGGCGGTGTACCTGCGCAACCCCAAGTATGTGTCGCGCAAAGAGGCACCCAGTGGTTTGGCAGGCGGTCGCCCTGTCAACTTCGAGCGGGTCGAGTGGGTCATCATCCGCGACCCGCAAACCCAGTTCAATGCCTTGCAAGCGGGCGAGGTGGACATGGTGGAGCAGCCCAGTTTCGAGCAATACGAGTCGTTGAAAAAAACCGCAGGTGTCAAGGTGGATGATTTTTCACCCGCAGGCTACCAGTACGTCATGCGCTTCAATCACCTGCATGCACCGTTCAACAATGTGAAGATTCGCCAAGCCGCCATGTTGGCGATAGGTCAGCAAGCCTTTATCAACACCCAGGTCGGCATTCCTGAATTGGTTCGCCCCTGTCGCAGCATTTACCCTTGTGGCACACCCTTGGCAGACGAGAACACCGGCTATTTCACCGGTGTAGCCAACCCCGCCAAAGCGCGTGAGTTGTTGAAAGAGGCCGGCTACGATGGCACGCCCATCGTCATGATGCGCCCCACCGATTTGTCGGCCATCACCAAACTGCCCTTGGTGGCCAAGCAGCAACTCGAGGCTGCCGGTTTCAAGGTGGATTTGCAGCAAATGGACTGGGCTTCTTTGGTCGCACGCCGGGCCAAAAAAGACCCACCCAGCCAAGGCGGCTGGAACATGTTTTTCACCACTTGGACGGCACAAGACATTGGCAGCCCGTTGAGCAGCGCCATGCTCAACGCCAAAGGCGCCACCGGTTGGTTTGGTTGGCAAGATGAGCCGCGCATTGAAGACTTGAAGGCCAAGTTTGCGCGGGCCCATGAAGGCCCTGAGCAGAAAAAAATCGCCTCTGAGATTCAAGCCTTGGTGTTTGAAACCGCAGCCTTTGCGCCGCTGGGCCAATACCGCAACCCCACTGCTTTGCGCAGCAATGTCAGTGGCATGTTGCAAACCGCTGGCATTCCGGTGATGTGGGGCTTGAGCAAAAACTGATGGCATCTTTTGTATCGCGTCGCTTGCTGGCGGTGCTGCCTGTGTTGTGGGTGGTATCGGTGGTGGTGTTTTTGATTTTGCGCTTGGCCCCGGGCGATCCTGCGGCGGTGATCGCAGGCAACAATGCCACCAGCGAAGACATTGCCCAGATTCGCAGCCAACTGGGCTTGGACCGCAACCTTGTCAGCCAGTACGGTATTTGGTTGGGCAAGGTGTTGCAAGGCGATTTGGGCTATTCCTATTATTTGGGCAAGCCGGTGCTGGACCTCATCACCCAGCGCATGGAGCCCAGTCTGTCCTTGGCCTTGGGCACCGCCTTGCTCGCAGTGTGTGTGGCGGTTCCTTTGGGTACCTTGGCTGCATGGCGCATGGGGGGCTGGCTAGACCGGGCGCTATCGGCGTTTTCAGTGGCGGGCTTTTCGGTGCCTGTGTTTGTGATTGCCTATGGTTTGATTTACGTGTTTGCGATTCGCCTGCAGTGGTTACCGGTGCAAGGCTATAAGCCCTTGTTCGGCGCGCAAGCCACCACTGTGTGGGACTGGGTGCGTCAGTTGGTCTTGCCTTGGTTGACTTTGGGCACCATCTACATCGCCTTGATTGCTCGCATGACGCGTGCCAGCGTCTCCGAGGCCTTGAGCGAAGACTACATCCGTACCGCGCGCGCCAAGGGCATTGGCGAGATGGCGGTGTTGTTACGGCATGCCCTGGCAAATGCCGCCGTGCCCATCGTCACCGTGATTGGCATTGGCGTGGCCTTGCTCATTGGGGGTGTGGTGGTCACCGAAACGGTCTACGCCATTCCCGGATTGGGTTCGCTCACGGTGGACGCAGTGCTCAACCGCGACTTTCCAGTCATTCAAGGCTTGGTGCTGTTTTTCTCCTGCAGTTATGTGTTCATCAACTTGCTGGTGGACGTGAGCTACGTCTTCTTAGACCCCAGGATTCGACACTGATGGCCAGCGCACTGCAACGCCGTTTATGGGCGCATGGCTCGGTTCGCTTTGGTGTGGCTGTGTTGGCTTTCATGGTCTTGGTGGCTGTGCTGTCGCCTTGGTTGGGCACGGTTGACCCGGCGGCAATGGACGCCAACCACATCAATAAGGCGGCAGGCCTGAGCGGCGAATTTGCCCTGCCGGATGGTCAGGTGGTGGCCCATACGTTTTGGTTGGGTACCGATAACTTTGGCCGCGACATTTACAGTCGCGTGCTGTTTGGCAGTCGCATCTCTTTGGTGGTGGGCCTGGCCACCGCTGTTTTGGCGCTGGGCTTGGGGGGCCTGTGTGGCATGTTGGCGGGTTATTTCCGTGGTGTCGACATGCTGTTGATGCGTTTCATGGATGGCTTGATGGCCATTCCCGCGGTGCTCTTGGCGATTGCATTGGTGGCGGCATTGGGTGCCAATGTGGCCACCGTGGTGATTGCGATTGCCATTCCCGAAGTGCCGCGTGTCACCCGCTTGGTGCGCTCATTGGTGCTGACCTTGCGTGAAGAACCGTATGTCGAAGCAGCGCGCGCCTTGGCCACGCCCACGCCCGTGATTTTGTGGCGACACATTTTGCCCAATGCCATGGCACCATTGTTGGTGCAAGGCACGTTTGTGGCTGCATCTGCGGTGTTGACCGAAGCTATTTTGAGTTTTTTGGGGCTGGGTTTGCCACCCGATGTACCGACCTGGGGCAACATCATGGCCGAGGGGCGGGTGCAGTTCAGCCAGCAGCCTGGCAATGTCTTGTTTCCCGCCCTGTTCTTGGTGCCTACGGTGCTGGCCATTAATCTGTTGGGGGATGGATTGCGCGATGTGCTCGACCCCAAATTTGCCAAGCGGGTGGGTTGATGACGCAGCCTGTGTTGTCTGTCCAAGGTTTGCGCGTGGCTTTGCCCAGTGGCGCCGATCGGCCCTTGGCAGTGCAAGACATCGGCTTGCAGTTGCACGCGGGTGAAACGCTGTGCGTGGTTGGCGAATCGGGCTCAGGCAAATCGGTGCTCGCGACCACCCTCATGGGTTTGCTGGACAGTGAATTGAAAGTGGTCGGCGGGACGCTGCACCTGCAAGGCGAGTCTTTGCTCGACGCCAGCCAGACGCGTTGGCGCGCCTTGCGTGGACGCGCCATGGGCATGGTGTTTCAAGAGCCGATGACGGCGCTCAACCCGGTGATGCGTTGCGGTGAACAAATCGATGAATTGCTGCGCACCCACACCGCTTGGCCTGCCCAGCAACGCCGAGCGGCGGTCCTGCAAATGCTGGCGCAGGTGCGCTTGCCAGACCCCGAGCGCATGTGGCAGAGCTACCCCCATCAACTCAGTGGTGGGCAACGCCAGCGCATTGTCATCGCCATGGCCATGGTGCTCAAACCCGCCTTGCTGATTTGCGATGAGCCCACCACAGCCTTGGATGTCACCACCCAAAAAGACATCTTGCAACTGATAAAGGCTTTGCAACACGAGACGGGTAGCGCGGTGCTCTTCATCACCCATGACATGGGGGTGGTGGCAGACATTGCCGATCAGGTGCTGGTGATGCACCGTGGTGTGGCGGTTGAATCGGGCAGTTGTGACCAAGTGCTGTATTCCCCCCAAGCGCCATACACCCGTGACCTGTTGGCCGCCGTGCCCAGCATGACGCCACCGCCTGCACGCGCCATCGCGGAGACTGCGCCATTGCTGCGTGCCCAGGCCGTTGGCAAAACCTACGGCACCCAACGCGCATTGCATGCGGCAAGCTTGGCCCTGCGAGCCGGTGAAACTGTCGGTGTGGTGGGTGAATCAGGGTCGGGCAAGTCCACCTTTGCCAGGTGTTTGTTGCGATTGATCGACCCCAGCAGCGGCGAGATTTTTTGGGGTGAAGATGACATTGCCCGTCTGCCCGAGGCGCAGCTTCGGCCCTTGCGTCACCGCGTGCAAGTGGTGTTTCAAGACCCCAACCGTTCACTCAATCCGCGCATGACCGTGGGTGAGTCATTGGTGGAAGGCGCGCGCAACTTTGGCCTGTCGGCTGCGCAGGCCCAAGCCTTGGCGGAACAATTGTTGTTGCAAGTGCAGTTGCCCGCGCAGGCCATGGCGCGCTACCCGCGTCAGTTCAGCGGTGGGCAACGCCAGCGCATTGCCATTGCACGTGCTTTGGCGTGTCGGCCGCAGGTCTTGGTGGCCGATGAAGCGGTCAGCGCATTGGACGTGTCGGTGCAAGCGCAAATCTTGCAATTGCTGCGCCAAGTGCAGCAGCAATACGGACTGGGCTTGTTGTTCATCACCCATGATTTGCGGGTCGCTGCGCAGTTGTGCGACAGCGTCATCGTCATGCACCAAGGGCAGATGGTTGAGCGAGGCGCCACCGCCCAGGTGTATGCCCAACCCCAGCACCCCTATACCCGTGCGTTGATGGCGAGTGCGCCTGGGGTCGACACATGACCAAGGTGTTTATCGCGGGGTTTCAGCACGAGACCAATACCTTTGCGCCCAGCTTGGCCGACTGGGCCGCGTTCAACCGGGGCGACGCCTTTCCAGCCTATGTCTGCGGCCAAGCCATGCAAGCGCAGTTCACTGGCGTGAATATTCCGGTCGGTGGATTTATCGATGCGGCTAAGCGCCATGGCTGGCAGTTGTGGCCTTCGGTGTGGGCGGGTGCCAGTCCCTCGTCGTTTGTGACGCGTGAAGCCTTTGAGCGGATTGCCGGCGACATCTTGCAAGATTTGCAAGAGGCGATGACGCAAGGCGTGGACGCGGTCTACCTCGATTTGCACGGTGCCGCCGTGGCCGAGCATGCCGATGACGCAGAGGGCGAGCTGCTCGCGCGTGTGCGGGCCTTGGTCGGCGAGCAAATGCCCGTGGTGGCGAGTTTGGATTTGCATGCCAACGTTACCCGCCGCATGTTGGCAATGGCCGATGCGCTGGTGGCTTACCGAACCTATCCGCACATCGACATGGCTGAGACGGGCGAGCGAGCGGCTGCCTTGTTGCAAAGGCGTTTGCAGCGTGGCGAGCGTGAACCGCTCGCGGTGCATCGCCTGCCGTATTTGATCTCGCTCAATGCCCAGTCGACCTGGCTGCAACCCGCCAAAGACATTTACGCGGCCATGGCAGACATCGATCGCGATACCCGTTCCGTGCTGAGTTTTTGCATGGGCTTTCCGGCTGCCGATTTCGAGGAGTGTGGGCCGGTGTTGTGGGCCTATGGCGACGAGCCTTTCAAAGCGCAAACGGCTGCCGATGCGTTGAACGCCTTGGCCAGTCCCGCCGCGCAATGGCGCATGGATTTTTTGTCTTCCCGTGACGCGGTGACGCAAGCCTTGGCCTTGGCGGCGCAGCATGCGCGCCCTGTGCTGATCGCCGACACCCAAGACAACCCAGGCGCGGGCGGCGACGGCAACACCACTGGCATGCTCCACGCCTTGCTTGAGCAAGGTGCGGGTCAATGCTTTCCAAATGCGGTGGCCTTGGGCCTGCTCTACCACCCCGAGGTGGCGGCCAAGGCCGCCGCCGCGGGTGTGGGCGCAGACATAGAGGTGACCATCGGTGTGTCGGTGCCAACCTATGCGGGCATGAGCGACGCGCCCTTGGCGGTGCGCGCCAAGGTGTTGGCGGTGAGCGATGGCCAATGTGTGCTCAAGGGCCCGATGATGCGTGGCATGACCAGCCAACTCGGCGTCAGTGTGTGTTTGGCGGTACAGGGCGTGTTGGTAGCGGTGGTCAGTGGCAAGGCCCAACTCTTTGACCGCGAAATGTTGCGCACTGTGGGCATCACACCAGAGGCTATGAAGCTCATCGTTTTGAAAAGCTCCAACCATTTCCGCGCCGACTTTGCGCCCATAGCCAGTCAGGTGTTGGTCGCCAAAGCCAGCGGTCCCATGGCGGCCGATCCTGCGGATTTACCGTGGCGCAAACTCAGTCCACAGACCCGTACCCGCGCATAAAAAAGGAGACGCTTGGATGGCCGACCTCACCCAATGCACTGCCACGCAACTGCTCAGCCTGTATCGCCGTGGCGAGGCTTCGCCCGTGGAAGCCACGCAAGCCGTGTTGCTGCGCATCGCGCGTTTGAACCCGCTGCTCAAGGCCTATTGTTGGGTTGACGACAACGCGGCCCTCGCCAGTGCCCGCCTCAGCGAGGCGCGTTGGCAAGCCCACCGTCACAGCGGCGCCAGTGTGTTGGCCCTCGACGGCGTCCCTGTGTCTATCAAAGACCTGATCCTGACCAAAGGCTGGCCCACCTTGCGCGGCAGCAAAACCATCAACCCCGATCAGGCTTGGGAGGTGGACGCACCTGTCACTGCGCGTTTGCGCGAAGCCGGCGCTGTGCTGCTGGGCAAAACCACCACACCCGAATTCGGGTGTAAAGCCGAAACCAATTCACCGCTCACGGGTATCAGCCGCAACCCTTGGAATACCGCGCACACGCCGGGCGGCTCTTCAGGCGGTGCATCGGCTGCAGTGAGTGCCGGTTTGGGGCCCTTGGCGATTGGCACCGATGGTGCGGGCAGCGTGCGCATTCCAGCCGCGTTTTGTGGCAACGTGGGTTTAAAGCCCAGCTTTGGTCGTGTGCCCGCCTATCCTTTGTCGCCTTTTGGTTCGGTCGCCCATCTCGGGCCACATGCGATGACGGTGGAGGATGTGGCCTTGGTGATGAATACGCTAGCCTTGCCCGATGCACGTGACTGGACATCGCTGCCGTATGACGGCATGAACTGTTTGGCGGGGCTGCAAAGCGGTGTCAAAGGTTTGCGGGTCGCTTATTCGCCTACCTTGGGCTATGCGAAACATATCGACCCCGAGATTGCCACAGCCACCGCGCAAGCGGCAAAGCATTTGCAAGACCTGGGTGCCGTGGTCGAGCAGGTCGACCCCTTGACAGAAGACCCCTTGGACATCAGCACCGGCTTGTGGTTTGCAGGCGCATACCAAGTGTGGCAAGGCCTGAGCCCCGCGCAGCAAGCCCTGAGCGACCCCGACTTCAAAGCACAAGCCGAGTGGGGTGCGCGGTTGGACGTCAATGCCATACACGCCTTGAACCAGCGCCGCGGTGTGTTGGGTTCGCATTTGCGCCAGTTCATGCAGCGCTTTGATGTGGTCTTGACGCCCAGCACGGCGGTGACTGCCTTCAAAGCCTTGCCAGCCGGTCACAGCCCAATGAACGCACAAGCCATGCTGGGCTGGACACCGTTCAGCTACCCCTTCAACCTCAGCCAACAACCCGCCATCAGCCTGCCCTGCGGACTCTCGTCACAAGGCTTGCCCATGGGCGTGCAGTTGGTGGGGCCAATGTTTGGTGACGTACTCTTGCTGCGAGCAGCACAGGCTTTGCAAGCGTGTTACGCGCTACAAAGGCCTGCGCTCTGACACATCGCAAAGTGCTAAAACTTTCGCTGCTGGAGATGGGTAACATCTCGCCCTTTGTTGCTTGGCATTCCTTGTATGGCATTCATCGCTCTTGACGTTGGCAATACCCGCTTGAAATGGGCGATGTACGACGCCCCACAACCGCGCGCCCAGTTGTTGGCCCAGGGTGCGGTGTTTTTGGAAAACATCGACAAGCTTGCCGAGGAGGATTGGGCGCATTTGCCCGTACCCGATCGCATGTTGGGTTGTATCGTGGCGGGCGAGGCGGTGCGCCGCCGTGTCGAAGAGCAGTTGGAGTTGTGGGACTTGACGCCGCATTGGGTGGTCTCCTCGGCCCAAGAGGCGGGTTTGGTGAACGGCTATGACCACCCCGCACGCTTGGGCGCAGACCGTTGGGTGGCCATGATTGGCGCTTTGGCGCACATGCGTGCGCAAACCCAGGGCACACCCGCTCGCCCCATGGTGGTGGTCATGGTTGGCACCGCGGTCACTGTGGAGGCGATTTCTGCCGAAGGGGCTTTTTTAGGTGGCTTGATTTTGCCGGGCCACGGCATCATGCTGCGCGCTTTGGAGTCAGGTACGGCAGGCTTGCGCGTACCCACAGGTGAGGTGCGTGAATTTCCCACCAACACCAGTGATGCACTCACCAGCGGCGGCACCTTCGCCATTGCAGGCGCGGTCGAGCGCATGGTGCAGCATGTGCGCGCGCATTGCCATGCCGAGCCGCTTTGCTATATGACGGGCGGCGCGGGTTGGAAGATGGCGCCCAGCATGTCGGTCAGCTTTGACTTGATCGACGGCTTGATTTTTGATGGCTTGCGTGAAATCGCCGCGCAACGCTTGGCCGCGGTGGCCGCACGTTAACTGGCTTCGACCTGCACCGCGCAGTCGTAGAACACGGGCGCACGGCCCATGTCGGTCAAGTGCTGTGAAGTGAGTTCGTTCACATTCTTGCCATCAGCACCCAGTTTGCGCCACCAAATACCCAAGCCCACCACCATGCCAGGGCGCGCACGCGTGCTGACCTTGGCCTTGCAGTGGTAGCTGCCGCGGTCATTGAAGACGCGCACCATGGCGCCGTCTTTGACATGCCGGCTGGCTGCGTCGTTGGGGTGGATTTCCAAGAGTTGCTCGCCCTCGATGTCGCGCAGGCTTTTCACATTCACAAAGCTGGAATTGAGAAAGTTGCGTGCAGGCGGTGAAATCATGGCCAGTGGGTAGCGGTCCTGCGGCGAAGGCGACTCGTAATTGGGGATGAAATCAGGCAGCCCATCAAGCCCTTGTGCAGCCAAGCGCTCGCTGAAGAATTCGCACTTGCCCGAGGCGGTGGGAAACCCCCCTTGGGCAAACGGTGCATCCGCCACTGGCCAATGGGCAAAGCCATGTTGTAACAACGCCTCCCAAGTGACCGGTTGGGCGCTTTGCAGGTTGCGTGGGTGTTGCAGCGCCAAGCGACACAGGCTTTCATCGTCTTCTTGCAACACGGGGTCGTGCATGCCCATGCGTTCAGCGAGTTCACGGAAAATTTGCGTGTTGGTTTTGGCTTCGCCCATGGGCGCAATGGCCGGGCGGTTAAGCACCATGTCGGTATGACCGTAGCTGTTGTGAATGTCCCAGTGCTCGAGTTGGGTGGTGGCAGGCAGCACATAGTCCGCGAAGTCGGCGGTGTCGGTCATGAAATGCTCCAGCACCACGGTGAACAGGTCTTCGCGTGCAAAGCCTTTGACCACCTTGGCCGACTCGGGAGCCACCGCCACGGGGTTGCTGTTGTAGACCACCACGGCTTCAACCAAATTCGGCGTGTTCAAGGCGTCGCCAATGGTGCTCATGTTGATCAGCGGCGCCTTGGCGTGGGTGTGCAGGTCGGGGCGTTGCAAAGCCACGCCGTTGTGCAAAGCATGGCCGGATGCGCTCAGCACCACACCACCGCCACGGTGACGCCAAGCGCCCGTGAGAGCGGGCAGGCAAGCCACTGCGCGCACCGCATTGCCACCGCCTCTGGCGCGTTGAACGCCATAGTTCAGACGAATCGCGGCGGGTTGAATATGGGCGTAATCGTGTGCGAGTTGACGAATGTCTGCCAGCTTCAAGCCGCACACCTCGGCTGCGCGCTCGGGTGGCCACTGCAAGGCGCGCGCGCGCAGGGCTTCAAAGCCCAAGGTGTGTTGGGCAATGTAGTCGTGGTCCAGCCAGTCGTGGGTGATGAGCTCATGCATGAGTGCCAAGGCCAGCGCCGCGTCGGTGCCGGGCTTGAGCGCCAGATGCACATCGCATTTGTCGGCGGTTTCGCTACGGCGCGGGTCGATGCAGACCAACTTGGCACCTTGGCGTTTCGCTTCTTGCGCGATACGCCAAAAATGCACGCTGCTGGTGATGGCATTGCTGCCCCAAATGATGATGAGCTGGGATTGGGCAAAAAACTGCACCTTCATGCCCACCTTGCCGCCCAAGGTTTGTGTCAAGGCTTCGCCACCCGCGCTCGAGCAAATCGTGCGGTCTAAACGCGCCGCGCCCAGCAGGTTGAAAAAGCGCATGGCGATGGACTCACCTTGCACCATGCCCATGGTGCCTGCATAGCTGTAAGGCAGGATGCGTTCGGGGTGTGTCTGGGCGATGGTGTTCAGGCGGGCGGCGATGTCGCTCAAGGCCTCGTCCCAAGTGACTTGTTGGAACTGACCACTGCCTTTGGGGCCGACGCGTTTCATAGGGTGCAGCAAGCGATCGGGGTGGTAGGTACGCTCGGTGTAGCGCGACACCTTGGTACACAGCACACCGTCGGTCAAAGGGTGGTGGGGATTGCCTTGTACTTTGATCGCTACACCGTCTTGCACGGTGGTGACCAAGGCGCAGGTGTCGGGGCAGTCGTGGGGGCAGGCGCCCAAAATGGTAGTTGTCGTCATTTATCTATTGTGCATGGTTTGCTGCGCTTTTGCACTTCATGGATGCGACTTTGCCAGCCAGAACCGTACGTCGTTCAAGGAAATGACTTTGGCGCAAAGGCCTCACAAAGACAGATCGGGTAGACTGATTCCCCTAGCTATTCACAGAGGGTGACTATGAAATTGCTCGACTCTATTGCCACCGAAGCGGCCAGCATCATTGCGGTGCGCCGTGATATTCATGCCCACCCCGAACTGTGTTTCCAAGAACAACGCACCGCCGATGTGGTGGCGGGCAAATTGACCGAATGGGGCATCGAGGTGCACCGCGGCATGGGCACCACTGGGGTGGTGGGCATCATCAAAAACGGCAGCAGCACACGCAGCATTGGTTTGCGTGCCGACATGGATGCTTTGCCCGTCAATGAGGCCAACACTTTTGCACATGCCAGCAAACATCCAGGCAAGATGCACGCTTGTGGCCATGATGGCCATACCGCCATGCTGTTGGCTGCGGCACAGCATTTGGCCAAACACAAGCCTTTCGATGGCACCGTGGTGCTGATCTTTCAACCCGCGGAAGAGGGCGGTGGCGGTGCAAGAGAAATGATCAAAGACGGGTTGTTCAAACAGTTTCCCGTCGACGCGGTGTTTGGTTTGCATAACTGGCCAGGCATGCCCGTGGGTACTTTGGCGGTTAGCGCGGGGCCTGTGATGGCCTCTAGCAACGAATTCAAAATCACCATCCGCGGCAAAGGCTGTCACGCGGCTTTGCCACACAACGGCATCGACCCTGTGCCGATTGCGTGCGAGATGGTGCAAGCGTTCCAAACCATTGTGTCGCGCAATGTCAAACCAGTCGACGCCGCCGTGATTTCGGTCACCATGATCCATGCTGGCGAAGCCACCAATGTGGTGGCCAACAGTTGCGAGTTGCAAGGCACGGTACGCACCTTCACTGTCGAGATGCTCGACATGATCGAGCGACGCATGCGTACCATCGCCGAGCACGTCAGCGCGGCCCACGAGGCCACTTGCACCTTTGAGTTTGTGCGGAACTACCCACCCACCATCAACCATCCCCAAGAAGCGGACTTCACACGCTCGGTGTTGGCCGGTATCGTGGGTGATGCCAATGTGCTGGCGCAAGAACCCACCATGGGCGCTGAGGATTTCTCGTTTATGTTGCTGGAAAAACCAGGGGCTTATTTCTTCATCGCCAACGGCGAAGGCCAGCACCGCGAAATGGGCCACGGCGGCGGCCCCTGCACCTTGCACAACCCCAGTTACGACTTCAATGACGACCTGATCCCTTTGGGTGGCACGGTTTGGGTGCGCATGGTCGAGCAGTTTTTGGCGCCGGCTTGACCCCCTCAGGTGCTGGGCGTTTCCTTGTACATCGCCAGCAAGGCCAGCAACTGGGCCTTGGGTTGGGCTTGCAAATAGGGCAATAACAATCCCAGCACTTGCTGGGCGCCTCTGGAAACGCCGCCTTGTGCGTTGGCATCTTCCAAGGCGTGGCGCGGATCGCGGACATATTCATAGCTAAGCCACCAGGTCAGCATGACCAGCATATGGGTGGCACTGCTGTCGCGTTCCGTGGGGTTTTGGCTCAAGCCCCCTTTGTCGTTTAAACCAGCCAGTAAGCTCAAGAATGCGTCGCGCTTGTCGGACAGCACCTGCTTGATTTGCTGTTCCAGTGGGCGGTATTTGCTGAGCAAATCATTCAGGTCGCGGTACAAAAACCGGTAGCGCCAGACCAGTTCGAAAAGTGAGTGCATGAAAAACCAGGCGTCTTCCAAATCGTTGACGTTTTCTGCGGCGGGCAGTAAGGCCTGCAAATCATGCTGGTAATAACCAAACAAGGTGTTGACGATGTCTTCCTTGCCCGGGTAGTGGTAGTACAAATTGCCGGGACTGATCCCTAACTCTGCCGCCACCATGGTGGTGGCTACATTGGGTTCGCCAAAGCGATTAAACAGGCCCAAGGCACTGGCCAGAATGCGCTCAGCGGTGCGGCGAGGCGCTTTGCTGGCCATGGTGCGCTAGGGCTTGCGCTCGGCCAACTGTTTTTCCAATTGGTCAACCCGCGCTTGCAAATCAGCCAGGTCTTGGGCGCTGGGCAGGCCCATGCTTTTCAAAGCTTTGGCCACACGTTCTTCAAAAATACTTTCCAACTTGTCGAATTGGCCGCTGGCTGTTTGCCCCATTTGGGCGGCCATGTGACCCATTTTTTCAGCAGCCTCGCTCATTTTGGCTTGCGCTTGCTGGGTGGTTTGTTGCAACTGCGAACCCTCTTTGACCAGGTTTTCAAACACCTTGGTGCCTTCTTCTTGGGCTTTGGCAAACGCGCCCAGACCCGCCAGCCAGATGTGCTGCGCCGAGTCTTTCATGCGTTGGCTCATGTCCTGAGGATCGAATTCGGGGGGTGTGCTGGCCATAAGAACTCCTGAAAGTGGGCGAAATTCATCATAGTCCACACCAAGCCTATAGAAACTGAGCAATATCCAACTGGTGCGAAAAGGAAGCCTCTACAATTGTCAGACTAAAAAAGTTAAAGTCCAAGCCATGTTGTGGTACGCCGTCCATTCTCGACCCAAGCAAGAACACCGCGCCTTGGAAAATCTGCAAAACCAAGGCTATGAAGCTTGGTTGCCTATGATCACCCTGGAAAAATTGCGCCGTGGCCGACTCACTGAGGTGGTCGAGCCCATGTTCAGCCGCTATTTGTTCATTCGTTTGGACACAGAACACACCAACTGGTCACCCATTCGCTCCACCTTGGGGGTGAGCCGATTGGTGAGTTTTGGCAACCGCCCCGCCCCGATTTCCGATGTGCTGATCCAAACCTTGCGCAGCATGCCCGAACGCCCCCCTGAAAAGCTGTTGCAACCCGGCCAAGCGGTGCGCATGGTTGACGGCCCGCTCAAAGGCTTGGACGGCGTGTACCAACAAGCCGATGGCGAACAACGCGCCATGGTGCTGATTGATTTAATGAGCAAACAGCATTTGGTCAGCGTGCAAACCCAGCATGTATTTCCGGCCAGCATGTGAAAATGAATACGCAGCCCAAGCATATTGCGATCATCATGGACGGCAATGGCCGATGGGCCAAAAAGCGCTTGATGCCACGCACCGTTGGCCACGCACGAGGCGCTGCCAATGTGCGACATATTGTCAAAACCGCCCATGCCATGGGTGTGCGCTACCTCACCTTGTTTGCCTTCAGTTCTGAAAATTGGCGACGCCCCCCTGAAGAAGTGTCGGCCTTGATGGGCTTGTTTTTGCAGTACTTGGCCTCGGAAGTTGCTGAAATGCGTGCCGCCGGTATTCGTTTGCGCGTGATTGGCGACCGCAGCGCATTTGCGCCTTTGTTGCAGTCTCGCATTGACCAAGCCGAGCACGACACCGCTGACAACGACGGTTTGCACCTGACCATCGCCGCCAATTACGGTGGGCAATGGGATGTATTGACCGCGGTGCGAGCTTGGCAAGCTGCCCACCCTGAGCGTTCCTTGCAAGAATTGGACCCCGCAGGATTGGCCACGCATTTAAGCACCGCTGAGCTGCCCGACCCTGAGTTACTCATTCGCACGGGAGGGGAGTCACGCATCAGCAATTTCTTGCTGTGGCAAACCGCCTACACCGAGTTGTATTTCACCGATGTGCATTGGCCAGATTTTGACGACGCCGCTTTAAACAAGGCTGTGCAGTGGTATGCCCAACGGGTACGTCGGTTCGGCCGTACCGATGAACAGGTGCTACAGCCCTATTCAGCAGAGCATCACCCCTCAACAGCGCTGGTTATCGAGAAAGACATCAAGATAGGCTAATATTGCAACTGCAGGCAATAAGCCACATTAGTTTCGAGCGCCTGCAGCTCGTCCGGGCATGGTATGCCCCACTTTCATAGTTTTTTAAACACGCCACCGACAGGTAACCCTAGATGAAGACTGAAATTCGCGCAACGCATCCTCGCAAGGAACATGCCCCGACCCGCAATGGCCGTTGCATTGCCTTGATCGATAGCAACTACATGGCTTGGTTGCTCAAGCAAGGCAGCGACACTGATGCCGAGCCAGAAACCTATAACCGCCAAGCCTTGATTCCCACCTTGACGCAGACCTTGAAACAAGCAGGTTTGGGTCTGGATGTGCAACGTGTTTATTGGTATACCGACAACCCTGACAGCCAGTTCCCCCAAGACCAAATCGTGCGTGTGCTCGATGTGACCAGCGGCGAACCCAGCGAAGTGGTGTTCGCGGCCATGTCTGCGGATATTGCCCGCTTGTCAGAACGCAAGGCCTGCGAGCATTTGTTGGTGGCCAGCGATGACGATCGCTTAACCGCCAGCATCGATGAAGCCCAGTTGCATGGACTGAATGTGTACCTGTTGGCCGATGAGTCTGCGCGCCACATGGATCAACTCATCAACGAAGACCCTGCATGGTGCCGCTTGCTGGCCCAAGCGGATCGACGCGTATTGTTGATGCCCCAAGCAGCACGAGAGCTAACGGCCCAACCGCGTGCCGCGGCCGCAGTTGCCGCGCCGCAAGACCCCGAACTGGTTCGCACCAAGTTGCAGGAAGTCGTCGATGGTTGGTGGGACGATGAGCCTGAAGATTTGCGCGAAGATTTGCGCGACGAATTGCGCGGCAGTCATGGCATTCCCCAAGAGGTAGACCGCCACATGCTGTTGCGTGTACGCCGTGCCCTTGACCGCCCTTTGAGTTTTCCCGAGAAAAAAATCTTGCGTGAAATGGTGCGCAACAAAGTGTTGGGCATCACCGAAGAAAGCATGCCTGCATGACCATTCTGGTGACCGGCGGGGCCGGTTTCATCGGGAGCAATTTTGTCCATGCCTGGTTAGCAGCGCAAGCGGAGGTATTGGTCAACCTGGACAAACTCACCTACGCTGGCAATTTACGCAACCTGCATGCCTTGGCAGGGGACGACAGACATTTTTTCGTGCAAGGCGATATTGGTGACACCACCTTGGTGAGCCAGTTGCTGGCAACCCACCAACCGCGTGCGGTGCTGCATTTCGCTGCCGAGTCGCACGTGGACCGCTCCATTCATGGCCCCATGGATTTCATCCAAACCAATGTGGTGGGCACGTTTCATTTGCTCGAATCTGTGCGGGCTTATTGGTCGGGCTTGGGCGGCACCGCACAGCAAGCGTTTCGGTTTTTGCATGTCAGCACCGACGAGGTTTTCGGCAGTTTGGCCGCAGACGCGCCAGCCTTCAGCGAAACCCATGCATACGAACCCAACAGCCCTTACTCGGCCAGCAAGGCAGCCTCAGACCACCTGGTGCGCGCTTGGCACCACACCTATGGCCTGCCAGTACTCACCACCCATTGCAGCAACAACTACGGCCCCTACCATTTCCCTGAAAAACTCATTCCGCTGGTGATTCACCATGCTTTGGCTGGTAAGCCTCTGCCCATTTACGGCGACGGCATGCAAGTACGCGATTGGCTGTATGTGCAAGACCATTGCAAGGCCCTCATGCGGGTGTTGCAAGCGGGACGCTTGGGGGAAACCTACAACATCGGCGGTTGGAATGAAAAACCCAATATCGAGGTGGTGCGTACCCTGTGCCGTTTGCTGGATGAATTGCAGCCTCGCAGCGATGGCCAGGCTTATGCAAACCAAATCACGTTTGTGAAAGACCGTGCAGGCCATGATCGTCGTTATGCGATAGACGCCCGCAAGATCGAGCAAGAGTTGGGCTGGCGCCCTGAAGAAAGCTTCGAGAGTGGTTTGCGAAAAACCGTGCAGTGGTACCTTGCCCATAGCGAGTGGGTGAAAGAGGTCACCAGTGGCTCATACCGCAACTGGATAGGCCAAAACTATGGCAGCTGATGGCGTGTTGCTCTTTGGGGCAGACGGTCAGTTGGGTCATGTACTGCAAGCCGAGTTACCTGCTTTGGGCCGTTTGATACCGCTCACCTTGGCCGATGTGGATATAGCCGATGAAGAGGCCTTGCAGGCGGTGATTCGCCGCCATGCACCTCGCTATATCGTCAATGCGGCTGCTTACACCGCTGTTGACAAAGCCGAGCAAGAGCCTGCAACAGCGCATGCCATCAATGCCACGGCGCCAGGCATCATGGCCAGCGAAGCCAAGGCCTTGGGCGCTACCTTGGTGCACTATTCCACCGACTACGTTTTCAACGGACGGTCCCCTCGGCCCTACAAGGAAAGCGACGCCACCGACCCTTTGTCGGTCTATGGGCGCAGCAAGCGCGATGGCGATGCGCTAGTCATGGCGCAAGCCGGCGCTTATTTCATCTTTCGCAGTTCTTGGGTGGTGGGCGCGCATGGCGGCAATTTTTTAAAAACCATGTTGCAATTAGCCCAAGAGCGTGAGAGCTTGCGTGTGGTTGCCGATCAGCAGGGCGCACCCACTTCGGCGCGTTGGATGGCCCAAGTCACCCGAGAGGTTTTGCAAAACCCCCATCACGCGGCCTTGCGTGGTCTGTACCACCTCAGCAATGCGGGGCACACCACTTGGCATGGCTATGCCCAGTATGTGCTGGCGCAGGCCGCGCAATTGGGTTGGCAATTGAAAGTGAGACCAGAGGCGATCAAGGCCATTTCGACCCAAGACTACCCCTTGCCTGCAGCCCGCCCTGCCAATTCCCTGTTGGACACCGGTTTGGCACAGCACATCTTCGGCTTGGCAATACCTTCATGGCAATCGGGCGTGGACGAGGTGTTAAACAGCCTGCTTTTGCAGCGCTCGTGACGCTTTCAAGTTGCCTAACGGGAATACTGCCACTCCACCCCGATTTGTATGCGGCGGTTAATTGGCGTGTAAAAATCTTGGAAACCCGAGCGCAAGCTGTTGACTTTGTCTGAGTCATCCACCCAAGTCCAGCGAATAAATGGGGAATAGGTACCGCTGGCGGTGGCGTAGTCGGCTTTGGTTTGAATATAAATGCCGGTGTGTTGGGTATTTTGGGTGTCAATATATGTGGCGGCATCGGTTTGTGACAATCGAGACAGATGTTTTCCCCACAATAAAAGCCCAGTATCCAGTGAAACGGTTTTGGCGGGGCCCAAACTGGGCCAGTTTTGCCCGCTGTCGCGCCAACGGACAGGCAGCCAGATCTGGGTGGATTGACGGTCGTAGCCGCTTTGGCCGGTACTGGTGGCGCCTTCCAAATAATCGGAATGGGTATGCAAGGCCAGTCCATAAGAAATATTGAGCGATGCTTTTGTCGGCCATAAAACCCGCCAACGGGTTTCTATCTGGGGCACATTATGGACACTGCCATTGCTGTCGCTGGTGTATTTTTGTCGTCCCAATAAAGCATCGACTTCCAGGTTGGCTTGCCCCATTCGCGGTACCGGCTGACTTCGCCAATGCAGGCCTGCTTCAGGCCCCATCAATTGCATTGATGGCTCGGCATAGCGTTGCACCCCCAGGCTGAGACTCCATGTGCCTAAAGGGTTTGGCGCGGTTTGCCCCCATGCCAAAAAGGGGGCAAGTAATAACAAAGCGCGGTAAATGTTATTCAGCCGGTTTGATTTCGGCTGAAGCCAATGTGCCGGCGGCATGCAAGGCTTGTACCCATTGAGGCATGCGGCCACGCCCTGTCCAGGCATTGGCAGGGTTGGCAGGGTCACGGTATTTAGGGGCGACTTTTTTACCAGCGGTGGCGCGTTTGGCTTTGGTGGTTTTGCTGCCCGTTGACTTGGTCGCCGCTTTTTTACCTTTTCCACCCAAAGCTGTTGCAATATCGGCAGCGGTTAAACCAGCGTTGTGGGCGATTTGAACGATTTGCGCCAAGGCTTTATCGTGGGTACGCGACATTAATCGCTTTTCTTCTTTTTCCAGTTTAATTCTGGCTGCGCGGATTTTTTCAAGTTGGGAAATGGGGCTGGTTCGTGCCATGAATATCTCCAGGTAATTAATTATTGAAAACCGATTATCTCCCAATTATTAATAAAGAATATCTTTTTATTTTTATTATTAATATGAATAAATATTCAATTGAATATCAATAGGGGTCCAGCCGAATATGTTTGTGAGGGTGTAAACGCTTCTTCGCAGGGCGGTGTGAATGCGGCACAATCGGCCCAAACTGTTAAATACCCGCCATGTCCCGACCAAACCTTGCCTTCATTGCCAACAGCGACAAAGCTGAAATCTTGGCCCGCGCCTTGCCCTATATCCGCAAGTTCCACGGCAAAACCTTGGTTATCAAATACGGCGGTAACGCCATGACGGACCCATTGCTGCAAGCAGGCTTTGCCCAGGATGTGGTGCTGCTCAAGCTCGTGGGCATGAACCCTGTGGTGGTGCATGGCGGCGGACCGCAAATTGAAAATGCTTTGCAACGCTTGGGCAAGAAGGGCGAGTTCATTCAAGGCATGCGGGTCACGGACGCGGAAACCATGGAGGTGGTGGAGTGGGTGTTGGCAGGTGAAGTGCAACAAGACATCGTGGGTTTGATCCACCAAGCCGGTGGCAAAGCGGTGGGCCTGACCGGGCGCGACGGCGGCATGATTCGCGCGCGCCAACTGAAAATGCAAGACGCCCAAGACCCCACCAAGGAAGTCGATGTGGGTCAGGTCGGCGACATCGTCAGCATCGATCCCAGCGTGGTCAAAGCCTTGCAAGACGATGCCTTTATTCCGGTCATCAGCCCCATCGGTTTTGGTGAAAACAATGAAAGCTACAACATCAATGCCGACCTGGTCGCCTCCAAGCTCGCCACGGTGTTGAAGGCGGAAAAACTGGTGTTGTTGACCAATACCGAGGGCGTGTTGGACAAGGCTGGCAACCTGTTGCGCGATTTGAGCGCGCGCCAAATCGACGCTTTGTTTGCCGATGGCACCTTGAGCGGTGGCATGCTGCCCAAAATCAGTGGCGCTTTGGACGCGGCCAAAAGTGGGGTGAGTTCTGTGCATATCATTGATGGACGGGTGCCCCATGTGTTGTTGTTGGAAATCTTGACCGAACAAGCGTTTGGTACCCTGATCCGTTCGCACTGAATACAAGGAGTGTTCGATGGCCTCAGCGCAAACCAGCAGCGCATCCTCTGATGCACCGGCCACGCCACGCAAGCGACCCAAACCGGGTGAGCGTCGTATTCAAATTTTGCAAACGCTGGCTGCCATGCTTGAACAGCCCGGCGCTGAACGGGTCACCACCGCCGCATTGGCTGCACGCTTGGCGGTCTCAGAGGCCGCGCTTTACCGGCATTTCGCCAGCAAGGCGCAGATGTTTGAAGGTTTGATCGAGTTCATTGAAACCAGCGTGTTTGGTTTGCTGAACCAAATCGCTGAGCGCAGCGATGCACCGGCCATCAAAGCGCGTCACATGGTGACGGTGGTGTTGCAGTTTGCCGAGCGCAACCCCGGCATGGCGCGGGTGATGGTGGGTGACGCCTTGGTGTTTGAAAACGACCGGTTAGGGCTGCGCATGAACCAGTTTTTCGAGCGTTTTGAATCCAGCTTGCGCCAAGTGTGGCGTGACCAAGCACAGGCCACCGCTTCTTTGACACCAACGGTGCAAGCCAATGTACAGGCTTCGGTGCTGGTGTCGTTTGTGGTGGGGCGCTTGCAGCGCTTTGCCCGTAGTGGTTACAAGCGCGTACCCACCGAGCATTTAGAGGCCAGCTTGGCCCTGCTCACATAACCGCGCCCAACTGCCAGGGCACAAACTCGTTTTGCCCATAGCCGTGCTGCTCGCTCTTGCTGGCCTCGCCGCACGCACAGGCAATCATGCGTTTGAAAATTTCTTCGCCTTTGGCTTGCACCGTGCTGTCGCCATCGACCACATCGCCGCAGTTGATGTCGATGTCATCGGTTTGGCGTTGCCACAGTGCGCTGTTGGTCGCCAGCTTGAGTGAAGGCGAGGGTGCACAGCCGTAGGCCGAGCCGCGCCCGGTGGTGAAGCAAATCAGGTTGGCGCCGCCCGCCACCTGGCCGGTGGCGCTCACCGGGTCGTAGCCTGGTGTGTCCATGTAGACAAAGCCATGCGCGGTGACTTTCTCTGCGTACTCGTACACCGCTTGCAAATTGCTGGTGCCGCCTTTGGCGACTGCGCCCAGGGATTTCTCAAGAATCGTGGTCAGTCCGCCGGCTTTGTTGCCAGGGGAGGGGTTGTTGTTCATCTCGCCTTGGTGCATGGCGGTGTAGTGCTCCCACCAGCGGATGCGTTCCACCAGTTTTTCGCCCACCTCGCGGCGCACCGCACGGCGCGTCAGCAGGTGTTCGGCACCGTAAATCTCGGGGGTTTCGCTCAGGATGGCGGTGCCGCCATGCGCCACCAACAAATCCACCGCCGCACCCAACGCCGGGTTGGCGCTGATGCCCGAATACCCGTCCGAGCCGCCGCACTGCAAGCCGACCGTGATGTGGGCCACGCTGCATGGCACACGCTGAGATTGGTTCACCGTGGGCAGCATGGCCTTGACCAGCTCGATGCCCTTGGCCACGGTCAAGCGGGTGCCACCGCTGTCTTGGATGTTGAAGGTTTGCAGCGTGCTGCCCTCGGTCAAGCCGCTGTGCGCCATCCACGATGTGAGTTGGTTGGCCTCGCAGCCCAAACCGATGGCCAGCACGCCCGCAAAGTTGGGGTGGGTGGCGTAGCCGGCCATGGTGCGCTCGAGCACTTGCATGCCCAACCCCTGGGTGTCCATGCCGCAGCCCGTGCCGTGGGTGAGGGCGATGACACCATCGACGTTGGGAAAGTCGGCCAAGGCAGCGGGATGGATGGTTTTGGAGAAATGGTCGGCAATTGCACGGGCCACCGTGGCCGAGCAGTTGACGCTGGAGAGGATGCCAATGTAATTGCGCGTGGCCACGCGGCCGTCAGCTCGCACATAACCCATGAACTCGGCGTGCAGCTTGGGGGCCTCGGGTTTGACGTCTGCGCAATACGCATAGTCGCGCGCAAAGTCACCTTTGTTAGGGCCCATGTCGAGGTTTTGGGTGTGCACATGCTCGCCTGCTGCAATGTCTTTGGCCGCAAAGCCAATGATTTGGTTGTAGCGGCGCACCGCGTCGCCAGACGCAATCGCACGGGTGGCCACTTTGTGCCCGGGCGGGATCAGGCCACGCACCGCCACGCCTTCGACCGTGGCGCCGGAGAGCAGTTGTTGGCGGGAGATGACCACGTCATCGGCGGGGTGCAGGCGAATACAAGTGTTCATGTTGGGGTGAAATCAGGAAGACATCAAATGGGGCAGCCACAAGGAAATGCTGGGGACATAGGTGATCAGTACCAGGCTGAACAACAAGGGCACCAGCCAGGGCAAGATGGCCATGGTGGTGCGCTCGACACTCAAGTTGGCCACGCGGGCCAACACAAACAACACCATGCCCATGGGCGGGTGCAGCAGGCCAATCATGAGGTTGAGCACCATCACCAAACCGAAGTGAACCAGGTCGATACCCAGTTGTTGGCAGATGGGTACCAAAATGGGCACCAAAATCGTGATGGCTGCGGTGGGCTCTAAAAAACAACCCACAAACAGCATCAGTAAATTGGCCAGCAACAAAAACTGCCACGGTTGGTCGGTCACGCCCAAGACCCATTGGCCAATCGCAGCGGTCACACCCGTGGCAGTGAGCAACCAACCAAAAATGCTGGCGGCGGCCACGATGAACAACACCGTGGCGGTGGTCTCCACCGTATCCAAACAAATTTTCACAAAGAGCTTGAAATGCAAGGTGCGGTACCACACAAACCCCAAAATCATGGCCCACACACAAGCCGCGATGGCCCCTTCAGTCGGGGTGAACACGCCGGTGGTCATGCCGCCAATCAAAAGCACAGGTGTCATGATGGGCAAAACGGCTTGGAAATCAAACACTTTGTCGGCCGCAAACAGCACAGCCAAACCCAGCATCACCGTCAGTTGTGGCTGTGTACCGAGTTCGGTGACCAGCAGCCAAATGGCCAGTGGCCATCCAACCACGACCAAGGTCTCTACCAAGGCTTTGGCCAATTGAGGCCAATCGAACTTCACATCCCCGCCCCAGCCGTTTTTGTGGGCAAAGTAAGCCACCGTCAGCATCATCAGCAAAGCCATGACCAAGCCGGGCATGATGCCAGCCAAAAACAATGCGCCCACCGAGACGTTGGCCATCATGCCGTAGATGACAAACGGCAGGCTGGGCGGAATGATGGGACCAAGGGTGGCAGAGGCTGCGGTGACGCCGACGGCAAATTCGGGGTCGTAACCATGGTCGGTCATGGCTTTGATTTCGATGGTGCCCAAGCCTGCCGCGTCGGCGATGGCCGTGCCACTCATGCCTGCAAACACCACCGAGCCCACCACATTGACATGGCCTAAGCCGCCTTTGAGCCAACCGACCAAGGCCAGTGCATAGCTGTAAATGCGCTGGGTAATGCCCGCGGTGTTCATCAGGTTGCCAGCCAAGATGAAAAAAGGCACGGCCAGCAAAGGAAAGCTGTCAATGCCCGAGACCATGCGGTGCACCACCACAAAAGGTGGCGAACTAGGGACCAACAACAGGTAAATAAGCGAGGCTGCCGCCATGGCCATGGCCACCGGCAAGCCACCACTGAGCAAGAACAAAAAAATGATTTTTAGCATGCGAGACTTTGTGAGGCTTAGAGTTTGTCGGGGCGTTCAAGCACGCTAAAGCCTTGCTGCCAGTGGCGACGCATCACCCATGCGGCGCGCCACGTCATCAGCACAAAGGCCAGTAACACCACGCCATAGACGATATTCATGGGCAGGTTGACGATGGTCATTTGGTAATTGCCCATTTTCTGCATCAGCAACCATGTCAACCAGCTGGCACTGGCCAAAAACGCCAGTCGCAATGCATCGGTAAGCAAGGAGACGACCCGGGCCACGCCGGGCGACATGAAGCGAAAGAAAAAGTCCACTTGGATGTGGTTGTTTTTGGCCACGCCAATGACGGCACCCACAAACACGGTGGCGATCAGCAGGTAGCGGGCAATTTCTTCGGTCCAAGCCGCTGAGTCATTGAACACGTAGCGGGTAATGAATTGGTAGAGCACCGTCACGCCCAAGGCCCAGAAAAAAAACAAGGCCAACCAGGCTTCGGCGATCGTGTCGCTCAGGTCAACCGATGCGTCTGCTTCGCCAAACGAGGCGGCCAGTTGCTCCAGATCGCCGCTCATTTGACAGCCTGTACCCGGTCGTAGTCGGCGCGTGCCAGTCCCATGCTGTCAACCGGTTTGTTTTTCAACACCGCGTCTTGAAAACTTTTGCGGTTGACCTCGATCACTTGCAAACCTTTTTTCTTGAAAGTGTCAATCAACTCCGCCTCTCGCTTTTTGATTTTGGCGCTGGCCCTGGCCGCGGCTTCTTGCATCACCTCGGTGAACATTTTTTGCTCGGCGGGACTCAGGGTGCTCCAAACATGGGGGGCCACCATGGTGACCAAGCCGTCGACGATATGACCGGTGAGCATGATGGCTTTTTGCACCTCAAAGAACTTTTTGGCTTCGATGGTGGTGAGCGGGTTTTCTTGCGCATCCACAGTGCCATTTTGCAAGGCCAAATAGACCTCGGCAAAAGCGATGGGTGTGGGGTTGGCGCCGCAGGCTTGCCAAGTGGCGGTATAGGCCGGTGCGTCAGGTACGCGGATCTTCAAGCCCTTGATGTCTGCGCATTGGGTGAAGGGTTTTTGAGCGCTGGTGTGGCGCGCGCCGTAATAGGTGTAGGCCGTGACTTGAATGCCGCTTTTGTTGCGAAACTCGTTGACCATTTCTTGGAACAAAGGGCTTTTGGAATAAGCCAGCAAATGGTCGCCATCGCGAAAGATAAAGGGGTAGTAAGCAATGCCAAAGCGTGGGTAGCTGCGTGCAGCAAACGAAGGGCCACCGATGACGATGTCTACCGACCCTAAAGTGAGGCCTTGGTTCAAGTCGGTTTCCTTGCCCAAACTGGACGCGGGAAAGACCTGAATATCAAACTTGCCATTGCTGCGTTTTTTGATTTCTTCAGCCGCCCACACCGATTCGGTGTGGTAGGGCTCGCTGGACTCGTAGACGTGCGCCCATTTGAGTTTTTGCTGCGCCATCGCCGCCGAGGGCACGCCCGCACCCATCGCCAATAAGAACCAAAGAAATGACAAGTAACGCATGGTGAAAAGCTTTCAGGGGAAAAAGGGATGCTTGCATGCACCATACCGCTGCGTCAAGCGGGGCTTCATCCGCATAAACCCGTAGCCAAGGGCTTGGCTGCGAAGCCCTATCATCCCTGCTTGCGCCGTGGGCTTGAAACATTCTGGAAAACACATGCGATTACTTGGCAAACACATACTCATCACCGCCGCGGGTCAAGGCATAGGCAAGGCCACGGTCCTGGCCATGGTGGCCGAAGGCGCAACCGTTTGGGCCACCGACGTCAACCCCAGTTTGCTCGACGCTTTCAAAGGCATGGAGCGTGTTCACACCGCTGTCTTGGATGTGATGGACAAAGCGGCGATTCACGCACAAATCGCTGGCATGGACCGCATCGATGCCTTATTCAATTGCGCCGGCTATGTGCACAGCGGCACTGCCTTGACGGCCACCGATGAAGACTGGAACCTGGCTTTCAATCTCAACGTGCGTTCGCAGTTTTGGACGATTCAAGCCGCCTTGCCCAAAATGATTGCCCAAGGCGCAGGCAGCATCATCAACATGGCCAGCGTTGCGTCCAGTCTGAAGGGCTTGCCCAATCGCTTCGTTTACGGCACCAGCAAGGCGGCGGTGATTGGCCTGACCAAAGCCGTCGCGGCCGACCATGTGCGTCAAGGCATACGCTGCAATGCGATTTGCCCTGGCACGGTCGACACCCCTTCGCTGCAAGACCGCATCAACAGCCAAGCCGATCCGGTGCAAGCCCGCAAAGACTTCATCGCACGACAACCCATGGGGCGTTTGGCACAAGCCCATGAGATAGCGCCCATCGTGGTGTTTTTGGCCAGCGACGAATCGCAATTCACCACCGGCCAAGCCTACTCGGTCGACGGCGGCATGACCATTTGATATTTCAAGGAACAGCAATGAATCAACTCGATATGCAAGGCCGTCATGCGGTGGTGACGGGTGGCGCGAGCGGTTTGGGCTTTGCCATGGTCGAGCGCTTGCTGCGCTCGGGCGCGCAAGTCACGGTATGGGACCATGATGCCAATGGCATGGCCAAGGCGCAAGCGGCCTTCCTACAAGCCGTTCCCGGCGCCGTGGTGCACAGTGTGAAAGTCGACCTCACCCAGCACCCCGAAGTGGTTGAAGCGGTCAAGCAAAGCATTGCGTTTGCGCCGGTGGATGCCTTGGTCAACAGTGCAGGCATTTCGGGCCCCACCGTGAAGTCTTGGGACTACCCACTGGCCGATTGGCACAAGGTGTTTGACATCAATGTCAATGGCTTGTACTACTGTTGCCGCGAATTGGCGCCGCACATGAAAGCACGCAATTACGGCCGCATCGTCAACGTCGCCTCTGTGGCAGGCAAAGACGGCAACCCCAATGCCAGCGCCTACAGTGCCAGCAAAGCCGCTGTCATTGCTTTGACCAAATCGCTGGGCAAAGAACTCGCCGATACCGGTGTGCGGGTCAACTGCGTCACGCCTGCGGCCGTCAAAACCCCCATCTTTGACCAAATCTCACCGGAACACATCCAGTTCATGCTGAGCAAGATTCCCATGGGCCGGTTTGGCACACCCGATGAAATTGCCGCCATGGTGGCTTGGTTGTGTACCGAAGACTGTTCGTTCTCGACCGGTGCTGTCTTCGATTTGTCAGGTGGCCGGTCCACCTATTGATTTTTTACAGGAGCAAAAATGAAACTTGTGCGCTATGGCCAAATGGGCCGCGAAAAACCCGGCCTCATCGATGCAGACGGCAAGCTGCGTGACTTAAGCCACGTCATTGCCGATGTCACACCCGAGCATCTGAGCGACAAGGCCTTGGCCAAACTCGCACGCATCAAGACCGCTTCATTGCCTTTGGTCAAGGGCAAGCCCCGCATGGGTTGTCCCATCAGCCATGTGGGCAAGTTCATTGCCATCGGTTTGAACTACGCCGACCACGCGGCCGAATCCAATTTGCCCGTGCCCAAAGAGCCTGTCGTGTTCATGAAGGCCAACAGCTGTGTGCAAGGGCCCAATGACGACATCATGCTGCCCAAGGGCTCGGTCAAATCCGACTGGGAAGTCGAGTTGGGCGTGGTGATTGGCACCCGAGCCAGCTATGTCTCGCAAGCCCAGGCGCTGAACCACGTGGCTGGCTATTGCACCATCAACGATGTCTCTGAACGCGAATACCAACTCGAGCGCGGTTTAACCTGGGACAAGGGCAAGGGTTGCGACACCTTTGGCCCCATCGGTCCTTGGTTGGTGACCCGTGACGAAGTGCCGCAACCGCAGCGTTTGGCCATGTGGCTCGACGTCAATGGCGTGCGCATGCAAACCGGCAACACCAAAACCATGGTGTTCAATGTGGCCAAACTGGTGAGCTACGTCAGCACCTTCATGACCTTGATGCCCGGTGACGTCATCACCACAGGAACGCCTCCAGGTGTCGGCATGGGCATGAAGAAAAATGGCAAACCCGCCCCTGTGTTTCTCAAGGCTGGCGACACCATGTCCTTGGGTATTGAGGGTTTAGGCGAGCAACACCAAAAAGTGGTAGCGTACAAAAAACATTGAGATGGGCGTGATGTGAAAAAAGCGGTCCTTGTTCTTGCCTCGTTGCTCTGCTTTGTGCACGGGACCGCTGTCACCCAAACCGCTTCCGACAAAGCTGTTGTGCCGCAAGAGGTGTACAAGCAGCCAGTGGCTGGTTTGACGCCCAAGCAAATGCAAGTATTTCTCAAGGGTGAGCGCACCTTCACCAATTTTTGGATGGCGGTCAACAACCCCGTCATCCCCTTGGTGTGGGACTTGTCCCAGCCTGGGCCGGCCGGTGGCGAATGGGGCTTAGGCCCGATGTTTTTGGCCACCAACTGCGCCTCTTGCCACCTCAATGCCGGCCGCGGCAGAGCCTTGGATGCCAGTGGCAGCTTGGCAATTCAGCATGTGTTGCGCATCTCCATACCGGGGGAGGGTCCGCATGGCGGCCCCAAGCCAGACCCCAACTATGGGACAGACATTCAAATGTTTGACACCATCACCCGCAAAGACCCCGAAGCCCGCGCCGGTGAAGCCGAGGTCTACATCGATTGGCTGGCCAAAACCTTCACCTTCCCCGATGGAGAAACCTTGGAGCTGCGTCAACCCAAGGTTCGGCTTGAAAAGCCCAACTTTGGCCCCTTGACCGATGGCGTGATGTTGTCCTTGCGTAACAGCCAGGCCATGGTGGGCATGGGGTACTTGGAGGCAATCAGCGAAAAAGACATCTTGCAAGTCGCGCAACAGCAAAAGGCGCAGGGCTTGAACGGTCGACCCAACTATGTGCGTGACGATATCAACAACAAACAAGCCATGGGCCGTTTTGGTTGGAAAGCCAACCAACCCAGCATCAGGCAACAAATTGCCTCGGCATTTGCGAGCGATATAGGCATTACCTCTTCGCTCTACCCTTTCACCCAATGCACGCCCGTGCAGCATGAGTGCCAGGCCGCCATCAAAGGCCCCAAACCCGAATTGCGCCCCGAGTTATGGGACGCCATTACTTTTTGGACCCAAGCCCTGGAAGTGCCTGAACGACGCGATGTTGACAAGCCTGAGGTCAAACGCGGTGAGGCTTTGTTTGCCTCGGCGGGCTGTGCCATGTGCCATGTGCCTGAATGGCGAACTGGCAAGTACGCGGCCGTACCGCCTGTTTCCAACAAGCGCATCAACCCTTACACAGACTTGCTGTTGCACGACATGGGCGCCGATTTGGCAGATGGTCGCCCCGACTTCAAGGCCAGTGGCAGCGATTGGCGCACCCCGCCTTTGTGGGGCATAGGTTTGTCCAAACAGGTGAGTGCCAGCACCTCGTTTTTGCACGATGGTCGTGCGCGCAATCTGCTTGAGGCGATTGTGTGGCATGGTGGCGAAGCCAAGGCCTCGCGCGACAAATTCAGCGCCTTGGCCGCCCAACAGCGCCAAGACTTGCTGACGTTTTTAGAGTCGCTGTAACCTGGGTCTTGACGCCCTGACTCAGCTTGTCAGGGTAACGGTTTGCATACCGGGCAAACTGGGCAATTGAAACGGTTCTGTATCGAAGGCGGTGTCACCGTCGGGGTTGGCTATGCCGGTGGTTTTCAAACCTTTGAAGTCAAACAAGCTGTGGTCAAGCAAATGCGAAGGTGCCACATGTTGCAGCGAATTGAACATGATGTCCAAACGACCGGGGTGTTTTTTCTCCCATTCGCGCAACATGTCGCCGACTTGCTGGCGCTGTAAACCGTCTTGGCTGCCGCACAAGGTGCAGGGAATGATGGGAAACGCGCGGTGGGCGGCCCAACGCTGCAAGTCACGCTCGGCCACAAAGGCCAAGGGCCGAATCACAATGTGGTGCCCAGCGTCACTGACCAATTTAGGCGGCATGCTTTTTAACTTGCCGCCAAAAAACATGTTCAAGAAAAACGTCTGCAAGATGTCATCGCGGTGATGACCCAGGGCGATTTTGGTGGCGCCAATTTCATCAGCAACGCGGTACAAAATGCCTCTGCGCAAGCGGCTGCACAGGCTGCACATGGTTTTGCCTTCGGGAATTTTGCTCTTCACAATCGAATAGGTGTCTTGCGTTTCGATGCGAAAAGGCACGCCCAGCGAACCGAGGTAATCGGGCAGCACATGGGCTGGAAAACCAGGTTGTTTTTGGTCCAAATTCACGGCAACGATATCAAAATGGATCGGTGCCCTGGCCTTGAGTTTGAGCAAGATGTCGAGCATGCCGTAGCTGTCCTTGCCACCCGACATGCACACCATCACCTTGTCGCCTTCTTCAATCATGTTGAATTGGACAATGGCCTCGCCCACCTGTCGGCACAGGCGTTTTTCCAGTTTTTGGGTTTCGCGTTCAATCTGCATGGTTCACCATGGGCCCGCCTCCATGCGGATAGCGACTTCGCAGTCGTCAAAGATTTCAAGTTTGGTGATTTTCACCCGTACCGCTTTCACCCCTGGCAATTGCATCAGGCGGTGGCAGAGTTGGCCAATCATGGTCTCGAGCAAGCTCACATGCTGGGCCGTGCATTCGTCGATGATGATTTGACGCACTTTGCGGTAGTCCAGCACGCGCGATATATCGTCATCCGCAGGCAGCAGGGGTTGCGCCCCCAAGCTGAGTTCGGCATCGACCTGTATGGGTTGGGGTGCTTTTTTCTCGTGCGCCAAGATGCCCAAGTCTGCATTGAAACGCAGTCCGCTCAGGCTGAGGGTTTGGTGGCCTTTGGAGTTCATAAGGTGCTTACATCAGCGAAAAATCACGCTCAAATTTCATCAAGTGTTGTCCACCATCAACCAACAAACTGGTGCCGGTGACAGAGTGATTGGTCAGTGCAAACAGCACCGTGGCGACCACATCTTCCACGCTCGACGAGCGACCCAGGGGCGAGAGTTGGTGCAGTTGCGCAAACTTGTCGTCGCTGAGCAAATGGCTGGTCAAGGTCAGTCCAGGGGCAACACCAACCACCCGCAATTGCGGCGCCAAGGCCTGGGCCAGCATGGTGTTGGCAGCGTACAAAGCGGCTTTAGACAGGGTGTAGCTTAAAAAATCAGGGTTGTAGTTCCACAGTTTTTGGTCCAACATGTTGACAACAACACCGCTGCTGTCGCGTTGTTTCACATGGGCATACAGCATCTGGGCCAAAACGATCGCAGCGCCTGTGTTGCTGCGCAAATGTTGCTCCATTGAGGCAAAACCAAAACTGACCGCGCTGTCGTGTTCAAACAGCGCTGCGCTGTTGACCACCGCATCCAATTGCCCCATGTGTTGCTGGGCTGACGCAAACAACGCGCGGACCTGAGACTCCTCGCTCAAATCTGCCGCAAAAGCGGCGGCGCCGCCGGTCAAGGCAGCGCATTCACTGGCGGTTGCTTGGGCTTCGGTAGCGGAGTGCCGGTAATGCACAGCGACACGCCAACCGGCCTTGGCCAGCCCTAAAGCAATGGCGCGGCCCAAGCGCTTGCCTGCACCGGTGACCAGCACAGCAGGCGCGACAGCAAGAACAGGATCAGAGGGCATGGACGACAATCAAACAATGGAAACACAGGCAAAGAGTTTAGCGACTGCTTTACAAGCGCTGATCAAAGCGCGTTTGGCTGGCGATGGCGGTTGGTTGCCATTTGACCGCTTCATGGCATTGGCCTTGTATGCGCCCGGCTTGGGCTACTACGCCGCCAGCCAAAACCAGATTGGCCACATGCCCGCACAAGGCAGCGATTTTGTCACCGCACCCGAGATGTCTGCGTATTTCGGCCGCGCCTTGGCGCGCAGTGTGGCGCAGGCCTTGGCGCACACGCAAACCCATGCGCTGGTGGAATTTGGTGCAGGTAACGGCAGCTTGGCCGCGCAGTTATTGCAGGCTTTGGGCGATGCGGTGCAAAGTTACACCATTGTGGAAGTGTCAGGCCCCTTGCGCGAACGCCAAGCGCAAACGCTGGCTGCATTCGGTACGCGTGTGCGTTGGGCGCAGGCGTTGCCTGAGCACATCGAGGCGGTGGTGATTGGCAACGAAGTGCTTGACGCCATGCCCGTGCGCCTTTTGCAGCGCACAGCCGGGGTGTGGCATGAGCGCGGTGTGGTGTGGGATGCGGTGTCGGGAGGTTTTGCCTGGCAGGACCGTTTGACCGATGCAACCCCACCCATCGCCATCGAGGGCGTGCACGATTACCTCACCGAAATTCACCCGCAAGCACAGGCTTTTGTGCACAGTGTGGGGGAACGTTTGCAGCGCGGCGCGATGTTCTTGATCGACTACGGGTTTCCAGAAGCCGAGTACTACCATGTGCAACGCCACATGGGCACCTTGATGTGTCACCAGGCACACCGCAGCGACAGCCAACCTTTGCAGGATGTGGGCAACAAAGACATCACGGCGCACATCAATTTCACCGGCGTGGCCTTGGCTGCACAAGCGGTGGGTTTGCAGGTGTTGGGCTATACCAGCCAAGCGCATTTCCTCCTCAACAGTGGTTTGTTAGACCTGTTGGCGCAAGCACCCTTGGCCGACAAGGCCATGGCACTGAAGTTGATCAACGAGCACGAGATGGGTGAGTTGTTCAAAGTGATTGCCTTGGGCCATGATGCGGCTTGGCTACCCATGGGTTTTGTGCAAGGCGATAGAACACACAGGTTGTGAACATATGTTTCGTTGGTTGATTGTGGTTTTCTTGGCCTTGCTGTTGATTCAGGGCATCACGCCGTGGTTGCAAAAACTCGGCTTTGGCCGATTGCCGGGTGACTTGCGCTTTCGCTTGTTTGGGCGAGACATATTCATTCCTTTGACCACCACCATCATTCTCAGCATGGTGTGTGCCGCGCTCTCCAAACTGCTGTGAAACGCGGTATGGCAAGCCCTGAACAGCGCAAGCCTTGTGCGAATTGCCAGTTAACATGTGTGTCATCTATGTGCATGACGGCTTCTCTTCAACAACAACGTGGCGCGATGAAGCCCCGAGTGGTCTTGTGGCTCGCCCTGGTCTTGGTTGTGCTGATGGCCTCGGTGTGGTATTTCCCGTCGCTATCAAACAGCTTGTTGGGTATGTGGACGGGTCATGAGGCAGCGAGCCCTGCCGATGCCCGCGGCAAAAACACCAAGAACGGCAAAGGCGGTGGCGAGGGTTCGCGCAACACGCCGGTGAGTGTGGGGGACGTGCGTCAAATGGATGTTCGCTACACCGTGCAAGCAGCGGGTACGTTGATGGCGCTCAATACCGCCGTGGTGCGCGCCAAGGTCGATGGGGAACTCAAAGCCCTGCGTTTTACCGAAGGTCAATTTGTGCAGGCAGGACAGTTACTGGCCGAGATTGATCCCCGTCCCTTTGAGGCGCAACTCAGCCAAGCCCAAGGTCAGTACGCCCGAGACGCGTCACTTTTGAAAAACGCAGAACTGGATTTGCAACGCTACCAAGACTTGCTCAGCAAGGACGCGATTGCGCGCCAACAGGTCGAGACACAAGCCGCGCTGGTGCGTCAATTGCAGGGCACGGTGCAAGCCGATCAAGCGCAAATTGATTTAGCCAAACTGCAACTGTCCTACACCCGAGTGACCGCGCCTATCAGTGGGCGTTTGGGTTTGAAACAGGTGGAGCTGGGCAGCTTGGTGCGCTCAAGCGACCCCAATGGCTTGGTCAGTATCACCCAAACCCAGCCCATGGCAGTGGTGTTTTCGGTGCCAGAGATGCATGTGCCCCTGATCATGCGCAAGTTAAAAGCGGGTCAAGCCTTGCCAGTCGAGGCATGGGACCGTGACCAAAAAGTGCGTTTGGCGCAAGGGCGTGTCAGTACCACCGATAACGCCATCGATGTCGCGACCGGCACCTTGCGTTTGAAAGCCACCTTGGACAACCGTGACGCCAGTTTGTTTCCCAACCAGTTTGCCAATATACGACTGCAACTCGATACGCTGAAACAAGCCTTGGTGGTGCCTGCCCAAGCGGTGCAGCGCGGTACCGCCGGCACCTTTGTGTATGTGGTGCAAGCCGATCACACGGTGCAGGTGAAGACCGTGCAACTCGATGCGGTGGAGGGTGATTGGCAGGCGGTCAAAGCAGACTTGCAAGTCGGTCAGCAAGTGGTGACCGATGGTGCCGACCGCTTGCGCAGCGGCAGTGGGGTGGAGGTGGTGAAAGCGCCCAAGCCATGAACCTGTCGCGCATATTTATATTGCGACCGGTCGCGACATCGCTGATGATGTTCGCGCTTTTGTTGGGGGGCGCATTGGCTTACCGGTTTTTACCGGTGGCCTCTTTGCCGCAAATCGATTACCCCACCATTCAGGTGAGCACGCTCTACCCAGGTGCCAGCCCCGAGGTGATGACCGCCACTGTCACCGCGCCTCTCGAGCGCCAATTGGGTCAAATGCCTGGTTTGGACCAAATGACCTCAGTCAGCTCGGCGGGCGCATCGGTGATGACTTTGCGCTTTTCGCTCAAGCTTCCATTGGATGTGGCGGAGCAGCAGGTACAGGCCGCCATCAATGCTGCCATTGGGGTCTTGCCAAACGACCTGCCGATGCCGCCTGCTTACAGCAAGGTCAATCCCGCAGATGCGCCGGTGCTGACCTTGGCCATCAGCTCGCCCTCGTTGCCCATTACCCGAGTGCACGACATGGTGGAAAACCGTTTGGCCATGCGCTTGTCGCAAGTGGCGGGGGTGGGTTTGGTCAGCATCGCTGGCGCACAGCGTCCCGCTGTGCGGGTACAGGTGAACAGCCAAGCCTTGAGTGCGGCAGGCTTTTCTTTGGACGATGTGCGAACCGCCATCAACCAAGCCAATGTCAGCATGGCCAAAGGCAGTTTGGATGGTGCAGCACGCGCCTCGAGTTTGGATACCAATGACCAAATGCTGTCCGCCCAAGACTATGCCAATTTGGTGTTGGCCTACAAAAATGGCAACCCATTGCGCCTGCGCGATGTGGCTTCGATTGTCGAGGCCCCCGAGAACAACCGCTTATCGGCATGGGCCAACACACAGGCCGCGGTGATCGTGAATATTCAGCGCCAGCCTGGCGCGAATGTGATCGAAACGGTGCAAAGGGTACAGGCCTTGTTGCCCTCCTTGCGCGCCGCCTTGCCCGCGAGCTTGGATGTGCAAGTCATGACCGATCGCACCACCACCATTCGGGCATCGGTTCAGGATGTGCAGTTGGAGTTGCTGTTGTCGGTCGCTTTGGTGGTGATGGTGATATTTGTGTTTTTGCGCAATGCCGCCGCCACCATGATTCCGGCGGTGGTCGTGCCCTTGTCACTGGTGGGCACGTTTGCGGTGATGTATTTGGCGGGTTTTTCCATCAACAACCTGACCTTGATGGCACTGACTGTGGCCACGGGTTTTGTGGTGGACGACGCCATTGTGATGATTGAAAACATTGCCCGCTTTTTGCAAGACCCCCACACACCACGCACACCCGTGCAGGCGGCATTGGAGGGTGCGCAGCAAATGGGTTTCACCATTGTGTCGCTGACCTTTTCGCTGATAGCGGTTTTGATCCCTTTGTTGTTCATGGGTGATGTGGTGGGGCGCTTGTTCCATGAATTTGCCATTACCTTGGCCGTCGCTATTTTGTTGTCGGCAGTGGTGTCGCTCACGCTTACCCCTATGTTGTGCGCATATGTCTTGCGCGTTCCCACCGACAAAACCTCGGCTTTAGACACAGGTGCTTGGCTGCAACGCTGGTTGCATGTGTATGGCAAGACCTTGAACTGGGTGTTGGACAGACCGATGGCGACCTTGGCCACGTTTGCCCTCACACTGGTGCTCACCGTGTTGACGTATTTGGTCAGTCCCAAGGGCTTTTTCCCTTTGCAAGACACCGGTGCGGTGCAAGTCATCACCGAGGCCACCCAGTCCACTTCGTTTGCGGCCATGTCCGAGCGCCAACAAGCGTTGGCGCGTTTGCTGCTACAAGACCCTGCGGTGCAAAGTTTGACCTCGTTCATCGGCGTGGACGGGCCCAATGCCAGTTTGAACGCAGGGCGCATGACCTTGAATTTGGTGCCCAAGCCACAGCGCCACGAAGACCTGTCGCAAAGCTTGGCGCGGCTTCAAACCATCAGCCAACAGGTCACGGGTTTGCAGGTGTATTTGCAAGCCTTGCAAGACCTGAGCTTAGAGGACCGTGTGTCGCGCAGCCCGTTTCGGATGTTGCTCAGTGGCCCGGATGGTCAAGCGCTGGGGCTTGCATCGCAACATCTGCTGGAGCGCTTGCGCCACGACCCTGCACTCGCAGACGTGGCCACCGATTACCAAGACCAAGGCTTGCAAGCCTATGTGCGCATCGACCGTGAGGCTGCGGCACGCTTGGGCGTGACCGTCTTGGCCATCGATAACGCCCTCTACAACGCATTCGGTCAACGCTTGGTGTCCACCATCTTCACCCAGAGCAACCAGTACCGCGTGGTGTTGGAGGTTCAAGCGCAAGACCGCATCGGACCAACGGCTTTGTCACTGATACGGGTGCCCTCTGTGAATGGCGGCCAAGTACCGCTCAGCAGTGTGGCCAAGGTGGAGGAGCGTTCGGCGCTGCTGAGCATTTTGCATGTGGCGCAATTTCCTGCGGTCACTGTGTCGTTCAAACCGGCACAAGGCGCATCGCTGGGTGAAGCTGTGCAAGCCATGGAGCGGCATTGGCAGGCTTTGCGCTCCGAGGAAGACCTGCCTGCCTCTATCGAGACACGTTTTGAAGGTGCAGCATTGGCGTTTCAAGCCTCGCTGACCAACAGTTTGTGGTTGGTGTTGGCGGCCGTGGTGACCATGTACATCGTGTTGGGCGTGCTCTATGAAAGCTATGTTCACCCCATCACCATTTTGTCTACCCTGCCTTCGGCCGCATTGGGCGCACTCTTGGCTTTGTTGCTGGCGCGCTCAGAGTTGGGTTTGATCGCCGTGATGGGCATTGTGTTGTTGATTGGCATTGTCAAGAAAAACGCCATCATGATGATTGACTTTGCGCTGGACGCGCAACGCCACCAAGGCATGCCTGCACGGGAGGCCATGTACCAAGCCTGCTTGCTGCGTTTTCGCCCGATTCTGATGACCACCTTGTGTGCCATGTTGGGGGCTTTGCCCCTCATGCTGGGCACTGGCGTAGGCAGTGAATTGCGCCATCCGTTGGGTGTCACCTTGGTGGGGGGATTGGTATTGAGTCAGTGGTTGACCTTGTTCACCACGCCCGTGATTTATTTGCAACTTGACGCTTGGGCGCAGCGTCGCGCCGCACGCGCATGAGTATTTCGTCGCCTTTCATTGCCAGGCCAGTGGCCACCACCCTGCTGAGTATTGGCATTGCCTTGGCGGGTGGCTTGGCCTATGTTCAACTGCCTGTGGCTCCTTTGCCGCAGGTGGATTTCCCCACCATCTCGGTGCAGGCCAATGTGCCAGGTGCGAGTCCCGAGACCATGGCCGCCACGGTGGCCACCCCTTTGGAGCGGGTCTTGGGCAATATTGCGGGGGTGACCGAAATGACCTCGAGTTCGTCACAGGGCAGCACACGCGTGACTTTGCAGTTTGAACTCGAGCGCGATGTCAACGGTGCGGCCCGTGATGTGCAAGCCGCAATCAATACCGCACAACCCTTGTTACCCACAGGCATGCCCAACCGACCCACCTACAAAAAGGTCAATCCGGCAGACAGCCCAATGCTGGTCTTGGCATTGACCTCTGATACTTACACACGTGGGCAGATGTACGACTTGGCTTCCACCACTTTGGCCCAACGGTTGGCACAAATCGATGGTGTGGGGCAGGTCACGATTGGAGGCGGCGCCTTGCCTGCGGTTCGCATTGCGCTCGACCCCAACAAACTCAGCAACAGTGGTGTGTCGCTGGAGATGGTGCGTCAAGCCGTGGTGGCCACCCATGCCCACCGTCCCAAAGGCGTGCTTGAAGACAGCCACCAAGCTTGGCAAATCGAGGCCAATGACCAAGCCCACACCGCCCAAGACTATGCACCGCTGATCCTGCGCTATGTGAATGGCCAAGCCTTGCGTTTGCAAGATGTGGCGCAAGTTCAGGACTCGGTGCAAGACATTCGCACCGATGGTGTCTCACAGGGCCAGCCGGCTGTGCTGCTGGTGCTGAATGCACAGCCTGGGGGCAATGTGATTGAAACCGTCGACAGGGTGCGCCATATCTTGCCGATGTTGCAAGCCGGTTTGCCAGCAGCCGTGCAAATGGCGGTAGTGTTGGACCGCTCGCCGACGGTTCGCGCGTCCTTGTCAGAGATACAAAAGTCGCTGGCACTGTCCATGGCGCTGGTGATTTTGGTGGTGGCCTTGTTTTTAAAGCGTTGGCAAACCGCCCTCATTCCTGCGGTGGCATTGCCTTTGTCGCTGGCGGGCACCTGTGTGGTGATGTACCTGATGGGTTTGAGTTTGAACAACCTCACGCTCATGGCCTTGACGATTGCCACCGGCTTTGTGGTCGACGATGCGATTGTGGTGCTGGAAAACATCACCCGACTTCGCGAGCGCGGCATGCCATTGCACCAAGCCTGCTTAGAAGGTTCGCGTGAAATAGGTTTTACGGTCATAGCCATCAGCATTTCTTTGGTCGCCGTGTTCATCCCGGTCTTGTTCATGGGCGGCGTGCTGGGGCGCTTGTTTCGTGAGTTTGCCGTGGTGATGACCGCAGCCATTTTGGTGTCAATGGTGGTGTCGTTGACGACCACGCCGACCATGTGTGCGGCATTGCTTTCATCGCAGCCAAGTCAGCGCAAAAATGTTCGGCGCAGCACAGGTGTGCTGGCATATCGGCGTGGATTGGCATGGGCCTTACGCCACCAATGGGTGATGTGGTTGGTGTTGCTCGCCACCATTGCGCTCAATGTCACGCTTTACCGCGCCATCCCCAAAGGCTTTTTCCCTCAGCAAGACACCGGTCGTATCAATGGCTATATTCGTGCCGACCAAAGCTCGTCATTTCAGGCCATGCAGCAACGCTTGCACACCATGCTGGCCATTGTGCAGGCCGATCCAGCGGTGCTCAATGTCACGGGCTTTACCGGTGATGGACAACGCAATGCAGCACGCATGTTCATGACCCTCAAGCCACGCGATCAACGCGATGCCAGCGCCGAGCAAGTGGTGACGCGCTTGCGTGCGCGTTTGTCCAAAGAAGCTGGTGCACGTTTGTTTTTAACGCCGGTGCAAGACATCCGTGTTGGTGGTCGGGTCTCGAACTCAGAGTTTGAATTCAGCATCAAGGCCGATGAACTGGAACAGTTGCGCGAATGGGAGCCCAAGCTGAGACGCGCTTTGAGCAAACTCAAAGAGTTGGAGGACATCAGCAGCGATTATGAGGAGCGTGGCTTGCAAACCTCGGTGGTGATTGACCGCGATGCCGCTGCGCGTTTGGGCTTGTCGGTGCGTGCCATTGATACGGTGCTGAGCAATGCTTTCAGCCAACGCCAAATTGGCGTGATCTACAACCCCTTGAACCAGTACAGGGTGGTGATGGAACTCGCGCCGGCGTATTTGCAAAACGCAGAGTCGTTGAAGCGATTGCAGTTCATCAACGACCGTGGCCAAGCCATTCCATTTTCAAATTTTGCGCGCATCGAGTTGACCAATACCGCCTTGTCGGTTTCACATGAAGGGGGTGTGCCGTCAGACACCTTCAGCTTCAGTCTGGCGCCAGGCGTATCCTTGTCGCAAGCCACGCAAGCGATAGACGCGGCGGTTGCGCAGTTGAATTTACCCGTTTCAGTGCGAGGCAGTTTTGCGGGAACAGCCAATGCGTTTCAGCGTTCCTTGGACACCCAGCCCTTGTTGATTTTTTCGGCTTTGCTGACGCTGTATTTGGTCTTGGGCATGCTGTATGAAAACCTGTTGCATCCTTTGACGATTTTGTCCACCTTGCCCTCTGCAGGCGTGGGGGCCTTGTTGACCCTCATGGCCATGGGTACAGAGTTCAGCATCATCGCCATGATTGGTGTGATCTTGCTCATAGGCATTGTGAAAAAGAACGCTATCTTGATGATCGACTTTGCCCTGCAAAAGCAACGCGCTGGGCGCAGCGCCCCGCAAGCCATTTATTTGGCGGCGCAATTGCGCTTGCGCCCGATACTGATGACCACCGCAGCGGCCATGCTGGGCGCGATCCCCTTGGCCTTGGCCTACGGTGTGGGTGCCGAGTTGCGCCAACCTTTGGGCTTGGCGGTGATCGGCGGTTTGGTGCTGAGTCAACTCTTGACCTTGTTCACCACCCCGATTGTGTTTGTGGGCTTAGAGGCTTTGCGCCAAGGTGTGGTAGCTTGGCGAACAGGCAAAGCGAACATGCTAAGTTCGTCGGTTTCTGGCAAGGTGGTGGCATGAGCATTCAACAAAGAGGACACGGCATCTGGGTGCTGGCACTGTGCTTGTGGCTGTCAGGGTGTGCCAGTTGGTTCAAGTCCACGGAGTTGCAAACGCCCACGCCTCGCCAGTTGCCGAGCGCGTTTGCCGCACCGCAAACCGCTGCGCTGTCGGGTGAGGCGGTAGATCGCGCATGGTGGACCTTGTTCCAAGACCCGGTGCTTGATGGTTTGCAAACCCAGTTGGAAACCGGCAATGTGAATCTGCAACTGTTGTCTGCCAAGGTGCGTCAGGCCCAGGCCAGTGTCGCCGCCGCCCAAGCCAGTTTGTGGCCCAGTGTGTCGCTCAATGCGGGTGCGTCACGCGCAGTCAGCAGCGCTGGCGGGGCAGCAAGCAACACGCTCAGCATCGGTGTGCCGCTGAGCTGGGAACTGGATGTGTGGGGACGCATCGACTTGCAAACCCAAGCGGCCAAAGCCAATGCATTGGCCACCCAAGAAGATGTGGCGCTGGCGCGTTTGTCTGCGCAAGCCAGCATGGTGCAAACCTATATCGCCTTGCGTACCGCTGAGCGACAACAAGCGGTGTTAGAGGCCGCCCAAGCCGCTTATGAACGCGCCTTGACGTTGACACGCTACCGCTATGAGGCGGGGGTGGTGTCTGCGGCTGATGTGGCGCAAGCCGAGTCGCAATGGCAAAGCGCGGTGGCGCAACGCATCGATGTGGAAACCACGCGGCAACAACTCTTGCACAGCTTGTCCTTTTTGTCAGGTCAAGCCCCTGCGGCCATGTCATTGGCCCCGTCGCAAGCCTTGCCTGTCTTGCCCGCTTTGCCCGTGTTGCTGCCAGCGTCGTTGTTGCAACGCCGACCCGATGTGCGCGCCGCAGAGATGCGGGTGATGGCCGCCCAAGCACAACTGGGCGTGGCACAGACGGCGTTCTTTCCCACCTTCAGTTTTGCGGCCAGCACGGGTTACAAAAGCACCGAGTTGGCAAGCTTGCTCAGTACCTCGTCGCGACTGTGGTCTGTGGGGCCAACAATGGCTTTGTCGCTGTGGGATGGCGGTCAACGACAAGCCGTCAAGGACGATGCGAGCGCGGCCTTGGAGGTGGCGCTGCTGAACTACCAGCAAACCGTGTTGGGCATCTTGCAAGAGGTGGAAGACAACTTGGTGGCCGCTCACCAACTGCAAGCGCAAGAGGCGGCACAAACCCAGGCCTTGCAGGCTGCTGAGCGCAATTTGCGTATCGCCCAAGCGCAGTACGCGGCGGGCACGGTCAGTTATTTGAATGTGGTGACCGCGCAAGCCAGCACACTCACTGCACAACGCAATTTGCTGGATGTGCAAAGCCGTCGCGCTTTGGCGGTGACGCAGTTATTGAAAAATTTGGCGGGACGCTGGCAGCTGGAGGGCGGCACTTCTTAGTCAATGTGCCAATACCGCTTTCAGCGCCAACAGGCGTGCGGCATCAATGTGTTGACCGATGTGGGCGCCTTTCAAGCCTTGGTGCATGGCCTGCTCAGAGAGCGCGGCGGTATTCACAGACAAAGCTGCTTGCAACAATCGCTGCAGGTGTGCTGCTTGCGGGTAAGCGCGCTCTTGCAAACCTAAGCGACCGCGTGCATCGCACTCACAGGCTTGCAACACCTGGGCAAAACGCTCAGGTCGGCGCAAAGCGTCGCAACGCACCAGCAAGCGCAAGACAGCTTCTGCGCTCAAGCCCAAGCAGCCGTGGATGTGACCATGTTCACGCGCCACCACCTCGGCCAGTTCCTTGCAGTGTTGTGGCACCCGCAAACGCTCGCAAACAGCCCGCAGCAGTTTGACGCTGCGTCCCTCATGGCCAATGTGGCGCGGCAAGGCGCTGGGGTGGGTGTTGCCTTTGCCCAAATCGTGGCACAGGGCGGCAAAGCGCACCTCCAGTGGCATGTTCATGCGCGCGCATTGGTCCAGCACCATTTCCAGATGTATACCGGTATCCACCTCGGGGTGGTGCTCTGCGGGTTGGGGCACACCGTACAAGCAAGCCACTTCCGGCAGCAACAGGTGTAAAGCACCGCAGTCGCGCAACACCTGCAACATGCGAGAGGGTTGTTGACTCATCAAGCCTTTGGCCAACTCTTGCCAGACGCGTTCAGCCACCAAGGCTTTGACCTCACCGGCTTGCACCATCTCCACCATCAATGCCTGGGTTTCAGGTGCGACAACAAAGTGGGGAAAGCGCGCCGCAAACCGGGCCAAGCGCAAGATGCGTACAGGGTCCTCGCGAAAAGCCAGGCTGACATGGCGCAGCACGCCCTGCTGCAAATCACGTTCACCGCCATAAGGGTCGGTGCGTTGGCCGTGTTCGTCTTGTGCTATCGCGTTGATGGTGAGGTCGCGTCGGGCCAAGTCCTGCGTCAGCGTGACATCGGGCGCCGCATGCACCACAAAGCCTTTGTAGCCCGGGGCTGTCTTGCGCTCGGTTCGTGCCAGCGCGTATTCTTCTTTGCTGCGAGGGTGTAAGAACACGGGGAAGTCTTTGCCAACAGGCACAAAGCCTTTGGCCAGCATGTCCTCTGGCGTGCTGCCCACCACCACCCAGTCACGGTCACTGCCGGAGATACCCAACAACGCATCGCGAACCGCACCACCAACAAGGTAAATCTGCATGGTGCTCAAGCCAAAGGGAAGACGCTGGCCAAGGTGGCGGGGCTTGACACCCCCAAGGCGGTCAAGCCCGGCAACTTGCCGCTAGCGACATTGTCGGCTTGCATCGAGGCCACATTGTCTCGGCTCATCAAGGGCGGGCCGGGCAACTGCTCCATCAGCCATGCTTGCGCATAGGCCAAGGGCGTGGCCAAGGGAATCACCCAGCGGGGATGCTTTGCCCACACCCCCGCGTGTTCCACCATCTGCTGCAAGGTAAACACTTGCGGGCCTGCCAGTTCATAACAATGGCCCGCTGTGGCGGGGTGCAGCAGCGCATACACCAGCGCTTGGGCGACATCATGCACCCACACCGGTTGAAAACGTGTGTGGGCACCAGCCAGCGGCACCACGGGTGCCAAGGCTTGCAACTTGGCAAACACATTGATGAACGCATCGTCTTCACCAAAGATCACGCTGGGGCGCACGACCGTCAAAGCCAAGCCTTGGGCAACCGCATCTTGCAAGACTTGTTCACCGCGCGCTTTGCTGCGTTGGTACATCGACGGGGCGTTGACATCTGCCCCCAGGGCACTGACATGCACCAGTCGGGTCAGGTTGGCAGCCAAACAAGCTTTGGCTAAGTGCAAAGGCCATTGCACATGGGCTTGGTCAAATTCAGCTTGCGTGCCATGCAAGATGGCAATCAGGTTGATCACAGCATCATGCCCTGGCAGCAAAGCCGCCAATTGCAGGGGGTCGTGCACATTGGCTTGCACCACCGACACCATCGGCAGCATTTGCACCGAACGTGCGGGTAAACGTCGTGTAGGCACCGTGGCGTGTATGCCTGCGCGGTTCAAAGCCTCACACACATGGCGACCGACAAAGCCACTTCCACCTAAAACCAAAATGTTTTTCATGGCATTGACTGTAGCGGTATTGCGTCTGGCGTTCATGACACGCTTGTTCAACCCTTGAAAGAGATAATGCCAGCATGAATCAACTCGACGCTCTCAAGCAATTCACCACCGTGGTGGCAGACACTGGCGACTTCCATCAAATCGCCCAGTACCAACCGACAGACGCCACCACCAACCCCTCGCTCATCCTCAAAGCGGTGCAAATGCCACTTCACCAAGCGTTGCTGGATGACACGTTGCGGCAGCACCCCAAAGCGGCTTTGGATGAAACCATGGACCGCTTGCTGGTGCGGTTTGGTTGTGAGATTTTGTCTTTGTTGCCTGGGCGTGTGTCCACCGAGGTTGATGCGCGTTGGAGTTTTGACACCAATGCCACCATCGCGCGGGCGCGTCGCATCACCCAGTTGTACCAAGCGCAAGGCGTTGACACGCAACAACGCGTGCTCATCAAAATTGCTGCCACCTGGGAGGGTATTCAAGCCGCCCAAGTGCTAGAGCGGGAGGGTATTCACACCAATCTCACGTTGTTGTTTGCGTTCGCCCAAGCGGTCGCCTGTGCCCAAGCCGGTGTGAAATTGATTTCCCCGTTTGTCGGGCGTATTTACGACTGGCACAAGAAAGCGGCAGGCGCGGCATGGGATGAGTCTGCGCGTGCAGGCGTGAACGACCCTGGGGTGCAAAGCGTGCGCCAGATTTACAACTACTACAAGCAGCACGGCATCACCACCGAGGTGATGGGGGCGAGTTTTCGCAACATCGGTCAAATCACAGCGTTGGCAGGCTGCGACTTGCTCACCATCGCGCCTGACTTGTTGGCGCAGTTGCAGTCGCAGACGGCAACGCTTACAGCCGCACTCAGCGTTGCGCAGGCCAAGGCTGTTGTCTTAGAAGAGGTGGTGTTGAACGAGGCACAGTTTCGCTTTGCATTAAACGAAGATGCCATGGCCAGCGATAAATTGGCTGAAGGCATTCGGGCTTTTTGTGCTGACGCACGAAAACTGGATGCACTGATGCAGTCTCAAGCGTAACGGTCTACGGCCACGCCTTTGTCAAAGCGTAAGGGCGGGTGCTTGACGCGACGCGGCGCTTGTTGCTGACCCATGGCAGACAGGGCATGTTGCGGCCCCCACCCGAAACCCACCACACAGCCTTCGTCTTGCGGGCTGGGTGTTTTCAAGCGCTGTAGCGAGCGGATGTCTTTGAGTACGGTGGGTCTCATCATGATTGATGAAAATAAAAGTACTCATATATTAATCGATAATTTCCTTAAATTAACTATTTAATATTTATTTTTTGCGTAAATTGTTACAAGGATCGTTTCTGGCTTGGTGCGGCGTGAGCCAGACATAGTCAGCCTGTGGGGCCAATTCAGCCAAGAACGCCTGTTTTTCTTGGTCAGGCCGTGCGTCGTCCCATTCCATGAACAACACACTGACGCTGTGCAGTTGGGGTGCCAGCTGGTGCACCACAAACGGCACGCCCAAATGCTTCCATGCGTGGCCATTGCCGGCCACCACAATGCTTGGCAAGTGGGCGAGTGCAACCTCGGCCATGGCTGCATCGCGTCCGCGTTGCACGGTTGCCATGCCCTCGAACATGCTGGCAGGCATGGCACCGCAATGGCCTTGGTCTATTTCCGCCTCCATGGCTTTGCGTTGTGCTGCGTCAAAAGGAGCTTGTGCCAGCACGCTGGCGATGGGTTGCGGCAGGCTTTGGCCCCGGGTTTTAAACACTTCCTTGATGGATTCGCCGGGCAAATTGCCCCCGATCAGCGGCATCTGCATCGCAGTGACCGCTTCAAACAAGGCTTGGTGCAAAGGCCAACCCCAAGCTTGCGCGTCAAAACCTGCGGCCTCCAAGCCTGTCAATACATCGGTTTTGGGGGCCAAACGCTGACGCCAGTTGAGATGTTCAGCCACCACCGTTTTACTCGCAACAGGCAGTCGGCGCAGCAGCTCGCCGCGCAGTTGATGGTGGCGCGGGTTGTCGTGGATTTCACCCAGCACAGCGAAGTCGCTGTGTGCCAAGCTGTCGATCAAGGCCTCGACGGTGATGGGGGATGCGCTTGGCAGGGCGACCAAGGACTCGCCCTTGGCTAAAAGGCTTTGTGCATGGATGCTGGTCATCAGCAAACACAGGCACAACAGCGCAAGGTGTTGCATCGTGGAAGTCAGTGGCATGGGGCAACCTTAACAAAAAAACCCCTGCAAGGCGCAAACCTTGCAGGGGTTTCGGTTTGGATTGAAGGCCTTTGGCCTTCAGGCAAAGCGAGGGGGCAATTACATGCCCATGCCGCCCATGCCGCCCATGCCACCCATGCCGCCCATGTCTCCGCCAGGCATGCCGCCTGCACCAGACTCATCCTTGGGGGCTTCCGCCACCATGGCTTCGGTGGTCAGCATCAAAGAGGCCACAGACGCTGCGTTTTGCAATGCAGTGCGTGTCACTTTGGTGGGGTCCAAGATACCCATTTCGATCATGTCGCCATAGGTGTCGTTGGCGGCGTTGAAGCCGTAGTTGCCTTTGCCAGCCAACACCGCGTTGACGACCACTGAAGGTTCGCCACCAGCGTTGTAGACGATTTCGCGCAAAGGAGACTCAACCGCTTTCAACACCAGCTTGATGCCAGCGTCTTGGTCAGGGTTGTCGCCCTTGATGGTGCCAGCAGCTTGACGGGCACGCAGCAATGCCACGCCACCGCCAGCCACGATGCCTTCTTCCACCGCAGCGCGGGTGGCGTGCAAAGCATCTTCCACGCGGGCTTTTTTCTCTTTCATTTCGACTTCGGTGGCAGCGCCCACCTTGATCACAGCCACACCACCGGCCAACTTGGCCACGCGCTCTTGCAGCTTTTCGCGGTCGTAGTCGGAAGTGGCTTCTTCGATTTGGATGCGGATTTGTTTGACACGTGCTTCGATGTCGGCAGCGGCACCAGCACCATCAATGATGGTGGTGTTTTCTTTGCCCACTTCAATGCGCTTGGCAGAACCCAGGTCAGCCAAGGTGACTTTTTCGAGGGTCAGGCCCACTTCTTCAGCGATCACTTTGCCGCCGGTCAGGATGGCGATGTCTTCCAACATGGCTTTGCGACGGTCACCAAAGCCAGGGGCTTTCACAGCAACCACTTTCAAAATGCCACGGATGGTGTTGACCACCAAAGTGGCCAGCGCTTCGCCGTCAACTTCTTCGGCAATGATCAGCAAAGGACGACCGGCTTTGGCCACGGCTTCCAAGGTGGGGAGCAGTTCGCGGATGTTGCTGATCTTTTTGTCGAACAACAACACAAAGGGGTTGTCCAACAAGGCCACTTGTTTGTCGGGGTTGTTGATGAAGTAAGGGCTCAAGTAGCCACGGTCAAACTGCATGCCCTCGACCACGTCGAGTTCGTTTTGCAGGGACTTGCCGTCTTCTACCGTGATCACGCCTTCTTTGCCCACTTTGTCCATGGCGTTGGCGATGATTTCGCCAATGCTGGTGTCAGAGTTGGCAGAGATGGAGCCGACCTGTGCAATTTCTTTGCTGGTGGTGGTGGCTTTGGAAGCCTTTTGCAGTTCAGCGATCAGGGCAGTCACAGCCTTGTCAATGCCGCGCTTGAGATCCATGGGGTTCATGCCTGCAGCCACGTACTTCATGCCTTCGCGCACGATGGCTTGGGCCAACACGGTGGCGGTGGTGGTGCCGTCGCCAGCGTTGTCAGAGGTCTTGGAAGCAACTTCCTTGACCATCTGCGCGCCCATGTTTTGCAGTTTGTCTTTGAGTTCGATTTCTTTGGCCACGGACACACCGTCCTTGGTCACGGTGGGGGCGCCGAAAGAACGCTCCAACACCACATTGCGGCCTTTGGGGCCCAAAGTCACTTTGACCGCATTGGCCAAAATGTTCACGCCTTCAACCATGCGTGCGCGGGCTTCGCCGCCGAAAATTACGTCTTTTGCTGCCATGTTTTAGCTCCTAAATTATTTCTCAACGACTGCGAACAGGTCTTCTTCTTTCATGACCAGCAATTCTTCGCCGTCAACCTTGACTGTTTGTCCGCTGTACTTGCCAAACAAAACACGGTCGCCCACTTTCACGCCAACAGGGCTCAAATCGCCTTTGTCGTTTTTCTTGCCGGGGCCGACTGCTAGGATTTCGCCTTGGTCAGGTTTTTCAGCGGCGTTGTCAGGGATGACGATGCCAGAGGCAGTTTTGGTTTCGCTTTCGATGCGTTTGACGATCACACGATCGTGCAAAGGACGAAGTTTCATGGTTTCTCCTGAGTGAAACTTAAAGTGGATACAGATGCACACAATGTGCGGGTTACCTGCCCAGTTTGCGCGTTATTAGCACTCGCTAGGCTAGAGTGCTAATGATAAGGCCAAACCATGAAAGTTCAATATGTTGGCGAAAATTAATCAATAAAAGAATACTAAAAAATTAAATTTGGGGTGTCAGCATCCTCTCAAGCTGCTACCAAGCCCGCACGAACCAGCAACCACTCGGCGCTGTCGTTCCACACATCCATTTGCACGATCAGGCCCTCTTTGACCACATAGCGGTCCACATAGCGGTTGCCTTCAAACAGCGTGCCATCGGGCCAAGCGCCATACAGCGTACCGATGTTGTACACAATGGCGTGGCCGGGGTTGGCACCTTCAACCACATCGGTTTGTTCAAATTTCTTTTTCACCCAGGCATAGCGCGACGCGTTGAAGGCGCTGCATTCGCTGGGGTCTTTCATTTCGCGCCCGCCGGTAAAGCGGATACGCAGCTCGGGGGACACAAAGGCGCGGGCGGCCACGGGGTCGGGAATCATGATGGTGCGCAAAAACGTCTCAACCAAGTCTTTGGGGGATACATCGTGTGCCATGGGCAGCGTTCCTGCAGTGAAAACCCTATTGTCACCTTTCAAATGGCTAAATCACCTGCGGGCGCAAGGGAAATGTTGGCACATCTGCAACAGACAAAACACTGGTGCAAACTTGCCGGCAAGGACGCATTGTTATGACACACACACAACTTGCTGGGGGCTTGGTCGGCTTGGCGCTGTGCACACAGCTGTGGGCGAGCGACGCCATCACGGGTATTGAGGTCACACCGCCTGAAATAGATTTTGACGTCATCACCCGTCTGTGGGGCTTTGTGAAAAAAACCACCGACGCCCCTAAGGACCTGCCGCCCCCACCTTTGGTGCTCGATTGGCATGTGCCCCCTTTTGCGCGCATGGGTTTTCAGTACCCGACCCCTAATTTCCCTGACAACACCATGCAAATCAGCATCGCGCCCCGCACCATTGAGGGCTATAGCAAAGAGATGGTTACGTGGGGTGTTGGCCACGAGTTGGTGCACTATGCCTTCATCATGCGTGAAAACCAATGGCAAAACCGTCGCGCCACATTCGCCGACAACTTGAAACACCACTGCGATTTGGAGTTCAAGCAAATCACCCGCTCCATTGCGGATGAAATTTGGAAGATTTACCACAGCGATACCCAGCGTGCCGCCATGTACGACGAGGTGGAAAAAAGCTGCTTTAACGAACCCAACCAATAGCCTGGGTTGTGCAATGCCTATTGCAACAAAGCGATAACCGCTGGGTGCGGGGCTTGTTGGGCCATCTCTAAAGCCGTCAAACCGCGGTCGTCTTTGAGTGTGGCGTTGGCCCCTTTGGCCAACAGCAGTTTGACCGTTTCTGAATGGCCTTGGCCCGCTGCCCACATCAAAGGTGTCAGCCCATCGACTGGCGTTTGGTTGATGGGTGCACCGGCTTGCAACAAGCGTTCAACCACAGCGGTATGTCCCATGCCCGCAGCATAAACCAGCGCCGATTTGTGCAAGCGGTCGGTGGCCTCGTGCGAGGCGCCATGTTGGAGCAGCAAATCCACCAAAGGCAGGCTTCCGGCGTAGCTGGCCGCGATCAAAGGCGTGACCTTTTCAAGCGAAGCAAAATTGACATCCGCACCTGCAGCAATCAGCATTTTGGCGATGTCGATACGGTTTTTTTCGATGGACAGGTAAAGCGATGTCTTGCCCAGTCGGTTGCGCGAGTTGGGCGCTGCGCCTCTGTCCAGGCTTTTTTTCACACCTTCAATATCGGTGTTGCGGGCCGCGACTAAGAGTTGGGCATTGACACTGGGGTTGGACTCCGATTGCCCCCAACTGGGTGGCGCGACCGAGGCGCACAAAGTGAGTGCAAGTGCGTAAAAGAGAGACTTGAAATGGCTTGAATGGGCGTGGTATGTGCTTGTCACTGACGTTTCCTTAGGCTGTCGATGTCTTAAGGGGTTTCCCTAGCTAGGTCTTTCGCTATGCCAATTGACATAGAGCGTGGGTAAGATGGGCCATGGGAAATTTTCCTTGTGTCTACATTGTGTTCGCAGAGCACAAGGTTATCGCAAATGAAAAGCCCAGACTTTCTGAGTGTGAATCTGAAAAGTTTTTTAATTTGCACTTGGTTTTTCAATCATTGGCCATTTGGCTCAAGGAGTTCTCAATGCAACAAATCGGAAAGAAACTTTCCCTCACGCTGGCCAGCTTGGCCATGGGCGTGTTGACAGCGGGCGTCGCCCAAGCAGATACCGGCAAGGCCGTGTCTGTGTCTCAATCACAGCTGTCTGCAGCTGCGAAAGATGGCAACAACTTTTTGCACTCAAACGGTAGCTACGACCAATCACGTTACTACCCCAGCAAGCAAATCAATACAGGCAACGTCAAAAACCTGCGTCCTGCCTTCACCTTCCAAACCGAGGTGTTGGAATCAATGGAAACAGCGCCCATCGTTGTCGATGGCGTGATGTACCTGACCACTTCTTACAACCATGTGTACGCCATCGACGCGGTCACTGGCAAACAGTTCTGGCATTACAAACACAAAATGGGTCCCGTCACCACCTATTGCTGCGGTCCTAACAACCGTGGTGTAGCCATCATGGGCGGACATGTCTTCATGGGTACCTTGGATGCCAAATTGGTGGCCTTGGATGCCAAGACAGGCAAATTGGCTTGGGAAACCCAAATCGCTGACCCAGAATTGGGTTACTCAGAAACCATGGCACCTGTGGCTGTCAACGGACGTATCTTGATCGGTACCAACGGCGGCGAATACGGTATCCGCGGTTTCGTGAAATCCTTTGATGCCAAAGACGGCAAATTGCAATGGACTTTCCACACCATTCCTGAAAAAGGCCATGAAGGTGTATGGGCTGTCAACGACGCCACCAACCGCAACATGCTGCGTGACATCAACGCAGAAAAAGCACAGTTGGCCAAGCAAGGCGGCGATTTCTACAAAACCCTCGGTGGTGGCGTATGGATGGCACCTGCTGTTGACCTCGAAACCAACACCGTGTTCTTCGTGGTGGGCAACCCCTCACCTGACTTGTACGGCGCTGAGCGTCCTGGCGACAACCTCTACACCGACTCTATCGTTGCTGTGGACTTGAACACTGGTAACTACAAATGGCACTACCAGTACATCGCGCATGATGTATGGGACTTGGATGCTGTGTCGCCTGTCATCCTGACAGAAGCCAAAGGCAAAGACGGCAAGATGACCAAAGTGGCCATCCACGCTGGCAAAACTGGCCACGTTTATGTGCATGACCGCAACACTGGCGAACTGATCCGCTTCTCCGAAGCCATGGTTCCCCAAGATGGTTTGTGGACATTGCCCACCAAAGAAGGCGCCAAGATGATGTTGGGTGCCAACGGTGGCGTGGAGTGGAGCCCCATGGCTTTCAACCCCGAGTCTCGTTTGGCTTATGCAGCCAACTTGTTGCAACCCATGACTTACCACGTTGAAGCTTCCAAATACCCCGGCGGCAAGCTGTGGTTGGGCGGTGCTTTCAAAACCATCCCCAGCGAAAAGCAAACCGGTCGTTTGTCTGCTGTCAACATCGACACCGGCAAAGTGGCATGGAAGTTTGACACTGACGAGCCTTTGATTGGTGGCGTTTTGGCGACCGCTGGTGACTTGGTTTTCAACGGTGAAGCCAACGGTTTGTTCCGTGCTTTCGATGCCAAAAACGGCAAGAAATTGTGGGAATACCAAACCGGTGCCGGCGTGAATGCGCCTGCTGTGTCATATTCCGTGGGCGGCAAGCAGTACATTGCTGTGGCCTCTGGTGGTAACAACCAGATCGATGCCAAGCGTGGCAACTCTGTGGTGGTGTTCGCACTTCCCTGAGCTGACTAAGCGCTGAGCGCTAAGGCCTGCGGTGCACGAAAGTGCCCTCAGGCCTTTTTTCTAGATGATGGATGATGACGAGTATGAAAACTTTTTTTGCTTTGTGTGTGACTACGGTGATGTTGATGGCTGGCTCTGTATGGGCGGCCGACGAGGTGCCCGCTAAGGCGGCGATGTGCGTGGGTTGCCATGGTGTGAATGGCAACTCGTCGATGCCTGGCACGCCTAGCCTGGCGGCGCAAAATGCGCGCTACATATATTTGCAACTGCGTGATTTCCAAGAAGGCCGTCGCGAAAACCCCATGATGTCTCCCATGGTGGCTGGCATGAGCCGTGCAGAAATGCAGGAACTGGCCAATTATTTTTCCAAACAAAAACTCACCAGCAAGAACTTCAAAGCCGACCCTGACAAAGCCAAGCTGGGCCAAGCCAAGGCGGATGAGACGCTGTGTGCCATGTGTCACTTAGGCGAGTTTGTGGGACAAAACGAAATTCCCAAGGTCGCTGGACAAAACTTTGACTACGTGGTCAAAACCTTGAAAGACTTTAAAGCCAAGAACCGCACCAACGATGCCGGCAACATGACCAGTGTGGCCAGTACCTTGAGTGAGCAAGACATTGAGAACCTGGGCCATTACATCGCGGGACTGAACTAGCCGATCCCATGACAACCCACACCCTGCCCACACCTGAGGTCTACCGTGACCCCAAGCGTTGGGTATGGTGGTTCTCTTTGGGCGTGCCGACCCTGATTGGCATGGGGCCCTTGCTGATGTTGTGGCGCGATGACCCACGCATGCTGTGGTTGCCCTTGGTCATGTTGCATGTGTTTGTGCCCTTGATGGATACCTGGATGGGCGAAGAGCGCAGCAATCCCCCTGAATCGGCTGTGCCGCAGTTAGAGGCGGACGCGTATTACCGCTACATCACTTACGCACTGGTGCCCGTGCTATGGGGTGCTTTTGTGTTTGCGGCTTGGTTTGTGGCAAGCCATGACCTCCCTGGGTACGCATGGCTTGCCATGGTGCTAAACACCGGTGCAGTGGCTGGTTTTGGCATCAATTTGGGCCATGAATTGGGACACAAACACCATCGCCTAGAGCGGTGGTTGGCCTGCATTACCTTGGCCCCCACGGGGTACAGCCATTTCACCATTGAGCACAACCGTGGTCACCACGCCGAGGTGGCCACGCCCCAGGACTGCGCGTCTTCGCGCATGGGTGAGTCGATCTGGGGTTTTGTGTGGCGCGAAATGCCTGGTGGCGCTGTGCGTGCTTGGCGGCTGGAGTCGCAACGTCTCAAAGACCTGGGCCATGCGGTTTGGGGTCCGTACAACCTGATCTTGCTGGGCTTGGCCATCACCTTCACGCTCTGGTTGCTGTTGGTGCTGTGGCTGGGTTGGCAGGTCTTGGTTTTCTTGTTGGCTGCTTCGGCGTGGAGCAATTTCCAACTCACCTCGGCCAATTACGTGGAACATTACGGTTTGCTGCGGTTGTTGCAGGAGGATGGCCGCTATGAGCGATGCCAACCATGCCATTCATGGAACAGCAACCATGTGGTGTCGAATTGGATGTTGTTTCACCTGCAACGTCATGCAGACCACCACGCACATGCCGCGCGTCGCTACCAAGCCCTGCGCCATTTTGACGATGCACCGCAGTTGCCCAGTGGCTATCCGGGCATGTTTTTGTTGGCCTATGTGCCGCCCTTGTGGTTCGCGGTGATGAACCCCCGGCTGTTAGAAGCGGTGGGGCGTGACCCTGCGCGTATCAACTTTGCGCCGGGTCAGCGCGAAGCGCTGTGCCGTCGGTACGGTTTGCGCCTCGCGTGACAGGGTGTTGTCTTATTTCAAACCTGCTGCCGCTTTGAGTGCGGCTGCACGGTCGGTGCGTTCCCAAGTGAAATCAGTCTCGTCGCGGCCGAAGTGACCGTAAGCAGCCGTTTTCTCGTAAATGGGACGCAGCAAGTCCAGCATCAAGATGATGCCTTTGGGACGCAGGTCGAAATGCTCGTTCACCAAGGCGGCGATTTTGTCGTCAGAGATGACGCCCGTACCGTTGGTGTTGACGGTGATGTTCATCGGTTTGGCCACCCCGATGGCGTATGCCACTTGCACCTGACACTGGGTGGCCAGACCTGCAGCCACCACGTTTTTAGCCACATAGCGGGCGGCGTAGGCGGCCGAGCGGTCCACCTTTGAGGGGTCTTTGCCGGAGAACGCACCACCGCCATGGGGGCAAGCGCCGCCGTAGGTGTCGACAATGATTTTGCGCCCGGTCAAGCCGCAATCGCCTTGCGGGCCACCCACCACAAAACGGCCAGTGGGGTTGATCAGGTAGCGGGTGTCTTTGAGCCACTCTTTGGGCAACACGGGTTTGATGATCTCTTCAATGATGGCTTCATTGAAAGAGGCTTTCATCTTGGTTTGTGTCTCGGACTGGTCGGGGCTGTGCTGGGTCGACAACACCACGGTGTCGATGCTGTGCGGTTTGCCATCGACGTAGCGCATGGTCACCTGGCTTTTCGCGTCAGGGCGCAAAAAGGGCAGACGACCATCGCGGCGCAATTGCGCTTGGCGCTCCACCAAACGGTGCGCGTAATAAATCGGCGCTGGCATCAATTCGGGGGTTTCTTGGCAGGCATAGCCAAACATCAGTCCTTGGTCACCGGCACCGGTGTTCAAGTGGTCGTCAGAGGCATGGTCCACACCTTGGGCGATGTCGTTGGACTGCTTGTCGTAGCAGACCATGACCGCGCAACCTTTGTAGTCGATGCCGTATTCGGTGTTGTCGTAGCCAATGCGCTTGATGGTGTCGCGTGCCACTTGGATGTAGTCCACATGGGCATTGGTGGTGATTTCACCCGCCAACACCACCAAGCCGGTGTTGGTCAGCGTCTCGGCGGCCACGCGGCTGCGCGGGTCTTGTTTGAAGATGGCATCCAAAATAGCGTCAGAAATTTGGTCTGCCACCTTGTCGGGGTGACCTTCTGAGACGGATTCGGATGTGAATAGGTAATCGTTCGCCATGTAAATGCTCCTAAGAATGGTTGGACGCGTTGCCTCACCAAGGAGTTCGGCGAACGCTTTAGCAGATGACTGGAAACCAGTCGACCCTTTCGGGTGTGTCGCCCTGCAAGTTGCTTCATTAACTCAGCGACAATAGGTATTCTAATCAAATCAAAGCGTGAGGCTTGACACGTTTATACGCCGAACGCATTTGCAAATGTCATGACCCGACTGTTTCGTTTTTTGGCTTGGATACCTCTGCGATGGATGCAAGGATGGGGTGCGGCTTTGGGTTGGTTGGTGTGGCTGCTGTCGCCGGCTTACCGACAACAGTTTCATCGCCAAACACAGGCAGCGGGATTGTCTTGGGCGCAAACCCGAGATGCTGTGTCGGCCACGGGCAAGATGGTGGCCGAGTTACCTTGGTTGTGGGCCAGAGCGCCTGGCCAATCGGTATTGCCACGGGTGCAGTGGGAAGGGTTGCCGCATTTTGAACAAGCGATGCGAGCCGGCAAGGGCGTCATTTTGTTGTCGCCGCATCTGGGTTGTTGGGAAATGGGTGGACAAGCCTTGGCAGAAAAACTCGGCCCGCAGCACGGCGATTTGTTGGCCTTGTACCGACCGCCGCGCAAAGCCTGGTTGCAAGCGGTGGTGGGACTGTCGCGTCAACGGGTTTTTTTCAAAACAGCCAGCGCTTCGCTGCGCGGCGTGCGCGCCTTGGTCAAGCATTTGCGTGCCGGAGGCTATACCGCCATCTTGCCCGACCAAGTGCCACCCGAGGGGCAAGGGGTGTGGGCAGATTTTTTTGGTCGACCCGTCTACACCATGACCTTGCTGCCCAAATTGGCGCAGCAAACCGGCGCCACCGTGTTGCTGGCTTGGTGTGAACGGCTAAAAGCTGGCCGCTATGTGTTCCATGTATTGCCACCCACTTTGCAAGCCTTGAACCACCCCGACACCAGCACCGAGCAAGCGGCGCTGATGGTGAACCAAGCGGTTGAGCGTATGGTGTTGATGCGTCCCGACCAGTATCTGTGGGGCTATGCCCGCGACAAACAGCCCCGAGCAGGTGATGGGACATGAATGCCTTGGTGCTGGGACTGATGCGGGTGTTGCGTTACCTGCCCTTGCCCATGTTGCGCGGGGTGGGGACCTTGTTCGGCCACGTGTTGTGGCTGTTAGCAAGCAAACGTAGCAAAGTGGTGTTGACCAATCTGGCTTTGTGCTTTCCTGCGTTAAGCGCACAGCAGCGACGAGTCATGGGACGAGCGCACATGGTGGTGTTTGCCCAAGCTTGGTTGGACCGTGCATGGCTTTGGCATGGCAGTTCGGAGGTGGTTGCTGGCCGTTTGACATTGGTTGGCGAAGTCAAAGCCTTGCAACAGCGCCAAGGTGCTGTGTTGTTTGCACCGCATTTCGTGGGTTTGGATGCTGGTTGGACCGCGCTGTGTTTCCAAATGCACCGCAAGTTCACCACGGTGTACACCCCCCAGCGTTCACCCGCCATCGATGCATGGGTGTTTCAAGGTCGTCAGCGTTTTGGGCAGGTGCGTTTGTTTCGCCGCGAAGATGGCTTTAAAGCCATCGTCAGCGCATTGCGCCAAGGTGCCTTGCTCTACCTTTTGCCCGATATGAACTTTCGCTTGGAAGAGTCCATTTTTGTGCCGTTTTATGGCATCCCCGCGGCAACCGTGACATCGCTGCCGCGTTTGGCTCGCCTGGGCCAAGTGCCGGTGGTGCCAGTCACCACACGTTTGACCCAGACCGGCTACGAGGTAAGAGTTCACCCCGCATGGACAAACTATCCCACCCAAGATGCAGAGGCGGACACCGCAGAAATGAACCAGCGTTTACAAACCTGGATTGAGGACATGCCCGAGCAGTACTACTGGGTGCATAAGCGCTTTAAATCGCGACCCAACGATGAGGCGTCCTTGTACCCACCAGGCACAGATTAGGTTTTCGCCAAAAAAGCCAGCAAGTGTTGCGCGACCAAAGCGGGTTGCTCGTGCACCAACCAGTGGCTGCCATCTGCGATGCGGTGCAGGGTCAAATCTGGAATGTAGTCATCCAGCCCATCGATCAAGCCTGGCGGCAAGGCAATGTCTTGCATGCCCCAAAGGACCAATGTGGGCACCTCAATTGTCAACATGGATGCGGGCAGGGTGAGGGCCGCGGCGGCGGCGTCGGTTTCGCGGGGCGGTCGCAATGGCGAGGCGCGGTAGTAATTGAGCGCACCGGTCAACCCTTGCGACCACACCTCGCGGTACTGCGCTTTGACCGCGTCGCTCAGCCACGCGTAGGGGCCATCACTGGCGCCCATATTGGTGAAAAAAGCCCACAAACGGCGGTAATCGTCCTCGGCCAGCAAGCTTTCGGCGTCGGGTCGAATCAGGAAATTCATATAGGCACTGGCGGCTTGTTGCGTTGGGCTGGACTGCAACTCGCGCAAAAAAGTACCGGGGTGCGGTGAGTTGATGATGGCCAGTTGGCGAATGCGCGCTGGGTGTTGGTTGGCCATGTTCCATGCCACCGCGCCGCCCCAGTCATGGGCGACCAAACACGCCAAAGGTTGATCGGGCGACACGATGTCTTTTAACGCCACCAAGTCCTGCACCAAATACTTGGCCCGGTAGGCTTGGATCTCACTGGGCGCGCTCGAGCCTGCGTAGCCACGCAGATTGGGTGCCACGCAAAAATAGCCACCATGCGCAGGGTCAGAGAAAAAATCCAACATCGCATCCCACACAAAGGCGGCTTCGGGGAAGCCATGCAAAAACAGCATCACCGGGCGGCCAACAGCGCCAGCCGTGCGGCAGTCCAAAGTGATGCCGTGCGGCAGGTCAAACCGTTGTTGCTTCATGGCGTGGGCTCGGTGTGTGTCCAGTCATAAAGCTGCCGACTGACCTCTTCAACACCTTGTTTTTTCAAAGCAGAGAATAAATGCGCTTGGCCACCGCCGGACTGCAATTTGGCAATGGAGAGGGCTTTTTGACCTTCGCTGCGGTTGAGCTTGTCAGCCTTGGTGAGCAGCATCAAAAACTTCAAACCCTCTTCTACTTTGGGGCGAATGACTTCCAACAAAATTTCGTCCAATTCGGTCAAGCCCAAACGCGGGTCGCACAGCAACACCACGCCCTTCAAATTGTCACGCGTCATCAGGTAGTTGGCCATGACACGCTGCCAGCGCACTTTATCGGCCTTGGGCACAGCCGCATAGCCATAGCCTGGCAAATCGGCCAGTACCGCGTCGGTTTGGTTTTGCCGACCCAGGGCAAACAGGTTGATGTGCTGGGTGCGCCCTGGGGTTTTTGAGGCATAGGCCAATTGGCGTTGCTGGGTCAGCACATTGATGCAGGTGGATTTGCCCGCGTTGGAGCGACCCACAAACGCGATTTCGGGTTGGTCGTAGGCGGGCAGGTGGTGCAGTTGGGCGGCGGTTGTCAAAAAGCGTGCAGTATGCAACCAGCCCACGGCCTGTTTGATGCGCTGCGCTTGTGCGTCGTCCAGCGGGGGTGAGCTTGAGGCCAAAGGGTTTCTTCCAGAGCGCCCAAAGAGGCGAACAGGCCTGCATTGTAGAATCTCCAAAGTTTGATAACCCCTTGAAGCCATGACTTTTTTTGCCCGATTGCTGATTGCTCTCAGCGCATTGGCTGCCACCAGCCTGACGCTTGCCAACGACACGCCTGCTGCCCCTGCCAAGCCTGATCCCGCCAAAGGCGCTGCATTGTTTGGTGCCGTTTGCACCTCATGCCATGGCGCCGATGGCAATTCTGGCGCGCCGATTTACCCCAAACTCGCGCAGCAGCACCCTGAATACATCGCCAAACAACTGACCGAGTACAAATCGGGCAAACGTGCCAACGCCATCATGAGCGGCATGGCAGCATCTTTAAGCGAAGACGATATGCGCAACATTGGTGCTTTCGTCGCCAGCAAAACCGCCAAGCCTGGTTTTGCCAAAGACAAGGACCTCGCATCCTTGGGCGAAAAAATTTACCGTGGCGGCATCGCTGATCGCCAAATTCCAGCGTGCGCGGGCTGCCACAGCCCCACCGGCGCTGGTATTCCCTCGCAGTACCCACGTTTGGCTGGCCAACACGCCGAATACACCACCTCTCAACTCACCCAGTTCCGTGACGGTGTGCGCTTGAACAGTTTGCAAATGGGCCAAGTGGCCGCCAAATTGAATGACAAGGAAATTAAAGCTTTGGCAGACTATATTGCGGGTTTGAATTAAGCTTTCGCATTCACTCTGTTCCCCCAAAGGCTGACGTGGTGTCAGCCTTTTTTGTTTGGAGATTCGCCCATGTTGATTCGTACCGCACCCGATGCCCTTGGTACCGTTGTACCCAGCGAGATCACGCCGCAGGCGGCCTACCTGAACCGTCGCGCCCTGTTGCAACAAAGCCTGGGTTTGGGCTTGCTCACCAGCGTGGGCGTTGCTTGGTCACAAACCAGCCCAGCCCCTACGGTGGTTCCCGGTAAATTGCCTGCGCTGCGCAGCAAACGCACGTCCCTTGACAACGCCTTGGCGCTGGACGTGCCAACGGCCTATACCTACGCCAGCACCTACAACAACTATTACGAATTTGGCACCGACAAATCTGAACCCGCGCGAAGTGCCCATACCTTGAAGACCAAGCCTTGGACATTGGAGATCGACGGTTTGGTGAAAAAACCACTGCGCTTGGGTCTGGAAGATGTGATGAAGTTGGCCGCCATGGAAGAGCGCATCTACCGCATGCGTTGTGTTGAAGGGTGGTCGATGGTCATTCCCTGGATTGGCTTTTCGCTGTCCGAGCTCATCAAAGTCGCCGAACCCACCGGCAGCGCCAAATACGTGGAGTTTGTGACCTTGGCTGACCCCAAGACCATGCCCATGGTCGACTCTCGCATCTTGGAGTGGCCGTACACCGAGGGCTTGCGCATGGACGAAGCCATGCACCCTTTGACCTTGTTGACGTTTGGCATGTATGGAGAAATCTTGCCCAACCAAAATGGCGCGCCCATTCGCTTGAACGTGCCATGGAAATACGGATTTAAAAACGCCAAAAGCATTGTGAAAATCCGTTTCACCGACAAACAACCTGCCACGGCATGGAACAAGGCCGCTGCCCACGAGTATGGTTTTTATTCCAATGTGAACCCCAATGTCGACCATCCCCGTTGGAGCCAAGCCACCGAGCGACGCATTGGTGAAGATGGTTTGTTCAATAAAAAGCGCAAAACCTTAATGTTCAATGGCTATGAGTCGCAGGTGGCGTCTTTGTACAGCGGTATGGACCTGAGCAAGAACTTCTGACACCAAGGTCTGGCTGCATGAACTGGCGTGCGACGCTTTTATCCCCCTGGGCCAAGCCCGTGCTTTACCTGTTGCTGGCCATGCCAGCCGTGGGCTTGACCTATGCCGCGTTCAATGATTTGCTGGGTGCCAACCCTGCCGAGGCCTTGATCCGCAGCACCGGTGACTGGACCTTGCGTGGCCTGTGTGTGGTGCTGGCCATCACCCCACTGCGCGTGCTGACAGCCACGCCCGCACTGTTGCGTTTTCGCCGTCTCTTGGGGGTAGGCACTTTTGTCTATGCCTGTTTGCACATGCTGTGCTATGCGTGGTTTGACCAGGGCTTGGCATGGGCTGACATCTGGCGCGACATTCTGAAACGTCCCTTTATTTGGTTGGGCTTCAGTGGCTTGGTGGTTATGCTGCCCTTGGCGTTGACATCGTTCAATGGGGCCATTCGTTATGTCGGCGTGAAGCGCTGGCAAGCCCTGCACCGTGCTGTCTACGCGGTGGCGGTATTGGCCATCTTGCATTTCTTTTGGATGCGTGCGGGCAAAAACAACTTCGCCGAAGTGTGGGTGTATGCCGCTGTCTTGGGCACCCTGTTGGCTTGGCGTGTGTGGCGAATGGTGCAGCTTCGCTGGTTAAAGTAAGCGCTCAGCGCGCATTTGGTCTTGGGCGGTTTCACGTTCGCGGATGATGTGGGCTTGATCGCCATCGACCAAGACCTCGGCGGCGCGGCCACGCGTGTTGTAGTTGCTGGCCATGCTCATGCAGTAAGCGCCGGCCGACATCACCGCCACATGGTCTCCCGCCTGCACCGCCAGTGCGCGGTCGCGACCGATCCAGTCTCCGCTCTCGCACACAGGGCCCACCACGTCGTACACCGTGGACGCAGCGGTGCGTAGCGCCAAGGGCAGGATTTGGTGAAACGCTTGGTACATCGCCGGTCGTGGCAAATCGTTCATGGCTGCGTCGATGATGCAGAAGTTTTTTTGCTCACCGGGTTTCAGGTAAAGCACTTCGCTCAGACACACGCCTGCATTGCCCACCAGTGATCGCCCTGGCTCAATCATCAAACGGCGCGCGCCAAAACCACGCGCGTCAAGTCGCGCCAGCAACAGCGCCCACAGCGCGTCTGCCGCAGGGGGCGTGTCGCCGTTGTAATCGATGCCCAAGCCCCCACCAAAATCAAGGTGGTGGATGGGCACGCCAGCGGCCTCTATGGCTTGCACCAGGTCCAGCATCTTGTCGAGTGCGTCCAGGTAGGGCCCTGTACTGGTGATTTGCGAGCCAATGTGAAAGTCGATACCCACCACTTGCAAACCAGGCAAAGAAGCCGCATGCAAGTAACAGCTAAGCGTTTCATCGTGGGCAATGCCAAATTTATTGCCCTTCAAGCCAGTGGAAATATAGGGGTGGGTTTGCGGGTCCACATTGGGATTGATGCGTATGCTCACCGGAGCCACTTTGCCGCAAGACAAGGCGACCTCACTGAGCACATCCAGTTCAGCCTCGCTCTCGACATTGAAGCAGGCAATGCCTTCTTGCAGCGCAAAGCGCATTTCATCGCGGGTTTTACCCACGCCCGAAAAAATCACTTTGCTCGCTGGGGCCCCTGCGGCCAATACACGGCGCAGCTCGCCACCGGAGACGATGTCAAAGCCGCAACCCGCCTGGGCAAAGACTTGCAATACACCCAAGGAGGAATTCGCTTTCATGGCGTAATGCACTTGCGCATCGCGCCCAGCAAACGCACGTTGGTAAGGGGCTAAAGCGCCCAGCATGGCGGCCTTGGAATAGACAAACAGCGGCGTGCCGTGCTGTGCAGCCAAGGCGGACAAAGCCATTTCTTCGACAAACAATTGCCCATCGCGGCGTGAAAAATAGGGTGCACCAGGCAAGGTAGGAGAGGTCATCAAAAGAGGCCTTAGGAAGCAAGCGCTCAGGGTTGCGCTGAAGAGGGTGTGTTGGCGTTGGTGTCGGGCACCAAGACACGGGGAAACATGCCGCGGTCGCGCCCTTCGGGGTCGGTGGGGATGTACAAAGCCCCTTTTTGCCCACATGCAGCCAAGGCAAAAGCCATGCTAAGTGTGAAAATGGTGCGTCTGCCTAGAATCTGCCAAGTCATGGTTGAAATTGTAGCCATCCCTTTCATCCCCCTTGCATGTGAACCTCACCCCAATGACCGATCAGGATTTTTTGAACCACGCCGAAGCTTTGTTGCGCCACTTAGAGCAGCAGTGCGACCGATTGAATGACGAGACCGATGCTGACATCGATAACCAGCGCAGCGGTGGCATGGTGACGCTGACCTTTGCCAACCGCAGCCAAATCGTCGTTAACTTGCAAAAGCCTTTGCAGGAAGTGTGGTTGGCTGCGCGCAGCGGTGGCTACCATTTCCGTTTTGATGGACAACATTGGCAAGACACCAAAGGGCAAGGTGAGTTTTGGCACAGACTCAGCGTGGACGCCTGCGAACAGTCTGGCCTGTCTTTGCCGTTTGCGCAAAGCTAAACGACCCCCTTCACCTTATTCTTTGAACAGGTCGAGGATTTTCTTCTTCTCGCTGTCCGCGCCGGCTTCTCCCTCTTTGTCACGACCTTCAATCCCCAAGGAAGTGACGCCAGTGGCATGGGTGAATTCTTGAAAAAACCAGTCGCCACCTTCAAATACCACGCCAGCAGGCACGGGTAAAGGGGTGATGGGCGTGTTCTTCAAGGCATTTTGCATGTAGCTGATCCACACCGGCAGGCTCAGACCCCCACCGGTTTCGCGGTCACCGAGTTTGCGTGGGGTGTCATAACCAATCCAAGTCACGGCGGTCAGCGTGGGGTGGTAGCCGGCAAACCAAGCGTCCATCGAGTCGTTGGTGGTGCCGGTTTTGCCATAAATATCGTTGCGCTTTAACACCTGCTGGGCGCGCATCGCGGTACCCGCACGCGTGACTTCTTGCAACAAATGGCTCATGACAAACGCATTGCGTGGCTCAATCGCGCGCGCGCGTTCATCCAACTCGATGGGTGTGTATTGCGACAAGACTTTGCCCAAGGGGTCGGTCACCTTAGAGATCAAATACGGTTTGACCAAGTAGCCGCCATTGGCAAACACCGAGTAGCCCAAGGCCACTTGCATAGGCGTGACTGAGCCGGCACCCAAAGCCATGGTCAGGTAAGGGGGGTGTTTCTCCGGTTCAAACCCAAAGCGGCTGATCCAGCTTTGTGCCTCTTTGGGTCCCACGGCTTGCAAGATGCGAATCGACACCATGTTTTTCGACTTGGCCAAAGCGGTTTTGAGGGGCATGACGCCTTCGAATTTGCCGTCGTAGTTTTTCGGCTCCCACGCTTGGCTGCCGGTCACACTGGCATCAAAAAACAGCGGCGCATCGTTGACCTGGGTGGCAGGTGTGAAGCCTTTTTCCAATGCGGCCGAGTAAATAAAGGGCTTGAAACTCGAGCCAGGCTGACGCCAGGCTTGGGTGACGTGGTTGAATTTGTTTTTGTCGAAATCGAAGCCACCAATCAAAGAGCGGATCGCGCCATCGCTGGGGTCGATGGCCACAAACGCGCCTTCTACCTCGGGCAGTTGGGTCAAGGACCAATCACCTTTGGTGTTTTTTGCAACCCGCACGATGGCACCCGCGCGCAACTTGATGTTGGGCGGGGCTTTGTCAGACAAACCCGATTGCACAGGTTTTAAGCCTTCGCCTGTGATCTCCAAGACCTCGCTGTTTTGTCGCATGACACGCACTTTTTTGGGCGCAACTTCCAGCACCACAGCGGCGAGTAAATCGCCTTTGTCGCCGGCATCAATCAAGGCTTCGTCTATCGCATCTTCTAACTCACGCGCATCGCTGGGCAAGGTGATGAATTTTTCGGGGCCACGGTACACCTGACGCAATTCATAGTCCATGATGCCCCGACGCAGGGCTTGGTAGGCCACCTCTTGGTCTTCGGCTTTGATGGTGGTGTACACATTCAGGCCACGGGTGTAGATGTCTGCGCCATATTGCGCAAACATCAGTTGGCGTGCCATCTCGGCCACGTAGTCGGCGTGGGTGTTGTTGGGGGTTGTGACACTGCGTACCTTGAGCTCTTCGGCCTTGGCGCTTTCGGCTTGCGCCTTGGTGATAAAACCGTTGTCTTGCATGCGTTCGATGATGTAGAGCTGGCGCGAACGGGCCCGTTTGGGGTTGTTGATCGGGTTGTAAGCCGAGGGTGCTTTGGGCAAACCTGCCAGCATGGCGGCTTCGGCAATGCTCAAGGACTGGATGGGTTTGCCAAAGTAGGTTTCAGCCGCTGCCGCAAAACCGTAGGCGCGGTGGCCTAAGAAAATTTGGTTCAAATAGATTTCAAAAATCTGGTCTTTGCTGAGCAAATGCTCGAGCTTGTAGGTCAGCAGCAATTCGTAAATTTTGCGGGTAAAGGTTTTCTCAGAAGACAGGTAGACGTTGCGCGCCACCTGCATGGTGATGGTGGACGCGCCTTGGCTTTTGGCGCGGCCCACGTTGGCCAGGCTGGCGCGCGCCAAACCGATGTAGTCCACGCCACCGTGCTGGTAAAAACGCGCATCTTCAATCGACAACACCGCTTGCTTGACCACATCGGGGATGTCTTTGAAAGGCACCAGTTTGCGCCGTTCTTCGCCAAATTCCCCAATGACTTTGCCCTCGATGGAGAAAACCCGCATCGAGAGTTTCGGGCGGTAATCGGCCAAGTCGGTGATGTCTGGCAATTGGGGATAGGCCATGGCCAAAGCCACACCGACCAGCAACACCACGGTCAGCAACCCTGCCACGCCCAGGCCAAACGCCCAAATAAAAAAACTGCCCAGCACTTGCCACAAGGTGGAGTGGGGGGTCTTGTCCGGTGCAGCGCTGGTGCTTTCGGTGGGCTTGGAGGGAGGGGGCATGGGTTGGGTGTGCCGCTGATGGGCGTTCAAGAGTGTGAGTGCATTGTAAAAACTTCGCCAGTTCAGCTTAACGCATGCGAGGGAGGGCAGATTTACAACCTCTGGGTGTTTTCATCTGGAGGGTGTATGCGTCAACTCTTTCCCCGCTCTTGCCGCCGCAGTCTGGGTGTGGTGGTGCAAGCCGATGGCATGGCTTTGGCCCAAGCCAGCGCACCCGCGCAGGGGCCCATGCAGATACAGCGATGGTATTGGCTGTGTTTGCAAGATGCGCCCAAAATCACTTCCGACTGGTTACCAGGTTGGCCTGATCCCGCTTGGGTGCGCACCACCCGTCACCTAAGCGGCTGTCAAGCCCAAGACGTGGCCTTCGCCATTGAAGAGGCGCGTTTGCGACGATTCAACGTGCAACTGCAAAGTGGACTGAATGTGCGCGAACAGGTCAAGGCCATTGAGGCGGAGTTGCACCGGCAATTGCCTTGGCCGCTGGCCGAGACCGTTTGGGACTTTCACAGCCAGCCTGCATCGCAAGACACCCCTGCACAAGCGCATCAGCAACGCCCGGCTTGGTTGGTGGCGGCCATGCAGGCACAAGCGGTGCAACAGGTGGTGGTGCTGGCTACCCAACGCGCATGGGTGTCTGCCTGCGAGCAGTGGTGCCAAGCGGTGGGGTGGCGGTTGGTGCGTTTAGAGCCTGGGTGGCAAGCGGACGCGCGGTGGCAACGATGGCCCCAAGCCAGTCAAGCACTTCAGGCCCAAGGTTTGTCCCCCCATGTACAAGCGCGTGTGGGTGGTTTGGCGGTTGGGGTGTTGGCGCCATGAGGTCGCTCAATTTGGTGCCGTGGCGTGAACGCCAACGCCGTGCCGTGTTGTGGCGCTGGCAGTTAGGCGGCGTACTTGCCATGCTGGTCGCGCTCGGTGGGGTGTTCCTCATCGATCAAGCCTTGCACCACATCAACCAAACGCATGCGTCCCACATGGCTGCTTGGTTGCAGCAACAACAAGCCTTGCAAAGCCAATTGCAGGACGCGTCACTTTGGCAGACGCGTGAACGTCAGGCCCAGCAGTTGCAACAGGTTTGGCCGCATTGGCGTCTCTTGCAAACACAGGCTTGGCAGGCCCTCATGGGGTTGTTAAGCGTTTCCCCACAAGGTCTTCACATCAGCCACGCTGAATGGCGCGAAGGCCAATGGCGCTTGCAGGTCAAAGCTTTCAGTGGCAGCCAAGTGCAACAGTGGCAGGCGCAACTACACGCCCAAGGCATTGGGCTCGAGATTCAAACCACACCCACGGCCAGCAGTGGTTGGCACTGCCCCCAAGGGCGTTGGTGGCGATTGCAAACCTATGTGTTGCGTTCTCCCGCCGTGCAAGGAGGGCGTTCATGAAACTGCTAGGTCGTTGGGCGTCGATGTGGTGGCCACAATGGCGCAGCCATTGGCAGGTGTTGCATGCGTGGCCAGTGTCTGCCCAAGGGGTGTTTCTCGCTGCTTTGACGCTGGTCATGACGCTGTGGCTGAGCTGGCTGGTGTCTGGCGAGGCGTGGCAAACCTATTTGCAATCCCAAACGCGCGAGCAAGCAGCCATGGAGCAGCTACAGGTCTTGCAAACCACACTGAGCCAGCATCGCCAACGCATGGCCCGCTTGCAAACCATGGCGCACCCATCGGGCGCAGATGAGCCTGCTTGGGTGGGCTTGGCCCAGGGTCGCACCGAAGGTCAAAGCCCATCTTCAACCCCTGACTGGCCAACGCTATTGGCAGCCTCGGGGGTGCAGGTGTTGGCCAGCGATGGCGTCAACAAGCACCAATGGCGAGGCAGTTTGCCCAGCCTGTTGATGGCTTGGCAAACACTGGCACAGTACACGCCACAAGCCAGAGTCACGGGCTGGGTAATCGCGCCTCACGCCGAGCTGCACACAGATGCTTTGGCCGACCCATTGACATTGCAACTCGACCTTCGCGAGGATGCCCAACAAATATGGCGCCAAGTCAACAGCAGCAAGCCAGTCGCAAGTTCAGAACCGCCCCTTGGCCACGCGCCCAAGCCCTTGTTCAACCCATTCAATGTCGCTGGTTTGGCCAAGGGCTTGCCTGCCTTGCCCCGAGCACGCTCTGCGTTTGTGGCACCCGAGCTCGAACTGTCCCAATGGCAGTGGGTTGGCGCTGCCAGCTCAGCGAACCAATCCCGCGCTGTGTTGGCGCATGCGGGTGGGCTGTACACCGTCACCTTGGGGCAGCCGCTTGGGGTGGACGGGGGTGAGGTCAGTCATATTGGGTTTGACCATTTGTGGGTCCGTGAATGGGTCACGGACAGCCTGGGCCACTGGCAAACCCGCGCCACACGTTTGCCGCCGAAAGCCTCACCATGAGAGGGCGCGCATGGTGGGTGGGGATGATGGCTTGGGTGTGGGTCATGCTGGCCCAAGCCCAAACCACGCAGCAGTCCTCACCGGTCTTCAGCGGCGAGCCCATGTCCATGAACTTTCCCAAAATTGAGGTGCGCACAGCCTTGCAACTGATTGCGGATTTCAGCGGCGTCAACATGGTGGTTTCAGACAGCGTGAGTGGCTCGCTCAGTTTGCGCTTGAACCAGGTGCCCTGGGATCAGGTGCTGCACACGGTTTTGCAAGCCAGGGGCTTGGGCCAAGAAAAATCGGGTGGCGTGCTGTGGATCGCGCCTCAGACCGAGTTGGCTATTCGAGAAAAAACAGGTCTTGAAAACCGCATCAGCTTGCAGACCTTAGAGGTTTTACAAACCCGCGCATTTGCCCTCAACTATGCCAAAGCCCAAGACCTGCTGGCTCCTCTGCTCAATAACCAAGGCGCGGTCGGCAATACCCCTGCACCCCGTTTGCTCAGTGCGCGCGGCTCGGCGTTGGTGGATGTCAGAACCAATCAACTGTTTGTCACCGATGTGGCCGATAAGTTGACGCAAGTGGCTTTGTTGATAGAGCGCATCGACATACCGCAACAACAGGTGTTGATCGAAGCGCGCATCGTTGAAGCATCGGACAGTTTTGCCAGCAGTTTGGGGGTGCGTTTGGGCCGTGGCGACAACAATGCGCCCTTGGTGCAACTGCCTGCCTTGGGGCTGCAAGGTCAAAACGCGGCGACGCTGGGGCTGACCTTGTTTGATGCGGCCAAAACCCTGAGGCTGTCGGTGGAGTTGTCGGCATTGGAAGCCGAGGGTCTGGGCAGGGTGGTGGCCAGTCCGCGCTTGGTCACAGCGGACCAAGCCAAAGCGGTGATTGAACAAGGCACCGAACTGCCCTACCAAGTTGCTGCCGGCAACGGTGCCACCTCCATTGCTTTTCGCAAAGCCAATTTGCGCTTAGAGGTCACGCCACGCATCACCCCTGAAGGCAGCATCACCATGGACTTGGATGTGCACAAAGACAGCGTGGGGCAAAGCACCCCTGCGGGTTTTGCCATCGACACCAAACATGTCAGCACCCAAGTGCGGGTGGACGATGGCGGCACCGTGATGATTGGGGGCATCTATGAAACCAGCGACAGCCAAAACCTGGCGGGAGTTCCGGGCTTGCGCGACCTGCCCGGTGTGGGGTGGCTGTTTGGTAACCGCAGCAGCAAGCGCAGCAAGCAAGAGCTGCTGATATTCCTAAGCCCTAAAATGCTCTCGCAACGTGCATTGGCACCGTGAGGATGTATTTATTGTGTTGGCCTTGGTGGGTATGCCCGGCAGCGGCAAGTCAACAGTCGGGCGACAAATCGCTCGCAGAATCGGGTGCGCGTTTGTCGACGCCGACCACCTGATTGAGCAGCGCTTGGGTTGCACGATCAAGGAATACTTTGAGCGCCAAGGCGAAGCTGCTTTTCGTGACGTGGAGAGCCAAACTTTGGCAGAGATCACCCAACAAGCCGTGGGCGTGTTGGCCACTGGCGGCGGGGCGGTACTGCGACTGGCCAACCGCGCGTTACTGCGCGAACGAACCACGGTGTGCTATTTGCGGGTCAGTCCCGAAGAGATTTTTCGGCGCTTGCGCCACGACCGCCAACGTCCGCTGTTGCAAGTCGATGACCCCGAGGCCAAGTTGAAAGAATTGTTTGCCCAGCGCGATCCCCTGTACCAAGAAACCGCGCATTATGTGATTGAAACCCACCGACCCCGTATCCAAACCATGGTGACCATGGTGATGAGTCAACTCGAGCTCGCTGGACTGTTGCCTTTGGCAGAAACCCCTCCCCATGTCTCATGACATTGCCCACCAAGTCAGCATCGCTTTAGGTGACCGAAGCTACGCCATCAGCATCGCTTCAGGTTTGTTGTCACAGCCCAGCGCCTGGCAAGGCTTGCCCCGCGCGGCCACCGCACTCATCGTCACCAATGACACGGTAGGTCCCCTCTATGCAGCTGATTTAACGCGCAGTCTGTCAGCGCATTACCCCAAAGTGCTCACCCTGAGCCTGCCCGATGGCGAGGCCTACAAAACCTGGGAAACCTTGCAAAGCATTTTCGATGTGCTGCTGCAAAACGCCTGTGACCGCAAAACCGTGTTGTTTGCTTTAGGTGGCGGCGTGGTGGGCGACATCACCGGGTTTGCCGCAGCTTGCTACATGCGCGGCGTGCCTTTCGTGCAAGTGCCCACCACCTTGTTGGCGCAGGTGGATTCCTCGGTGGGCGGTAAAACCGCCATCAACCACCCCATCGGTAAAAACATGGTGGGTGCGTTTTACCAACCCGAGCGCGTGGTCTGCGATTTGCAAACCTTGCAAAGCCTGCCCGCGCGCGAACTCAGCGCGGGCTTGGCCGAGGTCATCAAATACGGCCCGATTGCAGACATGCTGTTTTTCGATTGGATTGAACAGCACATCGATGCGTTGTTGCAACGCGATGCGCAGGCCTTGGCGTATGCGGTGCAGCGCAGTTGCGAAATCAAAGCCCATGTCGTGGGTCAAGACGAACGCGAATCGGGCTTGCGCGCCATTTTGAATTTTGGCCACACCTTTGGCCACGCCATTGAAGCGGGCTTGGGTTTTGGGCAATGGTTGCATGGCGAGGCCGTGGGTTGCGGCATGGTCATGGCTGCACAGTTATCCCAGCGTTTGGGTTTGGTGGACGCGGCATTCACCGAGCGACTCTCCGCGCTCATTGCCCGTGCCGGTTTGCCAACCGTCGGTCCTGCCTTGGGGGTTGAGGCTTACCTGCACCATATGCGGGTAGACAAAAAAGCCGAGGCAGGCGACATCCGTTTTGTGCTGATCGACCCACCGGGTACCGCGTTGGTGCGTGGCGCGCCTGATGCGCTGGTGGCTGACGTGCTCCAAGCTTGCTGCCGTTGAAATTGGCCGTCTACGCTTGCGACCCCGCGCACAGCCGTGGTCGGCGGTATGCCGAGGGCGAGGCACCCACCCGCAATGCCTACCAGCGCGACCGCGACCGCATCGTGCACTCCACCGCGTTTCGCCGTTTGGTCTACAAAACCCAAGTGTTTTTGAACCATGAAGGTGATTTGTTTCGCACCCGTTTGACGCATTCCTTGGAGGTCGCCCAGTTGGCTCGGTCCATGGCGCGCACCTTGGGTTTGCACGAAGACTTGGTGGAAGCCATCGCCTTGGCCCACGACCTGGGCCACACGCCTTTTGGCCACGCGGGCCAAGACGCCCTGAACGAGTGCATGGCACCCCACGGTGGCTTTGAGCACAACTTGCAAAGCCTGCGGGTGGTCGATGGTTTGGAAGAGCGCTATCCGCAGTTCGATGGCTTGAACTTGTGCTTTGAAACACGCGAGGGTATTTTGAAGCACTGCTCGGTGCGCAATGCGCAGTTGCTAGAAGCGCAAGAGCCCGGCGGTGTGGGTGCGCGGTTTTTGCACAAAGCCCAGCCCAGCCTAGAGGCGCAGTTGTGCAACCTGGCCGATGAAATGGCCTACAACGCCCACGACATTGACGACGGCGTGCGCTCGGGCCTCATCACCCTGGAGCAGTTGCAAGACGTGCCCCTTTTTGACCACTACCGCCGTCAGGTGCAAGCCGAGTTCTACAGCTTGTCGGGCAGGCGTTTGTTGTACGAGAGCATTCGCCGCATGTTGAGCGATCAGGTCTACGACGTGCTGGCGGCAAGCCAAGCCGCGCTGCAACAGCACGCGCCTGACAGCGTGGACGCGGTGCGTCTGGCACCGCCCTTGGTGCAGTTCTCGCCAGCCATGCAGCAGCGCTCGGTGCAATTGAAAACATTTTTGCTGCACCATTTGTACCGACACCCACAGGTCTTGCAAACCACCGATTGGGCCAAGCAAGTGGTGCGCGAGTTGTTTGAGGCGTATCTGGCGCAGCCCCAAGAAATGCCCGAAGGACATGCCCAGCGTGCACACCTGCCGCGCGCCGTGGCGGACTACATTGCCGGCATGACCGACCGATTTGCCACGCGTGAGCATGCGCGTTTGCGCGCATGACGCCTTGGGAAACCACCGCGATAGAAGACACCCAAGCGTGGTTGATGCAAGCCGTGATCGGGCTGAACCTGTGCCCCTTTGCCAAAGCCGTGGTGGTGAAAGACCTGGTGCGCTACCGGGTCTGCGCGTCTGGTGAACCGATGGATGTGCTGGCCATGCTGCGCGAAGAGCTGCTGCATTTGGCGCAGGCCGACCCCAACTTGCTGGACACCACGCTGCTGATCGCCCCCAAGGCCTTGCCCGACTTTTTGGACTTCAACGATTTCTTGGCCGACTGCGACCACCTGCTGAGGGACCTGGCACTTGACGGCGTGCTGCAACTGGCCGACTTTCACCCGCGCTACCAATTTGGCGGCACAGCGCCCGAGGACATTGGCAACTGCACCAACCGCGCGCCTTACCCCACGCTGCACCTGTTGCGCGAGGCCAGTGTGGACCAGGCGGTGGCGGCCTACCCCGATGCCTCGCTCATCTTTGAACGCAATCTGTCGGTGCTGGACAAGCTGGGCCCTGCGGGTTGGCAGGCCTTGGGGCTGCAAGGGCGTCTCGGGCAGGAATAGTGAGTAGATATTAAATATGGGTTCTTATGAATTCGTTTTTTTATATGTAAATAATACTAAGTATTGACATTTATAGCCTGAACTCTTCAAAATCACTGGTTCAAGAAGGGATCGGCGCACATGATGGGGTTCAGGTCAACACACTTTTCACTGCTGTATCAACCCACCCGCCGCTGGCACGGCTGGCGTGGGTTGTTGTTGGCCTTGCTGGCGCTGTTGAGCATGGGCGAGGCGGCGGCCAATTGCACTTACAGCGTGAATGCCAGCCCTGCCTACCCAACCACGTTTTATGTCAATCCGACGCGCAACCTCACCTCGCCGTTTTTCACCACCACCCTGACCTACAAATTCTCCTGTGAACCAGTGAATTCCCCAACCGGGGCTTCTATTTTTTATTTTGATGCTTTAGATACGGTCAATCCACTGGTGGGGCCGATCACTGGGGTGAGTGTGAGTACAGGCACGATAACGATCACCCCCACTACCTTAGCAACATGTAATCGTTTTTCTACCAGAGTCAACGCAGGCTTTGCAACTGCAATTTTAGCGTCGGGTCCCACCTTAGCACCTTCTTGCGATTTCGACGTGGCGGTAGTTGTCAACTATTACACCAATGGAGCCGCCTACACAAATGACACCAGTGGCCAGCCCAACAAGAGCTCTACGGATAGATTGCTCGGCAATGGAAGCGGTGTAGTCGGCAAATACTTCGTTTTGGATGGTTCTGTCCTTTACGGAAAACATACCGCCACAACGGCTACCGGGTTGAACAGTTTTTCGATGGCTGTGAACAACAGAACATGTGTGGCCACTGCGGGTGCCTCGCAAACGGTTGCATTGGACAGCGTCTCCGAAAAGAACGCCGCCTTGAAGCTCAACCAGGGCGCAGGCTTCAAACGCTTTGCAATCAATGTGTCCGGTTGCACGGAGAATACAGGAGGTGGATTTCCCTGGACCTTGAAAGCCAAGGTGGATTTCACTGCCTCTCCAGTAGACACTACTTGGCTCGACAATACCGCGACCAGTCCGGCAGCCAATGTCTATATCCAGATCTTGAACGCCAGCCAACTGCAAATTCGCGCTGGCGACCTGGTGACCATGACGCAAAATGGGGACACCACTTTCTCGGCACAGTACATGACCACAGTAGGAAAAACGGCCGGTCCCGGTGCGGTCAAGGGCACTTTCACACTGACCTTCAGCTACCAATAAGCCCCCCCAACACAGCATCTGCCGAGGGTAGGCCGCAGACGCCCAAGCGGCGGCGCATGCACAATCAGCGCATGCGCAAAACACAAGCAGCTTCGCCCAAGCCCCAAGACCCCCGCACGCAACTGGACCTGCGCCCTGGCCAGTCCATCGAGCTGCTCAAAGAACTGCACATCTTGACGCGCGAGGGCAAGCTCAACCAAGACTCGCGCCGCAAACTCAAACAGGTGAACCACCTGTTCCAGTTCATCGACAAACTGCTGCAAGCACTGCCCGACAGCGAACAGGGCCCCACCCTGGCCGACCATGGGGCGGGCAAATCGTATTTGGGTTTCATCATCTACGACCTGTTTTTCAAGGCGCTGGGTCGGGGTCATATTTACGGCATTGAAACGCGGGCCGAGCTGGTGGCCTCATCCCAGGCACTGGCGCATCACCTGGGGTTTGAGCGCATGCGCTTTCTCAACCTCAGCGTGGCCGAGTCGGCGCACAGCCAGGCGCTGCCCGAGCGCATCGACGTGGTCACTGCCTTGCACGCCTGCGACACCGCCACCGATGACGCCATCGCCTTTGGCCTGCACAAGCAAGCCCAGCACATGGTCTTGGTGCCTTGCTGCCAGGCCGAGTTGGCGCGCACCCTGAACCAGCACAAGGCGCTCAATTTGCAGCGCACCCCTTTGGCCGAGTTGTGGCGTCACCCGCTGCACACCCGCGAGATGGGCAGCCAACTCACCAATGTGCTGCGCTGTTTGTACCTGGAGTCGCAGGGCTACAAGGTGACGGTGACCGAGTTGGTCGGTTGGGAGCACAGCCTGAAAAACGAACTCATCCTGGCCAAGCGCACTGGTGAGAAGAACACCCGTGCTGGCGAACGCTTGCAGGCCTTGCTTAAGGAGTTTGGCCTGCAAGCGCTTCAAAGTCGATTTGGTGTCTGAAAATGAGCAAATTTGAACACCTTATAGTTAATTTTTAAGGTATCCTAAGCCGTCTTCAAAAGGGCGGCGTTTCATGAACATCCTCATCACCGGTGCGTTTGGCAACATCGGTCTCAGCACCTTGCAGGCCCTGGTGGGCCGTGGCCACCAAGTGCGTTGCTTCGATTTGCCCACACGCGCCAACCAAAAACTGGCCCTGGCGCACGCCAAAGGCCTGCAGGTGCTGTGGGGCGATGTGCGTCAGTTCCAAGCGGTGCAAGCGGCGGTGCAAGACCAAGACCTGGTGATCCATCTGGCTGCCATCATTCCCGAGTTGTCCCACACGGGGCACCACAGTGAGACAGACACCGAGCTGTCCCACGCGGTCAATGTGGGCGGCATGCGCAATCTGGTGCATGCGGTAAAGGGCATGGCGCAGCCTGCCCGCATCATCTTCACGTCCAGCTTGAGTGTCTATGGTCGCACGCAACAGTTGCTGCCACCGCGTGACACGACCAACGCAGTCAATCCAGTGGGCCACTATGCCCTGCAAAAAGTCATGGCCGAGCAAATTCTGCGCGCCAGTGGTTTGGATTGGGCGGTGCTTCGCTTGGCCGCGGCTGTCCCCGTCAAACTGGTGTTTGACCGCGCCATGTTCCTCATCCCACCGCACAACCGCATCGAGTTTGTGCACACCCGTGACGTAGGCATCGCACTGGCCAACGCGGTCGACAAAGCGGGTTTGTGGCGGCAGGTCTGGCACATTGGGGGCGGCGCACGTTGTCAAACCACCTATGGCCAAATGCAAGCGCAGGTCATGGCCTTGTTGGGGCAAGCACCCTTGCCCGAGACGGTCTTTAGCAAAGTGGACTACAGCGTCGATTGGTTAGACACCACCGCCAGTCAGGCCTTGCTGCAATACCAGCAGCGCACCTTTGACGACTATGTGCAGGAACTGCAAATGCTGTTGGGCAAAAAACTGTTCTGGATTCGCTTGCTGCGCCCCTTGGTGCGCCAAGCCATGTTGCTGCGCTCAGCCTTGCCCTAGCGCCAACAAGCCGGGCAACACAGCCTGCCAGTCGGTATCCTCCACCGCTGGCAAGTCGCCTGCCAGAGCGGCTTTGCACATGCGTTGCAAGGTGTCCAAATGGGGCAGTACCGTGCCTGCAAAACGTGCCACGCCGTGCGCGTCTGCCATGACCAAGGTGGGGAAGTTTTCGATGTCCAACTCACCTAAGAGCGCATCATGCTCTTCGACATCCACCCACTTGAAGCACGCTTGGGGCAGCTCGCTGGCCAATTGCGTGAACAAAGCTTGGTACTCGCGGCAGGTGCCACACCACTGGGCACACAGGCAAAACACCCATAACTGTGGTGGCGTTGGTGCAGGGCTGGGGGTGGTCATGGCAGGCGAATGTTAATCGACTGCTTGACTTCAATCAGCAGGGCACATGTGGCAAGCGAGTTAACATGATTTCATGGCCCGCCTGCCCCGACTCACCCTTGCCGGATACCCCCATCACATCATCTTGCGTGGCAACAACCGCCAAGCCATTTTCATGGACAGCGCCGATCACCAGCGCATGCTGGCATTGCTGCAAACCCATGCCAAAGAGCAAGGTGTGCAACTCCATGCCTATGTGCTGATGAGCAACCATTTGCACTTGCTGTTGACCCCCCAGGAGAACAACAGCTTGCCCAAAATGATGCAAGCAGTGGGGCGCGCATATGTGCTGTACTTCAACAAGAGGCACACGCGCAGCGGCACTTTGTGGGAAGGGCGTTACCGCTCTGCGTTGATTCAAACCGAGCGCTATTTATTGGCTTGCATGGCCTATATCGACCTCAACCCTGTGCGCGCGGGCATGGTGGCTCAGGCTGCCGATTACCCGTGGTCCAGCCACAGCCATTACATTGGACGCCAAAGTGAAGCTTGGCTCACACCCCATCCCTTGTACTGGTCCTTGGGCAATACCCCCTTCGCGCGCGAAGCGGCTTATGCGGGAATGGTTCAAGCTGGAATTGATCAAAAGCAGCAGCAGGCGCTCACATCTTCTGCTTTGAGCGGTTGGGCCTTGGGGGAAGAGAAGTTTGTTCAGGGTCTGCAAAAACACACCCCAAGGCGGGTCAACCCCGCCAAAGCCGGTCGGCCTTTTGGCAAAAAACCGGTTCAATCTGTCCCTGATTAAATACCGCCTTGGTTGGATCAAAAATTAATTGGGATCTGACCCCGATTAATTTGTTTGGAATTTGGCGCGGCTTGCACTATATTTGCCGACCTGCCTGAAGACTAAGGAAAACCCTATGCAGCCCGGATTTACCCATGGTTTATACGACCCCGCCCAAGAGCACGACGCCTGTGGCGTGGGTTTTGTTGCGCACATCAAGGGGGCGAAAACCCATGCCATCGTCAGCCAAGCGCTGAAGATTTTGGAGAACCTTGATCACCGAGGCGCGGTGGGTGCTGACAAATTGATGGGTGACGGCGCAGGTATCTTGATTCAGTTGCCCGATGCGCTGTACCGCGAAGACATGGCCAAGCAGGGCGTGGCTTTGCCGCCTTTGGGCGAATACGGTGTGGGCATGATTTTTCTGCCCAAAGAAAACGCTTCCCGTTTGGCCTGCGAGCAAGAGCTCGAGCGCGCCATCCGTGCCGAGGGTCAGGTGCTGTTGGGCTGGCACGATGTGCCTGTCAACCAAGACATGCCCATGTCGCCCAGGGTGCGTGCCAAAGAGCCGGTGATTCGCCAGGTTTTCATTGGGCGTGGCAACGATGTCATCGTGCAAGATGCTTTGGAGCGCAAGCTGTATGTGATTCGCAAAACAGCCAGCGCAGCCATCTCGCACCTGAACCTGAAGCACGGCAAAGAATATTACGTGCCCAGCATGTCGAGTCGCACCATCATTTACAAAGGCTTGTTGCTGGCCGACCAAGTGGGCACCTATTTCCAGGACTTGCAAGACGAGCGCTGTGTCTCGGCCCTCGGTTTGGTGCACCAACGCTTCTCTACCAACACCTTCCCTGAGTGGCCCCTGGCCCACCCCTACCGCTATGTGGCGCACAACGGTGAGATCAACACCGTCAAAGGCAATTACAACTGGATGAAAGCGCGCGAAGGCGTGATGTCGTCTGCGGTGCTGGGCAGTGATTTGAAAAAACTCTACCCCATCAGCTTTGCCGACCAGTCCGACACCGCCACCTTTGATAACTGCCTCGAGTTGTTGACCATGGCCGGTTACCCCATCAGCCAAGCCATGATGATGATGATTCCCGAGCCCTGGGAAAACCACAGCACCATGGACCCACGTCGCCGCGCGTTTTACGAGTACCACGCTGCCATGCTCGAACCCTGGGACGGCCCCGCCTCCATCGTTTTCACCGATGGCCGCCAAATTGGCGCCACCTTGGACCGCAATGGCTTGCGCCCCTCGCGCTATTGCATCACCGACGACGACCTGGTCATCATGGGCTCCGAGTCAGGCGTGTTGCCCGTCCCCGAAAGCAAGATTGTTCGCAAATGGCGCTTGCAGCCCGGCAAGATGTTCCTGATCGACCTCGAGCAAGGCCGCATGATCGACGACGAAGAACTCAAGTCGGGTCTGGCCAACAGCAAGCCTTACAAGCAATGGATTGAAAACCTGCGCATCCGTTTGGACGATGTGGCCGAGCACCCCGTGGGCAGCCCAGAACAAAGCGGTATTTCATTGCTGGACCGCCAACAAGCCTTTGGTTACAGCCAAGAAGATTTCAAATTCCTCATGGCCCCCATGGCCGCCAATGGCGAAGAAGCTTTGGGCTCCATGGGCAATGACAGTCCTTTGGCTGTCTTGTCGAACAAAAACAAATCGCTCTACAACTACTTCAAACAGTTGTTCGCGCAAGTGACCAACCCGCCCATCGACCCGATCCGCGAAGCCATCGTCATGTCTTTGGTGTCGTTCGTCGGCCCCAAACCCAATTTGCTCGACATCAACCAGGTCAACCCGCCCATGCGTTTGGAGGTCAGCCAACCGGTGCTGGATTTCCAAGACATGGCCAAGTTGCGCCACATCGAGAGCATGACCCAGGGCAAGTTCAAAAGCGCCACCTTGGACATCACCTACCCCATGGGCTGGGGCCATGAAGGCGTGGAAGCCAAGCTGGCTTCACTGTGTGCCGAAGCGGTGGACCACATCAAGAGTGGCCACAACATCCTGATCATCAGCGACCGCGCGATCAACGCCACGCAAGTGGCGATTCCCGCCTTGTTGGCTTTGTCTGCCATTCACCAGCACCTGGTGAAAGAAGGCCTGCGCACCAGCGCGGGCTTGGTGGTGGAGACCGGCAGCGCGCGCGAGGTGCACCACTTCGCAGTTCTTGCTGGCTACGGCGCAGAAGCGGTTCATCCCTATTTGGCGATGGAGTCATTGGCCGCCATGCACGCCGAATTGCCCGGCGATTTGTCGGCCGACAAAGCCATTTACAACTATGTGAAAGCCATTGGCAAGGGCCTGTCCAAGATCATGTCCAAGATGGGCGTGTCCACCTATATGTCGTACTGCGGTGCGCAGTTGTTTGAAGCGATTGGCGTCAACAGCGACACCGTGGCCAAGTACTTCACCGGCACCCCCAGCCGCGTCGAAGGCATTGGTATTTTTGAGATCGCCGAAGAAGCCATTCGCATGCACGCCAGCGCCTTCAGCAACGACCCTGTGTTGGCCACCATGCTCGACGCTGGCGGCGAATACGCTTGGCGCAGCCGTGGCGAAGACCACATGTGGTCGCCAGATGCGATTGCCAAATTGCAACACAGCACGCGCGCCAACAACTTCAGCACCTACAAAGAGTACGCCCAACTCATCAACGACCAAAGCCGTCGCCACATGACGCTGCGTGGTTTGTTCGAGTTCAAGATCGACCCTGCCAAAGCCATTCCCTTGGACCAGGTTGAGCCGGCTGTAGAGATTGTCAAACGCTTTGCCACGGGCGCCATGTCCTTGGGCTCGATTTCCACCGAAGCCCACGCCACTTTGGCGGTGGCCATGAACCGCATCGGCGGCAAGAGCAACACCGGCGAAGGCGGCGAAGACCCCGCCCGCTACCGCAACGAACTCAAAGGCATCCCCATTCAAACGGGCGAGTCTTTGAAGAGCGTGATTGGCGACAAGCAAGTCGAGGTGGACATGCCTTTGCTGGCTGGCGACTCGCTGCGCTCCAAGATCAAGCAAGTGGCTTCGGGCCGCTTTGGCGTCACCGCCGAATACCTCAGCAGCGCAGACCAAATCCAAATCAAGATGGCGCAAGGTGCCAAGCCGGGTGAGGGCGGTCAACTGCCTGGCACCAAGGTGTCCGAGTACATCGGCTTCTTGCGTTACTCGGTGCCGGGTGTGGGCCTCATTTCGCCACCTCCGCACCACGACATTTACTCCATTGAAGACCTGGCGCAACTCATCCACGACCTGAAAAACGTCGCGCCCCACGCCGATGTCAGCGTCAAACTGGTCTCTGAGGTCGGTGTAGGCACCATCGCCGCAGGCGTGGCCAAGTGCAAGGCCGACCATGTGGTGATCGCGGGCCACGACGGCGGCACCGGTGCCTCGCCCTGGTCCTCCATCAAGCACGCGGGCAGCCCTTGGGAAATCGGCTTGGCCGAAACCCAGCAAACCTTGGTGCTCAATGGTTTGCGCAGCCGCATTCGGGTGCAAACCGACGGCCAAATGAAAACCGGCCGCGACGTGGCCATTGGCGCCTTGTTGGGTGCCGACGAGTTTGGGTTTGCCACGGCGCCATTGGTGGTTGAAGGCTGCATCATGATGCGCAAATGCCACTTGAACACCTGCCCCGTGGGTGTGGCCACCCAAGACCCTTTGCTGCGCCAAAAATTCTCTGGCAAACCTGAACATGTGGTGAACTATTTCTTCTTTGTCGCCGAAGAAGTGCGTCACATCATGGCCCAGTTGGGCATCGCCAAGTTTGATGATTTGATTGGCCGTGCCGATTTGTTGGACATGAAAAAAGGCGTCGAGCATTGGAAGGCCCGTGGCCTGGACTTTGACCGACTGCTGGCCATGCCCGACGTGCCCCAAGGCACGCCCTTGCACCACACCGAAACCCAGGACCATGGTTTGGCCAAGGCCTTGGACAAGGTATTGATCGAGAAAAGCCGCGCCGCCATCGACAAAGGCGAGAAGGTGCAGTTCATGGAAGTCGCCCGCAACGTCAACCGCTCGGTCGGTGCCATGTTGTCAGGCGCGCTCACCCAAGTGCGACCCGAAGGCTTGCCCGACGACACGCTGCGCATCCAGTTGGAAGGCACGGGCGGTCAATCCTTTGGCGCGTTCTTGGCCAAGGGCATCACGCTGTATCTGATTGGCGACGCCAACGATTACACCGGCAAGGGTTTGTCAGGCGGTCGTGTGGTGGTCAGACCCAGCATCGATTTCCGTGGCGAGTCCACCCAAAACATCATCGTGGGTAACACCGTGTTGTATGGCGCCACCAGCGGCGAAGCGTTTTTCAGCGGCGTCGCCGGTGAACGCTTTGCGGTGCGCCTCTCGGGCGCCACCGCCGTGGTCGAAGGCACGGGCGACCACGGTTGCGAGTACATGACCGGTGGCACCGTGGCTGTGCTGGGCAACACCGGCCGCAACTTTGCCGCTGGCATGAGTGGCGGCATTGCCTATGTGTATGACGAGGACGGTCAATTCGCCTCACGCTGCAACACCGCCATGGTCAGCTTGGACAAAGTGTTGGACGAAAAGACCCAAGCTGCCGACACCCCCCAAGCCCTGTGGCACCGCGCTCAAAGCGACGAGGCGCAGTTGAAAAAATTGCTCGAAGACCACCACCGTTGGACAGGCTCCAAACGCGCCCGTGCCTTGCTGGATGACTGGGCGCAAGCCCGTACCAAGTTCGTCAAAGTCTTCCCCAACGAATACAAACGCGCCTTGGGTGAATTGGCCGCCGCCAGCACCGACAAACCCGCCAAGGCCAAAAAGGCCACGGCCAAGTCTTAAGCGCTCACAAAGGACACACGCATCATGGGAAAAATCACTGGTTTCATGGAGTTTGAGCGAATCGAAGAGGGCTACAAGCCCGTGCCCGAGCGCTTGAAGCATTACAAAGAGTTTGTCATTGGCCTGACCCCAGCGCAGGCCAAGGACCAAAGCGCGCGTTGCATGGACTGCGGTACGCCGTTTTGCAACAACGGCTGCCCCGTCAACAACATCATCCCCGATTTCAATGATTTGGTGTTCAATGACGATTGGCACAACGCCCTCACGGTGTTGCACAGCACGAACAACTTCCCCGAGTTCACCGGCCGCATTTGCCCCGCACCCTGTGAAGCAGCGTGTGTGGTGAATTTCAACGGTGACGCGGTGGGCATCAAGTCCATCGAGCACGCCATCATCGACCGCGGCTGGGCCGAGGGCTGGGTCACGCCCCAACCATCCGCTGCCAAGACAGGTAAAACAGTTGCCATCATCGGCGCAGGCCCTGCGGGCTTGGCAGCCGCCCAACAGCTGGCGCGGGTCGGTCACGCGGTCACGGTGTTCGAGAAAAACGACCGCGTCGGCGGTTTGCTGCGCTACGGCATCCCCGATTTCAAAATGGAGAAAAGCCACATCGACCGCCGAGTGGCGCAAATGGAAGCTGAAGGCGTGGTCTTCAAAACCGGCGTCTTGGTGGGCGCTTTGCCCAAAGACAGCAAGGTCACCAACTGGGCCAAAGAAACCATCTCTGCCGAGCAGTTGAAAAAAGAATTCGACGCGGTGCTCTTGAGCGGTGGCTCTGAAGTGTCGCGTGACCTGCCTGTGCCAGGGCGTGAACTCGGCGGCGTGCATTTCGCCATGGAGTTTTTGCCGCAGCAAAACAAAGTCAATGCGGGCGACAAGCTCAAAGACCAACTGCGTGCGGATGGCAAACACGTCATCGTCATTGGCGGTGGCGACACCGGCAGCGATTGTGTCGGCACCAGCACCCGCCATGGCGCGGCCAGCGTCACCCAGTTCGAGGTCATGCCCATGCCGCCCGAGCATGAAGACAAGCCCTTGGTTTGGCCATATTGGCCCCTCAAGTTGCGCACCAGTTCCAGCCATGAAGAGGGCCAAGAAAAAGGTGTTCTCCAGCGTGAGTTCGCCATTTCCACCAAAGAATTCATCGGCAAAAACGGCCACATCACGGGCCTGAAAACCGTGCATGTCGAGATGAAAGACGGCAAGCTCACCGAAGTCCCAGGCACCGAAAAAGAATACCAAGCCGATATGGTGCTCTTGGCCATGGGCTTTACCAACCCTGTGGCCAGTGTGCTCGAAGCCTTTGGTGTGGACAAAGACGCCAGAGGCAACGCCCGCGCCCACACCGAAGAGGGCAGTGGCTACATCACCAATGTGCCCAAGGTGTTTGCCGCAGGTGACATGCGCCGAGGCCAGTCGCTGGTGGTGTGGGCCATCCGCGAAGGCCGCCAAGCCGCGCGCACCATTGACCAGTACCTGATGGGCGAGAGCGACTTACCGCGTTAAAGTACCGGTACATGTCGTCTCCCTCCTCTTCATTGGTCGTTTTACGCGATTTGCACTTCGGCTATGGTGACCGTCCTATTTTGGAAGGCGTCAGCTTGGCAGTGCCGCGCGGCAAAATCACCGCGCTGATGGGGGCATCCGGGGGCGGCAAAACCACGGTGTTGCGTTTGATTGGCGGGCAGTACAAAGCCCAGTCGGGCAGCTTGCAGTTTGACGGCCAAGAGGTCGCCCAGCTCACACACACACAGTTGTATGCCGCACGGCGACGCATGGGCATGCTGTTTCAGTTCGGTGCGTTGTTCACGGACATCAGCGTGTTTGACAACGTCGCGTTTCCGCTGCGTGAGCACACCAGCTTGCCAGAGTCCATGGTGCGCGACATTGTGTTGATGAAATTAGAGGCCGTGGGTTTGCGTGGTGCACGGGATTTGTTGCCCAGTGAAATTTCGGGCGGTATGGCTCGGCGTGTGGCCTTGGCGCGCGCCATCGCATTGGACCCCGAGTTGGTCATGTATGACGAGCCATTTGCGGGCTTGGACCCGATTTCTTTGGGCACGGCGGCGCGCTTGATTCGACAATTGAATGATGCCCTGGGCTTGACCAGTATCGTGGTGTCACACGATTTGGATGAAACCTTTGCCATCGCCGATCAGGTGGTTGTGCTGGCCAATGGCCGCATTGCCGCGCAAGGCACGCCTGACGAGGTGCGCCAAAGCACAGACCCCTTGGTGCACCAGTTTGTCAGCGCCGCGCCTGATGGCCCGGTGCGCTTTCATTACCCCGCAGCTTCAGCCGGCCAAGACTTTGGCGTGCACAGTCCCCAAGGGCGGGCATGATGTTGCGCAGCTTGTCACACCTCGGCTGGCGCACCCGCACATGGCTGGCCGACATTGGTCATGCGGCGCGCTTGTTTGTGCAGTTGCTGGCCTGTGCACCCGCGTGTTTGCGTCGCTTTGGTTTGGTGCGAGACCAAATGCATTTTTTGGGCAATTACTCCTTGGCCATTATTTCGGTCTCGGGTTTGTTCGTGGGCTTTGTGTTGGGCTTGCAAGGCTATTACACCTTGCAGCGTTATGGCTCAGCCTCGGCTTTGGGTTTGTTGGTCGCGCTGAGCTTGGTGCGTGAACTCGGCCCCGTGGTCAGCGCATTGTTGTTTGCCGGCCGTGCCGGCACCTCTTTGACAGCCGAGATTGGGTTGATGAAAGCCGGCGAGCAACTCAGCGCCATGGAGATGATGGCCATCGACCCGGTTCAACGCATTTTGGCACCCCGTTTTTGGGGCGGTGTGCTGGTCATGCCTATCTTGGCGGCCGTCTTCAGTGCGGTGGGCATTTTGGGCGGTTGGGTGGTTGGCGTCTTGATGATTGGCGTGGACAGCGGCTCGTTTTGGGGGCAAATGCAAAGTGGCGTCGATGTCTGGCAGGATGTGGGCAATGGGGTGATCAAGAGTGTGGTGTTTGGCATCACCGTGAGTTTTGTGGCCTTGCGCCAAGGCTTTGAGGCGCAGCCCACACCGGAGGGTGTGGCGCGGGCAACCACGCGAACGGTGGTGATGGCTTCGTTAAGCGTGCTGGCTTTAGACTTTGTGCTCACTGCACTGATGTTTTCTATTTGAAGGGGCTGAAAGAATGCAACGCTCGAGTAACGATGTTTGGGTGGGCTTGCTGGTGCTCATTGGCACAGCGGCCTTGCTGTTTTTGGCTTTGCAGTCGGCAAATTTGCTGAGCTTGAATTTCCAAAAAAACTATACCGTCTCAGCCATGTTTGACAACATTGGTGGCTTGAAAAAGCAAGCGGCCGTTAAAAGCGCGGGCGTGGTGGTGGGGAGGGTCAAGGAGATCGTGTTTGACGGCAAAAGCTACCAAGCCAAAGTGGTGATGGCCATCGAAGCGCAGCACCAGTTCCCCAAAGACAGTTCCCTGAAAATCTTGACCAGCGGCTTGCTGGGTGAGCAGTACATCGGTATTGAGGCCGGTGCGGACGAAAAAGTGCTGGCCGAAGGCGACAAAGTGCAAGATACCCAGTCGGCTGTGGTGTTAGAGAATCTCATCAGTCGCTTCCTCTACAACAAGGCCGCCGAGCCTGCTACCCCAGAAAGCAAATAAACCTATGCACCGTTTGACGTCTTGTCTCAGCCTGTGGCTGGCAACGCTGTTGTTGGCTTTGGTGGGCTGTGCCAGCACGTCAGGGGGCAATCCGCTCGACCCCTTTGAGGCCACCAATCGCAAGATCGATGCGTTCAATGAAAACCTTGACCAAGCGGTGTTGAAGCCCGTGGCCAAGTCTTACAAAGACTACACCCCAGACCTGTTGCAAACCACGGTCAAAAACTTTTTTGGCAATTTGCGCGATATGTGGTCGGTGGTGAACAACGGCTTGCAACTCAAGCCCAAGGAAACCGTTGAAACTGGTATGCGGGTGGCGGTCAACTCCATCATTGGTTTGTATGGTTTATTTGATGTGGGAACCCCGATGGGTTTGCAAAGACACACGGCGGACTTTGGCCAAACCTTGGGTTACTGGGGCATGCCTTCGGGGCCGTATGTGGTGTTGCCTTTGCTGGGGCCGTCCACCGTCCGTGACACTGCCGCGTTGGTGGTGGACCAGCGCGGTGACCCTTGGGCCCAAATCAACCCGGTGGCCAGCCGAAACGAAGGGATTGCCTTGCGTTTGGTAGATAAAAGAGCCCAGTTTTTGGGCTTGGATGACCGCTTGAGCGAGGTGGCTTTGGACAAATACAGTTTTGTGCGCGATGCCTATTTGCAAAAACGCCGTGCCGAGGTGCGCCGAGGGCCCCCGTCAGATGTGGACGAGCTGGAAGAAAAAAACAATGATCTTGATCAAGAAAGCAAGTCAAATGACCAATAATGGTCGCCTCACCTGATCACGATGAAGGCATGAACATGTTTCTCTATTCCCCTGCTGGTTTGACGGCCAGCTTCAAGAATCTGTGCCTGGGGTTGTGTGTGGCGGTTGTGGCTTTGGCGCAGCCAGCCTATGCCAATCCACAAGCACCAGACGTGTTCATGCAGCAGTTGTCCAATGACTTGCTGGAGGTGGTGCGCAAAGACCCCGCTGTCAAATCAGGGGACTTGCAAAAACTGGCCAACCTGGTGGACACGCGGGTGTTGCCCAATGTCAACTTTCAACGCATGACCGCCTCTGCCGTCGGCCCTGCTTGGCGGCAAGCCAGTCCTGAGCAGCAAAAGCGCTTGCAAGAAGAATTCAAACTGCTGTTGGTGCGAAGTTATGCAGGCGCGCTGTCGCAGGCCAAGGACACCCATACCATTGTCGTCAAAGGATTTAAAGGCGCGGCCGAAGACAGCGAGGTGGTGGTGCGCTCGGAAATTCGGGGCGGCAACGAACCCATTCCCTTGGACTACCGCTTAGAAAAAAGCTCCGATGCACCCGGTGGCTGGAAGATTTACAACTTCAATGTATTGGGCGTGTGGTTGGTCGATAACTACCGCACCCAGTTTGCGCAAGAAATCAACGCCAAAGGCGTGGACGGCTTGATCGCCACCTTGAGCGAGCGCAACAAAGCCAACAGCCGCAAGTGAACGCCGGCCCTGTTTTCCAGTTGCCTGCGCAACTCACCCACGACCAAGCGGCGTCGGTCGCACAGCAATTGGGCGCACTGGCCAAAACCCAAAGCGTGTTGCGGGTGGATGCCTCTGGTTTGAAGCAATTTGACTCCTCTGCTTTGGCGGTGCTGTTGACGGGTTTGCGCGATGCGGCGCAACACCACCGTGTCATGCAGGTGGTCGGTTTGCCGCCCAAGGCCTTGGCCTTGGCGCGTGTTTATGGCATCGAAGATTTATTGCAACTCAGCCCTGCTTAGCTGCCAAGCCCGCAAGCCTTAGAATCAGGGGCTTCACTTATGACAGCCATTTCCTTTCAGTCCGTCTGTAAAAGCTTTAACGGCACCCGTGGCACGTTCAAGGCTTTAGACAATGTCAGCTTTGATATTCAGCAAGGCGAGTTTTTTGGCCTCTTGGGCCCGAACGGCGCAGGCAAAACCACCCTTATCAGCATTTTGGCGGGCTTGTTGCAGCCCAGCAGCGGCCATATCCATGTGCAGGGCTTGGATGTGCAAACCCAATCGGCCCAGGTGCGCAAACGCTTGGGTGTGGTGCCGCAAGAACTGGTGTTCGACCCATTTTTCACGGTGCGCGAAGCCCTGCGGTTTCAGTCGGGCTACTTTGGCATCACCGGCAACGACGCTTGGTTGGACGAGCTGCTCGAATGTTTGGGCTTGGCCGACAAAGCCAACCACAACATGCGCCAACTCTCTGGCGGCATGAAGCGGCGTGTGCTGGTGGCGCAAGCCCTGGTGCACAAACCCCCCGTCATCGTGCTGGACGAACCCACCGCTGGCGTGGACGTGGAGTTGCGCCAAACCCTGTGGCAATTCATTGCACGCTTGAACCGCGAAGGCCACACCGTGCTTTTGACCACGCATTATTTGGAAGAGGCCGAGGCTTTGTGCAACCGCATCGCCATGCTGAAAAACGGCAAGGTGGTGGCGCTGGACAACACCAGCAGCTTGCTGAAAAACGCCTCCAGCAACGTCTTGCGCTTCAAGCTCGACGCGCAGTTGCCGCCGGAATTGGCCGCGCAAGCCCGCGTCACGGGGCGCATCGTGCAGTTCCCGGCGCATGACGCGGCGCAAATTGAAAACTACCTGGCAGCGGTGCGCCAAGCGGGTTTGGTGGCCGAGGACGTGGAAATTCGCAAAGCCGATTTGGAAGACGTGTTTTTGGATGTCATGGGGGCTGCGTCATGACGGGTTGGCAAGCCTTGTTTTACAAAGAGGTGCTGCGCTTTTGGAAGGTCAGCGCCCAAACCATTGCCGCGCCAGTGCTGACCGCGTTGTTGTACATGCTCATTTTTGGCCATTTGCTGGAAGGCCGCATCACGGTCTATGACAGCGTGAGTTACACCGCGTTTTTGGTGCCTGGTTTGGTGATGATGAGCTTGTTGCAAAACGCCTTTGCCAACAGTTCCTCGTCCATGGTGCAAAGCAAGATGATGGGCAACCTGGTGTTCATTTTGCTCACTCCCCTGGGGCCGCTCAGTTGGTTTGCCGCCTATGTGCTGGCCGCGGTGGTGCGCGGCATGGCGGTGGGCTTGGGCGTGTTGTTGGTGACGGTGTGGTTTGCGCCGCTCACCGTGGTTGCTCCTTTGTGGATCGTGGTGTTCGCCCTGTTGGGTGCGGCCATGCTGGGCACCTTGGGGCTCATCGCTGGCTTGTGGGCCGACAAGTTCGACCAGATGTCCACCTTCCAAAATTTCCTCATCACGCCCATGACGTTTTTGAGTGGCGTGTTTTATTCCATCCATTCCCTGCCGCCGTTTTGGCAGCAGGTCAGCCACCTCAACCCGTTTTTCTACATGATCGACGGGTTCCGCTACGGCTTTTTCGGGGTGAGCGATGTCTCACCATGGATCAGCCTGGGCTTGGTGGGCACTGCATTTGTGTTGGTGGCCGCATTGGCGCTACATTTGCTGCGCATCGGCTACAAAATTCGGGGCTAAACCATGACCGCAGACCAGATTGAAACCATGATCGCCACAGGCTTGCCCTGTGAACACGTGCAGGTGCAAGGCGATGGTCGCCATTGGTATGCCACCGTGGTCACCTCGGCTTTCGAGGGCCTGCGCCCGATTCAGCGCCACCAAAAGGTCTATGCCACCTTGGGCGACAAAATGGCCAACGACGAGGTGCATGCCTTGTCCATGAAAACTTTTACGCCTGCCGAGTGGCAAGCCCAGTCCACCAGCGCCTGACACGCCATGGACAAATTGTTGATTCGTGGCGGACGCCTTTTGCAAGGCGAGGTGTCGATTGCCGGTGCGAAAAACGCCGCCCTGCCTGAGTTGTGCGCGGCCTTGCTCACTGCTGACACCCTCACCCTGCGCAATGTGCCGCGTCTTCAAGACGTGTCGACCATGGTCAAGCTGATCCGCCACATGGGTGTCAGCGCCGAGCGCAACGAAGCGGGCGACATGGTGCTGAACGCAGGCGCACTGCACACCCCCGAAGCGCCTTACGAGTTGGTGAAAACCATGCGCGCCTCGGTCCTCGCTTTGGGCCCTTTGTTGGCGCGGTTTGGCCATGCCAAGGTGTCCTTGCCAGGGGGTTGCGCCATTGGCACACGCCCTGTGGATCAGCACATCAAGGGCTTGCAGGCCATGGGCGCGGTGATCGATGTGGAGCAGGGCTACATGGTGGCCCGTCTCAAAGACGGCCGGACCCGGCTGCAAGGTGCGCGCATCGCCACCGACATGGTGACCGTCACCGGCACTGAAAACTTCCTCATGGCGGCGTGTTTGGCCGAGGGTGAAACCGTGTTGGAAAACGCGGCGCAAGAGCCCGAGATTCCCGACTTAGCTGAACTGCTGATCGCCATGGGTGCCCAGATTGAAGGCCATGGCACCAGCCGCATCCACATCCAAGGCGTGGACCAACTGCATGGTGCCACGCACAGCGTGGTGGCCGACCGCATTGAAGCGGGCACGTTTTTGTGCGCCGTGGCCGCCACCGGTGGCGAGGTGGTGTTGCAACACGCGCGAGGCGACCATTTGGAAGCCGTCATCGACAAATTGCGTGACGCGGGTGTGCAGATCGAAGCGGTGACGGGCGGTTTGAGTGTGCGCTCACCAGGCCCTGCCTTTGCGCATTTGAAGGCCCAAAGTTTTCGCACCACCGAATACCCCGGCTTCCCCACAGACATGCAAGCCCAGTTCATGGTGCTCAACGCGGTGTCGCAAGGCAGCGCCAAGGTGACCGAGACCATTTTTGAAAACCGCTTCATGCACGTCAACGAGTTGCTGCGCCTCGGTGCCCACATTCAAATTGACGGCAAGGTGGCGATGGTGGAGGGCGTGGCCAAACTCTCGGGTGCCACGGTCATGGCCACCGATTTGCGCGCCTCGGCCAGTTTGGTGATTGCCGGCTTGGTCGCCGCAGGCGAGACCGTGGTGGACCGCATTTACCATTTGGACCGCGGCTATGACCGCATGGAAGACAAACTGCGCGCCTTGGGCGCGGACATCGAAAGAAACCGATGAGCATCACCCTGGCCTTGTCCAAAGGACGTATTTTTGACGAGACCTTGCCGCTGTTGAAAGCAGCCGGCATTGAGGTCTTGGAAGACCCCGAGAAGTCGCGCAAACTGATTTTGCCCACCAACCAAGCCAGCTTGCGCGTGGTCTTGGTGCGCGCCTCTGACGTGCCCACCTATGTGGCGTACGGCGGGGCGGACATGGGCGTGGCGGGTTTGGACACCTTGATTGAGCACGGCAGTGCCGGCCTATACCAACCGCTGGACTTGCGCATTGCCCGCTGCCGCATGAGCGTGGCCGTGCCTCATGGTTTCGATTACGACGCTGCCGTCAAGCAAGGGGCACGGCTGCGCGTGGCCACCAAGTACGTGGCGATTGCGCGTGACTTCTTCGCCACCAAAGGTGTGCATGTGGATTTGGTCAAGCTCTACGGCAGCATGGAACTCGCGCCCCTGACGGGCATGGCCGACGCGATTGTCGACCTGGTGTCCACGGGCAGCACCTTGAAAGCCAACCACCTCGTGGAAGTCGAGCGCATCATGGACATCAGCTCGCGTTTGGTGGTCAACCAAGCCGCCATGAAACTCAAAACCGCTGCCATTCGGCATTTGATCGAGACCTTTGACCGCGCCACCGCCCAAGCTGCTTGAAGCTTGACCGCCTTTGCGACCCCGTTGATTCACCACGCCATCTGACATGACCGCCCGTCCTCTTCGCCTGTCCACCACCCAAGCCGATTTTGAAACCCTGTTTCAACAGCGCTTGCATTGGTCGGCCGACACCGACGCGGCCATCGAGCAGCGCGTGGCCGACATCCTGGCCGATGTGAAAACGCGGGGCGACGCCGCGGTGTTGGAATACACCGCACGTTTTGACGGTTTGACCGCGCCCAACATGGCGGCCTTGGAGTTGACCCAAGCCGAGCTGAAAGCAGCTTTTGAGGGCTTGCCCCAAGTGCAACAACAAGCTTTGCAAGACGCTGCCGCAAGGGTGCGCGCCTACCACGAAGCGCAGAAAAAAGCCTCGGGCGAGAGTTGGACTTACCGCGACGCCGATGGCACGCTGCTGGGCCAAAAAGTCACGCCACTGGATCGTGTGGGCATTTACGTGCCCGGCGGCAAAGCGGCTTATCCCTCGAGTGTGCTCATGAACGCCATTCCCGCCCACGTGGCAGGTGTGCAAGACATCATCATGGTGGTGCCCACGCCCAAGGGTGACAAAAACCCGCTGGTGCTGGCCGCTGCTTATGTGGCAGGCGTCACCCGCGCCTTCACCATTGGCGGCGCGCAGGCCGTGGCCGCGCTCGCTTACGGCACGGCCACCGTGCCCGCAGTCGACAAAATCACCGGCCCTGGCAACGCCTATGTGGCAGCGGCCAAGCGCCGCGTGTTTGGCACGGTCGGCATCGACATGATTGCCGGGCCCTCTGAAATTTTGGTGCTGGCCGATGGCTCAACGCCAGCCGACTGGGTGGCCATGGACCTTTTTTCACAGGCCGAGCACGACGAGTTGGCGCAAAGCATCTTGCTGTGCCCCGATGCAGCCTACATCGACGCGGTGCAAGCGTCCATCGACAAACTGCTGCCCGAGATGCCGCGCCAAGACATCATCGCCGCGTCCCTCAATGGCCGTGGTGCGCTCATCCACACCCGCAGCATGGAAGAGGCCTGCGCCATCAGCAACCGCATCGCCCCCGAGCATTTGGAGGTGTCCAGCCATCAGCCCCATGCCTGGGAGCCGCTGCTCAAACACGCGGGCGCCATCTTCTTGGGCGCTTACACCAGCGAGAGCTTGGGCGACTATTGCGCTGGCCCCAACCATGTGCTGCCCACCTCGGGCACGGCGCGGTTTTCTTCGCCACTGGGCGTGTACGACTTCCAAAAACGCTCCAGCCTGATCGAGGTGAGCGAGCAGGGCGCGCAAACCTTGGGGCAGATCGCCTCTGTGCTGGCGCATGGCGAGGGCTTGCAAGCCCATGCAAGGGCGGCGGAAATGCGGCTCAAACCCTGACCCGCTCGTCATTGCGCGTTCTTCGTCATTGCGAGCGAAGCAGTCTCCCCCTGATCAATCTCTCACTTGCCCACCACGCTGGGCTCGTCCGCCGCTCACCGCAGCAAAGCTGCGACGCTCGCGGCGGTCCGACCCAGCCTGTCGGGCAATTGAGAGATTGCTTCGGGGCGGTGCACCTCGCAATGACCTAAGCTCAATCCCGCTGGAGTATTTGCCCTGCAAAATCCAGAAATTCATGCATGTGGTGGTGAATGATGTTGAGCGTGATGGGGAGTTGAAGCGCTTGGTAGTCATGAACCGCCAAATTCCGAAACCCGCTCATGCGGCGCATGGCTTGTGCCACTTGGGGGTCAATGCGCTGGTGCTGTTCTAGCAACACAAACACATCCCTGGCGCTTTGCGGAAGGCCCAGTTTGTCGCGGCGTATCAAGTGTTGTCCCATGTCCAGTGCGGCTTCACACGCGCGTTGGATGTTCAAAATAGCGGCGTCTTGGCGGCTGAAATTGGTCGCAAAGGAAGGAGGGTCGGCCGCATACTCTTCTCGGACCCGCGCCACGCATCGCTCGATGGTCGCGGCTTTGTTCAACAGCACATCATCGGCCATACACCGAACCCCGCTCCATCACGTCTTGCACCAAGGCGTCGCGGCTGGCGTCGAACCACAGCTTTTCAGTCAACATGGCTGCAGCGAATAAATCGGCTTGGATGTCTTTGGCCCACAACTGTTCGCCTGTGGTGAACACTTGGTGTTGCATGACCGTGGAGGTTGCCCGTAAATCGAGCAAATCGACTGGGCATCCCGCGACATCCGCCAATTCACCCATCAAGTCGAACAACAAAATCGGGTCGGCCCTGCCTTCGACCAAGACAGCCAAATCCAAGTCACTGTCAGCTTGCGCTTGCGTGCCTCCTCGCTTGACACGGCTGCCAAAGGCGTAAACCGCCAACAAACCGGGCAGGCGTTTTTGAAGCAAATGGAGCATGGCTTGAAATGGCATTTGCGTATTGTGCCTTTGCTTGTCTTGTTCGCAGTCGGCGTCTTCGGGGACAGTTTGCAAATAGCAGCAAAACTGCCCCCAGTAGTGCATATCGATACATTAAATTAATTTATTTATCGTAATTTATAGACTTTTATCCTCTTAAAATGAAATATAAATAACTCATTTTAAGGGGGTTGAAACATGTCTCTCGTCATCGCATCGCCTGCCCACCGTCAGTCCCGCAGCAGTCTCCACAGCCCATGGTTTGCGCAGGTCTTGGCAGATGCCGACATTCATCTCGATGGCAATCGTCCCTGGGACATCCACCTCAAACACCCGCAAACCCTGCAGCGCTTATTGCAATCGGGCGGGTTGGCCTTGGGCGAAAGTTACATGGACGGCTGGTGGGAGTGTCATGCGATTGACCGCTTGGTCGAGCGCCTGCTGCGCGCACGTCTGGAAGATACATTGCGCACACCGCGCGCCAAGTGGGAGAGCTTCAAAGGCTTGATGCGACCCCCCAAAGACAGCAGCAGGTTTCGGGTGGTGGGAAGGGTGCGCTACGCAGTGGGTAACCCGGTGTTCCAAGCCATGCTCGACCCTTTCATGAGCCACAGCTGTGCCTACTGGGTCGACGGTGTGCAAACCTTGGAAGAAGCGCAGATGGCCAAATTTGAGCTTTTGTGCCGCCAACTGCAACTGCGCCCTGGTATGCGCGTACTGGACTTGGGCTGCGGATGGGGCGGCTTTATGCGTTACGCCGCCAAACACCATGCTGTGCATGTGCTGGGCTTGAGCCATGAGGCGCAGCACATACAGCTGGGGCAAACATTGGCAGGCCGTCTGCCCGTTCAATTCGAACTCAGCGACTATGCGACTTTCAATGCCGATGGCAAATCCAAGTTTGACCGCATCGTCAGCATTGGCGCGTTAGAGCAAGTAGGCCAAGCCCACATGCCTGCTTTTCTTGAAACCGCCAAACGCAGCTTGAAAGAAGATGGCTGGATGCTGTTGCAAACCCAAGGTAAAAACCATTCTGAACGGCTGCTGGATGTTTGGAACGACTCCTACATCTACCCGCAAGGGTACTTACCGTCACTCGAGGAAGTTACCCAAGCCAGTCAAACGCATTTCGTGGTGAAGGATGTGCACACCATCGGCGCCGACCACGACCGCACCTTGTTGCATTGGCACCAGCGGTTTGAGATGGCCTGGCCACAATTGCGCTTGTCGCATGACGAACGTTTTTACCGCATGTGGCGTTTTCACTTGCTCAGCAGCGCGGCCAGTTTCAGAACCCAGCACCACCAAATGTGGCAACTGGTATTGGCACCCAAGGCTTTGCCAAAGGCTAAACGCTGAAACCTGCAGTCCGCGTTCAGTGGCTGACTTGCATCACATAGCTCTTGGTACTGCCCTCCGAGGCGTTGACCAGCTGCCATAAGCGTTGATGGTAGGCCGCCACACTGGGGCGGTGCGCCACTGACACCAGCGCGCCGCCTTTGGCTTTAACCATGGCCAGCAAGCGTTCGTAAATCACTTTCTCGGTGGCCTCGTCCAGCGCGCTGGTGGCTTCGTCTGCGAACACCCAATGGGGTTGTTTCAAAAACACCCTGGCCATGGCCAAGCGTTGGGCTTCGCCACCCGACAGTTGCTGGCTCCATTGGCCCACCTTGTCGAGCTGGGTAATGAGCTGGGGCAACAGCGCCATCATCAAGGCCTGTTGAAGATCCACATCGGTATAGGCGTCGACTTCGCCGGGGTAGCACAAAGCATCGCGCAAACGCCCTTCAGGAAAATAAGGTCGTTGGGGCACAAACATGCAGTCCGCTGGCAAGGCAACCGCCTCGTACAGCGACAAAGGCTGGCGCTGTGCATCCCAGCCACGCACATAAGGCCAGATGCCTGCCAACACACGCAGCAAAGTGGATTTGCCACTGCCCGAGGGACCACGAATCAAGACCGAGTCACCGGGGCGCACTTCCAGCACCACATCGTCAAGCAACACCGTGCGGTCAGGCAAGGTGATGGTGAGGGCCGAGGTGCGCAGCAAGGTCGGCGGCGCTCTGCCATCGGTAGGCGCTTGCACCACCGCAAACGAAATCGCACGGATGGTTTCCATTTGGTCTAAAAACCCATGCAAACGCTGCGTGGTGGCGGTCCATGAGGCCAAACGGGGGTAGTTGCTGACCAACCAACTCAAAGACTCTTGCACCTGCCCAAAGGCAGATGAAATTTGCATCAACTCACCCAATTGGATGGCACCACTGAAGTAGCGAGGCGCTGCCACCAACATGGGGAAGACCACGGCCGCTTGCCCATAGGCCGAGCTGAACCAGGTAAAGCGCTTTTGCACCTTCAGGAGCTGCAAAAAGTTGTCCACCACGCCAGCAAAGCGCTTTTGCAAGGAGACACGCTCAAAATCGGCGCCCCTGTCCAAGGCGATGGCCTCACTGTACTCACGCACCCGCATGAGGTGGTGACGAAAATTCGCTTCCAAGCGCTGTTGGTTGAAATTCAAGGGCGACATGGAGCGACCTAAAAAATGGCCGATCAAACTGCCCAACAAAGCGTAGAGCAAAGCCATCCACACCATGAAGCCAGGGATGATGAAGGCATAGTCTTGGTAAGTGAATTCGAAACTGCCGGACAAGGCCCACAAAATGCCGACAAAACTGCCCAGCGTGACCAAGGCATCGAGCAAACCCAAACTCAGGCCAACGGTATCCGAGGTAAACAACTGAATGTCTTCTTGGATGCGCTGATCGGGGTTGTCGGCCATCGAACCACTCTCACCCAAAGTGGCCGCTTGGCGTAGCTCGAGTTGGTAAAAAATATTTTGCGTGGTCCAGCGCTGCAGAAAGTCCCGGGTCATCCATGCGCGCCAGCGAATTTCCAGCAACTGCGTCAGGTAAAAACGGTAAACCGCAACCACGATGAACGCGGTGGCCAGCACCGCAAACATTTGCAACTGCTCCCAAAACACCACGGCATCGCGGTTTTGCAAGGCGTCATAAAACACGCGATTCCAGTCGTTGAGCAAGACCAGGACATTCACCATGCCCAAATTCAGGGCAATGCTTGCCAACAGCAAAAACCGCGCACGCCAGCGTTCCTCGGAACGGAAATACGGCATGGACAACTGCCAGACTTGGCGCAAATGGGTGCGGGTTTTGCGCCACAACAGGCGCACAGGGGTGAGGGGTCTCATTTAGTCTTTTTCATTGCCAGGGTGGGTATTTTGCACCCCGCTGGCCACATGGCCTGCAGGCACATGGCGGGCCGCTGATTCGATGTGGCCGGTTTGGTCATCAAAGAAAAAATCGGGTTCAAATTCACGCAAAAACTCGCCCTTGGCCAAACCGCCCAAAAACATCGCCTCGTCGACTTGGATGTTCCATTGCATCAAGGTGCGGATGGCGCGTTCGTGGGCGGGTGCGCTGCGCGCGGTAACCAATGCAGTGCGAATGCCCATGTGCGCGGTGCCCTCGGTTTGCAGGCGGTGCAAGGCGGCCAGCAAAGGCTTGAAGGGACCCGCCGACAGCGGTTGCCAAGCTTTGTCTTTTTCGTGTTGTTGAAAAGCATTCAAGCCTTGGGTTTGAAACACCCGCTCGGCTTCGTCGCTGAACAGCACCGCGTCACCGTCAAAGGCAATCCGCACTTCATGGGGGTGCGCTTCGGAGGCGTGTGCCGAGTGCGGATAGACCTGGGCGGCGGGCACGCCGGCATCAAGCGCGGCGCGCACATCGCGCAAATGCGTCGACAAAAACAAATTGGCATTGAGTGGTTTTAAATAGCGCCACGGCGGCTGGCCACGGGTGAAACTGCCGCGCTGTATGTCCAAGCCGTAGTGCTGGGCTGAGCGAAACACCCGCATGCCACTGACAGGGTCGTTGCGCGACAAAATCACCACCTCTACCCGCGAGGCATCGGCTTGGTTAAAGCTGAGGAGTTTCTTCACCAGCGAAAACGCCACGCCCGGTTTGGCGGGTGTCTCCAAGCGCTGTAACTGCAAGTCCATGTAAGCGCGGTCGTCGTTTTGCTCGAAGACCTGGTTCTCTTGCTCGAAATCGAACAAGGCACGCGAGGAAATCGCCACCACCAATTTGCCGTCCAATGTGCTTGCCATGCGAGGTCCTTCAGCGAACAAACTGGTTGAGTTCAATGATGGGGAGCATGACCGCCAGCACGATCAACATGACCACCAACCCCATGGTCACAATCAAGAGCGGCTCGAGCACCGTGGCCAGTTGCATGGCGCGGCGTTGCACTTCCTCGCCCAAATGGTCTGCGGCATGTTGCAGCATGGCGGGCAGTTGGCCGGTTTGTTCGCCCAAACGCGCAAACATCGACAACACGCCAGGCAAGCGCTTGTTTTGCGCCAACGCGCTGGCCAAGGGGGCACCTTCGCGCACCAATTCAATGGCCTGCATGGCATGTTCACGCAGTGCCGTGTTCGACAGTGTTTGCGCGGCTGTTTGCAAGGCTTTGAGCATCGGTACACCTGCACCTACCAACAGCGCCAAGGTACTGGCAAAACGCGCGGCGTTGTAGCCCAGACTCAGACGCCCCAGCAGCGGCAAGCGCAGCCATAGCTGGTCAAACGACAAGCGAAATGCGCTTTGGCGCAGCAGCATACGCAAAGCCACTGTCGCCGCGATCAACAGTGCCAAGACCGCCAACCAAGTGGCTTGCACCATCTCGCTGATAAAGAGCATGGCCACGGTCAGTGCGGGCAGCGAGCGTTGGGTGCTGGTGAAGACTTGCGCCACTTGCGGCACCACATAGGCCAGCAAAAACAACACAATGAGCAAAGCCACCGCGCTCACGATGGCGGGGTAAAGCGATGCAGCCAGCAATTTGTTGCGCATGGTGTGGGCGCTTTCTTGGTCCTTGGCCAGTTGCAACAGCACTTGGCTTAAACGCCCGCTTTGTTCGCCCGCTTCAATCACGGCGGTGTAGAGCGTGTCGAACGCACGCGGGTGTTGCGCCAAAGCTTGCGCCAAAGGTGCGCCGGCGTTGACCTCGGCGCGCACCAGTGCCACCAAGTCGCGTTGCAGAGGGTTGCTGGCTTCTTCGCTCAAGGCACTTAATGCGCGTTCCAGCGGCAAGCCCGCACCCACCAAGCTGGCCAGTTGGCGGGTCCACACTACCAAATCGGTGCGGCTGAAAATCCTTGCTTGCCACAGCACCACGTCACCTTTGATGCGCGGTTTGTCTTGCGCCACCGCTTCCACCTTGATTGGAATCAAAGCCTGTGTGCGCAGTTGGCTGCGCGCGGCACGCTCTGAGTCGGCCTCGACCACGCCGCGCTCGGTGGCACCCTGGGGGGTTAAGGCTTCATAGGTATAGGCGGGCATGGGCGCTTAATCGCGGGTGACGCGCAACAACTCTTGCGCCGAGGTAAGCCCTTGGGCCACCAAACGCTCGCCGTCTTCACGCAAGCTCAGCATGCCTTGGCGTTTGGCCGCCAGCAACAAGTCTGCTTCAGCGCCTCGGTTGTGGATCAATTCGCGCAATGGGTCGTCCACACCCATCAGTTCAAAAATACCGGTGCGCCCTTGGTAGCCGGTGTGGCCGCAGGTCGCACAGCCACTGCCTTGGCAAGTGCCGCAGAGTTTGCGCACCAAGCGTTGGGCCAACACGCCCAAGAGCGAGGAGCTGAGCAAAAACGGCTCGATGCCCATGTCGGTCAAGCGGGTGACGGCGCTCACCGCGTCATTGGTGTGCAAGGTGGCCAAAACCAAGTGACCCGTGAGCGAGGCTTGGATAGCGATTTGTGCGGTTTCTTGGTCGCGAATTTCCCCAATCATGATGATGTCGGGGTCTTGGCGCAAGATGGCCCGCAAAGCCTTGGCAAAGTCGAGGTCGATTTTGGGGTTGACTTGGGTTTGGCCAATCCCGCTTAACTCGTACTCGATGGGGTCTTCCACCGTCATGATGTTCAGGTGCGCCGCATCGAGTTGTTGCAAGGCGGCGTACAAGGTGGTGGTTTTGCCCGAACCAGTGGGCCCCGTTACCAACACAATGCCATGCGGCTGCGCGATGAGTTGCGAAAAACGTTGCAGCGTCGGGCCTTGCATGCCCACCGATGACAAGGTTAAGCGACTTTGCGATTTGTCTAGCAAGCGCAGCACTGCGCGTTCGCCATGGGCGCCCGGCAAGGTGGATACACGCACGTCGATGGCGCGCTGGCCCAAGCGCAAGGAAATGCGTCCGTCTTGCGGCAAACGCTTTTCGGCAATGTCCAAGTCGGCCATGATCTTCAAACGCGAGATCAAGGCGGCATGCAGCGCGCGGTTGGGTTGCACCACCTCGCGCAAGCTGCCGTCGATGCGAAATCGCACGCTGGAGTGGCGCTCGTAGGGCTCGATATGGATGTCGCTGGCGCCATCGCGTGCAGCTTGCATCAACAAGGCATTGAGCATGCGAATAATGGGCGCATCGGCCGAGGCTTCCAACAGGTCTTCCACCGCAGGCAGCTCCTGCATCATGCGTGCCAAATCGGCCTCACCCTCGACCTCGCTCATGACCATGGCCGCACTCGATTCGGCACCCGCGTAGCTGGCGCTGATGCGTTGCGCCAAGCTGGCGGCATCGAGTTGCTGAAAGTGGTCGACCGCGTGCACTCGCAACACCTCACTCCATGCACCCGCAGGCGGTTGCGCATGGTGCCACAGCGTGAGCGCATGCCCATCGTCCTCCAGCAACAACTGGTGGGTTCGGGCAAATGCGTAGGGCAGGGGGTGACGCATGGTGCTTCAGGGTTTGGCCGGCGTGGCAGGCACGGTAGGTGCATCCGATGCGTTGGGCAAGGGTGGTAAGGTCAAATCATTGGGGATGGGCATGGTGCCCGTGGGTTCTTTGCCGGCTTCTTTTTGCAGGCCTTGCATGTACTGGTAACGGCCGTTGGTGAGCACCTCGGCGCTGGCCTCGTCACGCACCACCACGGGACGCAAAAACACCATCAAATTGGTTTTGCTGCGGTTGCGGGTTTCGTTGCGAAACAGTGCACCGAAAAACGGAATGTCACCCAAACCAGGCACTTGCTGGCGGCTGTCTTCATAGGTGTCAGAGAGCAAGCCTCCAAGCACCACCACTGTGCCGTCTTCCACCAAGATATTGGACTCGATTGAGCGTTTGTTGGTGATCAAGCCATCGGTGAGTTTTTTCGATGTGTCTACGCTGGAGACCTCTTGGAAGATGGTCAGCTTGACCATGCCGGTATCGCTGATTTGTGGTTTGACTTTCAAGGTCAAGCCCACGTCTTTGCGTTCCACCGTTTGGAACGGGTTGACCGCGCCGTTGTTGCTGTTGTTGTTGGTGTACTGGCCGGTCACGAAGGGCACGTTTTGACCCACCACAATTTTGGCTTCCTCGTTGTCCAAGGTCAGCAAAGACGGTCGCGAGAGGATGTTGCTGCCGCCATTGGTTTGCAAAAAATTGGCCAGCGAGGTCATCACGTACTTGCCGTTGATATTGCGTGCAGTGGCAATGTTCAAGCCTTGGCCAGGCAGCACTTTGCCGTCAGCGCCATCGATGGATTGGTTGAGCAAATTGCTGGTGGCAAAGTTGGTGCCCAAAATGCCCACCGTGCTGTTGGCACCGCCCACCAAGTTTTGCCATTGGATGCCAAACTGCGATTCTTTGGCCGAGTCGACTTCCACAATCAGACTCTCTACCAGCACCTGGGCGCGGCGCTGGTCCAGCGATTGAATCACCGCCAGCAGTTGACGGTACTGGGGTTCCGGCGCGGTGATGATGAGCGAATTGGTGGCGGCATCGGCTTGGATTTGCCCGCCCGTGGTGGGCAGGTTCAGACTGGCGCTGCCACCGGGTGTGGTGCCCATCGTGGGGGCTGGCGCGGCAGGGCTTGCGCCGCCGCCCGCACCCGCACCCGTGCCTGCCACGGCCGCGCGCAAGGTGTTGGCCAGTTTGGTGGCGTCCGCATTTTTCAAATACACCACATGGATGTTCCCGCTGGCGTTTTCACTGCCGGGGCGATCGAGTTTTTCCACCAAGCTGCGAATTTGCGCTTGCTTGGCGGGGTTGGCCGAGCGCACGATGATGGCGTTGCTGCGGGTTTCGGCCAAGATGGCGGTCTTGTAACTGGTATCGGCTTGACCTTGCGCACCAGCTGCAGCGCCTGCCGTGCTGTCTATCAGCCGTGTCAGCAAAGCCACCACGTCGCTGGCGATGGCGTGTTGCAGTGGAATGACCTCCACATCGGTGGCGTTGGCCACATCCAGCGACGCGATGATGCGTCCCAAGCGCTGCAAGTTGTCGGCGTAATCGGTGATGACCAAGGCGTTGGAACCCGGCGTCACATTGATGGTGTTGTTGGGGCTGATAAGCGGGCGCAGCACCGCCACCAGGTTGTTGGCGCTTTCATGCGAGAGCTTGAAAATTTGCGTCATCACTTGGGCGTTATTGGGTGCGGTGCCCGCAGGCACCACGGCCATTTGACCGCCTTGCAACTTGGCTTCGGCCTCGGGCACGATTTTGTACAGCCCTTGGGTTTCGATCATGGCAAAACCCTGCAAGCGCAACACCGCCAAAAACTGGTTCCATGCCACATCAGGCGCCACCGGTTTGTCGGTTGAAAGCGTGATGTTGCCCTTGACCCGTGGGTCAACCACCAAGCTGCGTTTGGTCAGCGAGGCCAATGCACGGGCCACAGATTCGATTTCGGCATTGACAAAATTCAGCGTGATGGGCGCGCTGGGGCGAGAGGTTTGCGCGAGCAAACCAGGCGTTGCGGCAAGCATGGCACTCAAAGCCAGTGCACCCAGTGCGTATCGTTTCAACTTCAACATGGTCATCCCCATCGCAATACCGTTGTGTTTCCCTGCCGTTGCCCCAGCATGCCCAGCAAATTGACCAAGGCTGATTCGCTGCCTGCATTGGCCTGGCCCTGACCTTCAAAATGCAAACCCGTGGGGCGCCACTCGCCTTGTCCGCTCAATTGCAATTCGCCACTGAGGGTGCTGAGTTGAACACGGACAGGGTTGGCACCCTGCACATCCAAGGCATAGCTGCCCAAGGGGCGCAGGGTCGATAGACGCGAGGAGACTGTCAGCAGTTGCAACTGCGCCAAACCTTGCAGTTGCCCGCCTTGTTTGTCCCACTGCCACTGCACGCCTTGGGTTTCTATACGGGATTGGCCCTCCAGTCCCAAGGTGTTCCACGGTGCGCCCAAACCAGACAACCATGCCAAAGGCCATTCACTCACGCCCGCACCATATTCCACGCGCACACCCGTCCACTGGGGCCGTATCCATACCTGCACAGGTTCAGGCGTGCAACAAGCCACTTCTATCTGTATGCGCAAACTGGCGTCCGCTTGGGGCTGAATGCGCCAATGCATGCGCTGCGGCAAGGCCAGCGCATCTTGACCGCCGACGCCGCTGGACAACACCCATTGCGCGCTGCCATTCCATAGCGTGCCTTGGGCTTGGCGCAACTGCACCCGATCCTGGCTGGCGGCTTGCACAGCCGCGCCCAGCCAGGCGGCAGGGGCTTGCCAGACCAGTGCACACAGCATGCCCAGCACCAACCCAGCACGCACACCTTTGCCTGCGACGGTCTTGGCATGCAGGGTCTTCTTCATGGCTTGCCCTCTGGCAAGGACCACACCCATTGACCGTCCCAAGCTTCACCTTGGCGTTGCAAATGGCTCTCTAGCAAAACCGCTTGGGCTTGGCTGCGCGCTTGTTCCCAGGCTTGGGCCAAGGCCTGTGGCGGGATGCCTTTGACAGTGACCGTGAAACGGTTGCCTTGCCGGTTGGTTTTGGTGGTTTCCCCCAAACTGGCACACAACGTCACCAGTATTTGGGCAGATTGCTCGGTGCCCATGCGCGGTTGGCTTTGCAGTTGAAGGGCCTGTTGTTGCAAGGCCAGCATCTCGGTGTGTTGCTGAGCCAGTTGCGCCAATTGGGTGCTGCTGTGGCGCCAAACTTGCCAAGCGGGTGCCACACTGAATTGCCACACCACGAGCAAGCCGAGCAACCACAGTGCAGCGGTGATGCCTTGTTGCTCGCGTGGGCTGCGTTGACTGACAAAGGCTTGCCAAACACCAAGCAATTTCATCGTGCCCCCTTGGCTTGCACAATGACTTGGTTGCCTTGCACTTCAAGCTGGTAGGGCGAGTCTGGGCCCAGTGCTTGGCTTAGGCGCTGCAACACATCAGGCTCAAAGTTGCCTAAGCGTAAAGTGCCGCCTCGGTAGTCGAGGTGGCCAGGGGTGGCGCCCAGCGGCCAGTGGGCTGAGAGGTATTGCAGCATCACATCCAGATCGGCGTCTTGCGCTTGGGCACTGTTTTTCTTCAACACCCCTAGCTCGCGCCGCATTTGGGTTGGGGCGTCAACCACGACTTTGACATGCGCAAAGGTGGCAGTGAGGATGCGTGTGAGACTGCTTTGCTGCGCCGCCACGCTCGCTTGAACTTGCCAAACCCACAGGTTCAAACCCAGCAGATTGACCAACACCAACAAGGCCAAGCCACGGCGCGTGGCTTGCCACATTGGATCGAAACGCAGTTTGCGCCAAGCCGTTTGCACGCCTCGCCAGCCACGCAAACCTTGGCTCTGGCTCCATTCGCCTTTGGCCAAATCCCAACCGTTGGCCGCCGCTTGCAACCAGCGTTGGCCCGCTGTTTGTGGGCTGGGGTCGGTGTTGATCAGGCGCGCCGCGGTATCGGCGACCGAGGGTTCTGCCCAGACCGTTGCGTTTGAAGCGCTGTGGGCCACTTTGAGCGCGCTGGCAAGGGGCGGCATGCGCCACACACCTTCATGGGTACACAGCAGGGTTTGGGCATGTGCACCGTCGTCAATGACATAACACTGCACAGCGTCGCTGGACGGCGAGGGACAAACCTCGGGCACCAAGCGTTGCACCCGCAGACCTGCTGCCATCAAAGGCGCCAAGGCTTGGCGTAACCAAAGTTTGGCGCAGGCAGCCACCACCGCTTCACCGCCTTGGCGTAGCAAGTTGGCTGAAGCGGGACCTAAAACCAGATGCAACTCGTTGGTGTCTTGTAAACAACTGTCTTCTAACAAGCTGCCCAGCACCGTGTTCAATCGCCCGCCCACACCCGGTGGCAGTTTCACTGTGTGCCATGCCAACACCTGCCAAGGCAGCACCGCCACCACATCGCTGCCCCAGCGGGCCAAGTCCTTGGGCAAGGCTTGGCCTTGGCGGGCAATATGGCGTCCATCGACCGTGTCGACATAGTCAAACAAGGCCGTGGCTTGGGGGCTGAGGTAAACAATCAACATGGAGCAGGGATTGTAGAGAGACACCCAGGCTCAGAGCCTAAGGCGCGTTGTTCGCGCCACAAGGTTTTGATGTCACTGCCATCGCGTTGCACCAAAGATTTTTGCAGTTGGTAGATCGAGCCTTGGCGCAACTGCCCCGTCACTTCAAAAAAACGTGTGTTGACGGCGTGGTGGTCGGGTGAAATATTCTCGGCAAATTTGCCCATGCGGCTTTGGACATCTTCTACATTGTCAAAAGGCTTGCGCTCACGTTCTTTCACCCATTGCCTGGCTTGTCCCACATCCAAGTCGTGCACGCTGGCATACAACACCTCCACGCTGGCGGTATTGAGGTTGACGGTGGTGCGCGTTGGCAGCAGCGTGATATGGGGCGCTAAGCGCACCAAACTGCTGGCGCTGATGCCCAACCAACGCAGCTGTTCCACCCGTTGTGGTGGCAAAGGTGAATTGGCCCGCGGTGGGTTTTGCAGCGAGGCCTGCAAGGCCGCTGTCCATTGCAGCAACTCTGCTTGCGGCAAGCCCAGCGCACGGTACAAACGGGCAAAGCTTTGCAGGCTGTGCTCGTTGAGTTTGTTGCCCTCCATCAGATTGGTGACATTCAAGCGCGACTGCATATCGGTGATGCGGCCTGATAAAAACACCCGCTCACTCAGGGCTTCGCTGTTGTTCACCACGCCATTGCTGCCGGCTGCCAAAAAAGCCGATAAACGCGCTTCGCGCAAGGGCACTGCCCATGGCTCGGCCAAATGGTCGGTGCTGCTGCTTCGGCCGTCTTCCTTCAACACCACCAAGGCCCAGTCTTGTGCACCCCGCAGCAGCCAAGCGGTTTGTTGGGCATCCCGTTCGGCAGACTCGACCGACAAGGTTCGCCACTGTTGCCACAGCGCGGCCGAGGCCAGCACCGCGACCAGTGCGACCGTCAGCATGGCCATCAACAAAGCGGCACCGGTGTGCGGGTGCAAAGCGGGCTTGGTGTTCATGGGCGGTTAGGGTTGAAGGCGGCACGCACCCAGTCGAGGTTGAGCTTGTCGGTGGCGTTGAGTTGCAAAACCAATTGCACCCCATCGGGCGCTTTCAGCACCGCATTGGTGGCATCTGTGCCTGCACTGCTCAAGGGGTTGGTCCAGGCGTTGTCTCGAAAATAAAACAGCTGCAAACTTTGCATGGGCATGAGTGTCACCTCTTGCTGCAGCAAATCACTGCTGGGGTTTTGGCCCCATTGCGCCGCCAGCGTCCAGGCTTGTTCGATGTCGGTGCGACTGCGCAAGGCGGGTGACTGCCAGCGTCGCCAATAGCCCTCGCGCAAGGCCCATGCCACCACTTGCAAGCCCGCGTCGCTGCCGTCGGCCAATGGGGTGCTGCTGCGGCGCAAGATGCGCATGACGTTGCCGTTCCACTGCAAGCTGTTGTCTCCCAGCAAGCCAGGGATGGCCATTTGCGCGTTCAAATCGGCGCGCCATTGGCCCAAGCTCACCTGCGCCAGCGCCACGCTGTCAATGCGCGACTGGGTGATTTCGCGGGTACGCAACAACGTGTCCAAGGCGCGCCATCCCATCAAGCCCAACAAGGCCATCAAAGCCAAGGCAACCAACACCTCAATCAAGGTAAAGCCGGAATGACGCCGCATGTCAGTAGCGCCCCACCACGGTACTCACCCGCAGCAAAGGGGTGCTTTGCAGAAACACGTGTGCATCCACGCGCCTGAAAGCAGGGTTGGGAGTGGTCTGCACAGTCAATTGCACCTGCAGGCTCAGCCCCGCTTGGGGACACGCCACACTGGACTCGCCCACATCCGGCAAGCCGCCCGCCAAGCGCAAACGGTACAAACTGTTGTCGGCACACACTTGCGCAAGCAATACCTGCCATTGCCGCTCCGCGTTGCGCGTCATGCTGCCAGCCGCCCGCATGCCTGCCATCACGCTCACCGCCACGATGGCCAAGGCCACCAATACCTCGATCAAAGTAAAGCCACGTTTCATGGCAACACCTTGAAGGGTGACGCGCCATCTGTGCCAATCCTCAGGCTGGCGCCGTTGTCATGGCGCAGGGTGAGCGTGGTGCGGGCTTGTATGGGTTCGGCGCTGATCAACACATCCACCGGTGTGGCGTGCACGCCGGTGTACAGCCAAGCCATGCTATGTATAGCGGGGCCGTTGGCGGGCAAGGCCTGCACCACAAAGCCTGTGTTGTCAGCGTGCCAACGCATGGCACTGTTGCTGGCTCGCGCGTCGGCACGGGTGGCTTCAAGCACCGCGATCAAGCGTTCGGCCTCGGACTGCAATTGGTTTTGCGCACTGTCGCGCAGGCTCAGGCTGACAGTGGCGCTGGCAACGGCGATCAGTGCCAATACCATCAACAATTCCAGCAGGGTAAAGCCCGCCCATTGGCGCGCCAGGGGTGGACGCGTGTTTACTGCCAACTGCCGATGTCTGCGTTCTTGCCGTCGCCACCGCTTTGGCCATCCGCGCCGAACGACAGCACATCTACCTCGCCTTTGATGCCGGGGTTGAGGTATTGGTAAGGGTGGCCCCAAGGGTCGTTGGGCAATTTGTCCAAATAGGCTTTCCAATTCAGGGGGACATTGCCGACAGTGGGCTTGGCGACCAAGGCGTTCAAGCCTTGCTCGGTAGAAGGAAAGTTTTGGTTGTCCAAGCGGTACAGCTTCAAGGCTTGCATCAGGTTGCTGATGTCGGTGCGCGCCGCGGTGACGCGCGCATCGTCGGCGCGGTTGAGCACATTGGGCACAATCAGTGCGGCCAACACGCCAATGATGACCAGCACCACCATGAGTTCAATCAAGGTAAAGCCTCGGCTGCGGCGCAGGCGTTGAGAAGCAAAGCGGTTCATGGGGAGCATTTCTTCAAAGGACCAGAGAGTGCTGCATGATAATGCGACCATGTCACAAAACCTAAAGATTTCGCCCGTCACCCTGCTCACCACCGTGGTGTGGGCGGCGTTGGGCGCATCGGCGGTGGCTTGGGGTTTGGCCATGTGGTCGCAAGACCCGCGTCCCTTGGCCAATACAGTTGCTGGCACCGAACCAGCCTTGCCGCAGGTGCAGGCGGCAGGCATGGCCAAAATGCTGGGCGACACCAGCGCTGCAAGCCTGAGCCAAACGACCAGTGTGCCTGCTGCCACTAATATGAATTTGGTGGGTGTGGCGATCAAGCAGCAGCGCAACGCCTTCGCGGTCATCAGCATCGACAGCCAACCCCCCCAGCCTTTTCAAGTGGGCGCCACCGTCAGCCCTGGCTTGGTTTTGCAAGCCGTGACACCTAACCAAGCCCGCCTGGGGGAAACGATGAAATCCCCCACCTTGATCACCTTGGAGCTTCCCAAACTGCCATGAAAAAACCCGCTGCCTTGTGGGCAGCGGGTTTTCAGAGGTTTCTTAGCCTGCAACTGGCACAAGGCCAGCGTGGGGATTAGAAGGATTTAAGTAAACCGATGGCGTAACCACTTCCATTTGCAGCTAAGTTACTGGTAAAGCTTGATACGTTAGCATCGACTTTGCCTGCTTGAATATAGATATAACTTGTTTTACTGAGTGTGTAGTTCAAGCCATACTGTGATCCATTTGTTTTGATTTCTGCTGTGCCATTTGAGGCCTTAACATCACCTGTAGAGTACCAAACAGTGACAGGCCCAAAAGGTGCACTGACTGAAAACATACCGCCTTTTGTATCAACGGCACCCAAAACGGTCTTGGTCATTCCGTAGCCAACTTTTGCTACGCCAAAGTCATAAGTTGCGGTTGTGGAAGAATTTTTTGTCTTCTCTGTTGCGGTGGTAATGACTGTTTCACCAGTTGTGCCTACATACAAACCGCCAGTGGTATACGTTAATCCCCAAGCGGTGCTGTCATTAGTTTTGGTGGGAGATGCGTTGGTAGTAGTTGTTTCACCAAAGGCCTTAGACACTTGTACACCCAAACCTGGAACAAAAGTAGGTGCTGTATAAAGAATCATATTGCTGGTTCGGTTGGGGTTCCCAGCTAAAGCCGCAACATAAGTGTTGAGACCAGAAAAACCCATAGGGTCATTGGCAATGACGTTTGAAAACGCAATGTTGTATTGACGACCAACTTTGATATCGCCAAAACCACCGCTCAGGCCGACAAAAGAGTTGCGGTTTTCATAGGTTGCGTCATTTTGATCGGTAGATAAGCCAATCTCTTGTTGGAATGACACTTTCATGCCACTACCCAAATCCTCAGATCCTTTAAAGCCAATCGCGCTGTTGCCATTGTTGGTGGCCCCAATGCTGGTTTTTTTGCTTGTATTTGAGCCTACAGACGCTTTTGTTGATGTGTAAGCTGCATCAATTGTTCCGTAGATAGTGGCATCCGCAAAAGAGACGCCTAAATACAACAAAGATGCTACTGCAACGAGGGTTGTTTACCTTTTATGATTCATTACTGCTACTATTTCTTGACCGAACACTATTTTTGGTTCTCAAGAGAAAAACACCATGCAGTCAGAAAAAGCGAACTATTCAGTTAAATATGCAATCGCCTCACACCCCGTTAGTGACACAAACTTGTCTGCCACTGTATGCCAATGGCTACCTGAATTTTTTATGCATGCCAAAGCATCCACAACACAGCCTTCTTTCACGCTAAACACATCATCTTTCACCCGCAACACAAGCAAAAAAGAATCCCAAAGCACTGCATTGCACAGCCCAAGCTTTGTGGGCATTCAAGAGGTGATTGCCATCATCTTGGCGCAAGAAAAACACAAGGTTTCGCGCAATGAAGTGACGCAAGGCACCTACCGCATGACCAAAGTGAGGCTAGAAACCAACATCACCGAATTTTTTTTCCATACCGATTTACGCCAGATCAATACTGCAAGCATTCAGCAGTTCATCGATTTTTTGTCCGACAAAGAACTGTCAACACCAACCATCGTGGGCTATATCGCGCAACTGCGCAAAGTACTGCGCTACTTGGTGGAAAAAGACATCATTGCGCAAATGCCGTTGTTCCCCAAGATGAAGGTCACCCAAAAACCGCGCGGCGCTTTCACCGTCACCGAGTACGCCGCCATTCTTCGGCAGGCCAAAACCTTGCGAAACCATGTGTACGTGTGGGACAAGCCTGACACGCGTTTTCACATCAAACCAATGTACCGCAGCATGCCCATGGAGATGAATTGGTTGCTGCGTTTCATGGTGTATACCTTTTTGCGCCCAGGCGATATTCGTCAACTGAAAAACAAACACATTGAAATCATCTCTGGCAAGTTCAACTATTTGCGTTTGACGCCGCCCGAAATCAAACGCCACAAAGCACCCACAGTGAGCCTGCCCCAAGCGGTGAATGTGTATAAAACCGTTCTGCAGCACCACACCGCTTTGGGTTTGGGTGAGCCAGAGGACTATGTGTTTTTTCCTGAGGAAAAAAACCGTCTGCGCGCTTTGAACACCATTGGGTGGCTGTTCAACTGGATCATGAATTCATTGGGTTTGAAAGAAGGCCCGCATGGTGCAGACCGAAGCTTTTACAGCTTGCGCCACACGGCCATCACCTTCAGGCTGATATTCGGTGGCAATATCGATTTGCTTACCCTCGCACGCAACGCGCGAACTTCAGTAGAGATGATCGAGAAGTTTTATGCCTCTACCTTGTCGGCCGAAATGAACATTCAATTGCTGCACAGCAAGCGCAGGTCATGACTCACTGCTGCAAAAACAACTTGTAGACCGGGTTGGCGCTTTCGTCCACATAGGGGTAGCCCAAACCGTCCAAAAACTTCTCGAAACTGGCTTGGTCCTTGGCAGGTACCTGCAGACCGACCAAGATGCGGCCGTAGTCGGCGCCTTGGTTACGGTAATGGAACAGACTGATGTTCCAGCCTGGTCGCATGGCAGACAAAAAGGTCATCAATGCGCCTGGGCGCTCTGGAAAGACAAACCTCAATAAGCGTTCGTTCAAGGCCAAGGAAGAACGGCCACCCACCATGTGACGGATATGTTCTTTGGCCAAATCATCGTGCGTGAGATCGAGCGACTCAAAGCCATGGCGGCTTAAATGCGCGGCAATCTTGGTACTTTCACCCATGCTGCTGGTGGTCAGTCCGACAAACACATGGGCCTTGGCTGAGTCACTGATTCGGTAATTGAACTCGGTGATGGAGCGTGGCGATTTGCTGCCACCAAAGGCGGGCAAGTCGCCCAACAAGCTGCAAAATTGCTTGAAGCTGCCGCGCTCCTCGGGGATGGTGACGGCCAACAGCGCTTCGCGCTCTTCACCCACCTCGGCGCGTTCGGCCACAAAACGCAGGCGGTCGAAATTCATATTGGCGCCACACAAAATGGCAGCGTAGGTTTGGCCGCGTGTTTTGTGTTGGGCCACGTATTTTTTGATGGCCGCGACAGCCATGGCGCCCGAAGGTTCGACGATGCTGCGGGTATCCACGAAGACGTCTTTGATGGCGGCGCACACCGCATCGGTGTCGACGCTGATGTAGTCGTCAACCAAATGGCGGGCGATACGGAAAGTTTCCTCGCCTACCAATTTCACTGCGGTGCCATCGGCAAACAAACCCACATCGTTCAAGGTCACGCGTTTGCCTGCGGTGACGGACTGCAGCATGGCAGACGAGTCATCCATTTGTACGCCAATCACCTTGACCTCGGGGCGCACCGCCTTGATGTAGTTGGCCACCCCGCTGATCAAACCACCCCCGCCAATGGCCACAAACACAGCGTCCAACGGGCCTTGGTGTTGGCGTAACAACTCCATCGCGATGGTGCCTTGGCCGGCAATCACCTCGGGGTCGTCAAACGGGTGGATGAAGCTGAGGCCTTGCTTGGCACACAGCTTCACAGCATGGCCGTAGGCATCGGTATAGCTGTCCCCATGCAGCAGCACCTCGCCGCCCAAGGCTTTCACCGCATCCACTTTCACCGCAGGCGTGGTGACGGGCATGACGATGACAGCGCGGGTGCCTAGCTTTTTGGCGCCCAAGGCCACGCCTTGCGCATGGTTTCCTGCCGAAGCACACACCACACCTTTGGCGAGTTGTGCGGGGCTGAGTTGCACCATTTTGTTGTAGGCGCCCCGCAACTTGAAACTGAACACGGGTTGCTGGTCTTCGCGCTTGAGCAATACCTGGTTGTGCAGGCGCTTGCTCAGGATGGGCGCGGCGTCCAATGCAGACTCGTGCGCCACGTCATACACTCTCGCGGTGAGGATTTTTTTCAGGTAATCCCCAGGGGTCAGGCGATGCGCGCGCGCGGGCTTGGTAGCGGCAGGGGAGGCGGGTTGAGGGCGGTGTTTGGAAGAAGGCATGCTGTATTGTCCCGCAGATGACAGCAGACCCAAAAAAAGCCCCGCTCCTTGCGGAGGCGGGGCTGTAAATCCACCTTTTCAGAGGGTGGAGGAGACAAAAGGTGCTTGAAACCAAGCGTGCCTCCAATATAGCCGAACATTTGCTGCGCTGCAATATTTATCCTTCATAGACAATGTGGAAAAAGGACATCACGATGGAATGCACAGTCAGTTGGACAGGCGCTAGCGGCAGTCGCTCTGCCATGGGTTTTGTGGCCGAGACAGGCAGCGGTCATGTCGTGGCCATGGATGGGGCCCCCGACCCTGCCAAGCCCGACCAAAGCGGCCAAAACTTGGCCGCAAGACCTATGGAGTTGATGTTGGCAGGCGCAGGTGGATGCACTGCCTATGACGTGGTGTTGATTTTGAAGCGTGGTCGTCACGCCATTCAGGGATGCACCGTCAAACTCACCAGCGAGCGCGCCGAGACCGACCCCAAGGTGTTCACCCGCATACACATGCATTTCACGGTTCGTGGAAAAGGCTTGCCCCCTGAGGTTGTGGAGCGAGCCATCAAAATGAGCCACGACAAATACTGCTCAGCCAGCATCATGCTGGGTAAAACCGCCGAGATCACCACGGGTTTTGAAGTGATAGAGGTTTAAAACCTAAATCCTGTGTGCCACGCTTGTCATCAGCTTGGCTGCCAAGCGCATGGCCTCGCGTACGGGCTGAGGTAAAGCCACCGCACCGGCTTTTTGCGCATCTGCCGCGTGTTGCGCTTCATCGGCTTGCATTTGGGTGACGACCGCCCGCGAAGCCAAGTCTGCTGCGGGCAAGCGCTCGAGGTGCTCACCCAAATGCGCCGCCACTTGGTGCTCGGTTTCCACCACAAAACCCAAACTCACGCCATCGCCACCGAGCTTGCCTGCGGCATAGCCAATGGCAAATGCACCCGCGTACCAAAGCGGGTTGAGCAAACTCGGACGCGCGCCCAAGTCGGCCAAGCGTGCTTCGGTCCAAGCCAAGTGGTCGGTTTCTTCGGCACTGGCTTGTACAAACTGCTCGCGCAATTGCGGATTGCGCGTGGCCATGGCTTGCGCCGCATACAGCGCTTGGGCGCACACCTCGCCCACATGGTTGACTCGCATCAACGCGCCAGATTCGGCGCGCTCTTGATCACTCAGACTGAGCGCGTTAACCCCCAGCGCGGGATCGGGTCGCGCGGCATGGTGCGACGCAAACACGGTGCGCAGACTTTGGTCAAGCAAGGAAATAAAACGGTCTGTCAGCGGCATATGAGAACTTATTGAATACGAAATTAAGGGTTAACCATGGTTTGAATACAACACTGTCACGGAACTGAAACATGCAAACCAAAAAATCGTTCGAGTTGGCACAGATGAAGTGCCTTCTTGTTTTTTGGTCATGCATTTTAGTTTTAAACCCTTCAAGGAGTGAATGTGAAAGCTTTTAAAAAGTATTTGTTAGCAGCCGGTGTCATGCTGGCTGCTGGTGCTGTTTCAGCACAAGACATCCCCAAGTTTGAAATTTATGGTGTGGTTGGCGCCGGTTTGGTGTCTGCTGATGGATTTGGTCAAGGCACGAACAAATCTTTTACTGGCTACGCCGATCAAATGCACAGCTCCAACCGCTTGGGCTTCCGTGGCGGCAAAGACTTGGGCGACGGAATGACCATCAAGTACAACTTGGAAACCAACTTTGCAACCGCCACTGGCGCGACAGGCAAAGACTCCGGTGGTAACGACGTCACTTCATCAGACTGTACAACCACCTACTCTGGTACAGCCTCTAGTTCCATTACCAGCGCTTCAAAGTTCACAACCAAATGTACGTCACCAACGTTTTTTGACCGCGAATTGAACGTGGCCATTGCTGACAAGGAATTTGGTCAGTTGATGTTGGGCCGTGGCAAGAACTTTTTGTACAACGTATTAGATGAGTTTGACAGCCGTGGCAACTGGAACTTGGGTGGCTTGAAGCCCATCGCCCGTTACGCTGGTTTCTACTCTGGTTCAAACGTGTCACGTTTTGACCGCATGGTGCGTTACTCTTCCAACAGCATCAACAACTTCAAGTTTGACTTTGCCCACCAGTTTGGCAACACCACCAGCTCTACTTCTGGTGCAGGTTGGGACTCTGGTGTCAAGAGCGCAAACAACTTTGGTATTCGTTACACCAACGATGGCTTGGATGTCGCTTTGACCAACGAAACGGTGCGTACCGGTTCAACTACTGTTGCCACAGAAAAAATCAATTTGCTTGCTGCCAAGTACCAACTTACACCGCAAGTATTGATTAACTACGGAACAGCAACAACCAAAAACCCCTCTACCTCCGATGGTGGAACAGCAGCAGGAATATTTGGTAAAGATGGCACAGGTAAAGTGGACAACAAGCCCTCTGCTTTGACTAACTTCTACGGTTTGGTTTATCGCCACAACGAAAAAGTCAGCTTCAACTACGGTGGCTATTCAGTAACAGACCGCGTAACTGCCGGCAAAGACAGCGTGACCATGAACTCTTTTGGCGTGGTGTACACACTGGCCAAAGGTTTGGACATCAATGCTGACTACATCCGTGCCAACCGCAAGTCCACCGCTGCATCAAGCTTCACCATTTTTGACCGTGCCCAACCTGATGGTTCAAATGTGTCAGAAAGTTTAGTCAATCAAAGCGCCTTTTCTGTGGGCGTGCAATACCGCTTCTAAGCCTCACCACTTTTAAGCTGTTTCCCCAAACCCCCGCAGGCCACAAGCCTGTGGGGGTTTTCTTTTGTTGATTGACGCTTGATGCATAGCCGCCTCAGACCCCTGCCTCTCATGAGGGGTATGCAACTGCAACTACAGAAGATGTGTTTTTGGTATAAATATTAATAATTCAATATTTTTGTCATATAAATTGATTTCAGTATTTTTTAAATTTATGAGCACCATAGAACTACAAAGCTTGTTGTCATGAGGCAACGTAATGTCCCTGACATGTTGGAAAGACTTTGCTTCGCACCACGGGCTCTGCTCAAATAGCGACAGCTTCCTAGAAATGGAGGTTGGCCCGGGGTTTCGGCAGTAAGTGTGCAAACATTTCTTCGAACCGGAGCCCTTTGTTTAACCCTTGGAGAAAATTGAAATGAAAAAAACCCTCGTTGCAGTTGCAGCAATGGCCGCCGTTACTGGCGCAATGGCTGATGGCGTCACAATTTACGGAAACATCGACCAGGTGTACCAAACCAGCACAACCACCTACAACGGTGCAGCTACTTCCAAAACAACCACCATGGGTGCTTACCAAATGGGCCAAAGCCTGTTGGGCTTCAAAGGTGACGAAGACATGGGCAATGGCTTGAAAGCCTCTTTCCTGTATGAATTTGGTTTGTCTACCAACACCTCCGCAACACCTACAAACCGCCAGTCTTATGTCGGTTTGAGCGGTGGTTTCGGTGCTCTGCGTATTGGTAAACAGTACTCTTCTTCTTTCAACAACTTGGTTGGCGCTGACCCCTTGGGCGCAACCGGTGGCGCTGGTGCCTTGTACTTGGCTGTGAACACATCCAACAACGGTTCCGAGTCTCCCCTGCGTCAAGACAACGCTATCCAGTACGACCTGCCCACATTGGCTGCTGGCTTCAAAGTGACTTTGACCAAAGTTTACGCTGGTGCAGACACAGTTGACGCTACTGCTGATAGCTACAGAACCGGTACCAAAGCTGGTGACAGCCAAGGTATTTCTATCACCTATGCAGCAGGTCCTTTGAATGTCGGTTACACCACTGATTCCACCAAATCACAAGACATCTACTTCGGAACACTGGACACCATCGCCGTGACTGACGGCACCACCACCAAGCAAACCACATTTGCTGCTGGTTACGATTTGGGCGTGGCAAAAATCACTTACTCTGACGCCAAAGTCAAGAACAGTGGTTCTGGCACAGAAGCAACCATGTTCGGTGTTTCCGTTCCCATGGGTGCAGCAACTTTGGTGGCCACAACTTCTACTGGCAAGTGGATCAACAGTACAGAAACCAAGCTCAAAGGCATGCAATACGGCGTGAACTACGCCATGAGCAAGCGCACAGTGGCTTACTGGCACGCTGGTAACGCATCTTTCACTGACTCTGATGCAAACGTTATCAAGGTCAAAGGTTACGGCATTGGTATCCACCACAGCTTCTAATTCCCACGCTGGCCTTGTGCCAGTGGCAGGATAAAGAAACTTCAAAACCCGCTGCCCACAAGGCAGCGGGTTTTTTCATGGGCGCTTTGGGTGTAGGACAATCACGGCATGCTGCAAAACACACTCACGCTGACCCGTCCCGATGATTGGCATGTGCATCTGCGCGATGGCGATGTGCTGCCCCATGTGGTGGCGCATACCGCGGGGCAGTTTGCCCGCGCGGTGATCATGCCCAACCTCAGACCCCCTGTGACCACCACTGCCTTGGCGCTGGCATACCGCGAACGCATTGTGCAAGCACGGCCTGCTGGCGCTGTGTTCGAACCCTTGATGACGCTATACCTCACTGACAACACCCCAGCAGATGAAATCACGAAAGCACATGCCGCGGGTGTGGTGGCCGTCAAGCTCTACCCCGCTGGGGCTACAACCAACAGCGATTCTGGCGTAACCGCTTTGTCCCACACCTACAAAGCTTTGGAAGCCATGCAACGCACGGGCATGCCCTTGCTGGTGCATGGTGAAGTGACCGATGCGGCGATCGATGTGTTTGACCGCGAGGCGGTGTTCATCGATCAACACCTCATCCCTTTGCGGCATGATTTTCCCGAGCTGAAAATCGTTTTCGAACACATCACCACCCGTGAGGCTGCACAGTATGTGATGCAAGCAGGGCGTTTCACTGCTGCGACAGTCACTGCCCACCATTTGCTCTACAACCGCAACGCCTTGTTCATGGGTGGCGTACGCCCTCACTACTATTGCTTGCCCGTGTTGAAACGCGAGGTCCATCGCCAAGCCTTGGTAGATGCTGTGACATCGGGCAGTGACAGGTTTTTTCTAGGCACCGACAGTGCGCCCCATGCCACCCATTTGAAAGAGCATGCCAGTGGCTGTGCCGGTTGCTATACCGCCCTGTCTGCCATTGAGCTTTACGCCGAGGCCTTTGACAGCGTGGGCGCGCTAGACAAGCTTGAAGGCTTCGCCAGTTTTCATGGCCCAGATTTTTACGCGTTGCCGCGCAACACGCAAACACTGACACTGCAACGCCACACTTGGACCCTGCCTGATAGCCTGCCTTTTGGGCAAACCAGCCTCAAACCTTTGCGGGGCGGTGAAGAGGTGGCTTGGCGAATCGCAGCTTGATAGAGCCTGGCACGTTTGAAAAGTACGCATGGTTCTCGCAGTGGCGGTTGAAAGCTGACGAGATTCTCCATGCGTGGGGGCAACAGCCAGATGCACTTTATAGTTGCTTGGCTGCACAGCAAGCCCAATTTCATGCTGTACCGCAAGCATGGCTGCCTGAATCGGAAGCCTACGAAGCGTTCATCTACCGAACACACACAGTGCCTACCCGTAACAATGCCCACGATTTTTTCAATGGCTTGTGTTGGTTGCGCTTTCCTCAAACCAAGCAACGACTCAACCACTTACAAGCACAAGCCATACAACAGCAAGGTGTCACAGCGCATCGTGGCGTGCTGCGAGATGCACTGACCTTGTTCGATGAAAACGCAGCACTGCTGTGTGCGCCAGACAGTGTGTGGAAGGCATTGCTGGCACAAGATTGGCAGGCCTTGTTCGTGACGCACCGCAAGGCATGGCAAGACACCAAGCTCACGCTGTTTGGTCATGCATTGCTCGAGAAACTGCTCAAGCCTTACAAAGGCATCACTGCGCATGTGTTGTGCTTGGCTGTACCCAAAGAGGTACAAGCCGCTGACGACGCCACGTTGGACCTCTGGTTGTCACACAACCTGCACACCGAATTTTTACAAACCAAGCCCTTTGTACCCTTACCCGTCTTAGGGGTTCCTGGTTGGTGGGCGGCCAATGAAGAAGCGGGTTTTTACGCTGACAGACAGGTGTTTCGTCCACAAAAAAAACAAGGGTATTGAAAAAAAACAAATTGCCCTTACCATTTTCGTCCCAGTGTCAACTTCTTGGCCAGTTCAAAGGACTTCATGAAACGCGTCATTCTTCTCATCGTCACCAACTTGGCAGTCATGCTGGTTTTGGGCATCGTCGCCAATGTGCTGGGCGTCAACCACTACCTGACCGCCAATGGACTCAATCTCAGCGCATTGCTGGGTTTTGCCATGGTGATGGGCTTTGGAGGTGCTTTCATTTCTTTGCTCATCAGCAAGCCCATGGCCAAGTGGTCTACCGGCGCACAAGTCATAGACCAACCCCAAAACGCAGATGAATCTTGGCTGCTAGACACCGTGAAAAACTTGTCACAACGCGCCGGACTCGAGATGCCCGAGGTGGCCATCTACGAAGGCGAACCCAACGCCTTTGCCACGGGTGCATTTCGCAACTCTGCCTTGGTCGCCGTCTCTACCGGTTTGCTGCAAGGGATGACCCGCGAAGAGGTTGAGGCGGTACTTGCGCACGAAGTGGCACACATCCAAAACGGTGACATGGTGACCCTTACCTTGGTGCAAGGTGTGCTCAATACCTTTGTGGTGTTCCTCAGCCGTGTCGTTGGCTACGCAGTCGACAGCGCGTTGCGCAAAGACGATGAAGAAAACACAGGCCCAGGCATTGGCTATTACGTCACCAGCATCGTGTTGGACATCGTTTTGGGCATTGCCGCCAGTATCGTGGTGGCATGGTTCAGCCGCCAACGCGAGTACCGTGCAGACGCGGGTGCAGCCGAACTGATGGGGCGCAAACAACCAATGATCAATGCCTTGACACGCTTGCAACACATGCAATCTGAAGGCTTGCCGCCAAGTTTGCAAGCCATGGGCATCAGCGGCGGCTTGGGCAAGATGTTCTCGTCGCACCCTCCTTTGGAAGAGCGCATCGCTGCCTTGCAAGCCAGCTAATTCCTAAGTCATCAGCGCGATTCGCCCAATGCATGGGCGATCGCGTTTTTGTTCACCTTGGGCTTGGGGCATTGCCCTTTGGGCAAATCAAACCACTGTCGCACATCGTCGTCCAAGCCTATGCCGTGCATGTAGTTGTAAATGGCTTTCTTCAGCCCCTTGCCCAGCAGGTCATGGTTGGTGCCTGTGGGATCGATAAAACCAATGTCGTTTCGCGCAAAAGAGCCTTCAGGTAAAGGCAGCAACGTGACGCCATAGTGGTGCGGTTGCATACCCACCGGTGAATGCACCGTGCAGGCAAACCGGTGAAAGAACCCACTTTGAATACAGCCATGGACAAAAAGTTGACGCACATATTCCAAAGCGTCTACGGTGTCTTGCACGGTTTGGGTAGGGAAGCCATACATCAAATAGGCATGCACCAAAATACCCGCTTGGGAAAACCCGTGGGTGACACGCGCGACTTGGTCCACCGTCACGCCCTTTTGCATCAGTGCCAGCAAACGGTCACTGGCCACTTCCAAGCCCCCTGACATGGCAATGCAACCACTCTCAGCCAACAGCTCAGCCAAGTCTGGTGTAAAGGTTTTTTCAAAACGGATATTGCCCCACCAAGAGATGCTCAAACGCCTGCGTAACAGTTCTTCTGCCATGGCTTTCAAGGCCTTGGGAGGAGCGGCTTCATCCACCAAGTGAAATCCACTTTGACCCGTTTCAGCCACGATGCGTTCAATGCGGTCTACCAGCGTTTGGGCGGTGGCTGCGTCATAGCGTGAGATGTAATCCAGTGACACATCACAAAAACTGCATTTCTTCCAATAGCACCCGTGTGCGACAGTGAGTTTGTTCCATCGGCCGTCACTCCACAGGCGGTGCATGGGGTTGAGCATGTCCAGCAAGGACAAATACCCCTGCATGGGCAAACCATCCCAGGTGGGTGTGCCGACATCGTCAAACGCCACGTCTGGCTCTGCCCACTGGGTGTACTTGACCACGCCGTTGTCACGTGAAAATGTGCGAACCAAACGCTGCGCAGATCGTTTGCCTTGCAAGTGCTCGAGCAAAGCCAGCAAGGGACGTTCACCGGCATCCAAAGTGACATAGTCCACAAAGTCAAACAAGCGTGGTTCATTCAAGGAACGAAGTTCGGTATTGACATAGCCACCACCCAAGACAATTTTCACATCAGGGTGATGGTGTTTCAGGCTCTGTGCCATGCGTAAAGCAGCGTAAACCGTTCCAGGAAAAGGGACAGACAGCAAGACCACGTTCGGTTGGTGTGTGGCAAAGGTTTCAAGTGTTAAGTCGTGCAGGACTTGGTCAATCAAGGTGTAGGGTGCATCCAAGGCCTTGGCCAGTGGATCAAAACTGGCTTGGCTAGACGCCAGAGCTTCCGCATAGCGCACAAATTCAAAACGTTGGTCTACCGCATCACGCAGCACATCAGCCAAGTCGTTCAAAAAAAGCGTGGCCAAGTGCCTTGCACGGTCTTGCACACCCAAGGCCCCAAATGCCCACATGAGGGTGTCATCTTCGGCGTTGTCCAGGCTTGCAAAACGTGGACCTTCAGGCAAAAAGCCGCGCGCAGCAATACGGTGGGCCAAGCTGGGGTCATGGCCTTGCAAAAACCGAACAACAGCTTCTATGCAGTTCTCATAGCGTTGCGCATGGTCTAAAAAATAATTCACACTTGCGCTGCGCAAGGCTTCAGCTTGGTCACGGGCGATGCTCTGCATCTGCTTGAGGCCTTGTTGCGTGAAGAGGCGCAAAACCAACTTCAAGGCCAAATCGTCTTGGCTTGCATCGAAGCCTTGGGAACGCAAAAAACCCGTCAAGTAAGCGCTTGACGGGTAGGGCGTGTTGAGTTGCGTCATAGGCGCGATCAGCGCCAAAACGCGGCAATTGCTCACGCGGGCAGATAACCTTCCACAGACAAGTAGCGTTCACCCGTGTCGTAGTTAAAGCCAAGGACTTTGGCGCCAGCAGGCAATTCAGGGAGTTTTTGTGCAATGGCAGCCAATGTGGCGCCCGAAGAAATACCCACCAACATGCCTTCTTCGCGTGCCGCACGACGGCCGTATTCGCGGGCATCTTCCGCATCAACCTGGATGACCCCAGTGAGCAAATCGGTATGCAAGTTTTTCGGGATAAAACCTGCACCAATGCCTTGAATAGGGTGGGGTGATGGTGCGCCACCCGAAATCACGGGTGAGGCCTTGGGTTCCACCGCAAACACCTGCAGCTTTGGCCATTTGTCTTTCAAGACCTGCGCGCAACCGGTGATATGACCACCGGTACCCACGCCAGTGATGAGTGCATCCAAGCCTTCAGGAAAATCCGCCAAAATTTCCAAAGCGGTGGTGCGTACATGCACAGCGATGTTGGCCGCATTCTCAAACTGTTGCGGCATCCAAGCGCCTGGGGTGGCCTCAACCAATTCTTGCGCACGGGCAATCGCACCTTTCATGCCCTTTTCGCGCGGTGTCAAATCGAAGGTGGCACCATAGGCCAACATCAAGCGGCGACGCTCAATAGACATGCTGTCAGGCATTACCAACACCAGTTTGTAGCCCTTGACGGCAGCTACCATGGCCAAGCCCACACCGGTGTTGCCGGAGGTGGGCTCAATGATGGTGCCACCAGGTTTTAGGATGCCGCTCTTTTCCGCATCTTCCACCATGCTTAAAGCGATACGGTCTTTGATCGAGCCGCCAGGGTTGCTGCGTTCAGACTTGATCCATACCTGCGCGTTCGGGCCAAATAAACGGTTCATGCGAATATGGGGTGTATGACCGATGGTCTCGAGAATGTTGTGGGCTTTCATGCGCGACTCCTTAATGCGAAGGGTGATTTTGCAACAATTCCATGGCAACGGCTTCGCCCAGTTTGATGCCATCGACGGCTGCCGACAAAATGCCACCCGCATAGCCAGCACCCTCGCCACCAGGGTAGAGGCCGTGCATGTTTGGGCTTTGCAGGTCTTTGCCGCGCTCAATGCGCAAAGGCGAAGAGGTGCGTGTTTCTACACCGGTCAAGACCGCATCTGGCATGTCAAACCCTTTGATTTTTCGCCCAAACACCGGCAAGGCTTCACGCATCGCATCTGTGACAAAAGCGGGCAGCACATGGCGCAGATCGGTCATGTGCACACCCGGTTTGTAAGAGGGCACTACCTGTCCCAAGCTGGTGGATGCGCGGTCAGCCAGTAAGTCGCCTACCAATTGTGCAGGGGCGTGGTAGTTGGCGCCACCGGCTACGAATGCAGTTGATTCCAATTGTCTTTGCAACACCATGCCCGCCAAGGGATGAAAGCCATCGACGGTGTCTAGCGTGTCTAGGCGAACCGCGTTGCCAGTTTCTTGACCCAAGGTCGCTTCAAACGCGTCAGCATCGCTGGGGTAGTCGCGTGGGTCAATGCCCACCACCAAGCCAGCATTGGCGTTGCGTTCATTGCGTGAGTATTGGCTCATGCCATTGGTCACCACCCGACCTGTTTCGCTGGTGGCCGCCACCACTGTGCCACCTGGGCACATGCAAAAACTGTAGACAGCGCGGCCATTGCTGGCGTGATGGACCAGTTTGTAATCTGCGGCACCCAGCATCGGGTGACCTGCGTGCTGACCCCAGCGTGCGCGGTCAATCACCTGTTGTGGATGCTCAATCCGAACGCCGATAGAAAACGCTTTGGCTTGCATGGCCACTTGGTGGCGGTGCAGCATGGTGAAGCTGTCTCTGGCGCTGTGGCCCAGGGCCATGATCACCTTGTGTGCGGGCAAGGCATACTGCTCACCGGTGTCTTGTTTCAACACCTCAAGCGCTTGTAATTGGCGCTGGTCGTCGTAGTGGATGTCAATGACGCGTTGGGCAAACCGCACCTCGCCACCCAGGCGAATAATCTCTGCGCGCAAGCCTTCGACCACCTTGACCAATTTGAAGGTGCCAATGTGGGGATGTGCGGCCCACAAGATTTCTTCTGGCGCACCAAAGCGCACGAATTCATCCATGACCTTGCGACCCAAGTGTCTGGGATCTTTGATTTGGCTGTAGAGCTTGCCATCGGAAAAGGTGCCCGCACCCCCTTCGCCAAACTGCACATTGCTTTCAGGCTTCAAAACAGACTTGCGCCACAGCCCCCAGGTGTCTTGGGTTCGCTGACGCACCGCTTGGCCACGTTCAATGACGATGGGATTTAAGCCCATTTGCGCCAAGACCAATGCGGCAAAGATGCCGCAAGGACCAAAACCCACCACCACCGGCCGCACCGGGCGCAGGCTTGCCCAATCAGACGGTGCTTGCACAGGCGCTCGCCATTGCATGTCTGGGGTCAATTGGATGTGCGGATGCTGGGCGTACTTGTCGATGAGACGACGTTCTTGCAAAGTGTCATGCAATTGCACATCAACGATATACACCACTTGCAGTTTTTGGCGTGCGTCAAAACTTCGCTTGAACACATGCCAGTGCGCGATCTCGTCTAAAGCAATGCCGAGTGTGCGCGCCACCAAGGGAGCGAGTGTGGGTGGGTACAGGGGCGGCGGTGATACAGCGTCAATCGGGTTGAATGCACCATCCAGTGGCAACTTGAGTTCAGACAGCCGAATCATGGGTGCGATGCATCAATCAAAGGCAGCAACTCTGCAGCCATGAGCATGCCTGCGTGGTCTGAAATATGGTCCCCATAACTGTACAAAAACTTGCCTTCTTTGGAAATGGTGCACATGTCTGCAGGTATGTCACACAGCAAAGGCAGGGGGTCGTAAACCAACAAACTCGGGTTGTCATGTTTCAACTTGGTGATGAATTCTTGGTACGCTGCCGTGCCTTTGAGGTGATCGGTAAAGCGCAGTTGGCAGGCAGGATTTTGTTGACGCTGCAACACCGTGTTGAGCCAGTCAAAGCGGGTCAAGCCACCGCTGATGCAACTGTTGGGGTCAGGCAATGTGGGGTTATCAACGACAAACACCACGGCTTTGCCTGAATCTTGCCAATGCTTGACCATCTGTGAATAGGTGGCGACGTTTTTGTCGATGTCTTCTGCGCTGGTGTGTTGGGCAATCAAACCGGTTTGCGCATCGAGTCTGAACATGCCTCTTAAGGCATTGGCCAAAACCACCACTTTCACATTCGGGTTGGCGTCAATGGCATCGTAGGCGGCTCGGTTAACGGGCGCGTTCTCACCCGACAAAAGATTGACAGGTCCGATCATGGCCCAACTTTTCATCGCATCAGACGAGCGTATCAAGCTGTAAACCAGCGCTTCACCTTTGCTGTCACCCAACAGCACATGCGTAGGCGGCTGTATCTTGCCATCTTGAAAGCACCACATCACCAGGTGTTGTTGCTGCGAAGGCAGGGTACAACTGGGTGTCAAAGTGCCGCGCTCAGCCCCTACTACCAAGGTTGATGGGTCGGCATTGAGCATGCCGTGGTGCCGAAATTTCAACCCATCCAAGCGGTTGATGGCATGCGACATCAACAACACAGCGACCATCCATGCACTCAGCCAAAGGACAGCGCGGGGATAGCCTTGGCCCCGGCGTATGGGTTGTTCGACAAAGCGGTAGGTGAGATAGGCCAGCACAAAACCCAAGGCGACCAAGCCTAAGCGAACCTCTGGTGATGGTGTTTGTGAGGCCAAGATGCGGGCAAACGAAAGCAAAGGCCAGTGCCATAAATACAGCGGATAGCTGATCAAACCAATGGCTACCAAGGGGCGCGATGCCAACCAAACACTGTTGAGACTGCTGTTCATGCCTGCCAACAAAACCAGGGCAGCACCAGTGACCGGGATGAATGCCCAAAAGCCTGGAAAAGCCATGTCTTTGTCAAAGAAAACAGCGGCACCCAGTATCAAGGCCAAGCCCCACCATCCTGCGGGGTTGCGCCAAGCGCGGGCCAAACGCGGGTTGTTCATCAAGGCAATAGCCAACGATGCACCCAGCAATAACTCCCAACTGCGGCTCAAGGGCGAATAAAAATCGCGTGCCAAATCGCCTTTGAACACCAGCCAAAAACTGTAGCCAATGGAAGACGCCATCAACAGCAAGAGCACTTGCAATGACCAACGCGGAATGCGCTTGAACAAGAGCAGCAACAAAGGCCAAAGCAAGTAGAACTGTTCTTCAATCTCTAGCGACCACAAATGCAACATGGGTTTGGTATCGGCGGCATTGTCAAAATAACCCGCTTCCCGCAGCAGCATGAAGTTGGTTAAAAAGACTGCGCTGCTCCCGGTGTGTTTGGCGAGTTGTTTGTACTCAATGAAATTCAGGCACAGCCACCCAGCCAACAAGCCAAAACCTAAAACCAACGACAGGGCTGGAAAAATTCGACGCACTCGCCTGGCGTAAAAATGGCGAAGGCTAAAGCTTTGGTCACGCAGGTCGCGCAATACCAAGCCAGTGATGAGGTAACCGGAAATCACAAAAAAAACATCCACGCCGACAAAGCCGCCGCTGAGGAAGTCTGGAAAAGCGTGAAATACAACGACGATCAGTACCGCGATGGCACGCAAGCCATCTATGTCGGGTCTGTAATCGGGGACTTGCTGCGAAATAACGGCGCCTCGTTTGTTCTGTGACTTCGCACGGTCAATGCCGTGGCTAGGCTAGATCATAGACCGATGGATAATCCTTTTGTGAAGCTCGCTAGGCCGTCGCTGGTGCAAGGGCAGAAATGCCGCACTGGAGGAACGTCCGGACTGCACAGGACAGCGCAGGAGGTAACACCTCTCCACCGTGAGGTGAGGATCAGAGCAACAGAGACGAGTCAGCCTGCGTGCTTGCATGTGGGTTGGGTGAAACGGGCAATCTCTGCGCGCAGCAATACCAAGTAGGCCAACGTTGAGGCGGTTCGCTGAGTTGGCGGGTAGGTAGCACCGAGCCGGGTGGGCGACCCTCGGCCCAGAGGAATGACGGTCACATGGCGGGAAACCGCTGTGCACAGAATCCGGCGTATCGGCGGGCTTCACACTTTTTTGAATTGAACTTACATGCAAATAAACCGTTCTGTTTGGCAAGATCAATGGCAACGTTTGAATGTGTTCTGCGTTTCATTCTTGGCTGTTTCGGTCAGCCTTGGGGTCGCGGTGGTATCCCTTGCCAAGTTGTTGCTCTTGGTCGCGGTGCTGGGACAACTGGTATTGGATGTCAAAAACCGAAGCTTTCCTGCATTCAAAGACTGGCCCAGAGTAACTTGGTGGGTTGTACTGGCTATGGTCTGGATGACTTTGAGTGTGTTGTGGACAGAGGCTAGCAGTGCTGAAGCCTTGGCTGGATGGGGGCGACACAGTCGCCTTCTGTGGCTATTGGCGATGTTGTATTTGCTCAGAACACCAGCGCAAGCCTTGTTGACACTCAAGTGGTTTGTGGTTGGGATGACCCTCATGCTGCTGTCCTCTTGGGCTTTGGTGGCGGGTTTGCCTGTTCCGTGGGCAACTGCCAAGGGCTTGCCTTCGCTCGGCATCGTGCATGGAAGCACTTTGGAGCAGCCCATATTGATTACCTTGTTAGTGGTGGTGTTGTGGTTTATGCGCGGCCATTGGCCTCAGGGCCGCTGGCGTTGGGTACCCATCAGCATCTTGCTATTGGCGGTGATCAACGTATTTTTTGTGATGACAGGGCGCAGTGGTTTTTTGGTCATGTTGATATTTTTCTTCATGGCGGTATGGTGGCAAATGCGTCCTCCATGGCGCTGGTTAGCAACAGGTGTACCGCTTCTTTTAGTGGCTTTGCTGATGATTTTTTCACCCAGATTTCAACAACGAACACAAGAAATCTCCAGTGATGTTCTCAGTTATCGCCAAGGCAGCATTGAAACCTCACAAGCCCAGCGATTGGACTATTGGCACCGTTCAGTCTTGGCTGTTGCAGAAAAACCTCTAGCAGGTCACGGGGTCGGAAGCTGGCTGACGACCTACCACAGACTGGGTGGTTTACAAGCAAAAGCGCCTTCCAATCCCCATCAGCAGTATTTATTGTGGGCCGTTGAAGGGGGGGGGATAGGCTTGCTGCTTTTCCTGGGCATATTGTTGTCTCAATACAAAGATGCACAAGATGTATCGCGCCCTGCCAAGCAAGCTTTGTGGACAGTCACCACCATTGCAGCAGTGATGGGTTTGATGAACTGCCCCTATTTTGGCGCTGGGATGGGAGAGTGCTTGTTGTATTTAACTGCCAGCTTGTGGGTGCTGGGACAACAAAAAAATCAAGCCAACTCATTGACCCGATAAGTGCGCCACATGCGCTTGCAAGGACCGTATCGCGACAGGCCACAGGGCTTCGGGTACATCATCGTAGGCCAGTGGTAACCAGTCTTGCAAAGATCCATTGGGCAAAGATTGCATGGCGCGTCGCACTTTGTCTTCGCGTTTTAAGCGGTGCGCTTTCAAACGCGCGATGCAGTCGACGGCGCTGTAAGGCTCAGCCCACAGGTTGCCCAGCACGTAGCCATGCGCTGGCAAGATAAATTGCACATGCCACTGTTGACAGGCCACAATCAACTTGTCTAGTGAAGCCAAATAGTCGCCCATGTGTCCGTCAGGCGGGTCGACAACGGTTGTGCTGCCATTCAAGACATGGTCACCACTGAAGAGCAAACCATCTTCTTGCAATAGCAAACACAGGTGGTTTGCCGCATGGCCTCGGGTGTGGATCACTCGCAAAGTATGTGTTTCTGCGTCACTGTGCAAAACCACTGTTTCGCCATCATGTAGCACGGTGTCAGGAACAAATTCACTGTGTGCACGCGCATGGGCAGATGAAGGCAAACCCATGACTTGCACAGTACAGCCTGCGTCTGCGCATAGGTTCTTCAGCAACCAAGCCGCGGGCGAGTGGTCTGGGTGTGAATGGGTACAGATGATGGCGCGAATATCACCGCCACAAGCCCGCCACAGGCGTTGCACATGTTCTGCGTCTGGCGGTCCTGGGTCTACCACCACATAACCACTTTGGGTATCTCCAATCAGATAACTGTTGGTACCTGGTCCGGTCATCATGCTGGGATTGGGCGCGGTCAAGCGCTGAACATGTGTCAACAAGCGCACAGGGGTGTGTGATTGCCAATCTAAAGCATGCACGATTTGACCATCGGGGCAGGTCAGCGCAAGCTCACCAAAGGGCGGTTCATGTTCCATGAAGCGCGCATCCTTGCCTTCTAGCAACCCCGCCCGTGGGCAACTGTGAAACCACGGTTGTTCATTGGCGCATGCGGCCAACACACTGTCAACACTGGCATAGCTTTGCAGTTTTTCAAGGGTGCGAATGGTGGGGAAGATGATGAAGAAGTCGCCAGAGGCATGGCGTTGCAGTGCCGATGAAGGACTTACCCACACAGGTTCAAATTGCTCTTTTTCATCTGCGACAGGTATTTGCCCGTCTGGCATGCGTGCCACCAAAAATGGCACATCAAAGCGCTTGGGAAGGTCACGGTCGGTGACCCAATGAGCCAAAACATAGACCTCGTCAGCACAGAGTTTCAAGCCATGGGCAGCACATTGTTCTGCAAAAGCGGTTTGTCGCGATATTGCTGCTTGGGTTTTGGCTGTAACGGGGGTGCCATCGGAGTGTCTGGCGAGGAGCACGCCCAACTCTTCAAAACTTTCCCGGATGGCTGCAATGGCTTGGGTTAAGCGCAGGTCATCTTGGGTGGCTCGACGGTGCGCCAACGGGTGACTTGTTGCATCGGCGGCATCTATGCCGCCACCGGGGAACACATAAGCGCCGGGAGCAAAGCTGGCTTTGAGCGAGCGGCGTGTCATCAGCACTTCAATCCCGTTGGGTGCGTCACGCAACAACAACACTGTTGCGGCAGGCAGGGGTTGGGCGGGTGTTCGGGGAGGGTGGAGTTGCAAATGGGTGCGGACCATGGCGTCATTATGACAAGGCGATAATCAGGCCATGCGCATACGATTTACCAAAATGCAAGGTGCTGGCAACGACTTTGTGGTGCTGGATGAAACCCAAGGTTTGTTGGGCCTGACACCTGCACACTACCGTTTCATGGCTGATCGCCATTTCGGCGTGGGTGCAGACCAGATACTTTCTGTTCGCCCTTCCACCTCTGCTGAGGCGGATTTTGCGTATGTCATTCACAACAGTGACGGCGGCGAAGTAGAGCATTGCGGCAACGGCGCCAGGTGTTTTGTGCGTTATGTGCGTGCCAAAGGTTTGACAGAAAAAACCACAGTCAAAGTACAAGTGCATGGCGGCATCATTACCTTAAGTGAGTTGTCTGATGGTTCTGTGCAAGTAGACATGGGGCCGCCAGTCTTTGATTTGCCGCGGGTGCCTTTTGATGCCGCCCATGCCACGGCTGTGACAGGACCTTCGGACTTGCTTTGGCAACTGGCCTTGCCTACTCAGGAAAGCGTTGAAGTGGCGGTGCTTTCCATGGGAAACCCACATGCGGTCACGCGGGTGGATGACGTTGCCACGGCTGCCGTGGCGACATGGGGTCCTTGGATTGAAAACCACGCGGCTTTCCCTCAACGGGTGAACGCAGGTTTCTTGCAAGTGGTTTCGCGCTCAGCGGTGAAGCTGCGTGTGTACGAGCGCGGAGCGGGTGAGACCTTGGCCTGCGGCACCGGTGCGTGTGCTGCCGTGGTGGCAGGTATACAGCAGGGTTGGTTAGATTCCAAGGTTCAAGTCCACACCCACGGCGGTGTGCTCACCATTGAATGGCATGGTGAACGCTCTGGCGTGAGTATGAGTGGACCGGCCACAACTGTTTTTTCTGGCGAGATGGAGATTCCTGAATGACCAATGCAATTCCACCCATCACTGAGGACGACATCGCCCATTTTTTGGTGAATACCCCAGATTTTTTTGAACGCCACGCGCAGATTCTCTCTAGCGTTCGCTTTGTCAGCCCACACGGTCAACGCGCAGTGAGTTTGCAAGAACGTCAAGCCGATATGTTGCGGGAAAAAATTCGCGCACTCGAGTTGCGCATGATGGAGATGATTCGCAATGGCAACGACAACGCTGTTTTGGCAGATCGTTTGCACCGGTGGTCGCAAAGTTTGTTGATGACCCAACACCCAGCGGACCTGCCAAGCATCATTGTGGATGAAATTCAACACCATTTCATGGTGCCTCAGGTGGCCATTCGTGTTTGGCGCGTGAGAGAGGCTTTTCAGATTGAACCTTTTGCCCAAGGTGTCAGCGATGAGGTCAAAGCCTTTGCCCATGGCTTGCGAGCACCCTACTGCGGCGCCAATGCCGACTTTGAAGCGGTTCAATGGTTGGCGCATCCGCATGAGGCGCAGTCCGTAGCCTTGCTGAGCTTGCGAAGCACCGATTCACCTTGGGCCAATCCCGAGACTGCAGAGAGTGCTGCGCCCGCCGAAGACAGCAGCTTGGGTTTATTGGTGTTGGCATCCCCTGACCCGCAAAGATTTCATTCTTCTATGGGCACGGACTTGCTCAGTCGCATTGCTGATCTGGCGAGTGCGGCATTGAGCCGGTTGCGTTAAACCTGTTGACCACCGGCATGACTTGTGACGCAGCGTTGATTGAGCGGTATGTGTCGCACATTCGTTTCGAGAAACGTCTGGCTGCCAGGACAGTGGCGCTTTACACCGAAGATTTACACAAATTAACCGCGTTAGCGAAGCAGGCGGGCATCGCCGATGTGACACTTATTGATGCCACCCATCTCCGGCGTTGGATGGCGCACATGCATGCCAGCGGCAGAAGCCCACGCGGTATTGCACTTATTGTGTCGGGATGGCGAGGTTTTTTTAACTGGCTTGGCAAGGAGGGATTGATTCAAGCCAATCCCTTATCGGGTTTACGTGCCCCGAAGGCGACCAAACCTTTGCCAAAAGCTTTGAATGTGGATGATGCGGTGCACCTTGCACAACATCGACCCACGGATACAGACCCATGGTTGCAAGCACGCGATAGCGCCATGGTCGAGTTGCTTTACAGCAGTGGCCTGCGGGTGGGTGAATTGATCGGTTTAGATGTGCAAGCCAGTCCACACGCCAAGGGATGGATAGATCTTTGCGCGGGTGAAGCGCATGTCTACGGCAAAGGCTCCAAGCGTAGAAGTGTTCCCGTTGGTCAGCAAGCTTTAACTTGTCTCAAAGCATGGTTGGCTGTCCGTGCAACTGGCTTGCCAGCCAGTGCGCTTGAACCCCAGGCCTTGTTTGTGGGTCAAAGAGGCACACGACTGAGCGCGCAAGCTGTGTGGCAACGTTTGCGTTTAAGAGGTCTGCAAGCCGGTATTGCCACACCTGTTCATCCCCATATGCTGAGACATTCTTTTGCCAGCCATATGCTGCAGTCCAGTGGTGACTTGCGTGGCGTTCAAGAATTACTGGGACACGCCAATATCAGTACCACACAGGTTTATACGCGTTTAGATTACCAACATTTGGCTAAGACCTATGACGCAGCCCATCCACGTGCGCGCAAGAAAGCCCCATGAAAACTGTCAAGCTCAGAGCAGGTAAAGAACGTTCTGCATTGCGAGGCCATCCTTGGGTCTTTGATTCAGCGATTGCCAAAGGTGGTGCTGATGCGGGCGAGACTGTGCGGGTGGAGTCAGAGACAGGGCAATTTTTAGGTTGGGCAGCCTTCAGTCCAACGTCCAAAATCAGGGCGCGCATTTGGTCTTTCCAAGAATCAGAGCGCATTGATGCGGCTTTCTTCGAGCGTCAAGTGGCCACGGCTGTGGCCATGCGTTCTCGTTTACAAGTCCCCTCCAATGGGGTTCGTTTGATTCATGGCGAAGCAGACGGCCTACCGGGTTTGATTGTGGACAGTTATGACGGCACATTGGTGGCGCAATTTTTATCTGCTGGCACTGAGCGCTTCAAAGCCGAGATAGTCAAAGCCTTGGTATTGCACACAGGCGCTCAGCGTGTTTTTGAGCGTTCAGATTCCGGTGTACGCGGCTTAGAAGGGCTGGAAGCCAAGACTGGTTGGTTGTTTCGATCGCCTGGTGCCAGTGATGCCACGGCCATGGTCATTCAAGAGCACCATTGGAGTTTGGAATTAGACATCTTGGAGGGTCACAAAACGGGTTTTTACCTTGATCAGCGTGACAGTCGATGGAAGTTTGCCGAATATGCGCAACGCCTAGGCTTGCAACAGGTGTTGAATTGTTATGGCTATACCGGCGGCTTTAGCGTGGCGGCTTTGAGTGGCATGCGTTCAGCAGGCTTGCTTGGCCAGGGCGCTTTGGTGACCACAGTGGATTCATCGGGACCGGCCATCGCCAAGGCCCAGAGCAATGTCAAGCGCAATGGTTTTGACGAGCGCAATGCTTTTTTTCTTGATGCCGATGTCAATGCCACATTGAGAAATTTGCACAAAGAAGGCCGTCGTTTTGATGGCATTGTGTTGGATCCACCCAAGTTTGCCCCCAGTGCAGCGCATGCCGAGCGTGCAGCGCGGGCTTACAAAGACATCAATCGCTGGGCCTTTAAATTATTGTCTCCAGGGGGTGTCTTATTCACCTACAGCTGTTCCGGTGGCATTTCGCCTGAGTTATTTCACAAAATTGTGGCTTCTGCCGGTACCGACGCCATGGTTGATGCTTATATTCTTGACAGAGTGCACGCCGCACCCGATCACCCCATGACAGTTTGTTTTCCTGAGGGTGAGTACCTTAAAGGTTTGGTGTTGATGAAGAAGTAACACGCTTTACTTGAATGCTGGCTAAACTGCCGCATATATCTTTTTTTATTGTTCTCAAGGTTGAATGGCTATGTTGATTCCCGCCACAGTGTTAACTGGATTTTTAGGTGCTGGCAAAACCACCCTGCTTAAACGTGTGTTGTCCGAGTCACACGGACTCAAAATTGCTGTGATTGAAAATGAATTTGGTGAAGAAAACATTGATAACGAAATATTGGTGGCCGACACCAAGGAACACATTGTTCAAATGAGCAATGGTTGTGTGTGTTGCACCATACGGGAAGATTTGCGCACCACCTTGCAAGAGTTGGCAGAGAAAAAGCGCAAAGGTGAGCTTGATTTCGAGCGTGTCGTGATCGAAACCACGGGTTTGGCCGATCCCGGTCCCGTGGCGCAAACTTTTTTCATGGACGATGAGATTGCCGAAAGTTTCTTGCTTGATGCGGTCCTAACCCTGGTGGATGCCAAGCATGCGGCGCAAACCTTGAATGACCGCCAAGAAGCTCGCAGACAAGTGGGTTTTGCCGACCAAATTTTCATCAGCAAAAGTGAACTTGTTTCTGCACAAGACTTGGATGCTTTGCAACACCGCTTAAAGCACATGAACCCACGCGCGCCCCAGCATATCGTGCATTTTGGCGAGGTGGCGATCGACCAAGTATTCGATTTGCGCGGGTTTAACCTCAACACCACGTTGGAAATTGACCCTGATTTTCTCAGCGATGGCCACCACCATGCACATGGTGAGCATTGCGATCATCCCTCGCACCAACACGACCATGCGCACCACGGACATGATCATGATCATCAACACGGTCACCACCATCACCACGATGATGATGTGAAAAGTTTTGTATTTAAAGCGGATCGTGCCTTGGATCCTGCCAAATTGGAAGATTTTTTAGGCGCCATTGTCAATATTTATGGCCCCAGAATGCTGCGCTACAAAGGTGTTTTGCACATGAAAGGCACAGACCGCAAGGTGATTTTCCAGGGTGTACATCAACTCATGGGCAGTGATCTGGGTCAAGCTTGGGCGCCTGGAGAGAAGCGAACGAGCAAAATGGTATTCATTGGTATTGATTTACCCAAAGATATCTTCCAACAAGGCTTGGAACAGTGCTTAAGCTGAGTACAATCCGCGCGCCATTGGCCTGAGCCGGGGTTCGTGCCCCAAGTCTTGCCTTTGGCGACAGATGAAGTTTTAGACAACAACCACAAGCAGTATGGGGCTTGGTGCTGACGCACTCGAACGCCACCCTGTAAGGAGATTTGCATTGAAGTCCACAAAGCATTCGAGCGACAGCAAAGCCAAGAGTAAAACCAAAGCCACCGTGGCAAAGACCAAGGGCAAAGTTGTGAAAGCCCCTGCCAAAAAAGCAGTGGTTGTGAAAAAGGCAGCCACCGCCAAAAAACCCACCGCTGCCAAGAAGGCTGTCGCCACAAAGAAAGTTGTAAGCAAAAAAGTCGTCAGTAAAAAAGCAGTACCAGCAAAAAAAGCTGCCGCACCTCAAAAACCGGTCGCTGTCAAAAAACCGGTCGCCACCCCAAAAGCGAGCCCACCCAAGAAAAAACCGGCGGCCAAGAAACCGCTCCCTGTGAAAAAAACCGCACCATTGAAAACTGCATCCAAAACCGTGACAACCGCTACCAAATCATCCCCTGCCAAGACCAAAGCGCCAGCAACCTCTGCAAAAGTAAGCGCCCCTGTGGTTGCGCGTACCGACAACACAACGGACACGACCAAAAAATCACCACGAGCTGCCAAAGCCATGTCCATGATGCCTCCGCCACCTGGGTTGAGCGTGGCCTCCACCATGGCCAAAGCCAGTTATGGTCCTATTTCCATACCCACATTACCAGCGGTTGTTCCCATGATTCCTGTGAAAAACCCCAAACTGGCCAATAACTGGAAAACCCAAACAGCTGCGAGTATTTCGGACGAAGAAGTGCTTGCCATGCCGGATGACGAGTACATGAATGCCTTGCAAATGGCTTTTTTCCGATTGAAACTGGTTCAATTGAAAACCGACATATTGGCCAATGCAGGTGAAACCACCGAACATTTGCGTGAAGACACTGTCATCGTTCCTGACCCCGCTGATCGGGCCACGATTGAAGAAGAACATGCACTTGAGTTGCGCACGCGCGACCGTGAACGCAAACTTCTCAAAAAAATTGAGCAATCGATTGCGCGCATTGACAGTGGCGACTATGGCTATTGCGATGAAACCGGTGAACCCATCGGTGTGGGACGTTTGTTGGCGCGGCCCACTGCAACCTTGTCTCTAGAAGCGCAACAACGCCGTGAATTGAAGCAAAAAATGTTTGGTGATTGATTCGCAACAGGAAATCTTCACAGAGCAGGCCCTTATCGGCCTGCTTTTTTTATGCCTCAAAAATCTGATAAATCACTTTCGGTGTTTTCTCTAAGTGCTTCATTTTTAATGAATTTTTTTAAATTGAGATAATGCGAAAGAGCGTCTAAGTTATTGATTTTGCTTGTAAAACCTCATTTTAAGGCTTGCATAGGTTCAAAATCCTGTTAAAGTGCATATAAGTGGTATTTAGTGGAAAAATGTGAAATTCTTCGCATTGACCAGCCATTCGTGTGTAACCAAGGGGTTTTGAGTCGTGTTTCAGGGTGCTTCATCGCTGAATTTGGATGCCAAGGGTCGCTTGTCGGTGCCCACGCGCCACCGTGATGTCTTAAGTGCAACTGCCAGTGGGCAACTCACCATCACCCGCCACCCTCATGGTTGCTTAATGCTCTTTCCACGCACAGAGTGGGAAAAATTTCGAGAGCGCGTTGCCGCACTGCCGATGACCGCGCAATGGTGGAAACGGATCTTGCTGGGTAACGCGATGGATGTAGAGATGGATGGCACGGGAAGAGTGCTGGTCTCTCCCGAATTGCGTAGCGCTGCGCACATCAGCAAAGACGTGATGCTGTTGGGCATGGGCACCCATTTTGAGTTGTGGGACAAGTCGACCTACGACACCCTTGAGGCAGAGGCCATGCAGGGCGAAATGCCCGATGTGTTTCGAGATTTTTCGTTCTAACGTGGGATGGCAACAACTGAATGGGCACACACCACCGTCATGTTGAAGGAGGCGGTCGAGGCGCTGGACGTCCAGGCCGAAGCCACTTATGTCGACACAACCTTTGGCCGCGGCGGGCATGCAAAGCGCATCTTGCAACAGCTCTCCCCAAAGGGGCAATTGATCGTGTTCGACAAAGACCCGCAAGCGATTGCGGTAGCCCAATCAATGAACGACAGCCGAGTGCAGGTACGCCATCAAGGCTTCTCCGCACTGAGCCAATTGCCGAGCCACAGCGTCGCCGGTGTGCTGATGGATCTGGGAGTCAGTTCCCCGCAAATCGACAACCCAGAGCGCGGCTTTTCATTCCGTCAGGACGGCCCTTTGGACATGCGAATGGACACAAGCCAGGGCCAAAGCGTTCACGAATGGCTGGGCGAGGCAAAAACAGACCAGATAGCTCAGGTGATTCGTGACTATGGAGAAGAGCGTTTTGCCAATGGCATTGCCAAAGCGATCGTCGCCAGACGAGATCTTGGCACGCTGCCCGACACGACCTTGTCAATGGCGGAATTGGTGGCAACCGTTGTCAAAACACGCGAAGCAGGACAAAACCCTGCAACCAGAACATTTCAAGCATTTCGAATCTTCATTAACCGGGAGTTGGAGGAGCTTGAACGTGCCCTTCAAGCCAGTTTGCAGGTCTTACAAACTGGAGGCCGTTTGGTGGTGATCAGTTTCCATTCCTTAGAAGACCGAATAGTCAAACAATTCATCGCGCAACACGCGAAAACCGCGTATGACCGACGCACACCGTTTGCGACCCCTGCGCCGTTGAAATTACGTGATTTGGGTCGCTACCGTCCCAGTCCCGAAGAAGTCAAAGCCAACCCCCGAAGCCGCAGTGCCATCATGCGCGTGGCCGAACGAATGTCAGAGCAGGGGGGTGTATGACAAGAGTGAGTGCTTTGTTGTTGATGGCGGTCGTATTAAGTGCGCTGTATTTGGTGAGAACGCAATACGAGTCACGCCGTCTTTACACTGACCTAGACCGAGCCAAGGCATTGGCCCAGCGTTTGGATACTGAACACGACCGCTTAGATGTGGAGCGCGGTGCCCAAGCGACACCGTTGCGAGTTGAAAAACTGGCGCGTGAACAAATGCATATGCAGACCATTTCACCTGCAATCACCCAGTACGTCTCCGCACAAGGTTCTGAGAGTGAAAAAGTCTCCGCAAGCACGGCTCCCAAGGCACAACCATGACCAGCCGAAGCGTGCAGTACTCGACCAATCCATTGCTTGCGAGCAAAACGCCAATTTGGCGCAGTCAATTTATTGTGGCGGGCATTGCGTTGGGATTTATGGGTTTGGTAGCGCGTGCTGCATATGTGCAGGTGCTAGATAACAATTTTTTTAAAAGGCAAGGCCAGGTACGCTTTGAGCGAACCTTAGAAATACCTGCAAACCGCGGACGTGTGTTGGACAGGAATGGTTTGATATTGGCCTCCAGTGTGCCTATGCCCAGTATTTGGGCCAGTCCAGAAGAAGCAGATGCCACGCATCCCAAGCTTAAAGAGTTGGCACAATTGCTTGAAATTCCACTTGCGGATATTCAAGACAAGCTCAAAGACGATCGACGCAAGCATGTCTGGCTGAAACGCCAAGCAGACATGGCTGTCGGTAAAAAAATTGCGGAATTAGGCATACGCGGCATCTACACCACCATGGAATACAAGCGGATGTATCCCGAGGGCGAAGCAGCCGCGCATGTCGTGGGATTTACCAATATTGAAAATGTGGGGCAAGAAGGTGTAGAGCTTGCATTTAACAAACATTTGGCTGGCAAGAGTGGATCGCGTCGAGTGATCAACAATGGCCATAAGCAAGTCGTAGAAGGCATTGGCGACGAAATTCCACCAGAAGATGGGCGTGATTTGCAACTCAGCATTGACAGCAAAGTGCAGTATTTCGCCTATCAAAAACTGCGTGAAGCAGTCATAGACAACAAAGCGGCAGCCGGCAGTGTGGTGGTCCTGGATGCGCAATCAGGCGATGTCTTGGCGCTTGCAAATTACCCAAGTTACTCGCCGGAAAAGCGCACCAATTTCAATGGCACGCAAATGCGTAACCGCGCATTGACCGATACCTTTGAGCCAGGCTCAACCATGAAACCTTTCATCATTGCATTGGCAATGGAAAAAGGCTTAGTGAAACCAGAAACGCAGATCGATACCTCGCCTGGCAAGCTCAATATGTACGGCATGACGATCACAGATGCACACCCACACGGTGTCCTGAGTGTGTCAGAGGTGATTCAAAAATCCAGCAACATTGGCACAGTCAAAATCGCCATGAAAATGCCTCCCAAAGATATGTGGGAAATGTATACACAGGTGGGTTTTGGGCAAAAACCGCAAGTGCCATTTCCAGGGGCTGTTGCAGGACGGCTGCGTCCCTATAAAACCTGGCGACCCATGGAACAAGCCACCATGAGTTATGGCTATGGTTTATCAACCAGTTTGTTTCAGTTGGCACAGGCCTACACAGTATTTGCGCGCGATGGTGAAGTGGTGCCTGTGAGCTTGCTGAAAAGAGAAGAAAAAGTGCTGGGGGTGCGTGCCATCAGCGTACAAAATGCGGTGGCTGTGCGAACCATGCTCAATTTGGTGACAGGCCCAGGCGGCACCGCACCGAAAGCACAAACCATGGGCTACTCTGTGGGTGGCAAAACAGGTACAGCGCACAAGCAAGAAGGCAAAGGTTACGCTGACAAAAAATACCGAGGCTTTTTTGTCGGTATGGCACCCATCGAAAAACCACGCATCGTGGTTGCTGTGATGATCGACGAACCCAGCAATGGTCGATATTTTGGTGGAGATGTCGCTGCACCTGTCTTTAGCGAAACCGTGCAGCAAACCCTGCGAATGCTGGGAATCCAGCCTGACAGGGCGGTCAAGCCGCAAGTGGTTGCCAAAGTGGAAGCGGAGTCGTTTTGATGCTCGCTTTACACACGCCCACCCAAGCAGCGCAATGGCTGAAAAGCACAGCCACGGGGCAGTTGCACAGTGACAGCCGACACATACAACCAGGCGATGGCTTTTTGGCGTGGCCAGGCTCTGCACATGATGCGCGAGCTTATGTTGCAGCAGCCCTCTCACAAGGTGCGAAGGCGTGTTTGGTTGAGTCAAACGGCAGCCAAGAATATCCATGGCCTCACACAGTCAATCAGCAAACGACAAGAACCTATGCTGGACTTAAACAAGCCAGTGGCTTGATTGCAGACGCCTATTACGAATCGCCAAGCCAGCAGTTAGACATGTTGGCTGTCACTGGCACCAATGGAAAAACATCCACTGCATGGTGGCTTTCGCATGCCTTGAGTCGCTTAGGCAAACGCTGTGCCATGGTGGGTACATTGGGCATGGGTGAAGCACAGCAGTTAGAAACAACGGGGATGACCACGCCAGACCCCGTCCGACTGCACGCACAACTGCGTCAATGGGTCGATGATGGCGTGCAAGCCTGTGCTATCGAAGCATCATCTATCGGTTTGAATGAACACCGTTTAGACGGCACATGTATTCGTGTGGCCTTGTTGACAAATGTCACCCAAGACCATCTTGACTATCACGGAAATATGCAGGCTTATTGGCAAGCCAAGTTGCAGCTATTTCATTGGCCCAGTCTGCAAGCCGCTGTGATTAATCGTGATGACGCGCATGGACAAGAACTGGCGACACAACTGATGGCGCAAGGGACGGTCAGACCTGTGGATGTGTGGACCATTTCCATGCAAGGACCCGCACGACTCGTTGCCAAAAACATCACCACAAATGCCAAAGGTTTGACATTTGAAGTGGTGGAAGGGGATGAGACGCACCCAGTGTCGACGACCGTTGTAGGTGATTTCAATGTGTTGAACTTACTCGGGGTCATGGCTGCCATGCGTTCGCTCGACATCGCGCTTTCAGAGGTGGTGAAAGCATGTCAAGACTTACCGCCCGTTCCAGGACGCATGCAAGGCATTGGGGCGGCACATACACCTTATGTCGTGATTGACTATGCCCATACGCCAGACGCTGTCGAACAGGTCTTGAAGACGCTGCAACCCCTTGCCAAGCAACGTGGGGGTCAACTGATGTGTGTTTTCGGTTGTGGTGGCGATCGAGATGCCAGCAAACGCGCGCCCATGGCCAAAGCAGCGGCGCAGTGGGCCGATGCCATTGTTTTGACCAGTGACAATCCACGCAATGAAAATCCACAGCACATCATTGAAGATATGTTGGCGGGTGTATCAGACGAAACAAAGCGACTGATCTGCATTGACAGAGGACTCGCCATTGCGCAAACCATCGCGCAAGCAAACCCCAAAGATGTGATTTTGATTGCCGGCAAAGGCCATGAAAGCTACCAAGAAATAGCATCAAAACGCTTGCCATTTTCAGATGAACAGCATGCCTTGGCTGCATTGAAATTAAGAGGTTTGGCATGAGCCATGACCTGAAAATCACCTTGGCCCAATTGCATGCATGGGTACCGCACAGTCAATTGGTGGGAGACCCACAGCAGTTGGTCACCAGAATTCACACAGACAGCCGAAGTTTATTGCCGGGTGATGTGTTTGTTGCCTTGCAAGGCGAGCGATTTGATGGCCATGATTTTTTAGACCAGTTGGTTTCGCAAGGGGTACATGTGGCCATTGCAAGCCATGGACTTTCACATGCAGGTGTCATGGGCTTGCAAGTGGCTGATACACGACAGGCGCTGGCGCAAATTGCACACGCTTGGCGTGCGCAATTCAACTTGCCATTGATCGCTGTCACAGGAAGCAACGGCAAGACCACAGTGACCCAAATGCTTGCAAGCATTTTGCAGAATTGGCAGGGTGACAATGCATTGGCAACGCTTGGCAATTTCAACAATGACATTGGTGTACCGCTGACCCTGTTGCGGTTGCGCAAACACCACCGTTGCGCAGTGCTAGAGCTTGGCATGAACCATCCAGGGGAAATTGCTGAACTGGCGACTTGGGCGGCACCCACCGTGGCCTTGGTCAACAACGCGCAGCGCGAACACCAAGAATTCATGCACAGCGTGCAAGCGGTGGCAGAGGAAAACGGACAAGCCATTGCAGCGCTTCAAGAGACTGGCGTGGCGGTTTTCCCAGCTGATGATGCACATACAGCCATATGGCAAGCCATGGCGGGTAAAAGACAGGTCATGACTTTTGGTATGGCGGCCCATGCAGATGTCCATGTACTGCGCAGCAGTTGGACGGGTCAGCGTTGGCAATTGCAAGTTCACACACCTGTGGGTGAACTCCACATCGGCTTAGGGGTTGCGGGTGAACACAATGTGCGAAATGCATTGGCAGCCATTGCATGTGCTGTGGCATGTGCGGTTCCGAAAGCAAACATTGAACAAGGCTTGGCTGCTTTTGAGCCGGTTGTTGGCCGCTCACGCTCGCTGGTGCTGCACTGTGCAGGGCGTGATCTCTTGCTGATTGACGATACCTATAACGCCAACCCTGATTCGGTTCGTGCAGCCATTGATGTACTGGCTCAATCGCCAAAACCCAGGTTATTGGTGTTGGGTGACATGGGAGAGGTGGGGACTCAAGGTCCCGCGTTTCATGCGGAAGTTGGTCGTTACGCCAAGGCCAGCGGAATTGAATACCTTGTGACCTTGGGTGAACTCAGCCATGACTCTGCCAAAGCATTTGCATCGGCAAAACATTGCCAATCCATTGATGAGGTTTACGCGCAAGTACAAATGAAGTTGCCCACAGTCGCCACCGTGTTGGTGAAAGGGTCACGGTTCATGAAAATGGAAAGGGTCGTGCAATCTGTTCAGACTTGGGCAGAGACGCAAGCCATCGCGTCAAAGGAAGTTTCATGCTCTTAAGTTTGGCGCAATGGTTGCAGTCCATATCACCCGATTACGGTTATCTCAGGGTATTCCAATACCTGACTTTTCGCGCTGTGATGGCAGCGATGACCGCGTTGCTGATTGGCTTGATAGCCGGCCCTCACGTCATATTGAAATTGGCTGAACTCAAAATTGGTCAACCGATAAGAGGGTATGGCATCGAAGCGCATTTGGTGAAGTCAGGTACGCCCACCATGGGTGGTGTATTGATATTGTTGGCAATTGCTTTGTCGACGTTGTTGTGGGCTGATTTGTCCAATCGATTTGTGTGGATTGTGTTGAGCGTGACATTGGGGTTTGGTGCGATTGGCTGGGCAGACGATTGGCGCAAAGTGGTACGCAAAGATCCCGAAGGTATGCCTTCCGGTGAAAAGTATGTATGGCAATCGGTCATTGGCTTATTGGCTGCTTTGTACTTGGTCTTCAGCATTTCAGAGGTCAGCAATCTGCGTGTGATGGAGCTTTTTTACAGTTGGGTGCGCTCAGGCTTTGATGTGAATTTGCCACCTAAGGCAGGCTTGCTCTTGCCCTTTTTCAAAGAAATCAGCTACCCACTGGGGGTGTTGGGATTTGTGGTGTTGACCTACACGGTGATCGTGGGGTCGAGCAATGCTGTCAATTTAACCGACGGCCTGGATGGCTTGGCCATCATGCCCGTGGTGATGGTGGGCTCTGCCTTGGGCGTCTTTGCCTATGTCACAGGTTCAGCGGTCTATTCGAAATATTTATTTTTTCCCCACATACCCGGATCGGGAGAGTTAATGATTTTCTGCGCCGCCATGGCAGGCGCAGGCTTGGCCTTCTTGTGGTTCAACACCCATCCAGCGCAAGTGTTCATGGGTGATGTGGGCGCATTGGGATTGGGCGCTGCATTAGGCACCATTGCAGTGATCGTCAGGCAAGAGATCGTGCTCGCCATCATGGGTGGCATTTTTGTCGCGGAAGCTTTGTCAGTGATGCTGCAAGTGAGTTACTTCAAATACACCAAGAAAAAATATGGTGAAGGAAGACGCATTCTCAAAATGGCACCGTTACATCACCATTTTGAAAAAACCGGTTGGAAAGAGACACAGGTCGTGGTGCGGTTTTGGATCATCACCATGTTGCTTTGCTTGGTTGGTCTTTCCACCTTGAAATTGAGATAGGCATGAAACTACTGGCTGATCTCCCTGTTTTGATTTTGGGTTTAGGTGACTCAGGATTGGCCATGGTGCGCTGGTGTTTGTTGCAAGGCGCAAAGGTCACAGTGGTTGATAACCGTGAAAACCCGCCTGGGCTGGCAAAACTGCGTCAAGAAAATGCAGCTTTCACATTTGTACACAGTGCGTTTGAAGCGGCCTTGATTGACGATGACTCCATCAAGGCGGTGTTTAAAAGCCCAGGATTAACCCCTGTGCAGGTCGCGCCAGTGTGGACAGCTGCCAGCCAAAAAGGACTGTGGCAAGGAACTGAACTGAGCTTGTTTACACATGCGCTTTCGCATTTGGCTGCGCAGCGTGGGTACCAGCCGCAGGTGCTTGCTATCACAGGTACCAATGGCAAAACAACGGTGACTGCCCTCACCACCTTGTTGCTTCAGCGTTCGGGCCTGAAGGTGACTATGGCTGGCAACATTGGTCCGAGCTTGTTGGCTAGCTTGCAGAGCCAACTCGAGGATCTGCCACAGGTGTGGGTGCTGGAGTTATCCAGTTTTCAACTCGAAGGTGAAAAATCTTTTGAACCAACGGCTGCGTGCGTACTCAATCTCACCCAAGACCATTTGGACTGGCATGCAGACATGCAAAGTTATGGCAAAGCCAAGTCAAATATATATGGGCAACGCGCGATAGCAGTCATGCCACGTCAAGATGCCGTGGTCAGTGCGCTCTTACCCAAAGATAACGCCAAGAAAAAATCTGATGCAAGAACAGTGGTCAGTTTTGGCTCAGACCTTCCGCAGCAAGCGGGGGACTATGGAATAGAACATGTCAATGGCATGGCTTGGCTGGTGCGCGCAAGCATGCCCGAAACAGAAGGCAAGAAGCGTGTCGAAGAAGCGTTTCATGTTCAGCGTTTAATGCCTGCGGATGCATTGCGGCTGCGTGGACAACACAACGCCCTGAATGCACTGGCTGCATTGGCGCTGGCAAGCACGTGTGGCGTTGGTCTTGCTGGCATGTTGCATGCGCTGCGTGAATACCGTGGTGAACCACACCGTATGCAGTCTGTGCGAGTGATCAACAGCATTGAATTTGTTGACGATAGCAAGGGTACCAATGTCGGCGCAACCGTCGCAGCGATCAACAGTTTAGGCATGGATAAAAAATTGGTCGTTATTTTGGGTGGCGACGGCAAAGGGCAAGACTTTTCACCGTTGTGCAAGCCGCTTGCACAGTACGCTCGGGCGGTGGTGTTGATGGGTAAAGATGCAGAACGCATTCAGCAAGCATTGTCTGGCCTGAGTATTCCTTTAATAAGTGCTACCGATCTAGAACAAGCGGTTGAAAAAGCCAATGAACAAGCGCAAGCAACCGAAGCGGTGTTGCTTTCACCCGCATGTTCAAGCCTAGACATGTTCAAAAATTATGAAGAACGTGGGCATCGCTTTTGTGAATATGTGGACGCACTGGCACTAGAGGAGGGGCACGCATGAGCGGCAGTGCACTTCTGAGCTGGTCTGATCGAATCGGTCAATGGTTTGGCAATACACCCAAAGAGGGACCGGACGCTTTGCCTGTGCGGGTGCATGGGCGGGAATACGGTCGTACCCGCGCTGCACCTGCCGGTATCAAGGCTTTCGACCAATCCTTGGTTTGGGCGATTGGGGGCTTATTGATTTGGGGTTTGGTGATGGTTTACTCGGCCTCGATTTCACTCAATGATGGGCCCCAGTCAACACCGTTTACACAAGTTCAATATTTGGTGCGACACCTTGCAGCCTTGGGAATTGGATTCATTGCCGCTTTACTGGTATTTCAAATACCCATGGATACCTGGGAAAAAGCGGCACCTTGGGTATTCATTGCTTCGATCGTTTTGTTGATAGTGGTTCTCGTGCCATTCATGGGAAGAAACATCAATGGGGCAAGACGTTGGATCAGTCTTGGCATCATGAATTTTCAGCCATCAGAGTTGGCAAAATTTGGCACGCTTTTGTATGCCGCCAATTACATGGTTCGCAAAATGGATGTCAAGGAAAAATTCTTTGCCGCTGTCACGCCCATGGGGATTGCCATTGCGATTGTGGGGTCCTTGTTGTTGGCAGAGCCTGACATGGGGGCTTTTTTGGTGATCGCAGTCATCGCCATGGGTATCTTGTTTTTAGGTGGTGTGAACGCAAGAATGTTTTTACTGATCGCCTTGGTGCTATTGGTTGCGTTTGGTTTGATGATTGGTTTTTCAGAGTGGCGTCGGGAGCGCATTTTTGCGTACCTCGATCCTTGGAGTGCCAAGTACGCGCTTGGCAAGGGTTATCAGCTTTCACACTCCTTGATTGCATTTGGGCGTGGTGAAATTTTGGGGGTTGGTTTGGGCGGCAGTGTTGAAAAATTGCATTGGCTGCCAGAAGCACACACCGACTTTCTGTTGGCGGTCATTGGCGAAGAATTTGGTCTGGTGGGGGTGGTGATTCTGATCGGTGTGTTCATGTGGATGACCCGTCGCATCATGTTCATTGGACGTCAAGCCATTGCCATGGACCGTGTGTTTGCTGGACTGGTGGCGCAAGGTGTGGGCATTTGGATTGGCTTTCAGGCTTTTATCAATATGGGTGTGAACTTGGGGGCGTTGCCCACCAAGGGATTGACCTTGCCACTCATGAGTTACGGTGGCTCAGCCATATTGCTCAACTTGATTGCACTGGCTGTTGTGTTGCGCGTAGATTATGAAAACCGACTCTTGATGCATGGGGGACGGGTATGAAGAGTCCTACCGCATTGGTGATGGCGGGTGGTACTGGCGGGCATATTTTTCCGGGGCTGGCCATCGCAGAGGTCTTGCGCGGGCAAGGTTGGCGTGTGCATTGGATGGGCGCACCGCAGCCCAGCATGGAGTCCCAGCTTGTGCCCAGCAAAGGGTTTGTTTTTGAAGCGGTACGTTTTGCGGGTGTGCGTGGCAAAGGCTGGTTAACCGCTGTCTTGACGCCTATCAAGCTTGTACAAGCCTTGGTGCAAAGTGTGCGTTTGATTTGGAGAGTCAAACCAGATGTCTTGGTAGGCTTGGGAGGCTTTATCACCGTACCCGGTGGCATTGCGGGATTTTTGTGTGGAAAGCCCCTGATATTGCATGAGCAAAATGCCATTGCAGGCATGGCTAACGTGTATTTGGCAAAAATCGCGCGTCAGGTTTTCAGTACTTTTCCCAATGCTTTGCCCCAAGCTGTTTGGGTTGGCAATCCCTTGCGTGCTGAATTTCTTTTACAAGCAGAGCCAGTTCAACGGTTCAAAGGGCGCAGCGGGCCCATGCGGGTTGTGGTCATGGGTGGAAGTCTGGGCGCGCAAGCACTCAACCAATGTGTGCCCCAAGCACTCGCCTTGATAGACCCAGAAAAGCGACCCCATGTACTGCATCAAAGCGGTGAAAAGCATGTGGATGCATTGAAAACTGCGTATGCAAACGCAGAAGTGAAGGTTGAGGTAACCCCGTTTATCCATCATCCCGCCGAAACCATGGCCCAAGCGGATGTGGTGATATGCCGATCTGGCGCGAGCACCGTGAGTGAATTGGCGGCCCTTGGGGTTGCGGCTTTGTTGGTGCCTTTCCCCTTTGCCGTAGACGATCACCAAACCTGCAATGCACAATTTTTGGCAGATCAGGGTGCGGGGTGGTTAAAGCCACAAAAAGAATTAACCGCCACATGGCTGGCACAGTGGTTACAAGACCTTGACCGAGACAGCTTGCGCACAGTTGCTGAAAAAGCCTATGCCTTAAGACAAACCGCGGCTGCTGAACAAGTCGCCCAAGCATGCAATGAGGTACTGCCATGAAGCATGCCATCAGTCATGTGCACTTTGTAGGCATAGGCGGTGCAGGCATGAGCGGCATTGCCGAAATTTTGCATAACCTTGGCTATCAGGTTTCAGGATCTGATTTGTCAGACGGTCCTGTGCTGCAACGTTTGGCCGCACTGGGTATCCAAACCCAAGTGGGTCACCAAGCTCAACATATCGTGGGTGCAGATGCTGTTGTGACTTCAACAGCTGTTCAAGCAGATAACCCTGAGGTCATGGCGGCGCACCAAAAACTCATTCCAGTGGTACCCCGAGCTGTGATGCTGGCAGAGTTGATGCGACTCAAGCAAGGCATTGCCATTGCGGGAACCCACGGAAAAACCACCACCACCAGTTTGGTGGCCAGCGTATTGGCCCAAGCAGGTTTAGATCCCACATTTGTGATTGGTGGAAAGTTAAACAGCGCTGGCGCGAACGCCAAATTGGGGTCAGGTGATTACATCGTGGTTGAAGCTGATGAATCCGATGCCTCATTCCTGAATCTCAATCCCATCATGTCGGTGGTCACCAATATTGATGCAGACCATATGGAAACCTATGGTCACGACTTCAATCAACTGAAGGCCGCTTTCATCGACTTTTTACACCGCATGCCTTTTTATGGCGCTGCGGTGTTGTGCATAGACGACCCGGTTGTTGCTGGTATCTTGGCGCAAGTATCTCGGCCGATCACCAGTTATGGTTTGTCGGACAAAGCCCAGGTACGAGCGGTGGATGTGCGGGCAGTGGGTGAGCGCATGCAATTCACTGTCAAGCGCAGCAACGGCGTAACGCTGCCTGATATGTCTATCGACTTGAATTTGCCGGGATTGCACAATGTGCGCAATGCCTTGGCCGCTATCGCTATTGCGGTAGAGCTCAATGTACCTGATGAAGCGGTTGTCAAAGCCCTGGCCCATTTCAGTGGTGTCAGTCGACGCTTTCAAAGACATGGCGAAGTCCCAGCCAAAACGGGCGGACACTTCACCTTGATTGAAGACTATGGCCACCATCCGGTGGAATTGGCTGCCACGATAGAAGCGGCGCGTGGTGCTTTTCCGGGGCGACGATTGGTATTGGCATTTCAGCCTCACCGTTTCAGCCGAACACGTGACTGCTTTGAAGATTTTGTGCGGGTATTGCAATCTGTCGATGCACTGTGGTTGACCGAAGTTTATGCAGCAGGTGAAGCACCGATTGCCGCTGCAGATGGCCGAACGCTTGCACACGCTGTTCGTGTGGCTGGAAAAAAGCAACTGGTTTTTGCACATAACTTGCAAGAGCTGGAAGATTGGATTGTTGACAATGCGACAGATGGCGATGTGGTGATGTGCATGGGAGCGGGCTCTATTGGTTCCTTGCCGCCCAAAGTCATCAGCCGACTGGCGTACCCAGCACCCTTGAAAGTGGTGGGCGCATGAGCCAATTCACAATCAGTTCAAGCAAGGTCGCTGTGTTGATGGGCGGAAGCTCTGCAGAGCGTGCGATTTCTTTGCTGTCAGGCCAAGGTGTTTTACAAGCTTTGCAATCGCTTGGGGTGAATGCCCATGGGTTTGATCCAGCACAACAAGCTTTGGCGCAATTAAAAGCCGACAAATATACCCATGCCTTTATTGCTTTGCATGGTCGCCACGGAGAAGATGGCACTGTCCAAGGCGCATTGGAGCTGTTGGGTATTCCCTATACGGGTTCAGGTGTCATGGCTTCTGCCATTGCCATGGATAAGCAAATGACCAAACGTCTTTGGCGTGCGGACCAATTGTCGACACCACCCTCCGTCTGGTTACCCCCACAGCAACAAACGCCTGAGCGTATCCAAGCCATTGTGCAAACCCTGGGCTTGCCGTTGATTGTCAAACCACCCCATGAGGGGTCCTCCATTGGGGTGACCAAGGTAAGCCAAGCGGATCAGCTCGAAGCTGCCATAGCGACGGCAACGCGCTATGACCCCGATTTGCTGTGTGAGATGTTTATCGAGGGTGAAGAAGTCACTTGCCCAGTGGTGGGACAAGGGGCCAATGCCAAAGCACTGCCGGTAGTGAAAATCGTAGCGCCAGAAGGTGCTTACGACTACCAAAACAAATACTTCACAGATGCCGTGAGCTACCACTGCCCAAGTGGTCTGCCGCAGAGCGAAGAAAAAGCCATTCAAGAGATGAGTGTTGCCGCCTATCGCTCGTTGGGGTGTCGCGGGTGGGGTAGAGCAGATGTGATGATCCGATCCAGCGATAGACAAGCATTTTTGCTGGAGATGAATACCAGTCCAGGCATGACAAGCCATTCGCTGGTTCCCATGTCGGCATTGGCGGCAGGTATTTCTTATCCGCAACTGTGTTTGCAAATTTTGTCGAGTGCTTGCTTGGATGCACACAAAAAGGTTGATGCGGCATGAAAGCACGCAACGCCATGTCCATGAATGAAGCCACACCCGTGGCAGTAGACATTCGCTTGATGAACATGACCAGTTTGCTGCTGTTCGGTGTATTGACACTGATGTTGCTGGGTGCAACCTGTTGGTGGGCAGTGCGCCACCCGTTGTTTGCTTTGTCTGCCATTTCAGTTCAAGGCGATGTGCGGCACAACAATGCGGTAACGCTCAGAGCCAATGTGGTGCCAAGACTCCAGGGAAGTTTCTTCACTGTGGATTTGATACAAGCAAAAACCGCATTTGAAAATGTCCCGTGGGTACGCAAAGCATTGGTGAGAAGAGAGTTTCCGAATCGACTCAGTGTGGAGCTTGAGGAGCATCAACCAGCGGCCTATTGGGGAAACGAATCGGATTCCCGATTGCTCAATCAGCAAGGGGAAGTGTTCAGCGCCAATTTTGGTGAACTGGACAACGAAAACTTACCGCATTTGAGTGGCCCAGATACCGAATCCATTCAAGTGTTGCGTATGTATGAAATTCTCAAACCCGAACTCCAAAAAGTTCAATTGCAAATCAAAGGCTTGGAATTGACAGCCAGAGGCAGTTGGCGGGCAGAACTCAAAAGTGGAGCGCATCTGGAGTTGGGTCGGGGTGGCAGTGATGAGGTGATGGCAAGGGTTGAGCGCATGACACTCACATTGGCACAAGTCGCGCAGCGATTTGGCAGGCAACCGCAAGCACTGGAAGCAGCAGATTTGAGACATGTCAATGGTTATGCCTTGCGATTGCGCGGGGTAAGTACGTTGACATCAACCACAAGGTAAGTAGATAGAGGTATCCATGGCAAAAGAATACAAAGACTTGGTCGTAGGCTTAGATATTGGCACCAGCAAGGTCATGGTGGTGGTCGCGGAGGTATTGCCAGGCGCTGAACTGAAACTCGCTGGCTTTGGTATTGCGCCCAGCAGTGGACTCAAGCGAGGGGTGGTGGTCAATATAGATGCAACCGTACAAAGTATTCAGCAAGCTTTAAAAGAAGCAGAGTTGATGGCTGATTGCAAAATCACCCGCGTGTACACCGGCATCACAGGTAGCCACATACGCGGAATGAATTCGCACGGCATGGTGGCCGTCAAAGACCATGAGGTCACTGCTGCCGATGTGGCCAGGGTGGTCGAGACAGCCAAAGCCATCAATATCTCCACCGATCAGCGACTGCTTTTGGTGGAACCGCAAGAATTTGTGATTGATGGGCATGATGTGAAAGAACCCATTGGCATGAGCGGTATTCGTCTCGAAGCCAAAGTGCATATCGTTACCGGCGCACAAAGTGCTGCAGAAAACATCATCAAATGTGTGCGACGCTGTGGTCTCGATGTAGAGCAACTCATGCTCAATCCCTTGGCCTCAAGCCACTCGGTATTGACGGCTGATGAGCGTGAATTGGGTGTGGCTTTGGTGGATATTGGTGCAGGCACCACAGATGTCGCTATTTTTACCAATGGGGCGATTCGCCATACCGCCGTGATCCCCATCGCAGGCGACTTGATCACCAGCGACATTGCCATGGCGCTTCGCACACCCACCAAAGATGCGGAAGACATCAAAGTTGAATCCGGCTTTGCCAAACAATTACTGGCTGACCCCAATGTACAAGTGGAAGTTCCCGGTCTGGGTGACAGGGGGCCTCGCATGTTGAGTCGACAAAACTTGGCCGGCGTGATTGAACCGCGCATTGAAGAAATATTTTCCTTGGTGCAACAAGTTTTGCGCGACTCGGGCTATGAAGAGGTGCTTTCGTCGGGCATTGTGCTCACCGGGGGAAGCGCCATGATGCCAGGCATGATCGAACTCGGCGAGGATATATTTTTAAAAGCGGTTCGACGTGGTGTTCCGCGATACAGCAGTGCTTTGTCAGACATGGTCTCGCATCCGCGCGCAGCCACTGTCATGGGGCTTTTGGAAGAAGCGCGACTCGCACGTTTGCGCGGTTTTCGCGTGGCCCAAAAAAATGGCTCGATGAAAACCGCCATGGGCAGGGTCAAGGATTGGTTTGTGGGGAACTTCTGATGATCAAACACATGACACAAAGACGACGTCAACAAGATCCCTGTGGCTACGGCGACCACCGACGATGGCGACCTTGTGCCAGAGGTGCGCCACCCCTGGGTGAAAACCCAACAGCTCAAACACCAAACATCACAGTAATTTAAAAAACACAGAACTCGGAGAAAAACATGAACATAGAAATGATTGAAAAAAGCGAATTCAGCTCTGACACCCAAATTCGTGTCATTGGCGTGGGTGGCGGCGGTGGCAATGCTGTCGAGCACATGATCAAGAGTGGTGTGCGCGGTGTCGAATTCATTTGCGCCAATACCGATGCACAGGCTTTGCGTGCGAGCTCTGCGCATCGCGTGATCCAACTGGGCGACAACGGCTTAGGCGCTGGCAGCAAGCCTGAACGTGGCCAAACTGCAGCTGAAGCGGCTACGGAGACCATTCGTGAAGTGCTTGAAGGTGCCAATATGGTTTTCATCACAGCGGGCATGGGGGGTGGCACGGGAACCGGTGCAGCCCCTGTTGTTGCCCGCGTTGCCCGCGAGATGGGAATTCTGACTGTCGGTGTGGTGACCAAGCCTTTTGACTGGGAAGGTGGTCGCCGCATGACCAATGCGGAAGCAGGCTTGGCAGAACTAGAGGCCAATGTGGATTCATTGATCGTTGTCTTGAATGAAAAGCTCCTAGATGTCTTGGGTGACGATGTGACCCAAGACCAAGCCTTCGCCTATGCCAACGATGTGCTGCGCAATTCGGTGGGTGGCATTGCCGAAATCATCAATGTGGAAGCTTTGGTGAACGTTGACTTTGAAGACGTTCGCACTGTCATGAGTGAACAAGGCAAGGCCATGATGGGAACTGCCACGGCCAACGGTCCTGACCGTGCGCGAATTGCGGCCGAGCAAGCGGTGGCTTGTCCTTTGCTTGAAGGTGTGGATATGACAGGTGCCAAAGGTGTGTTGGTCCTGATCACTGCGGCGAAGGGTGGTTTGAAACTGGCTGAATCTCGTGAAGCCATGAATACCATCCGCGCTTTTGCATCGCCTGAAGCACACGTGATTTACGGCACGGCCTATGACGAGACTTTGGGTGACCAAATCCGAGTCACCGTGGTGGCCACCGGTTTGGCACAAGCTGGCAAGCGCGTTGCCCCACCATTGACTGTGATCCAACGCACAGGTACTGACAATGTGGGCTATGCGCCGCAAGCCATCATGCCAAGCCATGCCATGGCTGATACCCATGTCACTGCAAACAGTACGCCCGCCGTAGCCACACCCACGGACTATGGCAATGTGAACGTCCCCAGTGTGTGGCGTACCCGTGACCGTACCCAAGCAGCTGCCAAAGTCGATGCCATGTCTTCAGGGGGCATGGATAACTATGAAATTCCCGCATTCCTGCGCAAACAAGCCGATTAAAATCCATCTGTGCTCAAACAAAGAACCCTTCAAACCCTTACCCGTGCGGTTGGCGTTGGACTTCACAGCGGTCAACGCGTGGAGTTGTGTCTGCGCCCAGCACCGCCAGACACAGGCGTGGTTTTCAGACGTGTCGATCTCACCCATCCGGTAGAGATTGCCGTCACGGCGACAGCCGTGACAGACACGCGTTTGGCCTCGACCATTTCGTCACAAGGGGTCAAAGTTCACACGGTTGAGCATTTGATGTCGGCTTGCTCGGGCTTGGGTATCGATAATTTGTATGTCGATATCACTGCGGAAGAAGTGCCCATTTTGGACGGATCGTCTGCGTCGTTTGTTTTTTTACTGCAAAGCGCAGGTATTGTTTTACAAGAAGCACCAAAACGATTTATTCGAATTTTGAATGAAGTGATGGTCTCCGAGGGTGAGGCAGAAAACCGCAAATGGGCCAAGCTGTCGCCTTACCATGGGTACAAGCTCAGTTTTGAAATCGATTTTCAACACCCCGCCGTTGACGCCACTGGCCAGCGCGTTGAGTTCGATACAGAAACCGGAAGTTACGTCAAAGACATCGCCCGTGCGCGTACGTTTGGTTTCTCCAAAGACATCGAACACATGCGTGCCAATGGGTTGGCACTGGGCGGTGGACTAGACAATGCCATCGTGATGGATGATTACAAAGTCCTCAACAGTGATGGTCTTCGCTATGACGATGAGTTCGTAAAGCACAAAATACTCGATGCCATGGGTGACTTGTATTTGCTCGGACGACCATTGCTTGCTGCCTACAGTGCGTTTCGTTCAGGCCATGCCATGAATAACCGGCTGTTACGCGAATTGCTGAGTCAACCGCAGTCGTATGAACTCGTCAGTTTCGATGACGTGCGTCGCGCCCCTCACGGGCTTGCGCAACTCGCGCCTGCTTGGTAGCCATATCGCCTGCATGACGCGCCCATAAACTGTGACGCGCATGTGCATGGGTGATGGCCAAACCCAATGCATCAGCCGCATCAGGGCCTGGCAAGGCCGGCAGGTTTAACAAGCGTTTCACCATTTCCTGGACTTGGGCTTTGGCCGCTTTACCATGCCCAGCAACCGCCTTTTTCATTTGCAATGCGGTGTACTCTGCAACCGGCAAGGAATGGTGGACCAAGGCAGTCAAACAAGCACCACGCGCTTGTCCCAGCAAGAGACTGGCCTGCGGGTTCATGTTCACAAAGACAATTTCAACGGCAGACTCTTGCGGTTGGTAGCGTTGAACAATTTCGGCGATGCCGTTGAAGATGACGTGAAGTCGCGCGGGAAGGTCATCACGCGGCAAGTGGGTGGTGGTCACCGTGCCACTGGCCACGTAATGTAAGTGACTGCCATTGCTGTCAATCACACCAAAGCCTACACACTGCAAACCGGGATCGATGCCGAGTATGCGCATGGACTCACTCATGGCAAAGCAACCGCTGGCATGCGTGCCAATATCACCGAAGCTCGCTCGTTCAAATAAGGCGAGCGTGGAAGCTTTTCATAGTATTTGGGGCGTGGAAGCATCACAGCCAAGCGAGCCGCCTCCCATGAACTCAATTGGCTAGCCGGGTGATTGAAATAATGCTTGGCAGCAGCATCCAGTCCAAATACGCCCTCACCCCACTCAACACTGTTGAGGTAAATATCCAAAATACGTTGCTTGCTAAGGCATTGTTCAAGTGCGATCGTCAAAACCAATTCTTGCGCTTTGCGAAACAGCGTACGTTCACCGCTGAGAAACAGATTTTTGGCCAGTTGCTGGGTAATGGTTGAGCCGCCCACCACTTTGGGTGCTTGGTTTTGCGCCTGCGCTTTGGCTTGGGCGCGGGCATTTTTACTCCATGCCCGCTCTAAAGCTTCCCATTGCACACCAGTGTGCGTTGCGAAAACATCATCTTCAGAGGCAATCACAGCGCGCTTCGCGTGTGCCGGCAGTTTGTCATGGCTGACCCAGTGTTGAAACCAATGCATCTCACGGTATTTGTGACTGATACGCCAAGCCTCAGACCGCTGGAAAGCCGTGGAGCCAGGATCGATGAATGGCATCATGGCGATACGTCCAATGAAAAAGACTTGTAACCCTATCGCGCACCAAAAAACCAAAAACAACCATTGCACACAAGCACGCAAAAAAGGATGTCGTTGTTGCGTCACAGTCATTCGCCTTGTAACGCGGTTTGCAGTGTGTTGTTGTGGTCAAAACTGAAGCGGGTCACCAAAGCGAGTTGGTCCATTTCTTTTCGCATGGATTCATTGAAGGGTCCAAAAGGACCGGCTTCCCGTGCAATTTGCTTGGCATGAAAATCCAACAAGGGGTTGCCAGAGCTCTGGGAAATTTCTGTGGAAATGACCTGACCGCGTGAATCGAGGGTAATCACCATGATCAGGTTGCCATAGAGTTTTTGACCATGCGATTGAGGGAAATCGACGGTTCCTTTGGCTTCAATTTTGCGTCGCATCACGTCGTAATAGCGCGCATAAGAAGCTTCTGTCGTGCTTGGGCTGATGTAGCGTTTGCGGGGTCGGGCATTTTCTTCTTGGATGCGCTTTTCAATTTGTGCAAGCAAGTTAATCAATTGTTGGCGTTGGCGCTCAATCGCAGGATCCTTGTTGTCGCTGTGATTGGCATTGAGTTTCGCGAGTGTTTGTTTGGTTCGCGTCAACACCTCCATTTGTTCACGTTCCTTATCGGCTATTTTTTGTTGAACCTGGTTGTCAGCTTGGCCGGCGCGGGTGGTGGGGGAGTTGACCAAAGGCGATGTAGAGCGTTCATGTGCAGTCTCACCGCCACCACTCAAATGGGTTTGTGCAATGGCCTTGGGTTTGAGAGGTCGTTTTTCATCCGATTCTGTATTGACCAAAATCACTTCCAAGCCCGTGTCGCGAACCAATCGGTCGATGTTCTCAGGCGGGCTGAGTCGAACTGCTAAAACAAGGGCGTGCACCGCGACAGAGATGCCCACGGCAAAGGTTAAAAGTTTGTCTCCAGGGGTCAGTGCTGAAAGCATCTTGGTCGAGAGAGTTTAAGTGGTCGACACAACGCCACCGGATGCGGAATCCTCTGCGTCATCCAAATTGACAGCAATCGTCAATGGCCCGATGGCCATCTCTTCCTCTTCATCACCGACAGAGGTGTCTTGCAGGTGAGACAAAGACTCAGCAAACTGCACATGAATATCCAAGGCAATCAAATCCATATCGCCTAAACGAACACGTACCCGACTGCCGCGCTCAAGCGCAGGCGCCCCAGAGACTGAAAAAACCAATGGCAAGTGGTCTGCGCGGGCCAGTGGTGGTTCACCGGGAAAAGACTTGATCACAGTGGCTTCAAGTTCAGTCATGGCATGTTGGCGCACGTATTGCAATGTCCAAAAACGCTCCATGCTGGCTTGGTGGGTGTTGTAGGCGCTGTAGGCTGATTCGAATGCGGTGATGATGCCAAATAAATCTGCATCTTTGGGTTTGAAAGCTGCGGCCAGTGCAGCGGTTGCGCCATGGCGAACACAAGCGATCAATTGCCACTGGTTGACCAAATCGGTGTAACGGCGCAACGGCGAGGTGCTCCACGCATAACTGGGCACACCAATGCCTGCATGCGGTAACGCCTTGGTGCCCATGCGTACTTTGATGCCTGGCGCCAGCGAAGCTTGGCTTCGATAGATAGCCGGAACGCCAAAGCTGGCAAGCCATTGCCCCCATGTGCTGTTGGCCAAGATCATGGCTTCAGCCACGATCAGGTCCAAAGGTGCACCTCGTTGGCGGGTGCTGATGGTCACGGTTTCATGACCGTCTGGCCCAGCAGGGCTGACATTTTCAAGACGGAAGTTGTAGTCAGGGCGGTTAAAGGTTTCGGGTTTGCCACGCACCTCTTCGCGCGCAGCTTTCAAATGTTTGGCCAGTCGAAACAAAAAAGCCAATTCGCGGTGGGGCATGGCAACTTCTGGTCTGTCCTGAGAACCATCACTAACTTGGCTTAGCCAGCGCTCGGTCACCACGGTGTCAAGTTGATCGTGACGCATATTGGCTGCGATAGGCACCCGTTCCAAACGGGTTTCGGTGTGGAGCACTGCGAAGGATTGCGCATCAAAACTGACATACAAGGACAAGGCAGGACAAGGGCGACCTTCTTGCAAGGTATAGGTCTGCACCACGCTGTCTGGCAGCATGGTGATTTTGTGGCCTGGCATGTAAACCGTAGACAGTCTGGCTCGGCCACACACATCAATTGCATCGCCGGGTTGCAGTGCCAAGGCAGGCGCAGCAATATGGATGCCGACAGTGACGCAGTTGGTTTCTAGACCCGCCACCGATAGCGCATCGTCGATTTCTGTGGTTTGGGAGTCATCGATCGAATAGGCTTTGACATTTGCCAAGGGCAGATCGGTAGAAATCGCGGGCGCTTTCAGGTCAGGAAACGCGGTGCCCTTGGGGAAATGCTCAAACAAAAACCGTTGCCAGTGAAAATCGTAGGCAGATCGAATCGCCCCAGCCTTTTGCAGCAAGACCAAAGGCGCTGTTTGGCTCTCACGCGCGGCTTCCACCACGGCCTTGTATTCAGGCGCATTTTTATCGGGCTTGAACAGTATTTTGTAAAGCTGTGCCTGAACTTGCGCAGGGCACAAACCGTTGCTGAGTTGTTGTGCCCACTCGGAGATTTGCAATTGCAGTTGCTTTTTCTTTTCAATGGCCACCAGTGCTTGTTGAATCACTTCAGCGGATGCTTTGCGAAAGCGCCCCTTGCCCGCACGGCGGAAATAGTGCGGCGCTTCAAACAGACAAAGCAAAGCACCTAACTGCTGACTGGGGGTGGCGTCTTTGGAAAAGTAGTCGCGCGCCAAATCAGCAAAACCAAATTCTTCCTCGGGTGCAAATTCCCAGGCCATATCGACCTCCATGCCCTGCGCCACCGCTTGGCCTGCCCGCATGAAGTCAGCTGGTTGAGCTTGGTCAAACTTCATCAGGATTTGGTTGGATTTGACCTTTACCCGTTTGCCGCTGTCGAGTTCAATTTGGGCGGACGACTCAGCTTCGGACAAAACCCGTCCCGTGAGAAATTTTCCGCCTTCTTCATAAAGTGCATACATGGGGGCGGATTCTCCCATGGCGCTCCGATAAACTTTGGCCATGGGAACTCAAATTGGTAAATACAGTGTGTTCCAGCGCATCACGCCGCTGGTCAAGGGTTTTGACAACGTGATTGGGTTTGCGGTTTTGCTGCTGGCTGCCGTGGGCTTGTTGACCATATTTTCGTCGGGCTATGCCGAAGGCCAGCGTTTCATCGACCATGGTCGCAATATGTTGATTGCCTGCGGCATCATGTTTGTGGTCGCCCAAATCCCACCTCAGCGCATGATGGCTTTGGCCGTGCCCATTTACACCGTTGGCTTGGCCTTGTTGGTCGCGGTGGCGCTTTTTGGCTTAACCAAAAAAGGCGCGCAGCGTTGGCTCAACATAGGTATCGTGATTCAGCCCAGTGAAATCATGAAAATTGGCATGCCATTGATGTTGTCGTGGTGGTTTCAAAAACGTGAAGGCCAATTAAGAACCTTGGATTTCTTTGTCGGCGGATTGATTTTGCTCATTCCTGTCGGCTTGATTGTCAAGCAGCCAGATTTGGGAACAGCCATCTTGGTGATGGCTGCAGGCCTGTACGTGATCTTTTTTGCGGGTTTGAGTTGGTGGTTGATCATTCCGCCTTTGATTTTGGGATTGGTTGCAGTGGCCTTGTTGGTGGTGTTTGAGCCCACTTTATGTGCACAAGGATTCAGTTGGCCCTTGCTGCGCGATTACCAGCAACAGCGCATTTGTACCTTGCTAGACCCTGGGCGAGATCCCTTGGGCAAAGGTTTTCACACCATACAAGGCATGATTGCGATTGGTTCTGGTGGCTTTTGGGGCAAGGGCTTGATGCAAGGTACCCAAGCGCAACTCGATTTCATCCCAGAGCGCACCACTGACTTTGTGTTTGCAGCCTATGCCGAAGAATTTGGGTTGATTGGCAATATCTTGCTCATTGGAGGGTTTTTGGTCCTGGTGTTCAGGGGTTTGGCTATTGCGTTAGAAGGCCCCACCTTGTTTGCACGTTTACTTGCGGGAAGCGTGACACTGATCTTTTTCACTTACGCCTTTGTCAATATGGGCATGGTCAGCGGCATCTTGCCGGTGGTTGGGGTGCCTTTACCGTTTATCAGCTATGGCGGCACTGCCATGGTGACGCTGGGATTTGGCATTGGTATTTTGTTGTCCATCGCCAAAGCCAAGCAGTTGGTGCAGTCATGAGCTTGCCGCCGGTGGCCATCATTGGGGTGGGGAACATGGGCGGTGGCATGGCGCGTCATCTGCTCGCGCAGGGTACGCAGGTGCATGTATGTGATCTTGATGCACATAAAACACAAGCTTTGCACACTTTGGGTGCCCACGTGGCGCACAGCCCCAGCGAGTTGGGAGGCGTGGTCCATTTCTTTATCGTGTGCGTGGTCACCGCGGCGCAGGTGGAAGATGTTTTGTGGGGAACGCAAGGTTTAGCGCCTCAACTGCAAGCGGGTGATACGGTCATGCTTTGCCCCACCATCGCTCCCCAGGACACCGAATCTGTGGCCATACGCTTGTCCCTGCAAGGGGTGAACACATTGGATGCGCCCATGTCAGGTGGTCCACTGCGCGCTGAGCAAGGCACCATGAGCTTGATGGTGGCGGGTACGCAGGCTGTGGTTGAACGCCACCTTGGCACATTGCAAGCTTTGGCCAACCCCGTGTTTCGCATTTCCGAGCGCGTCGGTGATGGTGCGCGAACCAAATTGGTCAACAATTTGTTGGCTGGCATTCAACTGGTGGGTGCAGCAGAAGCCCTGGCATTGGCTGAGCGATGGGGACTTGACACCACACGCACCTTGCAGGTGATGTCCGCTTCCAGCGCCCAAAGCTGGATCGCCAGCGACCGCATGCCTCGTGCGCTTGCGGGTGACTTTGCCCCACGGGCGCACATGACTTTGTTGGAAAAAGACACGGCATTGGCGGTGCAAGCGGCCAATGCCGTGGGCTTCAGCGGCCCGTTGGGCGCGGTCACTGCCCAGGTGTTTGCCAGTGCAAGCACGGCTGGCATGGCGGAATTAGACGATGGCGCTGTGCTGAACTTTGTCAGGGCTTCTACAATCTCACCATGATTTCACGCGAACCCACCCTCGAACGTCTGAGCCTGGCTCAAAGCCTGTTGCTCACCCCTTATGGCTTGGACGAATCTCACCTCAGCCAAGCCTTGTCGGCCATCCGAGCTCACCAGGTGGACGACGCTGATTTGTACTTCCAGTACACCCGCGCCGAGGGCTGGAGCTTGGAAGAAGGCATTGTGAAAACAGGCTCTTTCAGCATCGACCAAGGCGTGGGCGTGCGCGCGGTCAGCGGCGAAAAAACCGCTTTCGCTTATTCCGACGACATCTCCATGGCCTCGCTCATGGACGCAGCGCACACCGTGCGCAGCATCGCCACAGCGGGTCTGAATGCCAAAACCAAAGTCCCCCAGCGCGTCATTGCGCCCAGCCGCAGCCTCTACCATGGAGAAGATCCGATTGGCAGCTTGGACAGCACGGCCAAAGTCCAGTTGCTCGAGCGCATCGAGCAACAAGCCCGCGCCAAAGACCCGCGCGTGGTGCAAGTCATGGCAGGTTTGGCCAGCGAGTTTGATGTGGTTTTGGTGGCCCGAGCCGACGGCAGCTTGGCCGCCGATGTGCGCCCCCTGGTGCGTTTGTCTTTGTCGGTCATCGTCGAGCAAAACGGTCGCCGCGAAAGCGGCTCGGCCGGTGGCGGCGGGCGTTTTGGTCTGGGCCACTTTGACGCAGCTTGCCTCACACGTTATGTGGACGAAGCCGTGGGTTCAGCCCTGACCAATTTAGAGGCGCGACCTGCACCTGCGGGCGAAATGACCGTGGTGCTGGGCTCGGGTTGGCCTGGGATTTTGTTGCACGAGGCGATTGGCCATGGTTTGGAAGGCGACTTCAACCGCAAAGGTTCCAGCGCTTTTAGTGGCCGCATTGGCCAACGGGTGGCGGCCAAAGGCGTCACCGTGCTGGACGACGGCACCATCGCCGACCGCCGTGGCTCACTCAATGTGGACGATGAAGGCCACGTCAGCCAGAAAAACGTCTTGATTGAAGACGGGATTTTGGTGGGCTATATCCAAGACAGCATGAACGCCCGCCTCATGGGCGTGGCACCCACGGGCAATGGCCGGCGCGAAAGCTACGCCCATGTGCCCATGCCGCGCATGACCAACACCTACATGCTGGGCGGTGACAAACACCCCGAGGAAATCGTGGCCAGCATCAAAAAAGGCCTGTATGCCACCAACTTTGGCGGCGGTCAGGTGGACATCACCTCGGGCAAATTTGTGTTTTCAGCCAGCCAGGCGTATTGGGTGGAGAACGGCAAGATCCAATACCCGGTCAAGGGCGGCACCTTGGTGGGCAATGGCCCGGACGCCTTGACGCGTGTGAGCATGATTGGCAACGACATGGCGCTGGACCCCGGCGTGGGCACCTGCGGCAAAGAAGGCCAAAGTGTGCCTGTGGGCGTGGGTCAACCCACCCTGCGCATCGATGGTTTGACCGTGGGCGGCACGGCCTGAAATGGCCTGTGCTACATTACCGCCCATGGTCTCAATGCACTTTTACTTTGCTTACTTCTTCTCACGCTTTGCAGGCGGTCGAGAGGTTTAAACGCAAACAGCGCAGCGAACCCCCCGAATCAACCGCCGAATCCAAGGCGGTTTTTTTTTGCTTTTTTCTTTTTGTCTCTTGTTTGAAACGCTTCTAAGGAGCTTTGATGAAAACCCCTAAACCTGATGCTTATGCGCCGATCAATGACCAGACCAGCCAAACCGACAATCAACGCATCAAGGACATCACCGTGTTGCCGCCCCCTGAACATTTGATCCGCTTCTTTCCCATTGCCGGTACTGCTGTCGAGAGCTTGATTGCCAAGACCCGCCAACGCATCCACAAAATCATGGCGGGCAAAGACGACCGCTTATTGGTTGTGATCGGCCCATGCTCCATCCACGATCCGGCGGCGGCGCTGGACTATGCGCGCCGCTTGAAAGTCGAGCGTGAAAAATATGCCGACACCTTGGAAATCGTGATGCGGGTGTACTTTGAAAAACCCCGCACCACCGTGGGCTGGAAGGGCTTGATCAACGACCCATACCTCGATGAGAGCTTTCGCATCGACGAGGGTTTGCGCATTGCACGCCAGTTGCTCATCGAAATTAACCGCACGGGCGTACCCGCGGGCAGCGAATTCTTGGACGTGATTTCGCCCCAGTACATCGGCGACTTGATCAGCTGGGGCGCGATTGGCGCCCGCACCACAGAGAGCCAGGTGCACCGCGAACTGGCCTCAGGCTTGTCGGCGCCCATCGGTTTTAAAAACGGGACCGATGGCAACATCAAAATCGCAACAGACGCGATCCAAGCGGCCGCACGCGGGCACCATTTCTTGTCAGTCCATAAAAACGGCCAGGTGGCGATTGTGCAAACGCAGGGCAACAAAGACTGCCATGTGATCTTGCGCGGCGGCAAAGCGCCCAATTACGATGCAGCCAGCGTCGCCACCGCTTGCAAAGAATTGGAAGCAGCCAAATTGCCTGCGAACCTGATGGTCGATTGCAGCCATGCCAACAGCAGCAAGCAGCATGAGCGCCAATTGGTGGTAGCCCAAGACATCGCCAATCAGCTGGCCCAGGGTTCACACAGTGTGTTTGGCGTCATGATCGAAAGCCACTTGAAGGCAGGCGCCCAAAAATTCACCCCTGGCAAAGACAAGGTAGAGGATTTGGCTTACGGCCAAAGCATCACCGACGCTTGTTTGGCTTGGGACGATTCCCTGCAAGCCTTGGAGGCCTTGTCAGCCGGTGTGAAAGCGCGTCGCGCCAAAAAATAAGACCTGAAGCGTTGCGTCAGGTTTGCAAGGCTTGCAGCAACTTGCCATGCACGCCACCAAAACCGCCATTGCTCATGCACAGCACGTGGTCGCCGGGGCGGGCGGCGGCTTTCACGAGCGCCACCAAGCTGTCGATGTCGCCCGCGGTTTGAACCTTCAAGCCCATGGGTGACAAAGCTTGGGCGGCGTCCCAGTCCAAGCCAGCGGTGTGGCAAAAGGACAAGTCGGCCTGCTCCAAACTCCAGGGCAACTGAGACTTCATCGCCCCCAGCTTCATGGTGTTGCTGCGCGGCTCGAACACCGCCAAGATGCGCGCCTGGCCCACTTGACGGCGCAATCCATCCACCGTGGTTCGAATGGCCGTGGGGTGGTGGGCAAAATCGTCGTAGACCGTGATGGCTTGTGCGCCTGCGCCCACCTTGCCGCGCACTTCCATGCGGCGGCGCACATTTTCAAACGATGACAGGGCATGGCAGGCATCTGCCACGGCCACGCCCACATGCTCGGCAGCGATGACGGCGGCCAAGGCGTTCATTTGGTTGTGCACCCCGCCCAAGGCCCATTGCACCCGACCTTTGACCATGCCATGGTGCAGCACCTCAAAGTCATTGGGCTCGCCTCTAACCTGCCAATCGGATGGCTGGCTCAAACCAAAACCCGCCACCTCGCTCCATTGCCCCATCGCCAAGACCCTTTGCAAACTCTCTTGGTCGGCATTCACCACCAAGCGCCCGCTGGCCGGCACGGTGCGCACCAGGTGGTGGAACTGCCGCTCGATGGCAGCCAAGTCGGGGAAGATGTCGGCGTGGTCAAACTCCAGGTTGTTGAGCACCGCGGTGCGGGGTCGGTAATGCACGAACTTGCTGCGCTTGTCGAAAAACGCGGTGTCGTATTCATCGGCCTCGATGACAAACAGGGGACGGCTTTGTCCGGGTGCCAAAGCGCCCAAGCGGGCCGAGACGCCAAAGTTGAGTGGCACGCCGCCAATCAAAAAACCGGGCGTCAGGCCAGCATGCTCTAAAACCCAGCTGAGCATGGCGGTGGTGGTGGTTTTGCCGTGGGTGCCGGCAATGGCCAGCACATGGCGGCTTTGTCCTGGCGCGTGCAACACGTGATCGCTCAACCACTGCGGTCCGCTGGTGTAGGGCAGACCGGCTTCCAAAATCGCTTCCATCAAGGGGTAGCGTGGCGAGCCGTCGGCCAGTCTGGCGCGGGAAACCACGTTGCCCACCACGAACATGTCGGGTTTCAAGGCGAATTGGTCGGCGCTGTATCCCTCGATCAACTCAATCCCCAGGGCCCGCAACTGGTCGCTCATGGGCGGGTAGACGCCGCTGTCGCAACCCGTGACCCGATGACCTGCTTCGCGGGCGAGGGCGGCCAAACCGCCCATGAAGGTGCCGCAGACACCCAAGATATGAATATGCATACGGCCCATTGTAAAAGTGTGTGTTGCACAATCGGCGCACCATGAACACGACAGACGCCGAAGCGATTGCCGCCACTGCAGCCAGACTCATTGTTGAAGAGGGCTTGGAGTATGGCCCTGCCAAACGGCGTGCCGCCAAAGCGCTTGGCTTGAGCGCGCGCTCGGCCCTGCCAAGCAATGAATTGACCGAGCAGGCGGTTCGCGAGTACCTGTCTGTCTTTTGTGCCGATACGCAACCGGCAGAACTGGCTGCTTTGCGCGAACTGGCATTGCAATGGATGCGGCGTTTGCCTGAGTTTCGCCCGCATTTGAGTGGGGCCGTTTGGCGCGGTACCGCTACCCGTTTGTCCGATATATATATTCAATGGTTTTGTGATGACGCCAAGTCTGCGGAACTGAGCTTGATAGACAAAGGTGTGCGCTACGAGGTTCACGCCGTCAGTGGCTTTAAGGGTGAAACAGTCGATGCTTTAAGTGTGAGAAGCCGCTGCAATCTGTTGGGTGAAGAAATTGGTGTGCATTTCATGGTTTATGACTACGATGATTTGCGCGGCGCGTTGTTGCCGGATGCGAATGGCCAGCCTTGGCGGGGCGATACCGCAGCAGTGCAACGGTTGGTAGACTCTTCGGATGCTAGAACCCTTGAATGATGCCTCCCCCCGAGCTTCTCGACGCCTGCTTTTAGGTACCGCAGCCATTGCCGCTGTGGCTGGAGGGGTTTTGAACTGGGCCAGACTCAAACCTCAAACCTTGGGCCCTGAAGCTACCCAGGCCTTGTGGGCGGCTGAATTTGACCAACCCAATGACGAGGTCATGCGTTTGTCCCAGTTTCAAGGCAAGCCACTGGTACTCAATTTCTGGGCGACTTGGTGTACCCCTTGTGTCGAGGAAATGCCTTTATTGGAGGCTTTCTATCAAGAAAATCAATCTAAAAGCTGGCAAGTTGTTGGTCTTGCAATTGACCAACCCAGTGCAGTCAAGCGATTTTTGAAGCAATACCCGGTCAATTACGCCATAGGTTTTGCCGGTTTGGGGGGCACTGAATTGGTCAAAAAATTGGGTAACCCCGAGGGCGCTTTGCCTTTTACCCTGGTCTTGAATGCGCAAGCTCAGGTGGTGATGCAAAAATTAGGAAAACTATCTAGTCAAGACTTGCAAAATATACTGTAAATTAGGCTTCTTTTTTGAAACGCTGCCATCTTTACAATGGTGTTAACTTAACCGCTGTTAACAGAAGAAGACTACAAATTTCATGGACTTGAGAAAACTTAAAACATTAATTGACTTGGTTTCTGATTCCAACGTGTCTGAATTGGAGATCACCGAGGCTGAAGGCAAGGTTCGCATTGTCAAGGGACCCGTGGGTGCACCTGTGATGGTGGCTGCACCAACGGTTGTTGCGCCTGCGCCCGCGGTAGCCACTGCCGCAGCGCCTGCCCCCGTGGCTGTGGAGCCTGAGGCGCAAGCCAGCGGCCATGTGGTCAAGTCTCCCATGGTCGGCACTTTCTACACTTCTTCCAGCCCAGAAGCCAAACCTTTTGTGCAAGTGGGAAGTGTCGTTAAAGAAGGCGACACCATTTGCATCATTGAGGCAATGAAAATTTTGAATGAAATTGAGGCAGATAAAAGTGGCACCATCACCCGCATTTTGGTCAATAACGGCCAAGCGGTGGAGTACGGACAGCCCTTGTTTCATATCGAGTGATGCCAGCGCATGTTTAAAAAAATATTGATTGCCAACCGTGGCGAAATTGCGCTGCGAATTCAGCGTGCCTGCCGAGAATTGGGTGTTGAAGCTGTGGTGGTGTATTCCGAAGCCGATCGGGAAGCCAAATATGTGAAATTGGCCGAAGAGGCTGTATGCATAGGCCCTGCCTCCTCAACCCTGAGTTACCTCAATATGCCAGCCATCATTTCGGCTGCCGAGGTGACCGATGCAGAGGCTATTCACCCTGGTTACGGTTTTTTGAGTGAAAACGCCGATTTTGCCGAGCGGGTTGAAAAAAGTGGTTTCACTTTTATTGGTCCCACACCGGAATCTATCCGAATGATGGGCGATAAGGTGTCTGCCAAACAAGCCATGATCAAAGCCGGTGTGCCCTGTGTGCCTGGCTCTGAGGGCGAGTTACCTGACGACCCTGCCCAAATTCGTCGCATTGCCAAAACCATTGGCTACCCTGTTATCGTCAAAGCAGCCGGTGGCGGTGGTGGGCGCGGCATGCGGGTGGTACATAACGAAGCCGCCCTCATCCATGCGGTTCAAACCACCAAAGCTGAAGCTGGCGCGGCATTTGGCAATCCTGCGGTGTACCTTGAAAAATACTTGCAAAACCCAAGGCATATTGAAATTCAAATCTTGGCAGACAACTTTCGCAATGCGGTCTACCTGGGCGAGCGCGACTGCTCCATGCAGCGTCGCCATCAGAAAGTGATTGAAGAGGCGCCGGCCCCAGGCATTGCGCGAAAGCTGATTGACCGCATCGGAGAGCGGTGTGTGGCTGCCTGCAAAAAAATGGGTTACCGCGGTGCAGGAACCTTTGAGTTTTTGTACGAGAACGGTGAGTTTTATTTCATCGAAATGAACACACGTGTGCAGGTTGAACACCCGGTAACCGAATTCATCACGGGCATAGATATTGTCAAAACCCAAATCATGACGGCTGCGGGTCAAAAATTACCTTTTAGTCAACGGCAGGTGACGATCAAAGGACATGCCATTGAATGCCGTGTCAATGCAGAAGACCCTTTCAAGTTCACGCCCTCGCCCGGGCGTATCACCATGTGGCATCCCCCAGGTGGTCCTGGGGTGCGGGTAGATTCGCACATTTACACCAATTATTTTGTGCCGCCATACTATGACTCCATGATTGGCAAAATCATTGTTTATGGTGAAAACCGAGAGCATGCATTGGCGCGCATGCGAACAGCTTTAGGTGAGACGGTGGTTGAGGGCATTCAAACCAATATTGCTTTGCACCGTGAGCTCATGATGGACCCAGGTTTTATGGCGGGAAGCACCAATATCCACTATTTAGAAGAGTGGTTGGCCGTCAGGGCGTCTGCGACCTGATGTTTGAATTGATTTTGCTGTGTGCCCAAGCGCAGGTTGAAACCATCAGTGAAGCGCTCTTGGCCTTGGATGCCTTGAGTGTTTCGGTAGAAGATGCCGATGCCCATACCGAGCAAGAGCAGGCTTTGTTTGGTGAACCTGGAATGCCCGTACCCGAGCAAGCCTGGTTGAGATCGCATGTGATTGCGCTATTTGCCGATCAACCTTTGGCCGAACAAGCCGCTCAACTTTTGCTGTTGCAAGATTTTTTTGATAAAGCCAGCGTGGTACGCATCGCTGAAGTGCCCAGCCAAGACTGGGTGCGCTTGACCCAGTCACAGTTTGAGCCAGTTGAAATCACGCCAGAGCTATGGGTCGTGCCTTCTTGGCATGAGGCCCCTGCCCAAGCAGTGAAGGTGATTCGCTTAGACCCCGGTTTGGCCTTCGGTACGGGCACCCACCCGACCACGCGCATGTGTTTGCGATGGATTGCACAACATCTCAAGCCTGGCACGCGTGTTCTTGATTACGGTTGTGGTTCAGGCATCTTGGCGATAGGTGCGGCCATGTGTGGTGCTGCGCAGGTCGATGCGGTCGATATTGACCCTGATGCCGTGTCTTCTGCACAAGCCAATGCAATTGCTAACCACGTTACTGTTCATACAGGCCTGCCTGAGTTGGCGCAAGGTAACTATGGCGTAGTGGTTGCCAATATTTTGGCAGCGCCTTTGAAAGTATTGGCCCCCCTGTTATGCGCGCATGTTGAAAAAGGTGGGCATTTGGTCTTGGCGGGAATATTGCATCGTCAAACCGAAGAAATACAGTTGGCATATGCCCCATACATTCAACTTCGGGTTGCCGATGGTTTGGATGGTTGGGTGCTGATGACAACCTAAAATCGACCCCATGTCGATAGTGACCCTTTGTCCTCAGTGTAAAACCGCATTTGCGATCCAAGCTGAGCATTACAGTGCAGCTGATGCCTGGGTTCGTTGTGGTCGATGTGCCCATGTTTTTGAGGTCGATCAGCATTTGTTTGAAATTGACCCTGCCGGAAGCGAGCAAGACACGCAGAGTTTAGAAACACCCTCTGCAAAGGTGGTGGATTCATCGCCAACCCAAGCCATGCAGTCTGGCACAGCCTCTGTGCGGCCTTCTTCACCCAAACTTGGTGGGCTCATGTCTGCATTGGTCACTGTTGCTGCAGTATGCTTTTTATTGGGTCAAGTCTTGATGTTTCACCGAGACAAAATAGTGGCGATGAATGTGAGTCTGGGCCCAGTGTTCAATGCGGTTTGTCAACATTTGAATTGTCGTGTGGACTGGCCCAAAGAAACCGATAAAGTGGCAATAGACAATATCAACTTCAAGCAACTTGAAGCCAATCGTTTCTCTTTCACTTTGGCCGTCAAAAACCAAGCGCTCTATTTTTTAGCGACACCCACACTCGAATTAACACTGACAAACGATGAACAAGGCGATGTTGTTCGCAAAGTGTGGTTTCCCAATGAAATGAATTTACCAGAGGTGCTCAAACCCATGCGCACCCAAAGTGTTGAAATGGTTTTTCTGGTCGATGACAGCTTGGCTGGCAAAATCAATGGATACCGTGCTTTACTTTTTTACCCTTGACCAATAACAGGAAATTTCATGGCTGCTTTGATTTGTGGTTCTTTGGCTTTTGACACCATCATGCATTTTGAGGGGCGGTTCAAAGAGCAAATTCTGCCTGAGCAACTGCATATTTTGAATGTGTCTTTTTTGGTGCCACGCTTGCAGCGCGACTTTGGTGGTTGCGCAGGCAATATCGCTTACAGCATGAAACTGTTAGGTGCTGACCCTGTACCAATGGCAACCTTGGGCAATGATGGCGCGGGCTATCTCAAACGTTTGAATGCGCTTGGCATATCCACAGCCTATGTCAAAACCATAGAAGAGACCTATACCGCCCAAGCCATGATCATGACCGACTTGGATAACAACCAAATCACGGCTTTTCATCCTGGTGCCATGATGCAAGCCCATGTATTACAGGTCCCCCATCAGGCAGATATACGTTTGGGCATCATTTCTCCTGATGGGCGCGAAGCCATGCTTTCTCATGCGACACAAATGTCTGCTGCGGGCATCCCTTTTGTGTTTGACCCAGGCCAAGGTTTGCCTATGTTCAATGGTGATGAGTTGCGTCACTTCATCGATTTAGCAAGCTGGGTCACTGTCAACGACTACGAAGGAAAAATGTTGAGTGAGCGTACCGGCTGGAGTTCGGCTGATATTTCTTCCCATGTCAAAGGACTCATAGTGACCCTGGGTGCACAAGGCTGTGAGGTTTGGGAGCAAGGTCACAAGCGACTGGTTGATCCAGTCAAGCCTCCAGCCGTGGTCGATCCTACCGGTTGCGGAGATGCTTGGCGCGGCGCTTTGTTGTTTGGATTAGAACAAGGTTGGGATTTGCTCAAGTGCGCTGAATTGGGTAACCGGATTGGCGCCACCAAAATAGCCAGCCGCGGACCCCAGAACTACACGTTGGCATAAAAAAACCCGGTGCTTGCACCGGGTTGGTCTGCTGTTGATAAATCTCTGGCAGTTAGGGTTTTGTTGCAGTAGGAAATGGCCAAGCAGCTTGGGGGTTCAATGTTGTTTGCGCAACATGGTGAGCCGTTGCATGTGCAACGCTGGGTTTGGCCGCAGGGGCAGCAGGTTTTTTGACCACGGATGGCTTAGCCGCTGCTTTTTTCGCGACGGGCTTTTTTGCTGGTGCCTTTTTAGCTACCGGCTTTTTGGCTGGTGTCTTTTTAGCAGCGGCTTTTTTCGCTGGCGCTTTTTTCGCGACGGGCTTTTTGGCTGGCGCCTTTTTAGCTACCGGCTTTTTGGCTGGTGCTTTTTTCGCGACAGGTTTCTTGGCTGGCGCTTTTTTAGCAACAGGTTTCTTCTTGGCAGCAGGCTTTTTGGCCAGTGCTTTTTTCGCTACAGGCTTTTTAGCAGGGGCCTTTTTTGCAACAGGCTTTTTCTTTGCCACAGGTTTTTTAGCTACCGCTTTTTTAGCGGCTGGTTTCTTTGCCACAGCTTTTTTTGCTGCTGGCTTTTTTGCTGCTGGTTTTTTCTTTGCAGCGGTTTTTTTTGCAGTTGCCATTAGATACTCCTAGATCAGGTTTTCAGATCGTTGGTTCAAAACACTTGGCCCTTTGTCAAAGCCAAGAGATTCATGGAACTGGACGCAGGGTCCAATTCCATGAACGGGTGTAGTTCATTCAAAACAGGTTTGCAATAACCAGTGATTGAATGAACAAATAGTGCGAGCATATTTTTCAATCCCAAGACAGGGCACCACCGGTTTGGTACTCGATGACACGTGTCTCAAAGAAATTGCGTTCCTTTTTCAGATCAATCATTTCGCTCATCCAAGGGAAGGGATTTTCTTCGTTGGGGAACAAGGTTTCTAGGCCAATTTGGGTGGCACGACGGTTGGCGATGTAGCGCAAATACCCTTTGAACATGGACGCATTCATGCCCAAGACGCCACGCGGCATGGTGTCTTCTGCATAGCGGTATTCGAGTTCAACAGCTTGGTGGAACAACTCAATGATTTCCGCTTTGAATTCATTGGTCCACAGATGTGGATTTTCAAGTTTGATTTGGTTGATCAAGTCAATACCAAAATTGCAGTGCATGGATTCGTCACGCAGGATGTACTGGTATTGTTCAGCCGCACCGGTCATTTTGTTTTGACGACCCAGGGCCAAAATTTGGGTAAATCCCACATAAAAGAACAAGCCCTCCATCAAGCACGCGAAAACAATGAGCGACTTCAGCAGTGTTTGGTCGGTCTCAGGTGTGCCCGTATGAAAGTTGGGGTTCATGATCGCATCAATGAAGGGGATCAAAAACTCGTCTTTATTGCGGATGGAAGAAACCTCATGGTAGGCATTGAAGATTTCACTTTCATCAAGGCCTAAGGACTCCACAATGTACTGATAGGCATGCGTGTGAATGGCTTCTTCAAACGCCTGACGCAGCAAAAATTGGCGGCATTCAGGCGCGGTAATGTGACGATAGGTGCCAAGCACAATATTGTTGGCAGCCAATGAATCTGCAGTCACAAAAAACCCCAGATTGCGTTTGACGATGCGGCGTTCATCTTCGGTAAGACCATTGGGGTCTTTCCACAAAGCGATGTCACGGGTCATATTGACCTCTTGAGGCATCCAATGGTTGGCGCAAGTGGCCAAATATTTCTCCCAGGCCCATTTGTACTTGAATGGAACTAACTGGTTGACATCGGTTTGGCCATTGATGATGCGTTTATCTGCTGCATTGACGCGGCGAGAATCTGCTGTTTGTGCAGACACGGGGGCGGCAGAAGCAATAGGTTTGGCAGAAACCACTGCACCATCGTCCAGCACACGCATGCTTGGTGTTGCAGGTACGGCTTCAGGTGGCGTCACCATGGTTGCTTGCATAGGAGCACGTGCAAGCGGTGGTGTATCTTCTTCCCAGGTCAGCATAGAGATTTTTCCGTTTTTATGATTATCGTTGGTGGCATGCAATTACTGACAAGCTTCGCAGGTGGGGTCGTCAATACCGCACACCTTGATGTCAGTTGCAGGCGTTTGGGTTTGCATTTGCACACGGGCGCTGGCAGCAGCAATTTCCATGGCACTGAGCCCGGAGGTTGAACCCGACGCCACTGCGTTGTGTGAGCCTGATTGGACAGTGGATTTTTCGACTTGGGTAGCGCTGGTGGTGCGCAGGTAGTAAGTGGTTTTGAGTCCACGCAACCATGCGAGTTTGTAGGTCTCATCCAATTTTTTACCTGAAGCACCCGCCATGTAAATATTGAGAGATTGCGCTTGGTCTATCCACTTTTGGCGACGGGCAGCCGCTTCAACCAACCATTGGGTTTCAACCTCAAACGCTGTGGCATACAAATCCTTGAGGTCTTGTGGAACGCGATCGATCGGTCGCAGTGAGCCATCAAAGTGCTTGAGATCCATGACCATGACATCGTCCCACAGTCCCAAGCGCTTGAGGTCTTTAACCAAGTAAGAGTTGATGATGGTGAATTCACCCGACAGGTTGGATTTGACAGAAAGGTTGCCAAAGCAGGGTTCAATCGAGGCATCAACACCCACAATGTTAGAGATGGTGGCGGTAGGCGCGATGGCAACGCAGTTGGAGTTACGCATGCCATCGGTTTTGATTTTTTGACGCAGTGCGTCCCAATCAAGCGTGATGCTGCGGTCAGCTTCGATGTAGCCACCCCGTGCTTTTTCCAACAAGTTCAAAGTGTCCAGCGGCAATATGCCTTGGTCCCAAAGCGAGCCTTGGTAAGTGGAGTAACGGCCACGTTCTTTGGCGAGTTCGGTCGATGCCCAGTAAGCGTAGTAGCAGACGGCTTCCATGGAGCGGTCGGCAAATTCAACGGCCGCCTGAGACGCATAAGGCACGCGCATGGCGTACAAACTGTCTTGGAAAGCCATGATGCCCATGCCCACGGGACGGTGCTTGAAGTTGGAGTCGCGGGCCTTTTTGACAGCGTAGTAATTGATATCGATCACATTATCGAGCATGCGCATGGCGGTGTTCACTGTGCGCTTGAGTTTGTCATGGTCGAGTTCAGGGCCATGCGTACCTTGTTTCAGGTGTTGAATCAGGTTGACAGAGCCTAAGTTGCAAACGGCAGTTTCGGTGTCGCTGGTATTGAGTGTGATCTCGGTGCACAGGTTCGAGGAATGAACCACGCCTACATGCTGTTGGGGAGAGCGCACATTGCAAGCGTCTTTAAAGGTAATCCAAGGATGACCTGTTTCAAACAACATGGTCAACATCTTGCGCCACAAATCGGCCGCTTGCAAAGTTTTGGTTGGTTGGATCAAGCCTTGTTTGGCTTGCGTTTCGTAGTTGGTGTAAGCCTTTTCAAACTCGCTACCGAATTTGTCGTGCAAGTCTGGTGTGGTTGAAGGTGAGAACAGTGTCCATTCGCCTTTTTCCATGACACGGCGCATGAACAGGTCGGGAATCCAATTGGCCGTATTCATGTCGTGGGTGCGACGGCGATCGTCGCCGGTGTTTTTGCGCAACTCCAAGAATTCTTCGATGTCGAGATGCCAGGTTTCCAAATAGGTACACACCGCACCCTTGCGTTTACCACCTTGGTTGACCGCAACTGCAGTGTCATTGACGACTTTAAGAAATGGAACAACACCTTGCGATTCGCCATTGGTGCCTTTGATGTGGCTGCCTAAAGCGCGCACACGCGACCAATCGTTGCCAAGGCCACCTGCAAACTTGGATAGCAAAGCGTTTTCTTTGATGGACTCATAGATACCGTCTAAATCGTCGGGAACGGTGGTCAGGTAACAACTCGACAACTGAGGGCGCAAGGTACCACTGTTGAAAAGCGTGGGGGTGCTGGACATGAAGTCGAACGACGACAGTACTTCGTAAAACTCTATCGCACGCTCTTCACGGTTAACTTCGCCCAAGGATAAGCCCATGGCCACACGCATGAAAAACGACTGTGGTAATTCAATACGTTGTTTACGCACGTGCAAGAAATAGCGGTCATAAAGGGTTTGCAGGCCCAAATAATCGAATTGCAAATCGCGCTCAGCCTTGAGTGCTTTGGCCAGACGTGGCAAATCAAATTGCAACAAACGGGCGTCTAAGAGATCGTTATCAACCCCTTTTTTAATGCAACTGGCAAAGTGTTCAACATAGTTAGCACCCATTTCTGCCTGTGTCACTTCCTTGCCCCAAACTTCTTTGGCAATGGAGTACATCAGCAAGCGTGCGGTGGCATAGGTGTAGTCGGGTTCTTTTTCAATCAGTGTGCGCGCCGCCAGCACAGAGGCTTTGTGCACCTCTTCCATGGGGATGCCGTCATAGAGATTGCGCATGGTTTCATTCAAAATAGGCGCAGCCTGTACGTCTGAATTCAAACCGGCGCACGCCGCTTCGACCAAGCTGCGCAGACGCACGGTATCAAGCACGATGCGTTTGCCGCTGTCGATCACATGTAAAACGGGCTCTGAGGGGTTCGCTTGTTCTTTATGGGCAGCGCGCTCTTGGGTTCTTCTTTCGCGGTACAAAACATAGGCGCGTGCAACTTCATGGTGACTTCCGCGCATGAGGCCAAGCTCGACCTGGTCTTGCACATCTTCAATATGGAAGGTGCCACCGCCTGGGCGTGAGCGCATGAGTGCGCGCACCACGGCTTGCGTCAGCAGATCGACCGTTTCGCGAACGCTGGCAGACGCGGCGCCTTGGGTGCCATGAACAGCCAAAAAGGCTTTCATCATGGCGACAGCAATTTTGGCGGGTTCAAAAGGAACCACTGCGCCGTTGCGACGAATGATTTGGTAGTTGCTAAGGTTGGTTTGGAGCGCAGAGGTTTTGCTGGCGTCAGTCAAGTCAGACGGGTTGACATAGTTGGTGCTAACGGCAGAGGATGAAGCAATTTGCATCTTGGTTAAATTCCTGTTGTTCTGAATGCTTTGGTTATCGTATGAATTGCTGCTGGTTTCTGTGAACCAGCAAAAGAGAAAATGTGACTACCCCACACTATATATGGGGTGGAAACTCTTTTCAACACACTAGGTGTAGTGTTTACGAAAAAAAAGCAAATAAACTAATTTAGACCAAGCTCTGCGGGAAAGTACGTAGCTTTCAATCCCACAGCGTGTTGCAAATACCGCCATGCAAAACCTGCTCCAGGGTCTTTTTTTCGCTCTGGGGCAATGTGTTCATGCCCTGCAATGGCACAAACTGGGTATTGGCTAAGCAACATTGGGACAAGCGAAATTAAACTTTCGTATTGGTAGGCAGAAAATGTCTCACCTTCTAAGCCTTCGAGTTCTATGCCAATAGAAAAATCGTTGCAATTGCTGCGTCCTGCGTGGGTTGACACACCTGCGTGCCAAGCGCGATGGTCACAACTGACGAATTGCAGCAATTCACCGCCGCGGCGAACCAAAAAATGCGCAGACACTTTGACGCCACGAAGTTGATCAAAGTAAGGATGACTGTCATGGTCCAGGGTATTGGTGAAGAATGCCTCAATCGCGTCCCCCTTGAATTGACCGGGCGGCAAACTGATGGAGTGCATGACCAACAAATCTGCTTGGATACCCACAGGCCGAGGTTCAAAGTTGGGTGAAGGAATGTGTTTGGCAAACCGATACCAACCCTGAGACCAAGCTGCGGTCATGCTTGTCTACCCTTCTTTGGCTTGACGGTGTGCGCTGCTGCAATACTGTCCAAGCGCGCCTGTAACAGCATCTGATTGGGGTAAGTGCAGGTCGCAGTAAGCACAACGAACCATGTTTTGCGGCTGCTTACCTGTGACTGTGCTGTCGTTGCCAGGATTGGACGTGTTGCGCTGGACTCTCAGCCACCAAAGCACCACTGAGATGACACCTATCAAGACAAGGTATTTCATAGCTCGCGGTGCAGCAGCACTTCCAGCACAAAGCGCGAGCCCACATACGCCAAAAGCAACATGGCCGAGCCAAGATAGAGCAGTCGAATGGCCACAGGACCTCGCCATCCCTTGGCCTGGCGTCCCCACAGCAAAACTGCAAATGTCAGCCACGCCATCAGTGACAAAACAGTTTTGTGGTCCCAGCGCAAGGCGTTGTCGGGGCCATACAAACGCTCACCGAACACCAGTCCTGCGAACAAAGTGGCTGTGAGAAGAAAAAAACCAATATGCACAAAGCGAAAAGTCAGTCGCTCTAGGGTGAGCAATGGCAATCCTGACGGGTCATCCTCTGCCATACGTATTTGACGCTCTGCGCGGTTCATCAAACCTGCATGCACCACGGCAGCAGCAAACAACGCATAAGAGGCCATGCCCAAGGCCCAATGCAAGGGCAGCCACAACGAGGCTGAAGCGTGCAAATCGTGACCAGGGAAAAACAATGGCAACAAAACAGCGGCCAAGCCTGCACTTGTCAGAACCCAGCGGGTTTTCATTTGAGGAAACCAGTGGTGTTCGAGGGTGTAGACCATCAAAACAAGCCAAGCGGTGGCGGACAAAGCTGGCGCAAAGCCAAACCGGGGTGGGGTGTCGGGTTCGGGAATGAGGCTGGCTAAGACACTCAAACCGTGGAACAGCGAAATAACCCAGAGGTAGTTGCGGCTTTGTTGGGGAGAGAGTCGACCACCCAAGAGCGCGCCAAGCGCATACGCCAAAGCAGCTAACAAACCCCATACTGTGCTGAAGGTTGAGGCGCTGAATACAATCATGCGAACAGTTTAGCGTCTTGTAGCCCTTTGGGGCACATTCACCCGATTTCTTTCAGGTTTAAACCATGGCAACCGCGCTCAGCGACAAACTCTCCAAGCTGGTCAAACACATCAGCGGTCAAGCCCGCATCACCGAAACCAATGTCAGCGACATGCTGCGTGAGGTGCGCATGGCCCTGTTAGAAGCTGACGTGGCGCTGCCAGTGGTGCGCGACTTTATTGCACGCGTCAAAGATAAAGCTGTGGGACAAGAGGTGATGAGCTCGCTCACGCCGGGCCAGGTGTTGGTGGGCATTGTTCAAAAAGAATTGGCCGCCACCATGGGCGAGGGGGTTGCAGACATTGATTTGGCCGCCCAGCCACCGGCCGTCATTTTGATGGCTGGTTTGCAGGGCGCGGGTAAAACCACCACCACCGCCAAATTGGCCAAGCACCTCATCACCAAGCGCAAGAAAAAAGTATTGACAGTGTCTGCGGACGTTTACCGGCCTGCGGCTATTGAGCAACTCAAAACCGTCACCGCCCAGGCTGGCGCCGAGTGGTTTGCCTCTGATGCCAGTCAACAGCCTGCTGCGATTGTGTTGGCGGCTTTGGATTACGCGAAAAAACACTATTTCGATGTGTTGCTGGTGGACACCGCTGGCCGCTTAGCCATCGATGAGGCTTTGATGCAAGAAATCAAAGCCTTGCATGCAGCTGTCAAGCCTGTGGAAACCCTTTTCGTGGTTGATGCCATGATGGGGCAAGACGCGGTGAACACCGCGCGGGCTTTCAAAGAGGCGCTGCCTCTCACGGGCATCGTGTTGACCAAAACCGATGGCGATTCGCGAGGCGGTGCCGCCTTGTCGGTGCGGCAGATCACCGGTGTGCCGATCAAATTTGCGGGTACCAGTGAAAAAATCGATGGCCTAGAGGCTTTTGACGCCGACCGTCATGCGGGTCGTATTTTGGGCATGGGCGACATCGTGGCCTTGGTCGAGCAAGTCACAGCCAACATCGATATGGAGGCGGCCCAAAAAATGGCCGCCAAGATGAAAAGTGGGGACGGCTTCGACCTGAACGACTTTTTGGCACAAATTCAGCAGATGAAGCAAATGGGTGGCCTGTCCAGTTTGATGGACAAACTCCCCAGCCAACTCACGGCCAAAGCGGGCGCTGTCGATTTTGACAAAGCAGAAAAAGAGATGTTGCGTAAACAGGGCATCATCCACAGCATGACTGCGATGGAGCGCACCAAACCCGATGTCATCAAAGCCACCCGCAAGCGCCGTATTGCTGCAGGTGCGGGTGTTCAGGTGCAAGACGTTAACCGACTGCTCAATGAGTTCGGTCAAATGCAAGACATGATGAAAAAAATGCGTGGCGGCGGTTTGATGAAAATGATGAAAAAACTCGGTGGCATGAAAGGCATGCCAGGTCTGCGATAGGGGTTCGCGCGTTTTGTCAGACTTTAAACAGGACTGTCAATGCGAATCCAAGTGGTTTTCAGCTCTGTGTATTTGTCAAACGCATGCAGTGACTTGTCTCGCCCCATACCGCTTTGTTTATAGCCCCCAAAGGGCACGGTGATGTCATCTTCATCGTATTGGTTGACGTGCACCGTACCCGCACGCAGAGCGCGCGCCACGCCATGGGCACAGTTGATGTCACGCGTCCAAATCGATGCTTGCAAGCCATAAACATGGTCATTGGCAATCTGCACGGCTTGGCTCACATCGTTGAATGTCATGACACTCAGCACAGGACCAAAAATTTCTTCACGGGCAATCGTCATGTGGCTTTGAACCGCATCAAAAACAGTCGGCTGAATATAAAAACCACCACTCTCGGTTCGTGCAGCGTGTCCACCGGCCAGCAGTTTTGCGCCCTCGTTTTGCCCTTGTTTGATATAGCCCAACACCGTGTCCATTTGGGTGCGATCGACAATGGCGCCCATGACCGTGTCTTTGTGCAATGGGTCTGCAGGCTGGTACTGGGGCAGCAATTGCAAGGCCCGTTCCAAAAACGCCTCTTTGATCTTATGATGCACCAATAAACGTGAAGGTGCATTACAGCTTTCGCCTTGGTTGAAAAAAATACTGCCAACGGCGGTTTGTACGGCCCGTTCTAAATCGGGGCAATCGTCCATGACGATAAAAGGTGACTTGCCCCCAAGCTCGGTCCAGGCGCGTTTGAGGTTGCTTTGCCCCGCCATGATGTGTATGTGTTTTCCCACACGGGTGGAACCTGTGAAACCGATGCAGTCCACATCCATGTGCAACGCCAAAGGGGAACCGGCTTCGGTGCCAAAGCCTGGCACCACGTTCAAAACCCCTTCAGGCACGCCCGCATCCATCGCCAGCTCTGCCAAGCGCAATGCCGTCAATGGCGATTTTTCGCTGGGCTTGAGTACCACCGAATTGCCACTGGCCAAGGCGGGCGCAATTTTCCATGCCGCCATGATCATGGGGTAATTCCAAGGCACGATCACACCCACCACGCCCATGGGTTCGCGTGTGATCAGCGCCAGTGCATGCGCCGGGGTGGGGGCAATTTCATCGTAAACCTTGTCAATCGCTTCGCCATACCAGCGCAGGCAATTGGCTGTGCTGTTCACATCCACGCTTTGCGCATAGCGTATGGGCTTACCCATGTCCAAGGTTTCCAGCATGGCCAATTCATCGGCATGTGCCGTGACCAAATCTGCCCACTTGATCAGCACCCGCTTGCGCGCAGCAGGGGCCAAGCCACGCCAACGCTTGTCATCAAAGGCTTGCCTGGCCGATAAAACAGCCGCATCGATGTCTTTGTCATCACAACGGGCCACTTCGCACAACAAGCGCCCATCCACAGGCGAAATATTGTCAAACCGAGCCCCCGCTTTCGCCCACACGCGTTGTCCATGGATAAAAGCGCGTCCATCCAAGCGCAAGGATGGGGTGGAAGAGGGGGTGGTCATGGCTTTAGAAGGCGAACACGATGGATGAGAGGAACATCAAACTTCCTTCGCGGTAATGGCCATCGGAGCCCAAGAAGACATTGCCATTGGCACCGTCATAGCGCAACTCGGTTTTGATCCAAGTGCCTGTGCTCCACAAGCCACTGCCAGGGGTATGGTTGGGCGTGAGCAGGTAGTTCAGACCCACCGCCAAGGCATAGCGATTCACGCCTTTGTTGGCATCTATCACGTTACCCGAGCTGTCATAAGCAGGGCCAAAGCCGTTGCGGGTATCACTGGTAAAACCACCCGCATTGTCAAAAGCGGTACCGAGAACACCACCCCCATTTTTGGTGTTCCAAATGGTGTCGTAGCGGCCCGTCAGCTGCAGTCTGGGGTTGAGTTTGTAGCCCAGCAAGAAGGAGGTGCCTGTCCAGCTGGCGCGACCGCCATTGCTGGCCAAGCCTTCTGCAGAGCCTTGCCCTGCTTGGGCTTGGAAGCTCAAGTCCCCACGGGTGTAATAACCATCGACCTCAAACAAATTGATGCGTTTGGTGGTGTTGAAGGTATGGGTTCCAGCAAAACCCAAACCACTGAATTCGCTTTGGGCATAGTCGCTTCTAAAGGTCAGGCCGACAGTTTTGTCGGTGGGGTCTTTCAGTGTTTGGTTGATATTGCCGACCAAGAACTTGGTGTCCCATTTGCCATTGATAAATTCCATGCCTGCGCCGCTGTAGTAGCTGGGGATGGTGAAATCGAACAACAGGTTATGGCTGATCAGAGGTTGTTGGTTGGCAAAATAATATTCATAGCCTGACCAATCGGGCAATTGGCCAGCGATCAAACGGGTATTGGGTCCATCAACAGGGATGGACACCGAGGCTTCGTGAACAATCGAGCCGACGTTAAAGCCGGAATTGGCCGATTTGTGGGGCGCCATGGTGAAGCGCCATTTTTGACCCGACTCGGTTTCTTTTTGGAAATCCAGCATCAGCATGCCGAAGTAGGAATTGTCATAGGCATAGGCGTCGCCAGTGCCAGAATTTTCTTGGCCATCAAAGTTGTTTAAAAAAGCAAAACTCGATGTGCCTCTGTTTTTGTTGGCCACAAACGTGGGGTCCATCATGCCGCTGATACGCAAGCCTTTAAAACCCATGGACTCTGTGGCGTCTTCTTGGGCTTCCACTTTCAGGCGGATGCGGTTGAACTCCTCGGGGTCAATCGCAGACGCAGCGGGTGCGGCAGCTGCTGGCGCTGCTGTCAGTTGTTTTTCCAGTTGCTGCACCCGAGATTTGAGTTCTTGCAACTCTTTGAGCAAATCGGCATTGCTTTGCGCCAAAGCGGTTCCATGCAGACCAAGGCTGCACAAGCCTAGGACAGCCAGTGCCAAAGGGGTTCTCCGCAGTGTTTTCATGAGTTGCTCCTGTGATGAAAGTGTGAATGATCAATGAAGTTCGGTGGTCTCTTGTTTCCAAGTCAAGGCCATGTCTTTGGCGCGTTGCCGTTCTTGGCGAGCCATCCACCAACTGCTTGCCAGCAGTGCAACACCCACCACCAGCACGGTGAGCGAGGCAACGACATTCACCATCGGGTTGAGACCCAGTTTCGCGCGCGAAAAAATCACAATCGGCAAGGTATTGCTGCCAGGACCGGATAAAAAAGCGGTGATGACGACGTCATCCAGTGAGACCGTGAAGGTTAGCAACCATGCCGATAGCAAGGCTTGGGTGATCAGGGGCAGGGTGATGCGACGAAACACTTGAAAGGGCTGCGCGCCCAAGTCCAGCGCCGCTTCTTCCAAGGATTTGTCCATTTCCAGCAAGCGTGAGCGAACCACGACTGTGGCGTATGCCATGCCCAACAAACTGTGTCCCATGATGATGGTCATCATGCCGCGTTCGGGCACACCAAAGGCTTTTTGAATGGCGACCAACATCAGCAACAGGGACAGTCCCACCAGAACATCGGGCATGACCAAGGGCGCGTTGACCATCGAAGAAAACAAGGCCCGCCCGCGAAAACTGCGGTAACGAACCAAAGCCAGCGCAGCCATGGTGCCCAGCACCACCGACAAGGTCGCGCTGATCAACGCAATTTGCAAGGACAGCTTGAAGGCATCCATGATGTCGCGGTCATTCCACAGTTCGCTGTACCACCGAAAAGTAAAGCCACCCCACAAGGTGACCATCTTGGAGTCATTGAAAGAATAAGCAATCAGTGTGGCAATCGGGAGGTACAGAAAAAGATAGATCGCCAGCATCCAGGCGATGCCGATGCGTCGACCGGAAGTCATGGCGCTCATGCATGCCTCCCTTCATGCTCGGCAGCTTGAATGCGGTTGAACCACGTCATCGGTCCCAGAATGAGCAGCAGCATCACAATGGCGACCGATGAGGCCATGGCCCAGTCGTTGTTGTTGAAGAACTCATCCCATAGCACCCGGCCAATATTGAGTGTGTCTGCCCCACCTAGCAGCGCGGGGATGACGTACTCACCGACACAGGGAATAAAGACCAGCATAGAGCCAGCCAAGATACCGTTGTAGGAAAGGGGGATGGTGATGCGTCGAAAAATGGTCCAAGGTTTCGCGCCCAAATCAGCTGCCGCCTCCAACAAGCGCAAGTCCATCTTCACCAAATTGGCATACAAGGGCAAGACCATGAAAGGCAAATAAACATACACCATGCCTATTTCCAGCGAAAACGGTGTGTGCATCATGAGCAAAGGTTCAGAGATGACGCCCAATGACAACAACACCTGGTTGATCAAGCCGTTGTTGTCCAGCAAACCTGCCCAGGCATAGATACGCAGCAGAAAAGATGTCCAAAACGGCAGCATCACCAGCATCATCAGCATGGGACGAATCGCCACAGGCGAGCGTGCAAGAAAGTAGGCAAAGGGGTAACCTAGCAACAAGCAAATGCAGGTGGTGAGCAAGGCATACCCTATAGACGACACATAGGTCAGCAGATACAGCGAGTCACTCAGCAAGAACGCATAGTTAGAGAGCTTCAAGCGCAGTTGAAGTACACCTTCTTGCAAACTCACCATGTCCAAAAAACCGATGCCGGTGTCTGCCAATTCAGACATGCTGATTTTGAAAACAATCAAGCAAGGCAATAAAAAAAACACCATCAGCCACAGGTAAGGTGTGCCAATCAACACCCAACGCCCCCATGGCAGGCGTTGCCAGGGACGGTTGGGGGATTCTTGTGAAGTTTGCACCTGTGGGTCCTGTTCGTCAGTGGGTCAGTACGACCACATCGCTGCCGTCCCACCATGCCCACACCTCGTCACCAACGCTTAAACGGCGGTCTTCATGGCGCGCCGCATTGGCCAAGGTGGCTTTGAGGGTGGTGTGTTCATCAATGCGAACATGGTAGGTGGTGAAACTGCCAAAGTAAGCCAGCCCGGTAATGCGGCCTTTGACTTGGTTGTGTCCGTTTTCTGCGGGCAGTTCCCGTTCTTGGGCCGTGGGTTCGCTGGTGCTTAAACAAATTTTTTCAGGGCGCAGTGCCACTGCCACTTCCATGTCGGTGGTGCCTGTGATGCCATGGCTGACGAAGTGACTGCATTGCGGTGTTTGGATGATGACGTGGTCAGCCTCATCCACGACCACCTTGCCAAAAAACAAATTCACATTGCCAATGAAGTCTGCAACATAGCGTGAGTGGGGGGTTTCGTAGATGTCCATGGGTGGACCCATTTGCAAGATCTTGCCATCGCGCATGATGGCGATGCGATCTGCCATGGCCATGGCCTCTTCTTGGTCATGGGTCACCATCACACAGGTCACACCCACTTTTTTCAAGATGTTGACCAATTCAATTTGGGTTTGCTCGCGCAATTTTTTGTCCAAAGCCCCTAAGGGCTCATCCAACAACAGCAAGCTGGGGCGTTTGGCCAAACTTCGGGCCAAGGCCACCCGTTGTTGTTGCCCACCCGAGAGTTGATGGGGTTTGCGTTTGGCATAGGGTTTGAGTTGCACCAAACTCAGCATTTCCTGCACACGTTCCTCAATTTCTTTGGCTGGCAGTTGATCGCACTCCAAACCAAAAGCAATGTTTTGTGCCACCGTCATGTGCGGAAACAGCGCATAGGACTGGAACATCATGTTGATGGGGCGCTCAAAAGGTGGCATTGCGCCAATGGATTGACCAGCCAAATGGATGTGTCCACTGGTGGGGCTTTCAAACCCCGCCAACATGCGCAACAAGGTTGACTTGCCGCACCCTGAACCACCCAGCAAGGCGAAAATTTCACCTTGTTGGATGTCCAAACTGACCTCGTCTACCGCTTTGACCTCGTCAAAGTGTTTCGAGAGTCGCTCTACGTGCAAAAACGGTTTGACGTTTTGCTGTGGGCTCATGTGTGTCGTCCTGAGAATGGTCAAACCAAAAACTTAACGACCGGTTTTGAACGTGGTGTAACTGCGCGTGACGATACGGCGTTGGTCGTTGTTGTACATGCGCGGTGCAACCATGCGGGCCATATCCTCTTTGCTGAGGTAAATGGTTTTGTTGTTAAAGACCTCGGGGTTGATGAGTTTGTCGCTGTCCGCAATGGGGCTGGGGTATTGCACTTTGTTGCTGTCACCCGCGGCCACTTCAGCACGCAAGCGGTAGTTGATGAATTTGTAGGCGTTTTCAACGTTGGCAGCATCGCTTGGAATCACCATGGTGTCATAAAACAGCACCGCACCTTTTTTCGGTACCAGCACCTGAATTTGCGTGCCATTTTTGGCTTCGATGGCGCGTGCGCGTGCGATGTTCATGTCGCTGGACCAACCCAAGGCCACACAAATCGAGCCACCTGCCATGTCATTGATGTAGCCAGAGGAAGAAAACAAGCTGACATTGCCCCGAATTTTTTGCAACTCGGTCCAGGCACGTTGGAAGTCAGCCGCGTTGTTGGTGGCCACGGGTATGCCCAAATACACAAACATGGCTTCCATGATGTCTGGGCCAGAGTCCAAGAAGGACACGCCGCAGGACTTCACGCGTGAGGCGTATTGCGGGTCAAACACCAGGGCCCAAGGATCGTCGGGCATGGGCAGGTCGCCCAGGGCTTTTTTCACCTTGTCCACATTGATGCCCACTGTGGTGTAACCCCAAAACCATGGAATCAGGTATTGGTTGCCGGGGTCCAGTTTGGCCAATTGCTCCATGACCGAGGGATCGAGGTTTTTGTAATTGGGTATCTTGCTCTTGTCGATCTTGGTAAGCAAACCACCGCGCGCTTGCAGGGCCGCCCAATTGGATGAGGGCACCACGATGTCGTAGCCTGTTTTGCCTGCCACCAGTTTGGCGTGCAGCACTTCATTGGAGTCAAACACGTCATAGCGCATCTTCACGCCAAACTCTTTTTCAAAGTTGGGCACGGTTTTTTCGCTGATGTAGTCCGACCAGTTGTACATATTGAGCTGGCCCTCGGCGTGGGCAACCAGGCTCATGCCGCAACCCAGCAACAAGGTGCTGAGACCGCGAATCAGGGACGAAGCAGGATGCAAGCGAGGCAGGCGGAAACGGCTGAACATATAGAGATCTCCTGGTTAATCAAAATCGGGCGAAAAAACTTGCCATGGCTGCATTTAACACCAATTTTTGGACTGGGCTTCAGCCAAGGTCAGGTCGAGGCAACGCAGAATCAGGGCCATCATGGTGTCAATGTCTTGGCGGGTCATGATCAGCGGTGGCGCAATGATCATGCGGTCTCCCACGGCGCGCATGATCAAACCATTGCCAAAGCAGTGGGCACGACAAGCCATGCCCACGCTGAGCTCGGACGGAAACAGCTCTCGGGTGGTTTTGTTTTTCATCAGCACCAAGCCGGCCATCATGCCGTGGGTGCGGGCCTCACCCACCAAAGGGTGGGACAGCAACGAGGTGAAGCGTTCAGCCAGGTAGGGTGCGGTGTCTTGGCGCACCCGTTCAATCAAATGCTCTTTTTCCATCCATTCCAAATTGGCCAATGCCACTTGGCAAGCGACCGGGTGGCCGCTGTAGGTGTAACCGTGGTTGAACTCGCCGCCTTTTTGGATCAATACCTCGGACACCCTGTTGCCTACCAAGACCCCGCCCAAAGGCAAATAACCGCTCGTCACACCCTTGGCAAAGGTGACCAAATCGGGCTTGTAGCCCATTTGCTCGTAGGCAAACCAAGCCCCAAGACGACCAAATGCGCAAATCACCTCGTCACTGATCAGCAAAATGCCGTATTGGTCCACGATGCGCTGGATTTCCGGCCAGTAACTCGCGGGCGGGATGATGACACCCCCAGCGCCTTGCACCGGCTCGCCGATGAAAGCGGCGACTTTGTCTGCGCCAATCTCCAGGATTTTGGCTTCGAGTTGCCGCGCCATGCGCAGACCAAAATCATGCTCTGATTCACCGGGCAAGGCATTTTCAAGGTGGTAGGGTTGGTCAATGTGGGTGATGCCTGGAATGGGCAAGTCACCTTGTTCATGCATGCCCTTCATGCCGCCCAAAGAGGCGCCGCCGATGGTGGAGCCGTGGTAGCCGTTGTGCCGCGCAATGATGACTTTGCGCTGGGGCTGGCCCAGACTGGCCCAGTAATGGCGCACCATGCGGATGTTGGTGTCGTTGCTCTCCGAGCCCGAGCTGGAAAAAAACACATGGGTGAAATGGCGATCACCCACTGGGGGCGCCAATGCACACAGTTTGCTGGCCAGTTTCACCGCAGGCACATTGGTGGTGTTGAAAAAGCTGTTGTAGTAGGGCAGCTCCATCATTTGCAGGTAAGCGGCCTGCGCCAGTTCTTGGCGGCCGTAGCCAATGTTCACGCACCACAGGCCACTCATGGCGTCCAGTATTTTTTTGCCCTCGGAGTCCCAGATGTAGATGCCCTCACCGCGGGTGATGACCCGCGCGCCTCGCTCGGACAGGGCCTTGGTGTCGGTGAAGGGGTGCATGAAGTGGGCACTGTCCATGGCTTGGACATGGTGGGTGTCAACCTCGCGGCGTTCAATCGCAATGGGGTTGAGCAAGGGGGTGGATGTCATGGCGAAGGTCCTGGTGTGAGGTGGGGTCAGACGTGAAGCAGCAAATGCTCGCGCTCCCATGGAGAAATCACTTCCATGAACTCTTCAAACTCGGTTTCTTTGATTTCGGTGTAGACCGTGACAAATTCATCTCCCAGCACCTCACGCAAGTCGTCGTCGCGGCGCAACCACTCCAAGGCTTCTCCCAAACTGCGTGGCAAAGCGTAAGGTGCCAAGTAGGCGTCGCCTTTCATTTCAGCTTTGGCGGGTAATTTGTTTTTCAGTCCGAGGTAGCCACAGGCCAAGGTCATGGCCAAAGCCACATAAGGGTTGGCATCTGCACCAATCACCCGGTTTTCAATGCGGCGCGCCTCGGGCGTGGACAGGGGTGAGCGAAAACCCACTGAGCGGTTGTCTTCGCCCCATTCGATGTTGATGGGTGCGGCCGTGTGACGGGCCAGTCGGCGGTAACTGTTGACATAGGGGGCGACCAAGGCCATGGCTGAAGGAACGTGTTTTTGCAAGCCACCGATGTAGTTGAAGAACGCATCGGAGGGCGAGCCATCGGCATTGCTGAAGATGTTGCGCCGGCTTTGTTTGTCCAAAATGCTTTGGTGCACATGCATGGCGCTGCCCGGTTCACCGGCAATCGGTTTGGCCATGAAGGTGGCGTACATGTTGTGCCGCATGGCCGCTTCGCGCACGGTGCGTTTGAAGAAAAACACCTCGTCGGCCAAGCCCATGGGATGGTCGTGAAAGAAATTGATTTCCATTTGACCGGCACCCACCTCGTGGATCAAGGTGTCTACGTTGAGGCCCATTTTTTCGCAGTAGTCGTAAATTTCCTCAAACAAAGGGTCGAATTCGTTCACCGCGTCGATGCTGTAGGCCTGTCGGGAGGTTTCTGCGCGGCCACTGCGGCCAATGGGTGGGTGCAGCAAAGAGTTGGGGTCGGGGTTGCGTGCCACCAGGTAGAACTCGAGTTCGGGGGCGACCACGGGTTCGAGGCCCATCTCGTTGTACAAATCGCAGACGCGGCGCAAGACGCTGCGCGGCGCAAAGGGTATCAATTTGCCATGGCGGTCGAAACAGTCGTGGATCACTTGGGCGGTGGGGTCCGAGGCCCAAGGCACGATGCGCACCGTGGTGGGGTCGGGTTGCAAATGCATGTCGCGGTCATTGGGGTTGATGACGTCGTAATAAGGCCCAGACTTGGGAAATTCACCCGTCACCCCCAGTGCCACCACCACCTCTGGCAAGCGCATGCCGCGGTCTTCCGTGAACTTCACGCGGGGCAAAATTTTGCCGCGGGCCACACCCGTCAAATCGGGTGCCAGGCATTCCACTTCAGTGACGCGGTGGACATTCAGCCAATGCTCTAACTCGCTGAAATTGGTGGGGGTGGGCAATGAGGCGGTATCAGACATAGGCAGACTTTACAAAGTGAGAGGCGCCCTAAACAGTGGCGGGGGCAGGGTGTTGAGCAAGCCCCAGACGTTGGGCTTGACGGCTTCGGCAGGCATCCCCGAACGACTGGAATATCTGTTGGTACAGCGGATGTTCTTGGCAACGCCACTCGGGGTGCCATTGGACCGCAAAGGCATAGGCTTTGGCATGGCGTATCTGTACCGCCTCTACCAAGCCATCGGGTGCATACGCCATCGGCTCTAAACCATCGGCCAATCGGTCAATGCCTTGGCCGTGCAGCGAATTGACCATGGCGGTTTCGGCGCCTGCCCATCGGGCAAGCGGGGTATGCGGCAGGATGCGAATCGGGTGGCTGGGGGCGTACTGGTCGGCGAACGGCACGCCACGGGGTTCGCGGTGGTCCATCATGCCTGGGACCTCTTGCACCTGTTGGTGCAAACTGCCACCCAAAGCCACATTGATTTCTTGGAAACCGCGGCAAATACCCAGCAAGGGAATACCGTGCGCCAGACAGGCACGAATCAGCGGCAAAGTCAGCGCATCGCGTTGTGGGTCCAAAGGCAATTCGGGTCGAAGCACCTCTTGATCAAAATGGCTGGGATGCAAATTCGAGGGTGAGCCTGTTAACAAAACACCATCCACTGCCGCCAAAAGCTGGGGTATTTGCGCTGCGTGGGCTGTGGGGAAGGTCAAGGGTTCAGCGTGTGCACCTTGTTTGACGGCCAATGCATATTTGTCACCCAAAACCGTGAAGGGAGACTTGACGTCCCCTTCGCCGAGTTGCCGATGATCGTGGGTGACCCAAACCCATGGCTGCATGCCCATCTCCTCAGAATAGTGAAGACATTATGTTGCATTTCTGAAGCATTTTCAGCCCGACCTGCCATTTAAATGCGTGACCGCGACTGACGCTGCGGCGCGGACTCAGCTCAGCCAGTCGAGCAAGCGGTAATAGCTGGTGCCCAAGAGCAAAAGCGGAATGCGCATGGCGGGGCCGCCAGGAAAAGGGTTTTGTCGGATGCGTTGAAACAAGGCCAAGGCCGTGGTGTCGCCCCCAATGGCCTGGCTCACGACCCGCCCTGCCAAGGTGGTTGCCGCGACACCGTGGCCGCTAAAGCCTTGCATGAAAAACACCCCTGGTGCCAGTTGACCCCAGTCGGGAGCGCGGTCGCGGGAAATATCGACAAATCCGCCCCACGTATGCGCTACAGGCGTGTCTGCCAATGCAGGAAAGACTTGCACCATGCGCTGTCGCATGGTCTCGGTAAGGTCTGAAGGGGTGGCTGCGGTGTAGCTGACCCTGCCGCCAAACAACATGCGCTTGTCGGCAGCCAGACGAAAGTAGTCCAGTACAAAATTGTTGTCACACACCGCCGCTTGGGTGGGCAGCAAGCTGTTGGCCAATTCGTCTGACAATGGTGGCGTGGCCACGATATAGGTGCCCACGGGCATGATGCGCGCATGCAGGCGTGGCGCCAAGCCAGGCGCCTGCCAGAGCAGGCCGCAATTGCCAGCCAGCACCACCTGACGAGCGCGCACGTGGCCTTGGGCGCTGCGCACCACCCAATGCTCGCCCGAGCGCTCCATGGATTGGGCCGGACTGTGTTCAAACAAACGCACCCCGGCTGCGGCGGCGGCTTGGGCCAAGCCCAAACCATAGCGCAAGGGGTTGAGGTGACCCGAGGCGGGGTCGATCAAGCCAGCAACATAACGTTGACTGCCGATGTGGGCTTGCAATTCAGACCCTTCAACATACTGCATGCGGTGGCCATGGTTTTTCAACATGTAGGCTTGTTCTTGTTGAAGCGCCAAGGCTTTGCGTCGGCGATCAGCCACTGTGATGTAAGACCACACTGGCTCGCACTCGATGGCATAGCGACGCATGCGCTCTTGCATCCATTGCAAACTCGCCAGCGACAGTTGCCACAGTTCTTGTCCAGCTTTCAAACCCAGGTGCTGGTCCAGCCAGGCTTGGCCACAGGCAAAACCGCTGATGGCTTGGCCACCATTGCGCCCCGAGGCATGGCCACACAGCTGCTGCGCTTCCAGTACCACCACCTCTTGGCCTTGTTCGGCCAACTCCAGCGCGGTTGACAGGCCTGCCAAGCCGCCGCCGACCACCAGCACATCAGCGACGGTATCCGACTGCAAAGACGGCCAATCTTGGCGGGTCACGGTGGTTTCGTAATAGCAGTCTTTGCCAAGGTTCTGGTTCAGGTAAGCCAAATCCATGGGTGTCCTTTCAGGGGCGCAATGCTTGAAGCCTTTTGGCCTGACCACTCAGGTAGGACCAGACCAAGGTGGAAGCCGCCAGACTGCTGAGTTCTGCATGGTCATAGGGCGGAGACACCTCGACACAGTCCATGCCAATCCAATTCAAATCGGACAAGCCTTCGACCCAGTACAGCAATTGGCTCATGCTCAGGCCCCCAGGCTCTGGCGTGCCGGTTCCAGGCGCAAAGGCAGGGTCCAGGCAATCGATGTCGAGCGTCAAATACACAGGGCGTTGGCCGATGCGCTCGCGCACCGCTTGCAACAGGGGGTCCAGCTGCTGACCCTCTCGCCCCCACAGGTCGCGGGCATGGTAAATCAGGCCGCCTTGGTCTCGTACGTACTCGCGCGCGCTGCGTTCTGCGGCCGAGCGCAAGCCCACTTGCACCGTGTGGCTGGCGCTGACCAAACCTTCTTCAATGGCTTCACGGGTCCAAGTGCCATGGCCTGAGGGCTCGCCAAAATGGTCTTCCCAGGTGTCGCAGTGCGCATCGAAATGCAGCAAAGCCACGGGACCCTGTTGGGCATGGATGGCGCGCAGCAAGGGCAGGGTGATGGCGTGGTCGCCCCCCAAAAACACGCAGTGGTGATGGCGCAGCAAAGGCTGGGCCTGGGCCTGAATGGCCGCGCGTGCCGCCATCAATCCACTGGCGTTGGGCAAGGTCAGGTTGCCAGCGTCTCCCAGCCAGGGCAAGGGGCTGACATCAAACACCGGATGGGTGGCGTCACACAGCTGCAAGCTGGCGGTACGGATGCTTTGAGGGGCCATGCGCGCACCCGGGCGGTTGGTCACGCTGCCATCCCAAGGCACACCGACCACGGCCAAGGGCTGGTGGTGCAAGGGGGGGCAGTTGGCAAAACCGCCGTTGCTTTGGCTGTAGGGAAACGCCAGTTCAGCCATGCATCAAGCCACCACGACTTGGCCGCGCAAGGAGTGCGGCAAGGCTTCGGTGATGCGCACATCGATCATCTGGCCGACCAAGCGCTGCCCTTGCGGGCCGGCGTCAAAGTTGACGATGCGGTTGCATTCGGTGCGGCCCATCAACTCGGCCGCACTCTTGCGTGACGCGCCTTCCACCAAAATCCGCTGCACCGTGCCCACACGGCTTTCGCCAATGCGCCGCACGTTGTCTTCCACCGTGGCTTGCAGGTGTTGCAAACGGCGCAACTTCACCTCGTGCGGCGTGTCGTCGTGCAAATTGGCGGCAGGCGTGCCAGGGCGGGGACTGAAAATAAAACTGAACGAGGCGTCAAAACCGATGTCGGTGATCAACTTCATGAGCTTGTCAAAGTCTTCCTCGGTCTCGCCAGGAAAGCCCACGATGAAATCCGAGCTCATGGAAATATCGGGGCGCACCGCGCGCAGTTTGCGGATGGTGCTCTTGTATTCCATGGCGGTGTAGCCGCGTTTCATGGCCATCAGGATGCGGTCTGAGCCGTGTTGCACAGGCAAGTGCAAATGGCTCACCAACTGCGGCACCTTGGCATACACATCAATCAGGCGCTGGGTGAATTCGTTGGGGTGGCTGGTGGTGTAACGGATGCGCTCCACACCAGGAATTTCAGCGATGTATTCAATCAGCAAGGCAAAGTCGGCGATCTCTGCGCTCTCGCCCATGCGGCCACGGTAGGCATTGACGTTTTGGCCAAGCAGTGTGATTTCTTTCACGCCTTGTGCAACCAAGCCCGCCACTTCGGTCAACACATCGTCCAAGGGGCGGTTGATTTCTTCGCCCCGTGTGTAAGGCACCACGCAATAGCTGCAGTACTTGGAGCAGCCTTCCATGATGGAGACAAACGCCGAGGCGCCGTCTACCCGTGCGGGCGGCAGGTGGTCGAACTTCTCGATCTCGGGAAAACTGATGTCGACCTGAGGCTTCTTCAAATCGCGGCGCTGGTTCAGCAACTCGGGCAGGCGGTGCAGGGTTTGCGGCCCGAACACCACGTCCACATAGGGCGCGCGGGCGATGATGGCCTCGCCTTCTTGGCTGGCCACACAACCACCCACAGCAATTTGCACGCCTTTTTGTTTGAGGTGTTTCACGCGCCCTAAATCGGAAAACACTTTTTCCTGGGCTTTTTCGCGCACCGAGCAGGTGTTGAAGACCACCAAATCGGCTTCGTCGATGTCTTGGGTTTGTTCGTAGCCTTGGGCAGCGCCCAAAACGTCAGCCATCTTGTCCGAGTCGTACTCGTTCATTTGGCAGCCAAAGGTTTTGATGAAGACTTTGCGGCTCATGGCGAAGTCCTTGAAGAAATGCAGCGGGTCATGGTGTAGATCCAGAGGCTGTGAAAGGAGGGCAGATTGTAGCCAGGGCGTTCTTTATGATCGCCCCATGACCACCTTCACCCGCACCGTTTTATTCACCGACACCGATGGCCGTGCGCGTTTTCGCGCTGAGGCCGTGGCCTTGGACCAAGGCAGCCCGCAGGCCCGCTTGAGCGAGTTGTTGCCCACCCAAGGTTTGCAGTTGCGTGAAAGCCCCGTGGGCTTCAAAAGCGAGTTTCATGTGAGCAGCCACCCCCAGTGGGTGTTCATCTTGCAAGGCCAGATGGAGATTGGATTGCAAGACGGCACATCCAGGGTGTTTGGACCGGGGGAGCATTTTTTCTCGGCGGATCTGTTGCCCACTGGCGCGGTTTTTGACCCCGAGGTGCATGGCCACTGGAGTCGGCAGTTAGGGCAGGAAAAGTTGGTGACGGTGTTTGTGCGGGCCTAAAGACCGGTTGGTGCATACCTGCTTGTACGCAAATTCTGCGAAATATGAATCATTTGGGAGTATTTTTCGGTTTCATGATTAAAGTCTTGCCTTGTTCAAGCCGATCAAACCCTTAGCATCTTGGGCGAGAATCTGCCCTGAACCCGATTTCCCTTTTTTTACCTTCTTGTTGAGTAGCCATGAAAAAACATTTGCGTCTTATCCTGGAAATTTTGCTGGGAATTTGTCTGGTTGCTACCGCAGCCCTGGCTTACTGGAATTTTTCCGCTAAAAAACATTTGAATGAACAAGTGGCTGAGTTGAGTGAGCAACTTGATGAAGCCAAAGAATCCTTGGAAAAAGTCCATGAAGAGGCCGACGCCTCCAAAGACGCCAAAGCAGAGCCAGACAACACGGCCAACCAAGAAATGGAAGCTTTGAAATCGGCTTTTGCCAATGGCGTGGTTCTGCAAGACGTTGAAACCTTGTACAAAGCGCAAAAGGCTTTGAGCGCTGAAAGACAAGTGGGTATGGCATCTTTGCGTTTGCTCACCAAAGGCGCGCAAGACCCTGACACCATCGCCGCTTACCAAAAAGCCTTGGAGATGGCTGAATGGAGCAACCGTTTGCAAACCGTGTGTGCTGCGCAAAATGCCTTGGCCGCTGCCGGTCAAAAGGTGAAAGTGCTGTCCGAGTGCAAAAAATCCACCGATAAAGAGGCCGATGCCAAGGAAGAGCACGCCAAGAAAGACGACAAAGCGCACGACGTGCATTGGGGTTATGAGGGCGATAACGGCCCTGAACATTGGGGCGATGCGTTCCCAGTCTGTGGCAAAGGCAAGAAACAGTCACCTTTGAACATCGTTGGCCCGTTTGAAAAATCCAAAGACAGCCTGAGCGTGGACTACAAAGAAGGCCCACTCAAAATGTTCAACAACGGCCACACGATCCAGGTCAACATAGAGCCAGGCAGTACCTTGACGATTGGCAAAGAGACCTTCGATTTGTTGCAATTTCACTTCCACCGCCCCTCTGAAGAGCAGGTCGAAGGCAAAAATGCCAGCATGGTCGCCCACTTTGTTCACAAGAGCAAAGAAGGCAAATTGGCGGTGATTGGGGTGTTGCTCAATGAAGGCAAAGACAGTGCGCCCATCAAAACCTTGTGGGCCAATTTGCCGCCTAAAGAAGGCGAGGAGTTCTTGCCTTCCAAAGTCACTTTTAACCCTGCAAGCATGTTGCCCAAGGAAATGGCTTTCTATAACTACGAAGGCTCTTTAACCACCCCCCCTTGTACAGAGGGTGTGCAGTTTTATATCTTGAAGTCGCCGATGGAGATTTCCAAGCAACAGTTGGCAAAATTCCCTTACAAAGTCAACGCCCGCCCTGTGCAGTCACTCAATGGCCGCAAAATTTCAGCAGGCGGTTAAGGGTTTAAATCGATTGCAGGCGATCGGTGGAGGGTACGACGCGGGTGAGTCGTATGCCGTAACGGTCATTGACCAAGACCACCTCGCCTTGTGCCACCACCGTTTCGTTGACCAACAGGTCTAGCGGTTCACCGGCGATGCGGTCGAGTTCGACCACACTGCCTTGGGTGAGGCGCATCAAATCTTTGATCTTGATATTGGTACGGCCTACCTCGATAGAGAGCGTGACAGAGATGTTTTGCAGCACTTCCGGATTGATATTGCCGGGTTGGCTGACCTGAAATTCCTCGGAACTGGGAGGCGTTTCGTCTGGGGTTTCGGTGGTGTCGTTCATGGTACTTTCCTGTCTCAAACCTGTCCTGGGACAATTTGCTTTTCAACCCGCACAGCCACATTAGAGCCGCGCGTGCCGATGTTGACCCCAAAGGTGGGGACGCCGTTGGCCAGGAATTGCGCCTGGTCGGGTTTCTTGAAGAACAGCAAATCGCCTTCTTTCATGTTTTGCAGGTGATAAAGCGTTGTTTTGATCTCGCCCATCATCACCCGCACATCGAGTTCGGAGTCGCCCACAGCGACGGCCAAATCCTCGCGCCAAATTTTGTCTGACTCTTCGTTGCCGTCGCTGGCCGAGACGCGGTTGCGCAGCAAGTCGCGCAAAGGCTTCAAGGTGGCGTAAGGGTAGACCAAGTCCATGAAGCCTTTGCCGCCAGAAGCGGTGGCCTCGGCATCAAAGCGGGTGAGAACGACCAAGTCGTTTTCATCGGCAATTTGGGCAAACTGAGGGTTGATCTCGGCGCTGATTTGTTCGCAGTCGATTTCTAATATCGGTGACCAAGCTTCCTTGAGCGAGCGGAAAAACACACTCAAGATGATGTGAATGATGCGGGTTTCGGTGGGGGTGAACAATCGGCTGGGGGGTAAATCGGAAACCCCTTTGCCAAAACCACCAAAAAAGCTGTCCAGCGAGCTGAAAATCACATTCGGGTCAATGATGATGACCGAATTGCCACGCATGGGACTGATGCGGATGGTGTTCACAGCCAGAGGCGCTTTGAGGGTTTTGACGTAATCGCCAAACTTCAAAATTTGCACCCGCGTCGGGTTCACGCGCGGGGTGGTGCGCAAGACTTCCAGCAAACCCAATCGGAACATGCGGATGAACCGCTCATTGATCATGTCGATGGCCGACACATTCACGCCCAGGCTGCTGTTCTCGCTGGCCAGGTCATGCTTGCGCACCCGGACTTTGGTATTGAAACCCGTGTCCGATTCGATAGATCCGTCCTTCAAGCCCTCGGCCAAGGCCGTGAGCTCTTCCGGACTGAGTAAGTTTTGTCGGGTTGCCATGGGGGAATTACTGCATCACAAACGAAGTGAACATGACTTCTTCGATACCGCCAAAGTCTTCGTACTCTTCCAACATGGAATTCATCACGTCTTTGAGTTTGACCGCGAGTTCTTTGCGGAAGTCGGGCTTGTTGACCTCTGCTTCGGTGGACTGGCGCATGATGTCAAGCATGGCTGAACGCAGCGCAAACTCATGTTTTTTGATGTTGTCAAACACGCGGGTGTCATAGTGGGTCATGACGGCGAGTTGCACCACCATGACTTTCTTGGAACCGGTGATGTTGGTCATCAGCTCTTTTTCAATTTGAAAATAGTTCTTTTCAAAGCGTGTGGCTTCAGGCGCTTCTTTCTTCAATTTAGAAGGGGCTTCATCCTTGGCTTTGGTCGCGGCTGCTTCAAGCTCTTCAAGTTTGTCCATCGCAGCGAGTTCGGCTTTTTTCTCGTAGTAACCAGAGAAGTACAAAGTGCCAAAGGCGACGCCAACCACGATCACAATGGCCAGAACCGCAATACCTGCGATCAGCAATATCGGCTTTTTCTTTTTCGGCTCTTCTGCGCCCTCTTCGGGGGTTGCTTCTGGTGCTGCTGTTGCCATGATTTACTCCTCTTTCATTCGATGTGTGGTCATGCAAACGTGTCTAACAAGGCACTGTTGCTGTGACGCGCTGTGATGGGTGCGGCTTCTTGCTGCTCGCCCACGCTGCCATTGCCAAGTGTGACACGATTGTCTGGCGCGGCTTGCTGGGAGGCAGATTGACCCGAACCCCCTTGCGAAGACTGTCGGTTATCTTGTCCTACAAAAACGTATGCATTGTTCATGCCAAGTTCGGCCAAAGCTTCTTTCAGGCGGGTACTGCCATTTTGAATCAGGTTTTGTGTCAAGCCGTTGTCAGCCTGGAATTGGGCGCTTAACTGGCCATCGCGCATTTCCAGCTGAACATCGACCAGCCCCAAGCTGGCGGGTTTGAGGGCAAATTTCATTTTCCACTCACCCGCATTGAGCTGGTCGTTCATGCGGCTGGCCAATTCGGTGGCCAACTTCTGGCTGAGTTTTTCAAAGGTTTGCGCCATGTCGGGGTGGTTTTTCAAAGCCTGTGCAGGCGTTGCGCTGCTCGATGCAGTGCTGCTGCGGGCATTCGCCAGACCGGTGTCTGCCATACCGTCATGCGGGGTGGATGTGCTGTCATCGATGGCGCTGAGTTTGTCGAATTCATTTTTCAAACGGTCAATGTCTTCGGGACGCAAATCGGCATCCATCATGGACAACACCGCCAAGGTGCTGATGGTTTCTGGCGTTTCGGCCGTTTGGGCGACGTCTGTAAGGCTCAGCGTGGGCAAAGGGTTGAAGGTTTTGTCGGCGGCTATATCGGCCGAGGCTGCGCTCACCTGCACCTGCAAACCGATCGGTGTCAAAGGCATCGCGTCGCTGGGCAGGACATTGGCATTGGCCAAGGCACCCAGGTCTGGCGCAACAGGCAGGGGCTGCGCCAGTACGGCGCTGGTGGGCAACGCTTGGCCGTCAGAACCCAAACCCAATGCTGTGGCATTGGCTGCGGCGTTGAAACCATTCACACCCGACGCGGCCAGCGTAAAGCCTGCGCCCGAGGGTGTATGGCCCAAGGCCATGCCTGGCAAGTTGTTCATGGCCAATATTTGCTGTGTGCTGGTTGTGGCTGGCGGCGCGTCAGAGGCCACCGAGCCTGCGTCGCCCAGCAATGCCTGGACTTGTAATGGGTCTAAGCCCATGGCCAAGGCAAAGTCGGTCAAGCTTTTCTCACTGGTGGCGGGTTGCGCCACGGTGATGATCTCTACGTCAGGGCTCAGGCTGATCGATTGCAGATCTTGTGTATCTTGCTGCGCCCGTGCTTTGGCATGCGCTTTGGCTGTATGGGATGAATCGACGCTTTGGGCTTGCGCGCGCGCCGCATCTTGCTGTGAATCGCTGGCTTGTTGAGCCTGTTGGGCTTTGTCGTTGGCTGCTGCAGTATTGGCCTGCTGCGCTTCATGAGCTGGGCGCTGTTCGCTGCGAACCGAATGGATGTGCGGCGCCACTGGCTTGGCGGTCATGAACGGTTTGGTGGAATGCCCCCCCAGACCGAGTGAACCCATGCCCTTGGAAAGCGGCGTTTTTTGATGCAAAAACTGGCCAGGATGGAAAGCCTGGCGCAAAGCTTGCTGTTCAAACAAACCCTTGCGATCGCTGGCGTTGGCCTTGTCAGCCAAGGTTGGCGAGCTGTCAGCGGCAATGTCTTGCCGTTGAGGAGATTGCAAGGAGGCAATTTGCTGGCGCAAAAACGCCGCGAACTCCTCACCGGTCTGGGTACCTGAGGCAGGGCGAGACAGCTCGCCGCCAAGCTTGTTTATCTCGGCGGAGACTGGGTTGGTGGCTTGCGACAGGCCTGAATTCAATGCAGATAAGTTCATATCCGTTCAATGCTTCCCATAAAAGACAGAGCATTTAAGCAAGAACCGTGACAGGTCAATCTTTGCCGTTGCCTGGCAAGACCCAAGTGTCGGACCTTGAGGGCTGCAAGGAACTGGCACATGGATTGCTTCATCACCTTGAGTGCGTTGAAAAACGTGTGGAAATGAATCCTTAATGTTTCAAAACAAGTGACAAAACGACCATGAGCACCTTAACCCTGTCAACGATTCGACAGAATCTGACCAAGTTTGACTACACCGGATTGGGAATTCCCGTCCTGGTGTTGTTGATCATGGCGATGTTGGTGTTGCCGTTGCCGCCGCTTTTATTGGACTTTTTGTTTACTTTCAACATCGTCATCAGCCTGGTCATCATCATGATTGCCATTGGCACCCGCAAACCACTGGATTTCTCCTCCTTTCCTACCATCTTGTTGTTTGCCACCATGTTGCGACTGGCATTGAACGTGGCCTCTACCCGCGTGATCTTGGTGGATGGTCACACCGGCCATGAAGCGGCAGGCAAAGTGGTGGCGGCGTTTGGTGAATTCGTGATTGCAGGTAACTATGTGGTGGGTTTCATCATCTTTGCGATTTTGATGATCATTAACTTTATTGTGGTGACCAAGGGCGCGGGCCGTGTCTCTGAAGTGAATGCCCGTTTCACCTTGGACGCCATGCCTGGCAAACAAATGTCCATCGATGCCGACTTGAATGCCGGCGTGATCGACCAACCGACCGCCCAAAAACGCCGCGCCGAGTTGTCCCAAGAATCTGACTTCTTTGGTGCCATGGACGGTGCTTCTAAATTTGTCAGTGGTGACGCCATCGCCGGTTTGTTGATTTTGCTCATCAACTTGGTGGGTGGTTTGACGATTGGCGTGATTCAACACAATTTGTCGGTGTCTGACGCCGGCAAGATTTACACCTTGCTGACCATCGGTGACGGCTTGGTGGCGCAAATTCCTTCGTTGTTGTTGTCGTTGGCCACGGCCATCATCGTGACACGTGTCACCACCTCCGAGTCGATTTCCGAGCAGGCCCACACCCAGTTGGCCAACCCCGCGGCTTTGTTTATTTCCTCCATCATCTTGGCGGCTTTGGGCTTGGTTCCTGGTATGCCGCACCTGATGTTCATCACCTTGGCCGCCGCGACCGCAGGCTTGGGACTGATGGTGATTCGCAACGAGGTTGAAGAGGAAGCGGTGCAAGTGGCCGAGGCGCAAGCGGCAGCCACCACCGAATCCACCAAAGACCTGGATTGGGACGATGTCGACCAAGTGGACTTGATTGGTTTGGAAATTGGTTATGGCTTGATTCCTTTGGTGAACACCGAAACCGGCGGCGAATTGATGAGCCGTGTCAAAGGTGTGCGCAAAAAATTGTCGGCAGAGTTGGGCTTTTTGGTGCAACCTGTGCGCATTCGCGACGACTTGAACATCGACCCCGACTCTTACAACATTGTGTTGAAGGGCGTGGTGCGCGGCAAAGGCGAAATCAAAGTGGGCCGTGAATTGGCCATCAATCCCGGTCAGGTGTATGGCGAATTGCAAGGCACGCCCACCCGCGAACCCGCGTTTGGTTTGGAGGCGGTGTGGATTGAGTCTTCCCAACGCGATTTGGCCCGTACATTGGGGTACACCGTGGTCGATGCGAGCACCGCTATCGCCACCCATTTGAATAAAGTATTGCGCGAAAACTCAGCTGACTTGCTCAGCCATGACGAGGTACAGCAACTGTTGGACAAGTTGTCTGCCAAGTCTCCCAAATTGGTGGAAGAGTTGGTGCCAGGCAAGCTGTCATTGGGCGTGGTTACCCGCGTGCTGCAACACTTGTTGAACGAAGGTGTGTCGATTCGCGATATGCGCTCCATCACCGAGTCCTTGACCGAGGCCAGCGCGCGCAGCACCGATCCCGAGCAACTTGCGGCCTATGTGCGTCCCAAGCTGGGTCGCATGATCATGCAAAGTTTGGTTGACGAGTCCAGCAATTTGTCAGTCATGACCTTGGAGCCTGGTTTGGAGCAACTGCTGCACAATGTGTTGCAACAAAGCCAGCCCGGTCAACCCGTGGTTTTAGAGCCAAGTTTGGCCGAGAACCTGTTCAATTCCCTGCGCATGGGTGCGCGGGCCATGGAAGACGACGGCCATGCGGCTGTGTTGGTGGTCTCGCCGCTGATTCGCAGCTGGCTGTCCAAGGCTGTGCGCTTTCGCGTGACCGATTTGACCGTCTTGTCTTACAGCGAAATTCCAGATGACCAAGCTGTCAAAGTGATTCACACCGTGAACGCGACCAACCGCAGCTAAGCCACCCTTTTATTTGACCAACGAGAAACACCATGGAACTCAAGCGAATCATTGCCCGTGACACCCGGGCGGCCAACGAGAAGGCAGTTGCCTTGTACGGCCCCGACGTGCTTGTCATCTCTACCAGCAAGGTGAGAGGCAAAACCGAGTTGATCGTTGCTGTCGATGTCGAACCCATGAACGCCGAAGCTGCGCTGGCAGAAAGCTTTGTACCGACCGAAAAAACCTACAGTTTGTCGGCCACTGTTGCCAGCGATGACGCACCCACCGTGCAAGCCCAGCCAAGCAGTTTTGGCGAGGTGCTGGATGAAACCATGGCCAAGCACAAGCGCCAAACCAAACCCGTCAAGAGCGAAGTCAGCGGTTTTATGCCTGCTGCCACACTGAAAAAAGTCGCCCTCGAGCAAACATCGCAGGTGACGCAAGAAGTTGTGCCTGTGCAAGAAGCCCCCGCTGTCTCAACACCTGCACCAGCCCAAGCAGCCGCTGTACAGGCTCAGGTCGAACAAATGGTCGAAGAGCGCGATGCCCTGCGTGGTCGCGAAATCGTGCAAATGGTGCGCGAAGAATTAGCCACTTTGCGCAAAGAATTCAAGCTCAGCCAACAAATGGCCTGGCAAGGCACGGGCCTGGCCCGCAACCTCATTCCTTTGCGTAACGCCTTGCAAGAAGCGGCCATTCCGGTGGCGTTGCGGGCTTTGTTGGTCGACAGCATCCAAAGTTTTGAAGACGTAGAGCCAGCGATAGATGAAATTCGACGCCAACTCTGCCATTCCATGCAACACAGCAGTGTGAGCGCACCCGATCAAGGTGTGCATGTGCTGGCAGGCCCCTCTGGCGCTGGCAAATCGTTGATGGTGGCGCGTTTGGCCCAACACGCCAGCGTGCATCTGGGTTGCGAACAAGTGGCTGTCATCAGTTACAGCGACCAGCGTGCAGGTGCCTGGAACCAAACCCAGTTGCTCAGCGCCCAGTCAGGCGTGGATTGTTTCCGTGCCACCAACGTCACCACTTTGAAGTTGTTGCTCGAAGAGCATGCGGGGCGCAAACTCATCATCATTGACACCCCGGGTGTTCAAATGAGCGAGCGCGTAGGCGAAATTGCTGCTATTCACAAAGAGGCACAATTCCACGTGGTGCTTCCTGCAGATGCCTCGCAGTCTTCCTTGCGCAGAATGCTTTCAACCCCTCAAATTCAATGGCAAAGCCTGATGATTTCCAAGTTGGATGAAGCCAGTCAACCGTGGGCACTGATCCAAGTGCTGACCGAAGGCCACGTGGGTGTGAGCGCGGCCAGCCGCGGTGAACGCATCAGTGAATGGTCGGTCCCTATGCAAGCAGAAGAATTGGTCACTGTGGCTTTGGCAAACCTGCCTTTGAGCCACGCCGACACTCCGCAAGAAGACATGAGCAGCACGCTGGCCATGGCTTCTGCCAGAATTTCGCGCTTGGCCGCGCAACACACAAGGTCTACCCATGACTAATAGCAAAACCACCGAGGTTATTGGCATCGCCAGCGGTAAGGGCGGGGTGGGTAAAACCACCGTGTCGATCAATTTGGCTGTCGCATTGGCCCAGCGCGGTCACGATGTGATGTTGTTTGACGCTGACCTGGGTTTAGCGAATGCGCAAATTGCTTTGGGTGCGCGCGCTGAATACAACCTCAGCCACTTTCTGGCGGGTCAAAAAACCCTGGAAGAAATCACCATCACCACCCGCCAAGGCATCCAACTCATCCCTGGCGCATCTGGGGTGCAAGAACTCGCGGCACTCAGTCAATTGCAAGCCGCCAGCATCGTGCAAGCGTTTAGCAACCTGGGTAAAAAAATCGATTACCTCATCGTTGATGTGGCCGCAGGTATCTCTCCTTCGGTATTGGCTTTTTTGGCCGCTTGTCAACGCCGCTTTATCGTGGTGCAAGACGACCCGTCCTCCATTGCTGATGCTTACGGCACCATCAAAGTGCTGACGCAAGAAATGAAGCTGGATGAAATTTATTTGGTGCCCAATTTGGTCGACACCCAAACCCAAGGTTGGAAGCTTTACCAGCGTTTAAACGACGTTTGTGTGCGCTTCTTGGGTGAGTCCATCCATTATTTAACCTCGATTGAAAACGATGAAATGGTCTTGGCCGCGCTGAAAAAGTACCAGTCGGTCATGGAGATGGCGCCGGGCACGGCCGCCGCTCGCGATTTCCGCCGTTTGGCCGAGTTATCGACCCAGTTGCGACCCATCGACCATCCGTCTGGTGGCCTGCAGTTTTTCATGGAGCGCTTGCTGCAAAGCAATGCGAAAAACACATGAGACCCAATTCCCCCATGAAGATGTACCAACAGGCTCGCCCCCAAGGCGAGGAGTTGGTGTTGGCCCACTTAGGGCTGGTCAAGCGCGTGGCCTTGCATTTAAAAGCCCGTGTTCCTGCCTATATGGAATTGGATGAACTGATTCAAGTGGGCATGATGGGTTTGCTTGAAGCCTCCCGCGTGTTCGATCCCTCCAAAGGAGTGGATTTTGAAAATTTTGCCCACAGCCGTGTGCGTGGCGCCATGCTTGACGAGGTGCGTCGCTTGTCTTTTTTGCCACGCTCTGCGGTGGCTTTCAACAAAGAGCACAACGAAACCTTGCATGCCTTGTCCGCTGAGCTCGGTCGTGCCCCCACCCAAGCCGAAATGGCTGAGTACATGGGCAAAGACTTGGATGATTTCCAAAAAGAGCGCGGCAAAGCGCGCCGTTTTGAAACCTACTCCTTGGAAGTTGTCACCGAAGAGGTGATGAGCATTGCCGATGATGCCTCGCACCAGCCTGATGTGATGGTGGAAGAGGCCGAATTCATGGAAGCGGTGACCGATGCCATCGCGCAGCTGCCCGAGCGCGAGCAATTGGTCATGCAGTTGTATTACGTGGAAGAGCTCAACCTGAAAGAAATCGGTGAAGTGCTAGAGGTGAGCGAGTCGCGCATCAGTCAAATTTTGTCTTCGGTGGTGAAAAAACTGCGGGTGCAGTTGCAAGTCGCCCCGGAAAACATCTTTAAACCGGTCAGGAGCATGGCATGAACAGCTTCTTTCAACTTTTTTTGGTGTGGGGCGTGTTGTTGGTTTTTTTGCTCGTTCTGTATGTGATCGACAAAGTCAACGTCATTTACCAAGGCTATTCACGAGAAGAGGTGCCTGCCACCTACGACGATGGCCTGTTTGGTGAATTGGCGGGCAAAACCCTGTGGGACGCCATGAGCGGCATCCCTTTGCCAGGCGTGGATGCGAAACATGTCTCAGATTTAAAACCGCATTACGAGCCCATCTTGCGCCAACACATTGAACAAGTGTTCATGGAAGGCTATAACCACGGCAAAGCCGGTACCGTGGGTGTGCCTACCAACAACCGCCAAGTGCCTACGCCGCGTGGCTCGGTGGTGTCATGGTTGCCTATGCACCATTTGGCCAGTCTTTACCAAGCCGGCGTCGATTTCGCCTCCAGCCAACCCGATGATGTGCTGCGAATTCAGCAGTCTCTGGACCAAGTCACCGGCATGATTTACGCCCGCATTGGCTTAGGTCTGGGTGAACCGTATTCCGCAACCTTGCTGATTCATCCCGTGACTTCGGAAGAAGACGCGATGTTGCCGCCCGCTGAGGAAGCAGCAGCGCCAGTGGCGACACCTGCCGCGGCTGCACCTGCCGCTTTGGCCGCTGCATTGCCTGCCATGGCAGACAATTTGGCCGACAGTGGCGAGGTATTGGAGCCCGACTTGTCCCAGTTGAACAGCCTGCAGGCCGCCAGTAGCGAAGATAAGGCGGTACCCGTTGCTGCCTGATCTCAAGTTAAGCCGTATGACGCCGATGTATCCATGGTCAATGATTGAACACAGGAGAACCTGATCATGCGAGCCCATTCCAAAGCCATTGCGAGTTATGGCGACGTCAAGGTAACCACCGGCGTTTCCAAAGCCAGCAATAACGTCGAACTCATACAAATGCTGTTTGACGGCTTGATCGAGAGCCTGGCGACCACCAAAGGCCATATTCAACACAACAACATTGTTGAAAAAGGCAAATCCATCGCCCGTGCCAGCCGTATCGTGATCGGTCTGCAAGGCGCTTTGGACTTTGACAAAGGCGGCGAACTCGCCGGCAATTTGAACGAACTTTATAACTACATCACGCGCCGTTTACTGCATGTGAATGCGCGCAATGACTTGGTGGCCTTGGATGAAATCCATGGCTTGATGACAGAAATTCGCAGCGCATGGGAAACCGTGCCTGCTTTGATCCCGCGAACCGCCCCTGGACGCGAATTTGTAAATTGATATTTTGTCGGGTCAAATTGACAAAATAATCAGTTAATCTAGGGACAGTTTTGCGAGGCATGTTGGCGTGAAAACGTCAGCATGCTTTAACACTTGGAGCTTGCAATGGCAGCAGTTGGTTTGGTTGTATTGATGATCGCCGTGTTCGGTGTGTTCGTTGCCCACGGCGGTGATTTGGCACCTGTGATCAAGGCAGCGCCTTGGGAGTTTGCCCAGATTTTTGGCGCGGCGGTCGCAGCCGGTTTGATCAGTAACAGTGGTGCCACAGTGGGTTCGGGTTTCAGCGCCGTTGGCAAAGTGTTCAAGGGCCCGAAATACCACAAAGACGATTATTTGGCCATTATTTTGGTGGTGTCCAAAATCTTGAAAACCCTTAAAGCCGAGGGCGCGGTGGCGTTGGAGCCGCACATTGAAAACCCAGAGTCCAGCGCGATCTTTGCCGAATACCCCCCCTTGTTGCAAGACCACGCCTTGCTCGACATGATTTGCGACACCATCCGTTTGATGGTGGTGTCTTCTGGCAATTTAAGCCCTTACGCGGTGGAAGACGTGATGGTGGCCAACATCAAAAACCACCACCACCACGAAATGCTGAATGCGGCTTTTTGGTCGAGCATGGAAGGTGCCTTGCCTGCGCTGGGTATTGTGGCCTGTGTGTTGGGTGTGGTGAAAACCATGGGTGCGATTGACCAGCCCCCCCCTGTGTTGGGTGCCTTGATCGGCAGTGCGTTGGTGGGTACGTTCATGGGCGTGTTGTTGGCTTACGGTGTTGCCGGTCCTTTTGCGGTGCGTATCGCACAGGTGATCGACGAAGACGGTGAAGTTTTCAAATGCGTTCAATACCTGATCGTTGCCAATTTGCATGGCCATCCCATGCCTTTGGTGATTGAGGCCGCCAGGTCTGCCATTAACCACCACAACAAACCGTCGTTCGGAGAGATCTTCGACGGTATGCGAGGCAAATAACCATGGCTGAAGCAGCAGTCGCCGAAGCAGACGCCGCCATAGACGACGCGCCTGCGGAAGCCGCACCCGAAACGCCCGCAGCGGCGCCGGCCGCAGAGGCGCTCGCGCCGGTCATCATCATCAAGAAAATTGAAGATGGTCACGGCGGCGCCCACGGTGGTGCGTGGAAGATTGCGCTGGCCGACATGATGACCGCCATGATGGCGTTCTTCTTGTTGATGTGGTTGCTCGGCGCCTCCAATGCCGACCAACGCAAAAGCATTGCTGACTATTTCAAACCCACCTCGCACAGCTTGACCCCCGTGGGTCAATTGGCGGGCTCCAACGGTGTCTTGGGTGGCCGCTCCATCATCGACCCCGATGCCTTTCCCTATGGTTCACGCCAAACCGGTTTGTTGGAGCGCTTGACGCCCAAGTCTGAGGGCGGCCCCAACCCAGATACCGAACCGGGTCCCGAAAATGAAAACGAGGCCAAAGACCCCACCTCAGGCGGCAAAGGCGAGGGTGCAGGCTCTGGCGAAGGCGGCAAAGGCGAGGGCGGCAGCGACCCCGAAAAAATGACCAAAGCCGAACGCAAAGCCGCGGCGGAACAAGAAGACAAAGAAAACTTTGAAAAGCTTGAAAAAGAGCTGAAAGAAAAGCTGTCTGAAAACAAAAAATTTGAAACCTTGAAGGACAAGGTGGCGATCAGCCGAGACAAAGACGGCTTGCGTATCGAAATCATCGACAACGCCGATTTCGCCATGTTCCCCAGCGGTGGCGTGGGCATGCAAGGCAAGGCTGCGGCCTTGATTGGTGAGGTGGCAGCGTCTTTGGGTGGCATGCCCAACCAGGTGGCCATCCGCGGTCATACCGATGCGGTGCCCTTCCAAAACCCTGAAGGTAAAAACAACTGGTCCTTGTCGGCAGAACGCGCCGAGGCCACGCGTCAAATTTTGCAGAAAAAAGGCATCAAGGAAGAGCGCTTTAAACGCATTGAGGGTGTGGCCGATACCGACCCCTTTAACCCCAAGGACAAGTTTGATCCGCGTAACCGCCGCATGAGCATCACGGTGCTCAACCAAGACCCGAAATAAAGCTTAAGCGGTTCGCAGGTCGTATTTGTTGATCTTCTCGATCAAGGTGGTGCGCTGAAGGTTGAGCAACTTGGCGGTGCGCGACACATTGCCTTGCGAGCGCTCCAAGGCTTGTTCGATGATGTTGCGCTCAATTTCTGCCAAGCGGTCTTTCAGCGACATGCCCTCGGGCGGCAAATGCGGCATGCCTTGGGCCAGCATGATGATGCTCTCCACCTCGTTGTCTTGCGGGACTGGTTGGTCCACCATGGCCGAGCCACCCATTTCAGCCAGTACCTCGGGCGGCGGCGTCATGTCTTGTGAGATGCATGGCCCCATCTGCAACAGCATTTGCTCTTGTATGGGCACCAAACCTTTGGGCAACAAACTTGGTGGAATCGAGCGAATGTCGAGTTCTTGGCCCGCATACAAGGTGCTGAAACGGTCCATCAAATTCGTCAGTTCGCGCACATTGCCAGGCCAAGCGTAGTTGACCAAGGCGTCTAAAAACGCCGCATTGAAACGAATCGATGGCGCTTGGGGTGTTCGGTAATGCGCGGCATAAAAATTCAGCAACTCAGGAATGTCTTGCGGGCGCTCGCGCAAAGGCGGCGTGACCACGGGCAGCACATTAAGCCGATAGTACAAATCTTCGCGAAAGCGACCGGCTTGAATTTCGGCCTCTAAATCACGGTGTGTGGCGGCAATGACACGAACGTCGATGGGAATTTGCCGTGTTGAGCCAACCGGGTCAATCACCCGCTCTTGCAAGACACGCAGCAATTTAACCTGCATGTCTAGTGACATGTCGCCAATTTCATCTAAAAAGATGGTGCCACCATGGGCCAGTTCGAAGCGGCCAATGCGGTCAGCGACCGCGCCCGTGAAAGAGCCTTTGCGGTGACCAAAGAGTTCACTTTCCAATAACTCTTTGGGAATGGCTGAACAATTTATGGGTACAAATGAGCCACCCAAACGGTCAGATTGCTCGTGCAGCGAACGCGCCAAAAGCTCCTTGCCCGTGCCACTTTCGCCCGTGATGAGGACCGTGGCGGCGGAATTGGCAATGGTGGAGATAAGGCGGCGCAGGGCTTGCGCGATCGGGCTGGTACCGATGAAATGAGAGGGTGCTTTCATGCTTAAAGAGATTGTGACGCATGGCTTAAATACGGCAAGTCGTCAAAAGTATTCCACCAATAACTTGCAAAGCCCCTTAAAGAACCGCCGCTGTGTTCCGATTCCTAGCTTGAACCCATTCAGAGGAACCTACCATGATGTACCGAATTGCTCTCGCTGCTGCCGCTTTGTCTGGCTTGACCGCTTGCGAAACCATTCATTCCTTGACAGCCCCTAACCAGGCGCCTGTGGTGGCCATGGCTGGCCCTGCAAGCCTTTCTTCAGCCAAAGTGGCGCCCTCGGTGGCGCCCGAACCCGCGCCTGTCTCCATGATCACGCCGATGATGGAAAAGCGCGAAACCTTTGTGGCCACGGGCTATGCTGTTATCAGTATCCAAAACCATAAAAATCCCGCGCAACAGCGTTTGCTCGCGATCCGCGCTTCCAAGTTAGACGCTTACCGTGCGTTGACCGAACAAGTCTATGGTCAGCAAATGGATGCCACCACCACTGTGGCGGACATGACGGTGATGAATGACACATTCCGCGCCCGCGTTGAAGGCGTGATTTACGGTGCCAATTTGGTGAGCATCACCCCCATCGGTGACGACACCTACGAGACCACCTTGTCGCTGGACCGCAATGCTGTGCAAGATTTACGCACGCTGTACCTGACCCAAATCGCTGCCCGCCGTTAAACCAAACCAAACCAAACCAAAATCTTGGGCTGACGCAAATGCAACGACGCACGCTTTCCTTGGTGGTGACCGCCTGGGCATTGGCCAATGCCTTGCTGTCCTCGGTGTGGGCGCAGGCGCTCACCGCTGAAGAGCGTTTGGACGCGATTCGGCAGTCCTTGGTCCAGCGCTCGCTAGAGGGGCCAACCCAGGTACGTTCTACCCAGTGGGTGGACGGCAATGGCGCTTTGCGCGAGAGCAACAGCTTTGTCACCGGCATGGAAGTGCGTGGTGTGCGTATCTTGGCGTATGGCCGCGACATGGACAAACAAGCCACGGCCAACGGCATGCAACTCGATGGCAAAACCGCTTTGGCGCCCACTTGCACATCCCCAGCCGCTGATGGTGCTGTGTGGCACCAACTGAACTGGGAAGTGCGCTATGCCTCCCCCATGCCGGCAGCACGTCGCTATGAAGCCCAGTTGATTGCCCAGAGCTTTCGCCAGCACACGTTTGCCGCTTCACACCATGCCAAAACCTGGCGGGTGAGCGAGCGTAAGTTGCCACAGGATGGCTACGAGCAATTGTTGGTGGGACAGGGCGAGCAGAACGTGCCTTGGGTTTTGCGCGTGACGGTTGCCGCCAGTTTGGACAGCTATGTCGCTGCCAACATCTATGACGTGACTTGGGAGGTGATTGGCCGTGGTGCTGGCCAAGACCCTGCTTACCGTGGGTCGCAACAAATCAGCATCGATGTGCCACGCACCGTGGGTATCGAGTCCAAGCCTTTGCCACCGGTTGTGGTGGCGCAAATCCAAGCCAGCTTGCAAACTTTCCAAGAAGGCATGGAAAAAGTGCTGTCTTGCAAAGTGCCTCAGTTTCAGGTGGTGAATGTGAATGGCGGTAGCGTGCGCATCGCTGGTGGCGCTGCCAGTGGCATCCGCGTGGGCAGCCAAATGGTGCTAGCCGACCGCCTCAAATTGCCTTTGCGTGCTTTGGAGCCGCGCGCTTTGGAGCGTCTTGCCATGGGCGAGGTCGTCTCTGTGAGCGATTATTATGCGGAGATCAAACTCACCGCTGCAAGCAAATTTCCCGCAAATGCGCAATGGGTCGCCATTCCGCATACGCCTTGATTTTCAGGAGTGATTGACCATGTTGTTTGCCCTTACCCGTAGCTTCGCCAGTCCCTTGGTTTTCTCCTGTGTCGTGATGTCAACGGCCTGGGCCGCGGAGTCTGCGCGCCAAGCCCCTTTGGAGTTGCCCAAAGAGCTCGTGCCCGCTGAAGCCATGCCTGTCAAAAAACCCATTCCCAAGCCCATCAAAGTGGCCAAGGCAGACATTCCCCCCGAGCCCAACAGTGCCGCCGTGGCCACGCCCGTGGCACCCGCTTCCAAACCCGTGGTGGAAGACATGGCCGCCGCTGTTTGGAAAACCCATACCGTGGTTGCAGGCGATACCTTGGACAAAGTGGTTCAAAAATACTATGCCAACAGCCCCTTGAAAATCGAGGTGTTGCGTGACTGGGTCGTGGTGAACAACCCCAAGGCTTTCACCAAAGCCAACACGAAAAAATTGCAACCTGGCACGGTACTGAATTTGGCTGACCAAGCCGAGTTGATTCAAAAGCTGATGCCCAGCCCCAGCGTGAAAGCCAGTACCCAAGCGGTGCCCAACAGCCCGTCACCCAATCCCTTGCCAGCACCGGTCGGTGGCGCGGCGGCGCACCAAGCGGGTAATATGCAAGCGCTGGTTGAACCCAACAAACGCAACTGGGTGCGCTACCCCTGATACCTGCTGCCGCCTTGGGCGGTGCCAAGGACAAGCCAGATGCTCGGTCCCGAACTTGTGAGTGCTGCCAGCCGGATAGGCTCAGTCCAGGTGGAGAACCGTTCGGTCTGGGTGCAAACACCGGTGGCCCAGCAACTGGGTTTGCGCGATGGGCAAATCGTGCAAGCCACCGTCGAGGTTCGTGACCAACGGGTTCGACTGTGGTTGAAAGATTTCTTTTTTGAATTGCCCAATGGCTGGGTGCTCAAAGACGGCGATAAACCGTTTTTGCGGGTCAGCCATAACGCGGGCAATTGGGGCTTTTTGATCCAAGCCTATCCCAACGGCCAAGCGCCTGCCGCGACTGCCACGCCGGTGAACCAGTTGTTTGGCTTGCGTGAGACACCACCAGCGATGCTGTTGGACACAGCCACCCCCGAGCCATTGCCCAACCGTTTGGGCATGTTGCTGATGCATCCGCCCGGTTTCGCCACGTTTTCCAAGTTGCTCAACGACATCGCGCAAGGCAGTTGGGGCGCCCAAGCCGAGATCGGGCCGTGGTTAGGGCGTCTTTTGCAGCAGCGCAATTCCTTGGCACAAATGAACCCTGGCATGTTGCGCAAAGCGGTGCTGGGGCAGGCTCGCAGCATTGAAAATATTTTGTTGCAAGGCCAAGAGGGCGCGGACGAACCCAAGAGTTTGCTCAAACGCATTTTGGGCATGTTGACCGAAGAAGGCGGCAGCAAAGAAACCTTGCGCCAATTGGAAGAAGCCACCACCGAGTTTGAGGCGGCACAAGCTCAAAGCGCGCAAAAAATGTTGCAAGGTGAACTTTCATTGCATGTCATCTTGCCCTTCGTAGACCATGAACCTGTGGATTTGCATTTCCAGCGCCCGCCACGCAAAAAAGGCCAAGAAGAGCCGCCACTGAGCGTGGACATCCATTCACGCAGCCGCGTGTTGGGCGAGGTGTGGCTGAACACCCAAATCTCCAAAGGCAACGATGTGGATTTGGTGATGTGGGCCATGCGCGGCGAGGTGGCGCATTTGGCGCGCGAACGCTCGGGCGAATTGGGACTGGAGCTAGGCTCGGCAGGCTTGCAGCTTCAGTCGTTTCAAATTTTCAATGCGCCTCGACCGCTGGCCAGGGTGAGCGAGTCCACGGGGACGCGGGGCTCGGTGGTTGATTTAAGGGCATGAGCACATGAAAGCGCCGTTTGAAGCCGTTGCCCTGGAATATGGCAAAAAAAAAACCCCTCGCGTGGTGGCCAAGGGCCAGGAAGAGCTGGCGTTGCGCATCATCACCGAGGCCAAGCGCCAAGGCATTTATGTCGCAGAAGACCCGCAGTTGTTGGCCTTGCTGAGCCGTTTGAATGTCGGGGAAGAAATTTCACAAGACATGTACACCGCAGTGGCCGTGATTTTGTCTTGGGTGTATTGGCTCAAAGGCATGCAGCCAGGCGATGAGGCCAAGAAGAGCGAGCCTGACGCAGATCAGGCTGCGAAGCCAGATCAAGCTTCGTTGTAGCCGCGCATACGGCGCAGTCGCTTGATTTGACCCAAACGGTCATAGACCTCCACGGGGCTGGTGGGGTCGTTCACATTCAAGCTTTCTAAGGCGCCACGGATGGCGTCGAGCTTGCGCAAGATCAAAATTTCATTGCGCCGGTGCATGTCACGGCAGCTGGCCATGCGCGTGCGAAAAGGTGTCCATTCAGGACCTAAACGGTCAGCGTCTTGTGGTTGACGCACGCCCGTGAGTTGGGTGAGATCGGCCAAGATATGGTTTTTCTCGTTCAACAATTCTTCAAATGCGTCCAAGTCTTGTTCTTTGAGGGCGTTGAACTCCTCATCGAGCAAATCCACCAAACGGTCGAGCTGCATTTCAGCATACGACACGTCTTGGGGTAGGTCTAACAGCGCTTGGGCATTCATGGAACAGTCCTTGGGACGATCAAATCATTTTTTCCAGCGCAACAAAGTTTTTGGCAATGCGACTGGGGTCGATGGGGTAAGTGCCTTCACGCAAAGCCGCTTTGATGGCTTCGACTTTGACGCGGTCAAAGTCAGGCGCATCTTTGGCGCGTTGGGTGACGTTACTCAGGTTGACAGAGTCAGCGTTTTGAGGGGCGGGCGCATTGGCAGCCTTGGTCTCAGAAGCGGAACTGCTTTTGACGGCTTTTGCCTTGTTGTCAAGCTTGTCCAAAGTCGAACGCGATGCTGCATTGGCAGGTCGGGTATTGATGGAAACAGGGTCAGACATGGTGATTCCTTATGAATGAAAGCTGAGTTTATAGAAAACTTCGCATTGCCAGAATCGACAGCAAATCTTGAGACTTGAGGTCGGTGAGGCAAAAAAGTCAGAAAAAATCAAAAAGAGTTGTTTTGTACTCATTACAACCCCCTTGCCGTGTTCATACCGGTGACTACCGCTGACAAGAATCGGCCTGATTCTGGATTTTTCAAGCGAATTTGGTCGCCCAAAGTGCCATCTTGTTGGGCTTCAGCCCGAACAGTGATCAAAAACCCTTTGCCTTCACCCACAGCGACCAAGACCTGTTGGCCGCGTTTGACCATGGTGGAGGACTTCAGGTCTTGTTGGCGAAGTGGCGTGTTGGGGGGTAAATCGCGCTGCAATTCCATGTTGAGCATGTCGCGTTCATCACCAACGAAACGGGTTTCGTAGGAAGGAACTGGCATGTCGACTTGCTTGAACATGCCAGCTTGTAAGGGCGTGCCACGCTTGAGGTTTTGGGTAGATACCCAGACCGTGCGGTTGATTTGGCCGTTGTTATTGGCTTGGTTGATTTGGTTGCCCAAGGTGTTTTTCACCTGAACCATCACAAAGTGTTGCCACAGCGGTTGGGCACAACGGGCACGAACGCTTTGTTTGTTGCCAAAGGGTTGGTCAAACACGATGTCTTGGGCGCAAGCCTCGATCTTGATGCGGCTGTCCATGGGCAGGATGCTGACCAGGCTGGGATCGACTTTTTGGCTATCGACGACAAATTGTTTGGCACCCATCTCCAAAGCTGGCCAAGCAGTGGCTGCAGGCGCAGGCGTGTTTTGGGCTTGGGTCAAAGACACCACGCCGCCCAAGAGCACGGCTGCCAGTGCCAGGCTACCGCGAGTGGGTCTGGACATTGTCTGGAAGGTTCGGCACAGCATTTGCAAGATGGTCTCCAAGGGTGTGAAAGTTTTGACGTTTTAGCGTCGTGTTCACACCCGATGCAAATTTGATGCCAGCAGAAATTCAACCCAGAGTCGGACGCAAAATGAACTTCAATATGGATCCCAAAGCATTCGTTAGAACAACGTTTGTCAATCCAAATGACCCGAACACATCTGCGCGCGCGACCAGCTTGGCTTTGCCGGGTCGGGTCGGTTTTGCCCAAACCTTGTCACAACTGCAACAAAGGTCAAGTGTCAATTCATCGACCATTTTGAATCCGCATGTCAAAAGTGTGGCGGTGCAAGACGGTGACACCTTGAGCAGCATCGTCAAAGACCATTTGGCAGAACTTGGGCGGCCTGTTTCCAACAGCGAGGCTTTGCGTCTGTCGCAAGACGTTGCCAAGGCCAACGGCATCAGCAATCCCGACCGCATCTTTCCTGGGCAACGCCTGAACCTGAGCGTGTTGAGCCAGCCGCAGCAGGCTGCACCCAACCTGTCTACCCAACAAGCCTTGCAAAGCAAACGTTTGCAGGCAAGCACTAACTTTCCTGTTTTGCCAGGCCAAAACCCGATTTTGCAAAAAACTTTGGACCGTGCCGTGGAGAAGGGCTATATACCTGCTGAAGAAAAGCAGCAGGTTTACCAAAAGATATTGGGCATGGCGCGCAACTACCAGTTCGCGCCCGATGACTTTGCCCGCTTGACCTTGATGGAGAGCGACGGCATGAATCCCAAAGCCACCAATAACCGCTGCCACGGCATCATCCAGTTTTGTGATGGCCCCGACCGTGGCGCCGCCGCCGCCGGTTTTGCCAGCAACCCCAAGGCGATTTTGGGCCACAGTGTGCTCGAGCAGTTAGATATGGTGGACAAGTATTTCGACCATAACGGTTTGAAAACCATGGGCCCGACCAACTTGGACGATTTGTACCTCACGGTACTGACCCCTGCAGCGCGACGTGAAAAAGCACCCAACGCTGACTTGAATATCGCAGGCACGCAGGCGCAAAAGCTGTATGTCAACCGCGATCCCAACACCTTTATTACCCGCAACTCGATTGTGCAAGGCCTGCACCAGCACGCCAACGAACGTCTTGGCCTGTACGAAACCGCCAAAGCACAGGCGCAAAAGCTGGCCCAAACCCTCACCCGCAGCAATCCACCGGTGCAAGTGGCCAACAACCAGCAGCGTGCCCAGGTGCTGAGGGTCGGCGCTTACCTGAACCAGGACTATTTGCGATGAAGCGGCAAAACTTTGCCGCAATGTCGACAGCTTGGACAGGGCTTGCCGCATGGCGGGCCCTAAGCGAAACGATAAGTACTCAGCTTGGCGTGGCACATAACTTGCATAGTCAACCTGAGCTTTTGTTTTTTGCAACCCAAGCGTCGTGAAAACGGCGGATTAACAAGGTAAGGAGGGGATGATGGATTTATTGACCAACGCATTTGGCATCCACGAACGTGCCTTGGCCGTTCGCAGTCAGCGCATGGAAGTCTTGGCGCGCAACATCGCCAACGCGGATACGCCTAATTACAAAGCGGAAGAGCTGGATTTCAAAGCCATGCTCAAAGAAACACAGCGCGAATACATCTCCGCCACGCATGAAAAACACTATGCGGCGTTGGAAGAGCAACCTGACAACGGCATGCGCTACCGCGTGCCCTTTAACAGCTCGTTTGACGGCAACACGGTAGAGATCAACGTCGAGCAAGCCAACTTTGGTAAGGCAGCGGCCGACTACCAAACCACTTTGAGCTTTTTGGAAAACCGCATCAGCGGTATCCGCAAAGCCTTGCGAGGGGAGTGATAAGCCATGAGAACACTTGATTCTGTTTTCGGCATTGCAGCTACCGCCTTGAACGCACAAACCGTGCGCATGAACACCACCGCCTCTAACTTGGCCAATGCCACCACCGTCGCGAAATCGGAAGAAGAAGCCTTTCGCGGCAAACGCACCGTCTTCAAAGCCTTGCTCAAAGACGAAATGACCAACGCTGGTTTTCCCTACAAGGGTGGCGTGAAAGTGGACCAGGTGGTGGATGACCCTACCCCTATTCGCAGTTTGTACGACCCGGGCAATCCTTCAGCGGACGCCAATGGTTTTGTGTACCTGTCTAACGTTAATGAGATGCAGGAAATGATCGAAATGATGGCTGCGTCGCGCTCCTATCAAAACAACGTCGAGGTGGTCAATACCGCCAAGCAACTCATGATGCGCACTTTAGACATCACCAAATCTTGAATTTTTGAAAGCCTGAAATGACCACCACAGCCACCACCAAAGCACCCTTGCCCAGCGGTATTGTGAGCTACGAGGACTACGTTGCCAAAAACAAAACCAAGGGCACAGGCAGCGCTTCAGGCGCCATGGACCAAGGTGCATTTTTGACTTTATTTACCACCCAATTGAAGAACCAAAACCCCTTGGACCCCGTGAAGAACGAGGCCTTTGTGGCGCAGTTGGCGCAGTTCTCTCAGTTGGAAGCCACCACCTCCATGAAAACCAGCATGGAGACCATGGTGCAAAGCATGCAAGGCGACAAGATGCTGGCCGGTGCGGCCATGATTGGTCGCAAGGTTGCTGTTCCGAATGCCCCCGCTGTTTTACTGGGTGGTCAGCCTGTGCAAGCCAGTGTCGACCTGCCCAACGGCGCCGACGGTGTGCAATTGCAAGTGCTGGACAGCAAAGGTCAAGTGGTACGCAAACTCATTTACGGCGCGCAACCCACTGGCTCGATGAAGCTGGCTTGGGACGGTATGAGCGACAGCGGTGCAGCCATGCCCGACGGCTCTTACACCATGCAGGTATTGGCCAGTGCCCAAGGCAAGGCGCTGCAACCGGTGGTCAATATGTTGTCTACCGTGCGCAGCGTCAGCAGCGCGGGTACCGGTGACAACACTTGGCTGCTGGAAGTCGATGGCGGCAAGAGTGTCAGCTTGGCAGACGTCAAACAAATCGCTTACTAAAACACACGCAAAAATCACAACGGAGTATCTGAACCATGTCCTTTTTTACCTCACTCACCGGTTTGAATGCAGCCACCGCGCAGTTGGGCGTGACCTCGAACAACATTGCCAACGCGAGTACCGTAGGTTTCAAGCGCAGCCGTGCAGACTTTGGCGATATTTTTGCCACATCGCCTTTGCAAAAGGCCACTTCAGCGGTCGGTCAAGGTGTGTCCTTGAAGCGCGTGACCCAAGAGTTTGGTCAGGGCAATATGAACTTCTCGTCCAACACCTTGGACTTGGCGATTTCAGGTGACGGTTTCTTCCCACTCAAATCAGCTGACGGCTTCCAAGACATCTTCACACGCAATGGCTCATTCATGATGAATGACCAGTACAACGTGGTGAACTCGGCGGGACAGCGTTTGATGGCGGCGTCAGTGGACTCGACCGGTAAAGCCAACTTGAGCGACATGAATGTGTTGACCATTCCGCAAAAGACAACCGGCATGGCCAAAGAAACCTCTCTGGTGCAATTGGGTTTGAACTTTCCTGCGGACGCACAGGTGGTGACCAAGGCCTTCAGCCGTAACGACCCCTCAACCTACAACAAGAGTACCGCTTTGACGGTGTATGACAAGGGTGGTAACGGTTACTTGGCCACGGTGTATTACGCCAAAACACAAAACGCCAGCCAAGCCGACCCCAATAACAAATGGCAAACCTATGTGTATGTGGGTGACACGCTGGTGGCAGCGGCTTTGCAGCAAGCCACAGACTCCACCACCGGCGAAAAAATGTATGTCAACAAATACGGTCAGTTAAAGCCAGAAAGCGAAGTCAGTGATTTGTTGGTGAATGCGAAAACCCAAAAGTTCTCACTGAACCAACTCACTGACTTGCGCTCTTCCGAACCTGCCACCGTGACCGGTGGCAAAGCCAAAGACATGGGCAGTTTGTTGGGTATCAATGTCACGACAACTCCGACTGAAAAGCTTGACAGCCTCTTTACGCTGAATGTGGATGATTCTGGTCCCGTCACGATTGGTTTGGGACATTTGGCGGGTCTTAAAACCAAAGATGGTGGTGATTTAACGCTGTCCGGCACAGAGATCGCCAAAGAACTGACCAATGTGATCAACCGCAAATTCGGTGACGAGCGTTTCTTCAATTTCTTGGGTCAAGAAAACTTTTCCATCTCATCCACCAACAAAGAAGGCACGGTCACTGAAAACCGCGTGATTCAACTTGACACCACCGACATGACCTATGAAGAGGTGGTTAACAAAATCAACCAGCAACTCAACGGCAGCAGCGCTGTACTGTCTAACGTGGGCTTCAGTGCCAACCCCACCGCTGGTGAATTCAAGGGTTACAGCTTTGACCTCAAGATTGGCGACAAAACCGTTCCGGTTTCCGGCACCCTGAGCTTGCCCTCGTCACTGAGCACAAAGCCCATGCAAGACTTGTCGACCACCTTGCAAACCCGTGTTCAATCGGACTTACAAAAATACTACGGCTTCAGCAGAGAACAAGCCGCCAAATTCACAGTCAATGTTCAAAATGGCAGCGAAATTCGTTTAACCAGTGGCGACACTTCAACGGTTTCAAATTTGCAACTGTCCACCGTTAGCACGGGCTCACCCGCCACAGTGACCAATACGGTTGCCTTGGCTATTCCAGACACTTTAGCCACGGATACATACAGTACTTTGGATGTGTCCATTGGCGGCGTTACCTTGCCTACGATTGACATCAGTCTCTTGGATACATCTACGCCGGAAGCTTTCGCGAAAGGTCTCAAGGCCAACCTGCAAACGGCACTGGTTGCCAAAAATTGGCCTACCTACCAAGTCAATTCCATCGACGTGACGGTAGACGGTACAGACTTTATCGTCTCCGATGCCACAGGTCACAAAATATCCAATTTCACCATTACGCCCAAGCCAACTGAAGCAGAACCTTCACCGACCCCGTTGAGCGCCCTCGCGGCTGATTCCAAAGTGGTGATCTCGGATGTTGCTTTTGCCGCTGCGACATTGGGCAGTGAAAGCAAGCTGGACCACTTTGACAATTTAAAAATTGAATTGACCACCAAAGATGGCGACAAGATTGCGAGAAAAATCACCTTGGCCGAAATCAAGGCCGCCGCAGGCGATTTGTTAGCGGATTTCGATCCAGACAACACAGAGCAATGGGCCGCCTTGGAAGACACTGTCAAAACGCTTGTCAACGATGGCAACAATTGGTATGACAACTCTGACCCGACGGCAGTCAGTCCAGACCCTGTGGCTGATCCGACGGCATTGATTGGTCCATTGACCCTTGCCTGGCCTGACGCCAAAACATTCTCACTCAGCGCCGAAGCGGGTAGCGAAACATTTTTATCGAACGTGTCATTCAACGTGAGTACCGATACGGCTATCAATGAATACCTTGTCAAGGGCAAGGACATATTGCAAGTAGGAACGACAGCAACCAACTCCACCAGTTCATTGACTTTGCCCAATGTGAGCTTTCCCATGTCTGGGAAAGTCGATGGCAAGGAGTTTGAAAACTTCAGTTTCACCGTGGATGGTGTGGTCTATCCCGACCCCGCTGTCAACAACCAAACCTATGGGAAGCTAGACCTGTCCTCCAAACTGAGCAGCTCGCCCATCAACGATTTGGCGGCTGAGATGCAAAGTCAAATCCGCGCGCAACTGCTGAATTCGGCCGATGCTGCTTGGAAGGTGCCTGATCGTGTGACCAAGGTGACTGTGACGGTGGTCAATGGCAAAGATTTGAAGATCACTGACGCAGGTGGTGCTGATTTTTCAGATTTGACTTTGACGGCCAAAGACCCGACGACAACATCTGCAGGCGGCAGGCACTTCGCTGTGTCAGCGATGAAAAACCAAGTGACAGCCAGCTATGACCCTGTGGCGCAGAAATTCAACTTTACCCCTCCCTTGAGTTCGGGTACTGTGGTGGGCTTGTCGGGTGCGAACAAACAGATTGGTATTTCTACCCCTGTCACACAAGACCCTGGCAGCGATTCCTTGAGCACCTCGGGTGCCCCTGGCAACGACAACAACTTCATTCGTCCCGAAAAATTCCAACGTTTCGGCATGAAGGTGGAGTTCGATACGGTCAACGATAAATTCATTTTCAAATCGGGGACCACAGGAGACACCTCCAGCATTACCGTCAAAGACGCGGCGGGTATTGCGACAGAGCGTTTGGGTTTGGTGGCTGACACAAAATACACGGTGACCAATTCTGCTGTCGCCTTGCGCGGTATCGCTTCGCAGCCCGCTGTGATGCAAGGTTCACCCTTGGGCATCAACGCCAACAACAACTTCAGCGTGAATGCCACCAACAATAAATTCGTGGTGTCGGTCGATGACGTCAAAGGTACTGTTTACCTGGACCAAGACAACAACTACACGATTGAAAAATTTGTTCAAGCGCTGCAAAAAGGTATCAACCGATTGTCGGGGCCTGCAGATAAAAATGGCTTGACGGGATCTTCGGTCTCAGGCGTCAAGGTGTCTTACGATTCTGCAACCAACAGTTTGAAGTTCACCACGGGTACCGCATCGACCAATTCGTTTATCAAGGTCTCTGGCGACAGTCAGTGGGGCTTGGCCAACGTCGACGGTGGTCGCGGTGCCACATCCACATGGATTAAGCCTACCCAATACACCCAAGTGGTCAATGGTGTGGCCGTTGCGCAGTACATCGATGAATTCGGCAAAGAGACCTTCAGCCCTGATGGCTTCAAGTCTTTGCCTGAATGGTCACCCATCTTCTTGGAAAAAGGCGAACTGACCTTTGACACCGGCGGTAACTTGGTGTCACCCAAACAAGGTTCACAGTTGGACACCGTATACCTGCCAGACGGTAAGGGTGCGTTGACCATCAACATCAATTATTCCAAGTCAACCCAGTTCTCCTCCCCCTATGCGGTGTTGTCTCAGTCGCAAGACGGTGCACCTGAAGGTGATTTGGTGGGCTTGTCTTTGGGCGATGATGGTTTGGTCAATGCGTCTTACTCCAACGGATCACAAAAATCCTTGGGCAAGGTGGTCTTGGTGAACTTCACCAACCCGACCGGCCTGCGCCAGATTGGTGACACCAGTTACTACAAATCGGCCTCCTCAGGCACACCAAAGTATGGTGAGGCTGGTTCTGCCGGTTTTGGCACGGTGCGCTCGGGCGCCACAGAACGTGCCAACGTGGATTTGACGCAAGAGTTGGTGGATTTGATCACCGAACAGCGTAACTTCCAGGCCAATGCCAAGGCGATTGAGACCAGCACCACGCTGACCCAATCTATTATTCAAATCAGAGCGTAAAGCCCCTCCTTAGAGAATCGACATGGATCGTCTGGCCTTTAACGCTTCTGCTGCCATTACTGAAATGCGTTTGGCCCGTCAGGCCTTGGCCAATGAAATGGCCAACATCACGACGACGGGTTTTAAGCGTTCCTATGAAGTCTCGCTCAAGGCCTTCAAGGCCGAAGGCGAGGGCTTTGACTCCAATTACCAGCCTCAGGCTCAACATGCGGACTTCATCAAGTTGGCCCCTGGTCCCTTGATGGCAACCGGCCGCGATTTGGACATTTTGATGAACGACCAGACAGTGTTGGGTGTGCAAGCCCCTAACGGTGAACTGGCATTTACCCGCCGTGGCGACCTGCAGCTCAACGTCAATGGTGTGCTGCAGACCGGCAATGGTCATCCGGTCCTGGGTGAGAATCAGTCTCCTATCACCGTTCCGTCAGGCTTTAAAGCGACGATTACCCAAGACGGTGGCGTTTATATCCATGATCCCAGCCAGCCTGGTACCCGCCAAGAGACCCAAATTGCTCAGCTTTTGCTGCGTGACGCCAGCAAAACCCCCTTGACCCGGCGCGAAGACGCCTTGTTTCGGGCGCACGATAAACCGTCAGGCGCGGATTTTGCTTCAGGTCCTGTGAAGGCGTCAGTCACGACACAGGCACTCGAGGGCAGCAATGTCAGCCCCACCGAGGCCATGGTCAAACTGATTGAACAGTCGCGCATGTTTGAACAACAGGTCCGCATGGTGAAAGCCAGCCAAGAAAACGACCAGTCCGGTTCTTCCATGCTCAAACTGTCGACGTGATGACAGGCGCTCAGGCGCTGATTGATTGAAGAAAACAGGGGTTAAGCGATGGATGCAGCTTTATGGGTTTCAAAGACCGGCTTGGATGCGCAGCAAACGCGCATGAATGTCATTTCGAACAACTTGGCCAACGTTTCCACAACGGGTTTTAAGCGCGACCGCGCGGTGTTTGAAGACTTGCTGTACCAAAATATCCGCCAAGCGGGTGGTCAAAGCACCGCCAACACCCAGGCACCCACGGGTTTGATGCTGGGTACGGGTACCAAGGTGGTTGCGACTGAAAAACTGCATATCCAAGGTAACTTGGTCAACAGCCAAAACCCTTTGGATGTCGCCATCATGGGTGACGGGTTTTTTCAAATTCAGCAACAAGACGGAACCGTTGCCTATTCGCGTGACGGCGCATTCAAGCTGTCGGGAACCGGACAACTGGTCACATCCACTGGCTTTTTGCTCGAGCCCAATATCACCATTCCCAATAACGCATCGGCATTGACCATTGGTCGCGATGGCACGGTGTCGGTTGAATTGGTCGCTGGCGGCGGCCAGCAGGTCTTGGGTCAAATTCAAATTGCCAAGTTCGTCAATCCAAGTGGTTTAAAGCCATTGGGTAACAACTTGTTGGCTGCCACGGCATCCAGTGGTCAGGTGCAATTGCTGCAACCTGGCACCGTGGGTGCAGGTGTCTTAAACCAAGGCTCGATAGAAGCCTCTAACGTCAACGTGGTGGAAGAAATGGTCAACATGATCGAAACCCAGCGCGCCTATGAAATCAACTCCAAATCGATCGAAGCGGTCGACGGCATGTTGAAGTACTTGAACCAAAACCTGTAAACCTTTAAGGCACTGTCACCATGAAAACCCTTTTTTCATCTCTCGCTGTATTGCTTGCCTTGCAAGCTTGTGCCACCCAAGAGCCGGTGTTGGCAAGTTTGACACCTTCGCCCGACTTTGCACCGGTTTACCCCTTGGTCAGAGACCAAGTCGCACCCGCTACCGGTGGTATTTATGGCAATCGCCAAAGCGATGCTTGGTTTGGCCGTGGACGCAATTACCAGGTGGGTGACTTGATCACGGTAGAGCTCAATGAAGAAAGCCAAGGCACGCGCAACCAAAAAACAGACATCAGCCGTGACTCCTCCAACACTGCATTGCCCGCGGGCACCAATGTGCTGATGGGCAATATTCACCCCATTTTGGAAGGTTTGAATTTGAATGCCGCCAAAACGGTGAGTACTGGCAAAGGCGATGCAAACCAATATGCCAAGCTGACTGGCAAAGTCACAGTCACCGTGACAGAGATTTTGGCCAACGGCAATTTGGTGGTGCGCGGTGAGAAAAAACTGGGCCTCTCAGAAGGTACCGAAGTCATTCAAGTCGCTGGCGTGATTCGCCCGCAAGACGTTGGCCCCAACGGCACAGTGAACTCATTGCGTTTGGCCAATGCCCAAATTTCCTACCGTGGTACCGGCGACTTGGCGGCTGCCAGCAAACCCGGCTGGGGTACCAGCGCCTTGTTGAAATACTGGCCCTTTTAATCCTCTAGGTTGAATAACGATGAAACCTTCTTTAATCAAAACCTGTTTGCTGAGCTTGGCGTGTACCTTGGCCATGCCGGTGTGGGCTGACCGTGTCAAAGATTTGGTGACGGTGGCTGCACAACGACCCAACCAGTTGATTGGTTTTGGTTTGGTGGTGGGCTTACAAGGCAGTGGTGACGATGCCTCCGTGCCCTTTACCACGCAAAGCATGAAAGCCATGCTGGCACAAATGGGCGTGCGCATTGACGGCCCCATGTCAGACTTTGAACAGGTCACCTCTGCCAGCCGTATCGATATTAAAAATGCAGCGGCTGTCATGGTGACAGCCGATTTGCCTGGCTTTGCCAAGCCGGGTCAGCGTATCGACGTGAACGTGTCCGCCATTGGCAAGGCCACCAATTTGCGTGGTGGCAACCTGATCATGACCGCCATGCGTGGTGTGGATGGTGAGATTTACGCTTTGGCCCAAGGCGCATTAACCGCCACCGGTATCGACGCATCGGCCGCGGGCTCAAAGGTCGCCATTGGTGTACCGACATCTGCGCGCATTCCTGCGGGCGCGATTGTGGAGCGTGCAGTCGACAACCCCTTTGAAAAAGCCGAGTTCCTGGTGATGAACCTGCGTGACAACGATTTTTCGACCAGCAGCAGCATCGTCGCTGCCATCAATAAAAAATTTGGCGATGGGGTGGCACAAGCTGTTGATGGCACATCGATATCGGTACGACCTCCTCAAGACTTGAATCAAAGAGTGTCATTCATGGGACTCTTGGAGAACATCGAAGTCACACCCTCCGAGCCCAATGCCCGTGTGGTCATCAATTCACGCACCGGCACCGTGGTCATCAACCGCGCTGTGCGCGTCACTGCTGCCGCCGTTTCGCACGGCACGATTTCAGTGGCTGTCACAGCCACCAACGAGGTGTCACAGCCTAATCCGCTGTCACAAGGCCAAACGCGTGACGTGCAAAACGCCGACATCGCTGTCAATGAGCCTAAGAACCCGATGTTCTTGTTCAAGCCTGGCGTTGATTTGCGTGAAATTGTGGATGCGGTTAACCAAGTTGGTGCCAGCCCCTCGTCTTTGATCGCCATTTTGGAAGCTTTACGCAGCTCTGGCAGCTTGCGTGCCGAGCTCATCATCATCTAAACCGACGCGCATACCCCATGAGCGATACCACCCACATCAACAGCGCCAAGTCGTATAACGACTTCACGGCCTTGGGCGAACTGCGCGGCAAAGCGCAGCGCAGTGATGCAGGTGCCATGCGCGAGTCGGCCGAGCAGTTCGAGGCCTTGTTCATTCAAATGATGCTCAAGTCCATGCGTGAAGCGTCCAGCGCCATGAAAAGCGATTTGTTGCACAACAATGCACAAGAGACTTTCGAAGGCATGTACGACAAAGAAATTTCCATGCAAATGGCCAAGCGCAATGCGTTGGGCTTTTCGGATGTGGTGGTTAAAAACCTGAGCCAGCAAAAGTCTGTGCCCAGCACCTCAGAGTTACTGCAACTGCGCCAAACCTCAACCATCCAAAACGGCATGCCCTTGAATGCGCCTGTGTTGCCCATGTCATTGGCCAACAAAGCGCAAGCAGGCATGGTTTTGCAGAAAAACACCTTGAAACCTTTGCCGCTGACACCGTCTTTGCCTTTGAGCCTGGGGAATGAGCCATGAGTGACTTGCTAGGTATCAGCAGTACCGCCGTCGCTGCCTATCAGCGGGCTTTGGGCACGGTCAGCAACAACATTGCCAACGTCAGCACCGAGGGCTATTCACGCCAAACATCAACCCTGCAACAAAGTGCGCCTTCCAAGCAGGCCAATATGTATTTGGGCACCGGTGTGTTGTTCACATCGGTGAAAAGAGCTTTTGACACCTTTGCAGAATCGAATCTTCGCAACAGCAACTCTGACTTAGCGACCCAAACCCCGATGGTGGAGTACACCCAAAGGGTGATGGACATCATGGGCGACAAAAGCGTGGGCTTGAGCTCTGCGCTGGATTCCTTTTTTGAATCTGCGCGCAGTTTGTCGGTAGACCCTGCCTCTGGAGTGATGCGTACCAGTTTTTTGCGCTCTACCGAGGGCGTGGGTTCGCGTTTTGCGGAGTTGTCGGGTCAGTTGAATTTGGTCTCCGCTGAGATGCGCCAAGCACTAGAGGGTTCTGCCAGCGAACTCAATGCCTTGACAGAGCAACTGTCATTGGTCAACCAGCAATTGACCAAAGGGACCTCGTTAGAGACCCAGCCACCAGAACTTTTGGACCGTCGCGACTTGTTGTTGCGACAAATCTCCCAGTTTTCACGCATCAAAACCGCATTCACCTCGAATGGCATTGTGTCGGTGAGTTTGGGTGCGACCATGAAGCAAAGTTTGTTGGTGGATGGCATCAAGTTTCGTCCTATTGGTATTGATCCCAATTCAAAGAGCAAACTGGACATGATGATTGACCCCTATGGCAACACCGAGCCCTTGGTGGGCGCCAGTGGCGGTACTTTTGGTGGGCTCAATACCTTTGTTTCGCAGGTGCTCGAACCCACCCAAAAAAATCTGGACTTTTTGGCACAAACCTTCGTCGACGAAGTGAACAAGGTGCAAAAAAGTGGCATTGATGGCTATGGCAACATGGGCCAGGCCTTGCTCAAAATCGACCCGACCGCAGTCAACAAAGCCCAAGGCATTGGTATGGCAATTTCTGACCCCATGCGGGTCGCAACGGGGTCCTTGTTTCGCGTTTCTGAAAGTAATAAAAACGCCAGCGATGTCAGAGCCAAAGTGGCTTACACGCCGCAACCAGCGCCTGCAGGCGTGAGCAATGCCCGACTGACCAACAACCCTTACACCAATAACCCTGTCCCTGTTGATGTCGGTGGGGGGCGTTTGGTTGCGCCAGTCACCACATTGTCAGCAGGCATGCAAGACCCGGTGATTTATTTGGACAACGTCAAGCCAGGGCAACAATTGCAAATGTTGACCAAAGACGGTCGTCACCTGATTGGCAGCGATATGAGCGCTGACGAGAAATACCAATTGCTGACCAAAGAGAACGGCTTTAACGATCCCGTCACTTTCAGCGATGCCTATCTGAATAAATCAGGCCCCAATGGTTACTTGAAGACCAATGTGTTTTATGGTGCCAAGAGCACTGTGCTTGCCACCAATGATGTCTATACCCAAGACTCGCACACCATTGAAGTTGCGCAATTTGCGGATGGTCAAAAAGACACCTTTGGCAGTTCCAATGGTGGCGCAGGCTTTGACACTCAGACCGACCCGATTGCGGACTTGTCTGGTTTGACACTTTCTTTCACCAAAGACGGTGTGCCTGGTAAACCGCTCACCATTTCTGCGGATACCCCTGAAGGCATAGTGAGTGAAATCAATGCCCATTCATCAGCGACCGGCGTCAAAGCGGCGTTGTTGCTTGACGATAACGCCCAATACAAAATCGTTTTGACAGGCGAGAGTGGCGTGAGCAATTCATTCAGCCTCGCTGCCGACACTGGTTTGATCAAAGATGCACAAGCACACCAAGCATCATCCGACGCCAAATTCACTTTGGATGGTGTCAATTACAACAGCAACACCAATTTGGTAGCAGGCTTGCTTCCCAGTGGGACATTGAATTTAAAGTCTTTTTATGTGCTGAACGTACAGCAATTGGCCAAGTCCATGCAAGTCAAAAGCACTGGGTTTGCTTCAGCCACAACCTGGCTAAGCCCAACCGATTTCAATTTATCCCTGACGGTGCACGGTGGCGAACCTGTCACCATACCCATCACCGCCCACCAATCGAGTCCACAAGACATTGTGAAAGCCATCAATGACGCCAAGTCAGGGGTGACTGCGGAATTGATCAACACGCATGATGGCAGCGTCAACCCCTACAAAATGGTGTTGACCAGCAGCGAAACCGGTGCAGCCAATACCTTTACGTTGGACGTGGACCCGGGTGGTCCGGACTTGGGTTTGAACTTTGCGAACCCCGAACAACTTGGCCAAGATGCAAAATTCACACTCAACGGAAATGCTTACACACGCTCGAGCAATTTCCAACCCAATTTGGTACAAGGTCTTCCCTTCAATTTTAAAAAGTTGGGTACCAGTACCGTCAGCAATTCTGCCAATTTCAATGGGATTGCATTTAAAAAAGGCGATCCGGTTTTAGAACCTGCGCAGCTAGAGACCGCACATATTCAGAAATTGACCGCAGGGCCTGAAGGCTTGACCGTGGTCGCCAATGGCGCCATCACCTTGAATGGCAAGCCTTTGGGTGCTTTGGAATTGGGTTCAGGCTCTTCTTTAACGCCGCAAAAGGTGGCAGCATGGTTACAAAAAGGCTTGGACGATAACAAATTGACCGACATGCAGGTCGAGGTTTTTAACCAAGTTCGCTTCAATGCCGCAACGCTGGATTTTCACAAAGCCCTGTCCATCAACGACGTCAAGATAGGCACCATCAATCTCACCTCAAAAATCGCCACTGAATACAAAGACCTGCCCAGCATGGTCAAAGCGATTCAAGCAGCCCAAGACAAGACAGGTGTGACTGCCCGCATTGCAGAAAATGGCGATTTGATCTTGGAAAACACCATTGGCCATGAAGGCGAAGACATTGTCTTGGGCCCCAAGGACATCAACGGCAAGTCATCCAATATTTTCAACATGAGTTTGAGCGATGTGAACAGCACCATCCAAGGACAGGTGCGACTCACACGAGGCTTAGGTGACCCGAGTAATTCGGATATTCGTTTGTCATTTGGCAGCAGTCCCCAAGCGGGCTCACCCTTTGACTTGAGCTTGGTAGGCTTTAGAACCGGCGCCTATATTGAGGGCAAAGTGCCCGACGATTTGCAAGTGTTTGTCACTGGCGAGGGAAAAGCCACCGTGTCAGCGAGTTTCTCTGGTCAGCCCTTAGACCCCCAGCAAAAACTTCGCGCGCAAAACCTGGTGGTGACTTTTGATGCTGCCGATCACTACACCATCAAAGACGGCTCAACCGGCACGGTGTTGGCAGAAAGACATTACGACAACTCGGTGGTTAACCCCGTGGTGAATTACCAAGGTTTGGCGATTCAATTGTCGCGCGCGCCAGATGTGGGCGATGTGTTTACAGTTGACGGAAACCATGATGGTTTGGGCAATAACACCAATATGTTGGCCATGGCTGACTTGGCCAAGCAAGGCGTGGTGGGTAACAAAAGTTTTTCGGATTCATACATTGACCAGGTCAATACCATTGGTAATGCGGCCCAGCAGGCCAAGATTACCCAACAAGCCTTGACCGTGGTGAATGACCAAGCCAAGCAGTCGCGTGACAAGGTATCCGGCGTTAACTTGGATGACGAGGCAGCCGACCTGATTCGCTTCCAACAGGCCTACCAAGCGGCGGCCAAGTCACTGCAAATTTCGGGTCAGTTGTTTGACTCGATTGTTCAAATTCGCTGAAGGAGATTCAAGCCATGGTGATGAAAGTTTCTACCAGCATGTTTTTTGACAATGCCAGCAAGCAACTGGGCAATATTCAAGGCAGCTTGGCCAAAACCCAAGAGCAGTTATCCACGGGCAAGCAAATCAACAAACCCAGTGACGAGCCTGACAAGGCCTCATTGATCACGCGCTTAGAGTCAGAAATGGCCAGACAAGGCAGCTACCAAGGCAACTTGAAAGCTGTCGATATTCGCTTGCAAGCCGAAGACACTGCCCTGAAAAATACCAGTGACGTGATGTACCGCCTTAAAGAATTGGCTGTACAAGCAGGCAACGATACCTTGAGCCCAGCGGATCGGCGCACGATTTCTTTGGAAATGGCGCAGCTCAAAGAGCAGATTTTGAGTTTGGCCAACTCCCAAGACTCCAATGGCAATTACCTGTTTGCAGGCTCTCGTGTAAGTCAAGCCCCATTTGCACAAGATGCCAAAGGGCAGTTGGTTTACCAAGGCGATCAAAGCCGAATGGTGGTGCAAGTGGGCGATAACCGACGCATGAATTTGAACGTTCCTGGCTCGGATGTGTTTGTGCATTTGGTACGCGACGATGGCAAGGGCAACAAAGAGGGTGTGGGGTTTTTCCAAGCCCTCTCAGACATGGTGGACGCGGTGACGAAAAGCGACAGAGTCAATATTCAGCGCGGCATTCAAGAAATTGACCGCATGCAACAAGGCATCAGCGATGCCAATGCGCAAATAGGTACGGATATGAATGTGGTGGATTCACAAAACAGTGTGTTGGATGAAATCAGCTTGCGTTTGAAGACCACCTTGTCGGATGTGCAAGACCTGGACTACACCGAAGCAATCACCAAGATGAACAAAGACCAGCTGGCCTTGGAGTCTGCGCAAAGCAGTTTTGCCAAGATTTCAAAACTGAGCTTGTTCAATTACATCAATTAACGGGCTCAAGTTTGTTCAAGTTGATCCGATCCTATTGATGACCCACTCCTAAATCATGGCTACCTCCGCTGTCAATTCAACCACGACGTCCGCTGCGGGTGCGACCACGGCCGCGCAAGTGGCAGCTGCCAACAAGGCAAACGCGCAAAAAATCAAAACGTCCTTGGGTGCGGGTTCGGGTGTGGATGTCTCGTCATTGGCGCAAAATTTGGTCGATGCCGAGAAAATGCCTAAGGCTAATTCGATCAATGCCAAAATTTCGAAAAACGACGCGCGTATTTCTGGTTATTCCGCGGTGTCCTTCGTGGTCAATGAAGTACAGACCGCTTTGGCAGCCCTGAAAGACCAGTCCAGTTTCAGCTCGGTGACTGGTGTCAGCAGCAATCCCAGTGCCTTTACAGTCACCGCTGGGGCAGCAGCAGCCACGGGCACACACGAGGTCGAGGTGCTGCAAATAGCCAAAGCCCAACGGCGTGTGAGCAATGGCGTGGCCTTGCCAAACACTTCGCTCAATGGCGGCAAAGCCATGACCCTGAATTTCACCCTCGGCGGTGTGGCCAAAACGCCCATCAGCTTGGCCGATGGAAAGGACACCCCGCAAGATGTGGTCAATGCCATCAATGCGGCCAATACAGGCGTTAAAGCGCAGCTGATCAACACGGGCGACGGTACGGCAACGCCTTACCAGATTGTGTTGTCTGGCCCTACCGGTTCGGCAGGCGTCTTTACCATGAGCACCAACTACGGTGCGGGTACCGCCAGCCCAGGTTTGGGCTTTAATGCAGGCAACACAGCCAACCAAAATGCCAGCGATGCGATTTTGAAGGTGGATGGTATTTCCGTCACTCGCAGCACCAACAGCATCAGTGATGTGGTGAGCGGCCTGACCTTTGAGCTGAAAACCCCCAGCGCTGCAGCGCAGGTCAATTTGACCCGCGACACCTCTGCGATCAAAGCCAAGTTTGATGCCTTGGTCACGGCCTACAACGATGCCAACACCATGTTTGGCGTGGTCACAGACCCCAAGTCCACCGTCGACACCTATGGCGCCACACTGGTTGGCGACTCTACGGTTCGTTCGGTTCGGCAACAAATGCGCAGCCTTTTTGTGGGCGCCTCTTCGACGCCTGGCACCAACATCAGTGCGCTGTGGCAAATGGGTGTGAAGATCGACGAAAAAGGTGTGATGTCGGTCGACGCCACCAAGCTAGACACCGCCTTGCAAGACAATTTCAGCGATGTGGTGACAGCTTTCACCGGTAACTACAACGGCCTGAGTTCCTTCAGCACACAAAATGCGGGCTTTGCAGGCGATGGCGTTCGAAAATTGTCAAAGCTATTGGGTGCCAATGGCCCCATGCTCAGCCAAAGCACCAATGCCGATACACAAAACAGCAAATTCAAAGATGATTTATCCAAGCTCGACACCCGAATGGAGGCATTGCTGGCGCGTTACACCAAGCAGTTTGCAGCCATGGACAGTTTGGTCGGCAACGTCAACAGCCAGAAGACCAGTTTGAAGGCCTCCTTTGACGGCATGATGGCGTCGTATACAAATAAATAAGCAAATAAATACCAGTTAACGAATTAAAAAATACTCTTTTTAATTTATTTTCAGTTTTTGGCTCAAGTCTTTGGAATTTGGGCCGATTCGGTGTCGGTCAACCTCTTTTTTTCCCTTCGGAACGAAAGAATTTAGAAGGACACCACCATGGCTAATGAAATTTCTTTGAATTCGCAGCACCAAGCTTCGCGCTTGCCCGCTGCCATGCCGTCTGCTTCATCTGCACCGGCGGCTGTATCGATTGAAGCCGCACCCAAAGTCATGCCGATACCCAAAGCGGAGATCAACTTTGATCCCAACCGCATGCGTCAGAACCTGGATGAGGCCATCAGCAAGCTCAACGACATGATGGTGTCGGGAGGCCGTGGCTTGAACTTCTTCATGGACGAACGCTTAGGCCGCCCCATCATTTATGTGAAGAACTCGCAGACGGGTGAAGTGGTTCGCCAAATCCCCAATGAAGTGGTTGTGCGCATTGCCCACGGCATTGAAGACCTCAAAGGTTTGTTACATAACAAATCTTCTTGAAATTTTCTAAAGTTTTTGATGAACCAGACGAATCATTGTTCATCAAGAAATCAATCTTGACTTTTTTGTAAACCTCATTTTTGGACTATCAAGGAGAAACACCATGTCCGTAATCAACACTAACGTGAAAGCTTTGGCCGCACAGGCCTCTATGACCAACGTTGAGAAAAAGATGCAAGCGTCCATGGAGCGTCTCTCCACAGGTCTGCGCATCAACAGCGCCAAAGACGATGCAGCTGGTTTGGCCATCACCAACCGCATGACATCGCAAATCCGCGGTTATGCCGTGGCCATTCGCAACTCCAACGACGGCATCTCCATGACACAAACCGCTGAAGGCGCTTTGGGTCAAGTGACCGACATGTTGCAGCGCATGCGTGAACTCGCTGTGCAAGCCGGTAACGGTGCCATGTCTTCTGCTGACCGCCAATCGCTGCAGCTAGAAGTCGACCAAATGAAAGCCGAGATCAACAACGTGGCAGCCAAAACCAACCACAACAACATCAAGTTGTTGGATGGTTCTGCCGGCAAGGTCACTCTGCAAACAGGTGTTGGCAGTGGTGACACCATGACCATCGGCTTTGACTCTGTCAAAACCAAAGACATTGGCGTGGGTGGCAAAGCTTCTTTGAGCTCTGTCGGTGCTTTGTTTGATGATGGCGTTGCCGATGCATCCGACGTGCCTGACACAGGCAAGTCTGCCGCTTTGTACAACGGCGACCTGGTCATCAACGGTGTGGTGGTCGGTGCGTCTTTGTCAACCGATGACAAAGTCTCTTCCAACGCCTTCGACTCAGACCCCAGCCCCAAGGCAGCCAGTGCGATTGCCAAAGCAGCCGCTATCAACCGCGTGTCCGAGCAAAGCGGCGTGATTGCCACTGTGGGTAAAACCACGGCTTACGGTGCGGCCATGGACGACACCAATTCAGGTACGACTTCTACAGTCAATATCAACGGATGGGAAACTGCTTCTTTCACCATTGGCACAGACCTGGAAATCAACCGTTTGATGGTGACCACAGCCATTAACAACATTTCAGCCCAAACCGGCGTGGTGGCGATCAACACCCACGACGATACCCAAGGCGTGGTTTTGCAAGCCGCTGACGGCCGCAACATTGAAATTGATTTCACCAACAGCGATTTCGTCAATACCGATGTGGGTTTGAGCGCAGAAGGCACCTATTTGGGAACCTATGAACTGAGTTCAAAAGACGGCTCTGCCATTACACTCAGCAGCGAGACCGATGGTTCTATCCAAAACTCTGGCTTGTCTTTGGGCACATTCACAGCCAATACAGCCGCCATGGTATCTCTGGCACGGTCAAATGCAGCTGAAGGCGCAGCCCCCAGCGACAGCACCACCGGTGTACTCAATGGCGACACATTGGTGATCAACGGTGTGGGTATTGATGCAGCCATCGGCAGCGATGACGATGCCTCTAACACCTACGCAGATTCATCAACCAAAGCAGCCAGTGCGATCGCGATTGCTGCAGCCATCAACAAGAAATCTGAAATGACAGGCGTTCGCGCTGTTGCCCAAGCCAACGTGGTGCGCGGCACAGGCTTTACCGCCGACACTGTGACTGAATTGAACATCAACGGCGTGACCATTGACATCAATTTGGATGCCAACTCCAACCGCGATGACGTCTTGGTTGCGATCAACAAGTTCTCTGGTCAAACCGGTGTGGTGGCCACAGGCTTCGGCGCAGGCGTACAGTTGACAGCAGAAGATGGCCGCAACATCTCTATCGGATCTGATGCAGGTGATGCCTCTGCTCTGGGCTTAGATGGTCAAACCATTGGTTCCGATGGCACCGATGGCGCCACAGTGGTGACTTTTTACGCTCAGGTCAAATTGGAATCTGACAAGCAGTTCGAAGTGACCAGCGGCAGCGAAGGCAACGACAACTTCAATTTGTTGGGCTTTACCCGAGGCACATTTGGCGGCGCTGACAATGGCTTGAAAGTGGCTGACCTCGACATCACTTCACAAGACGGTGCCACTGCAGCCATCGCTGCGATTGACAACGCTTTGGAATCAGTCTCTGCCATGCAAGCGCGTGCAGGTGCCTACCAAAACCGTTTGGAATCAGTGGTCAGCAACTTGACCGAGTCCAACCAAAACATGTCTGCTTCACGCAGCCGTATTTTGGATACAGACTATGCGACAGAAACCACCAGCTTGGCCCGTTCACAAATCATCTCGCAAGCCGCGACTGCCATGTTGGCCCAAGCCAACCAGTCTGCACAAAGCGTGTTGTCTTTGTTGAAATAATGGGTACAGCCCCACAAGGGCTCATCTGGTTCAAAAAGCCCCGCCTTGCGGGGCTTTTTTTTGGGCGTTGGTTTTCGAATCTAAAATTTGCCTGTGAAGTCTAAATTCAAGCCCCGTGCCAAACCCACCTCCTTGGTGCGTGCGGCGAATCAGCAACCAAGGGGGGAGCCTGTTCAAGCTTTGCTGATGCAGGCACTGGCCCATCACCAGCAAGGGCGTTTGGCACTGGCACAGGTGGGCTATGAGCAGGTGCTGACCCAACACCCCCAGCACTTTGATGCACTGCACATGTTGGGTGTGTTGATGACGCAAACCCACCAGCCCGAGCGCGCTGTCAGCTTGATAGAACAAGCGCTACACCTGCAAGCCCATGTGGCGGGTGCCCACGAAAATTTGGCGCTGGCTTTGCGGCAGTTAAACCGTTTTGAAGAGGCTTTGCACCACTACGACCAAGCGCTGGCTTTGGACCCGCAACATGCCCAGACCCATGTCAACCGTGGCGTGGCCCTGAAAAGCCTCAAGCGCTACGACGCGGCTTTAGAAAGCTACCAAAAGGCTTTGTCGCTGCAGCCAGACATGGTGCAAGCACGCTACAACCGCGGCCTGCTCTACAGCGACTTAAACCTCTCCTTGCCAGCCTTGCAGGACTTTGAAGCAGTCTTGCAACGCCAACCCCATTTCCCCCCTGCGCTTTGGGGCAAGACCTTGTGCCTGTTGCAAAGGGGAGCGTTTGCGCAGGCTTGGCCGTTGTATGCCTGTCGCTGGCAACAAGATGAGAAAGAGTTCACCTCCAAGGTATTGCAAACAACGCTGCCACGTTGGCACCCAGGCCTGTCGGCACAACGCTTGTTGCTGTGGTCCGAGCAAGGTGTGGGCGATGAACTGATGTTTGGGGCCTTGTTGGCGCAAGCCCAAACACTGTGCCATGCGTTGCTGGTGCAGATGGATGCGCGACTCATTCCCATGTTTTCGCGTGCCATGCCACATATCCAATTCCTGCCCAAGCATTTGCCAGTGAGCGAGGCCTTGTATGACGCGCATTTGCCCATAGGGGACTTGCCAGGAATTTTTTGTACGCATCTGAACGACTTTCAAGCCCTGACCCATCCCTATGTCGCGCCAGACCAGGCGCGTGTCAGTGCATTGCGCGCAGCCTTAAGCCCCGATGGAAAACCGCTGTGTGGCATCAGCTGGCGCAGCAAAAACCTCAAACGCGGCGAGGACAGAAGTGTGCCGCTAGGCCCTATGGTGCAAGCCTTGGCTGGCAAACACTTGCGTTTGCTGAGTTTGCAATATGGCGATGTCGCGCATGAACTCGCCGAGCTGCAACAAACCACGGGCGTGGAGGTCGTGCAATGTCCCCAGGTGAACAACCAAACCGACCTCGACGGTCTGGCGGCCTTGGTGGGTGCCTGCGATCTGGTGGTGTCTGCAGACAATACCACCGTACATTTGGCGGGTGCGCTGGGTCAACCGGTGTGGGTTTTGTTGCCGTTCAGTGCCGATTGGCGATGGATGCTTGAGCGTGCCGACAGCCCGTGGTACCCCAGTGCCCGCTTGTTCAGGCAGTCGGCAGTCGCCGACTGGTCAACGGTATGGGCGCCCTTGTCTCAGGCATTTTCACAAAGGTTGTATGTCCGCGATTGATCAAAAACAGGCTTTGCTGCTGAACTTCACGGCCAGCAACTACCACTGGGGGTGTTACGGCACATCCATGGAAATTTGGAACAGTCTGGTCGAGCGCGGTTACTGTGTCGAAATGGTCAATGTGCGTGAAATTCAACTGTTGGAGCCCACCCCACAGCAACTCTCAGACTTTGACCAAGCGGAATTTGGCATCGCCTTGCTCAAAGCCAATCCGCGTCTGTACCACATGCTGTTGGGCGCTGATGTGGTCTATGTCAATGGCGAGGGTACTTTGCATGGCCCGAACAAGGCAGCCATCAGCCTGCTGTATGTGATGTACATGGCCAAGATCAATTTCAAAAAACCGGTGTACCTGATCAATGGTTCGTTCTTCCCCGCAGACGATGGGCAAGCCCACCCTCAGTTAGATGCGATCTACGGCCATGTGGCGCGCGTCTTGGACCACATCGTGCCACGCGAACCCCAGTCGCAGGCTGTATTGGCGCGTTTAGGTGTGACGTCCACACTGGGTTTTGACTGCCTACCGCGCTTTATCCACCGCCACGGCTTGCTTGGTTCGCACGCGTTTACACCCACGGTGGTGGTTGCCGGTGGTGTGAACATGACGCAAGCACAAACACTGGTGTTGGCTCAGGCTTTGAAAAATGCACACCAAGCGGGCACCCACTGTGTTTTTTTAACGGGCGCCAAGGCCATGCTGAACAACGAAGATGCCCACATTGTGGGCGCTTTGCAATCGGTGTTCCCAGACATCCAATGTGTCAATGCACAGTCGATGCGTGAATGGCTGCAGGTGTTGGCGCAGGCCGCTTGTGTGGTGTCGGCACGTTTTCACCACAGCTTGGCGGCGGTGAGTCTGGGTACCCCTTGCATGGCTTTTGCCTCCAACACCCCTAAAACCGATGCGGTGATGCAGATGTTGGGGGTAGAGCGCTTGCCAAGCTTGGCGCAAGACACGTCGCAGGTGAGCGACTTTGTGGCTGCTGCGCTGCGCCAGCAGCAGCCAGCCATTGCGCCAGAGCGTGTCGCGCAGGTCGTGGCGCTGGCTGCCCATAATTTCATTGACACGGTTTAAATCGCCGCGATACACCTCTTTAGAAAGACCTTGCAATGACCCCCACCGACATAGACCGCTTGATGCATCTCGCCCAGTCGGGCAGCATGAGCCTAGAGCAGTTGATGCAACACGCCGAGTCCCTCAAGCAAGGCGGGCACGGCCAACAGGCCATGGACTTGTACAAGATTTGGATTGCTTGCACCAAGTCGCCCACCTTGTTTGTCGCGCTGTTCAACTGGGGTGTCATGCTCTCAGACGCGGGCGATTTGGACGGTGCAGAAATGGCCTACCGCCAATGCGTGGCGTTGAATGCAGGTTTGCTGCAAGCCAAAATCAATTTGGGCTTGACGCTAGAGCGTAAAAAGAACCTCGATGAGGCTTTGCAGCAATGGGCTGAGGTTGCCCATGCACAACCCGGTCCAGCGTCCACCGACCGCGATCTCAAGACCATGGCGCTCAACCACATTGGGCGTTTGCAAGAGTCACGCCATGTGTACGACCTGGCAGAGCAAGCCTTGGCACAAAGCCTGGCATTGAATCCGCAACAGCCAGACGCCATTCAACACTGGGTGCATTTGCGGCAAAAGCAGTGCAAATGGCCTGTGTGTGTTCCCTTGCCAGGTGTTCGCGTCAACGACATGTTGGCGGCCACCTCACCCCTGGCCATGCTGTCCTTGCACGATGATCCGGCTTTGCAGTGGATGGCATCGCGTGCATTTGTAGAGCGCAAATTCAAACTGCAAGAAGAGCGTTTGGCGCCTGCTCAGCGTATTCCCCACGCACGCATTCGCATTGGCTATTTGTCTGGCGACTTGTGTACCCACGCGGTAGGCCTGCTCATGGCGGACTTGATTGAAGCGCACGATAAAACACAATTTGAAGTCTTTGCCTTCGACTTCAGTCCCGAAGATGGCACGGCATACCGAGCCCGCTTGAAAGCGGCTTTTGACCATGTCATTGACATCCGCAATCTTGACGACCGCCGCGCTGCCCTGACGATTCGCCAAATGGAAATCGATGTGTTGATCGATTTGCATGGGTTGAGCTCGGGTTCCCGCCCTGGCATCATGGCCTTGCACCCAGCGCATGTCCAGGGGACTTATTTGGGCTTCATTGGCACCACGGCTATGCCATGGATAGATTTTGTGGTGACCGACCCCTTTGCCTTGCCAGAGGCCCTCACGCCCTATTTCACCGAAGAGCCCTTGTACATCGAAGGCGCATTCATTCCGTTGCACAAGCCAGAAATGAGCGAACCCCAAGTGGGACGCAACGATGTGGGCTTGCCCGAGGATGCGGTGGTATTGGCCAGTTTCAACAATATCTACAAGTACAACGCCGACCTGTTTGCGGTGTGGATGCGCATATTGAAGCGCTGCGACAAGGCCGTGCTGTGGTTGTTGGACGACAACCCTTGGGCCACCGCGCAACTGCAACAACGTGCGCTTGAACACGGTGTGCCTTTGCACCGATTGGTGCTGGCCAAGCGCTGCAGTCACCAAGAATACCGCCAGCGTTTGCGGTTGGCCGATGTGTATTTGGACACTTACCCCTACAACGCGGGATCAACCGCCCGCGATGTGTTGGACGCCCGTTTGCCGATGGTTACCTTGAGTGGCAAAACCTTTATTTCCCGCATGGCTGGCAGCATGCTGCACGCTGCGGGTGTGGGTGAATTGGTGACCCATAGCCATGCCGACTACGAAGAACAGGTGTTGGCATTGGCCCATGCCCCAGAACGCATCGCAGCACTCAAGCAAACCTTGGAGCAGCAGTCCGCCACATGGCACCAAGCGCCTGCACGCTTGATCGCCAGCCTAGAAAAAGCCTTGCTCGCGCGCTTGCAGTAGTTGTTTACAAGCCTAAGGTGTTGCGCTGGTCGGTGTTCATCACTGCGATTTGCGACGCGGTGATGGCGGCAATTTGCGAGGCATTGAACATGGACAACTGCTCGGTGCTCATGGCCACGATGTGATCGGTACGCAATGCGGCCACGTCTTCGATTTCGAGGCCAGGAATTTGATCGATGGTCAAACTCTGAACCTGATCGGTAGACAGAGCATGCACTTGCGAAGTGGTCAAGGCGGTGATGCTGCTCGAGGGCAATGAAGCCACTTGGCTGACGTCCAAAGCACCAATCTGGGCATTGCTGAGCACCTTGATTTGATCGGTTGTCAGTGACGACACTTGCAAGGTGGTCAAGGCAAGGATGTTGGCAGTGCTCAATCCAGGTATACCCGCCGTGCTGATGGCTTGTAACTGCTCGGGCGAGATGACGCCAATTTGCTCGGCACTCAGGGCGCGCAACTGCGCACTGCTGAGCACTTGGTAGTCGGCGGTTTCCAAGGCGCCAATCTGGTCGCTGGTCATGGCGGCAATGTGTGCGGTGGACAAACCTTGCACCTGTGTGGTGGACAACGCTGCCACTTGCTCGGTGCTCAGGGCGCGAATCACGTCGCTGGTCAACACATTCAAGTCGCGGGTTTCGATGGCGGTGACCTGATCGGTGGTCAAGCCGCGCAGCTGGTCGGTGGTCAAGATCGCCATTTGTCCGGTGGTCAAGGCGGTGATATTGCCATTGGACAAGCTGGCCAATTGACCGCTGGTGACGGCGGCAAACTGCGCGGTCGTCAGCGCATTGAGCTGACCTGTGGTCATGGCCGAGAACTGCTCGGTGCCCAAAGCCGCCACTTGCGCGGTAGTCAAGCCGCTGATGTCGTTGGTCTCGATAGCCGCAATCAAATCGGCATCCATAGACGTCAATTGATCGGTGGTCAATGCCGCCAACTGGGCCGAAGACATGCCTGCTACGTCGGCGATATTCAAACCAGCCAACGCCGAGTTGGTCATGACTGCAATTTGTGCGGTGCCAAAAGCCGTCACTTGTGTGGTGGTGAGCGCGGCAATTTGCAGCGACGACAGGGAAGCCACTTGTGCGGTGGTGAGCGCGGCCAACTGGTCGGTCTTGAAGGCGTGTACTTGCGTGGTGGACAAGGCCTGTAGTTGGTCGCTGGTAAAGGCACGCACTTGGTCGGTAGACAGGGCTTGCAGGTCCAAGGTCTCCAAGCCAGCCAAAGCTGCAGTGGTGATGCTTTCGATTTGACCCGTGAGCATATTGGCCGCTTGGGCGGTGCCCAAAGCGGTGATTTGACCACTGGTGAGCGAGGCCACTTGGGTGGTCGTCAAGCTGCTCAGCGTTGCGGTGGTAACGGCGGCGATTTGCGCAGACGTCAAGGATTGCAACTGCTCTTCGCTCAAACGGTTCATCTGTGTGACAGACAAAGCCGCCACTTGGCTGGTCGACAGAGCCGCCACTTGCTCTGTGCTCAACGCACTCAGTTGCAAGGTGCTCAAACTGTTGAGCTGGCTGCTGGTCAAAGCCTTGGCCTGTGAAGTCGTCAAGGCTGTGACTTGCAGCGGGCCCATGCCCACCAAGGCGTTGGTGGTCAGCACCGATACCTGGTCGGTGGTCAAGGCCTTGACCTGATCGGTCAGCAGTGCCGCGACTTGCGTGGAGGTAAAGCCTGCCACGTCGCCAGATTCCAAAGCTGCAATATTGGTGGTTGTGATGGCCTGGACTTGCTCGGCCAACATCGCCGCGTATTGCGTGGACACCAAGGCGCGCAACTGGTCGCTGCTGAGTGCGCCAATTTGGGCCGTCTCCAACTCCTGCAAATGGGTGGTGGTGAGGTTGGCCAACTGGGTGGTGCTGAGCTTGGCCACTTGGGTGGTGGTCAGGAACGGTATCTGATCGCTGGTCAAAGCGTTCAACTGTGCGGTAGAGAGCTTGTCGATCTGGTCGGTGGTCAATGCCACCAATTGGTCGGTGCTCATGGCCTGCAAATCGGTATTTTCGATGGCACGAATCTGCGCCGATGTCATATTGGCCACTTGCTCTGTGGTCAAAGCGGCCACTTGTGCGGTGCTCAAGGCGGCCACATTGGCCGTGCTCAGCTTGATCAGCTGTGTGGTGGTCAGGGCGGCAATCTGTTCGGTGGTCAAGGCGCCAAGAACGGTCGTGTTCAGTGACGCAATGTGATCGGTCTTGAGGGTCGAGACCTGATCGGTGGTGAGGGCCGCCACTTGTGATGTCGTGAGGTTGTTGATTTGCGCAGACCCCATGACATTGAGTTGTGTGCTGCTGAGCACATTGATTTGGTCGGTCTTGAGCGTGACAAGTTGTGCGGTACGCAGCGAAGGCACTTGTCCTGTGGTGATTGCCAGCAATTGCTCGCTGCTGAGCGTACGCAGTTGGACAGAGGTGAGTGCCGCCAAGTCCTCGGTTTCCATCTTTTCAATTTGCGACGATTGCAGTGCAGCGATTTCGTCGGTACGCAAAGCCACCACTTGCTGGGTCGACAAGGCCACGATATGGGCGGTGTCGAGGTTGGCAATTTGCTCGGTGTGCATGGCCGCGATGTCGCGGGTTTCGATGGCTTGCAGTTGGCTGCTGGTCAGCGTATTGAGTTGGCTCGATGTCATGGCCGCCACTTGTGCAGCGGTCATGGAAACCAAGTTCTGCGTAGGAATGGCAAGTACTTGTCCGGTTTCCAGCGCAGCCACTTGGTCGGTTGTGAGTGCAGCCATTTGGCGTTGACGCAAAGCCGCCACTTGGGCCGTGGTGAGCGCAACCACTTGGTCGGTGCGCAGGCTGGCCAAGCTGGCGTTATTGAGGGCGGCAATTTGGTCGGTGTTAAATACCGCCAATTGCTCGGTCAGCAAGGACACCGCTTGCAAGGTGGTCAAGGCAGGCATATCGCGAACCTCAATGGCTTTCAATTGCGTGCTGCTGAGGGCTTGGATTTGCTCTTCATTCAGCGCGGCCAACTGCAACTGCGACAAGCTGGCAATTTGGCCAGTCTTGAAGGCGCTGATTTGTTCGGTGCTGAGTGAATCGATCTGGGTGGTAGAGAACCCGCCGATGTCAAAAGTTTCGATGGCTTCAATCTGCTCGGTCTTGAGCGCCGCCAATTGGTCGGTGGTCATGCTGCTGAATTGGCCGCGTTGCATGCCCACAATTTGTTCGGTCGACAGCGATTCAATTTGCTCGCCCGACAGGGCCTGAATTTGGTCTGAGGTGAAAGCCGCCAGGTCTTGGGTTTCCAAAACCGCCAACTGATCGGTGGTCAAGGCAGCCACTTGACGGGTGGTCAGGTTAGACGCTTGTTGTGTGGTCAAGCTGGGAATTTGGTCCGAGGTCAAAGCCACGAACAAGTCCACATCCAAACCGGCCATTTGCTTGGTGGTGAGCGCCGCGATTTGACCCGAGGTCAGCGTGGCGATTTGCTCGGTGCTGAAGAAATTGAGTTGGTCCACCGACAAGGCAACCAAGTCGATGGTTTCAAGCGCAGGCACCTGTTCCGTGGTCATGCCGGCAATTTGCTGCGATGTCAGCGCTTTGGCTTGGCTGACTGTCAAGGCCACGATTTGCTCGGTGGTCATGGTGGCCACTTGCTCAGACGTGAGTGCTGCAATGCTTTGGGTTTTGAGGGCCGCGATTTGGCTGCTCAGCATGGCAGGCACTTGTTCCGTCGTCAGTGCAATCACTTGGTCGGTGGTAAGAGCCGCAATATCGCTGGTGGTGACTTTGACCAATTGGTCGGTGGTGAGGGCGGCGATTTGCTCGGTACCCATGTGGCTGAACTGGCTGGTGGTCAGGGCCGCGACCTGTTGCGTCAACAGCGCTGCGACCTGGTCCGTGTCCAAAGCGGCCACGTCTTGGGTTTCCATGGCCGCGACCTGTGCGGTGGTCAGCGCAACCAAGGAATCCGTGACCATGTGGCTGAACTGGGCCGTGGTCATGGCCACGATTTGTTCTTTGCGCATCACTTCCAAATCACCGGTTTCAATCGCGTTGATTTGTTCGGTGGTCAGGTTGTAGACCTGCTGTGTGGTCAAGGCCCGAATCTGGTCAGAGCCCATGGCAATGATGTTTTCGGAGGTGATGGCTTGCAGGTCGTCGGTGGCGAAAGCGGTGATTTGTGCGGTGGTCAGTGAAGCGATTTGGTCACTGGTCAAAGCCTCGGCTTGATCGGTCTTCAAGGTGATGATTTGCAAACTGCTGAGCGCTGTGATGCTGGTGCTGCTGATCGCGGCAATTTGCGTGGTGTCCAATGCGCGCAGTTGATCGGTGGTGATGGCAGCGATCTGCGCCGACGACATGGCATCCATGTGTTCGGTGGTCAGGCCTGGCAAGTCATCGGTTTGGATGGCGGCAATTTGCGCCGGCTTGAGGGCTTGAATTTGAGCTACTTTGGCTTCAGCCCACTGGTCGCTGCTCAAAGCGGCAATTTGCGCCGTGCTCAGCGCCACCACTTGATCGGTGGTCAGTTCAGCGAATTGGTCCGTGGTCAATGCCGCAATGCTGGCGGTGGTCAAGGCGCCTACTTGCGCAGGTTTCAGTGCCACCACTTGCTCTGTCAACAAACTCGCCACTTGCTCGGTGGTGAGGGCTTGCAACTGGGTTTTGGTCAGCACAGCCACGTCTTGGGTTTCAAAGGCCACGATTTGGTCGGTGGTCAATGCGGCCACTTGGTCGGTGCTCAGGTTTTGCACTTGGCTGGCGCTCAGCGCTTGGATACGGTCAGAGGCCAAAGCCACCAAATCTTCGGTTTGTATGGCCACCAAGAGTTTGTTACTGAGAGACTTGATTTGGTCGCTGGTGAGCGCGCCTATTTGGTCGCTGGACATGGCCACAATTTGGCTGGTGGTCAGCGCGCGCAATTGGCCGGTGGTCAATGCGGCAATGCGGTCTGTGTCCAAGGCCGCCAATTGGCTGGTGCTTAAATTGGTGATGACGCTGGCTTTGAGTTCAGAGATTTGCTCGCTGGTCAGCGCAGCCACTTGGTCGCTGGTCATGGCCATGACCTGGGTGGTGGTCAATGCAGCCACATCAGCGCCGGTTTGAATCGCCGCGATCTGGTTGTCGTCCAGCGCACGAATTTGCGCAGTGGTCAAACTGGCCACTTGCGAAGAGGTCAAGGCTTCGATCAACGAGGTGTCCAAGGCGGCCACATCTGCCGTCTGAATCATGGTGATTTGGTGCGTGGTCAATGCGGCAATTTGATCCGTCGACAAATTGTTGAACTGGTCGCTGCTCAAGGCCACGATTTGCGCATCATTCAAAGCCATCAATTGCGCGCTGCCCAAAGCGCCGATTTGGTCCGCGTCCAAGGCGGCAATGGCCTTGGTCGACAAGGCGGCGATTTGGTTGGGCTTGAGGGCTTGGATCTGATCCACGTCCAAGCCGGGAATTTGCAAGGATGTCAGTGCCGCCACTTGCGCGGTGGTCAAAGCGGCCAAGTCATCGGTGGCAATCGCGCTGATTTGGTCGGAATCCAGTGCGGCAATCTGCCCGGTGGTGAAAGCGCTGATTTGTGAGGTACTGAGGGCCACGATTTGGTCGGACACCAAACCTGCCATGTCGTTGGTTTGTATGGCTTTGAGCTGCTTGGATTTGAGGCTGCTGATTTGTGAAGTGTCCAAGGCGGCGATTTGCGCTGAAATCAAGCCAATCATTTGATCGGTGGTCAAGGCCTGGATTTGCGAGGTCGACATGGCCGCCAACTGGTCCGTGTTGACACTGGAAATGCGGCTGGCGCTGAACGAGGACACCTGTGAGGCACGCAAACCGGTCAGTTGATCGCTGGTCAAGGCATTGAACTGTGCAGCGGACAAGGACGCTACTTGGGCGCTTTTCAGGGCGTTGAGCTGTTTGGTGGTCAGCGCCGCAATTTGATCGACTTTGAGTAAAGACACGTTGCGGGGCGTCAAGGCCTGCATTTGCGAATTACTCAGGCCTGCAATCGCGTCGGTGCCAATGGCTTGGAGTTGGGTGCTGGTGAGCGAGCTGACTTGGGTATTGGTCAGGCTGGCAATCTGTGTGGAAGTGAAAGACGACACATCCGTCGTGGGCGTGACCGTGGTGGTGGCCACGCTCATCACGATGGGCTGATTCATTAGGTTGCTGGCACCTAAGTTCAAGCTGATGGACATGTTGTTCTCTTTGCTTCAAGTCTGTTTACGGACAGCCTTTAAATCGGCAGATCACACGATAACTGTAAAAAATAAATAGCTGCGCCAAGCCTGCCATTAACCTGAGGCCAAAAGTTAGCGTTTTCTGGCATTTAGCTTGCCAAAGCGGCAAGCGTTTGCCGCTGGGGTGGTTTTTCAGGCCAAGAGGTCAACCGCAGAGTGCAGTGGGGTGTAAGTGTTTGCGCTGTAAAACTTAATGCTTTCGATGTTTTTCAAATTCACCACCACTTTCTTGTCACCGCTGCCCGTGCTCGCTGTGCCTTCTGTGTCGGTGCTTCCGTTCCAAGCCTCTACAGTCCAGTCAGAGGCCGATCCGCTGAGGTAAACCACATCGCTTCCGTCACCGCCGTCGATGTCTTGGTCGGTGAGGATCGTGGACGGGTCCACAAAAATCGCGTCATTGGCTTTGCCGCCCACCACGGCATCAAAGTAGCTGCCATAGTTGACAGTGACATTGTTGTAACCCAGATAGCTTTGGTTGGACTTGACGTAGCTCTTCAGCCCTTGGTTACTGACGGTGTTGAGGTAAGCCGTTAAATCGGTGGCCAAGGTGTTGATGGAGCTGAAGGCCCCGTTACGCAAATCCACAATGTTGGACTTGGTCACGCTGCTTAAGTCCAAGGTGCCGCCACCGGGGGTGTAAACCGATTCAAACCCCTTCCAGTTGGCGTCAAAATTCAGGGTTTGGTAGCCGCCAAGGGGAAGGAGGCTAGTGGTATTGGACTTGCCATACAAAAACTGCAAGGCTGCCACGTCGTAGGCCATGTAGGTCGACGGGTTGAGGTAGTCGGCTGATGCCGAGTTGCCATTGAGGGTGACGTGCATGGAATCGGCGGGCTGGTTGTATGACATCACGCTGTAGCGTCGTGTGTCAGTGGTTTTGGGCAGGTAAGGGCCCGCCGCCCCACCGCCACCGGCGTTGTAGTTGCCAGGGTGTTTCAAGCCCAAGGTGTGACCAATCTCATGGATCAAGGTTTCCCAGCCATAACTGCCATGTGCAAACGACAAATTGGTATTGGTGTCGACGTCTGCCGCATTCTTTTTGACGGTGTTGTCGAGCATCAAAAACACGTTGTGGCTGCCGCTGGCATTGGGCGGATTGGCATAGCCGGCGCTGCTGGATTGGCTGTTCATGCCAAAGTTGATGTCGGCTGAACCGTCTGTGGCATCAGACTTGGTAAATGTCACATTGACCAGCGATGACAAATAGGTGAATGCGTCTTCAACCGCCGCTTTTTGCGTGTCGTTCATCTCGGCAAAGCCGGCTTTGTCTTGCGAGGTCGCAGTGCTTGGAAGGTTTTTGATGAAGCTGTAGGTGAATGTGTGCTTGGAACTGCTCTCGTCCAGGGCGTACAAGCCGGTTTTGACCAGGGCGTCAGAGGTTTTCGCCCCTTTGGCACTGGCATCAAACCACCATTGCTGGGTGGCCCCCGAGAGCAAGGCATTCACATTGGCGTCACCGGTGTCGCCAAAAACGGTGAAGTTGTCGAACTCAAAAAAGTTCACCCCCTTCATGCTGTACTTCGTGCCAGCATCTGTCACCGCAAAACTGCCATCGGTGTTGGTCTTGACATTGGACGTGTTGTAGTTGCCGCTCAGCTTGACCGTCAGGGCCGCCCCACTGGTTTTGGCCAATACCGTGGCATAGGTTTTGTACTGCGCCGCCGTGACCGTCAGGGTGGCTCTGCTGGCGTCGGTGATTTTGACCGCGGCGATGGTGCTGGCTTTGGCGTTGAGTTTGTCCAGATTGGCCTTGACGTTGTCACTGCTGTCAGCCACATTGAGGGTGTATTTGCTGCTGATTTTGCCCACCACGCTGGATGTGATTTGGGCCACGCTCAGGTTCAGCGCAGGGCTGGCATCGGTGAGCTCAATGGTTTTGAGCTTGCTGCCAGCGCTCGACAATGCCGAAAAATTTTGCAACACATTGCTGCTGCTGTCGCTCACCGAGACCAAGCTGACAGCCGTGTTTTCGAGCCGTGAGGCGACGTCTTGCGCGGCCACGCCGGTCAATGCCATGGAGTAAGTGCCACTGATTTTGGCCAAAGTGCTGGCATACAAGCCGTAGTTGGCATCGGTCAGGGTCATCACACTGGCCGTGCCAGATGGGGTGATGGTGTTGAGTTTGTCGCCCGCAGCCTTCAAGCTCGCGAGTTGCGAGGCGATGTTGGCACTGGTGTCGACAAAGCTGAAAGAGATGACTTTGGCATTGGTGCTCACTGCAGCCAGTGTTTTGGCACTGACATCGCTCAGGGACACGGTGTAGCCACCGGCGTCAATTTTGGCCAGCAATGTAGCGCCTGCCGCAAACTGTGCAGAGCTAAGCGCCAAGGCTGTTTTACTGCCAGATTGTTCAATGCTGCTGATTTTGCTGACTTGCGCTTGCAAATCCGAAAATTTGGCGGCAATGTTGGCACTGGTGTCTGACACCTTCACAAACGCCAAAGTGGAGATTTTTCCCATCAATGCCGTACTGTTCGACAGATCGGCTGCCGACAAGGTCAAGGTGGGCTTGCTCGCATCGGTGAGTTTGAAAGACGAAATCTTGCCAGCCGTGGCCAAGGCTTTTAAATCACTCCATTTGGCTTGGATATTGGCCGCAGAGTCCTCTATCACCACCGCCTTGGCCAGGTTGCCAGCCTTGAAATTGGCCACCGCCGTCGCCGCGTTGGGGTTGGCCGCGGCGGCGCTGTACACCACCGGGCGCACGATGGCCGCGCTTCGTGAAAGAGCGGATAAGGTCATCGTGGCCTGAAGCTGAGGTGTGGTGCGGTGAAAGGGTTTGGAGACTTAAGCCGGCGCGGTCCACCCCAAAGCGGTTTTTTGTTCTGTTGACAATCCAGCAATTTGCGCCGCATTGGCCAGGATGGCCGTTTTGACATCGTCAGCAAACGCACCCAGTTGCGCAACGTCCATGCCCTTGAGCTGAGCGGCCTTGAAGCCGGTGCTTGCGTTGTCCGCTGCGGGTTCTACTTGCGCAACTGTGAACAATGCTATTTGGTCTGTGGTCAAGCCATTGATGCCTGTGTCTTTCAAGGCATAAATTTGTGCCCCAGTCAGAGCGGCAATTTGCCCGTCGCCAGTCAGAGAACCGATTTGCGTATCTGACATCGCTGCAATTTGCGCGGGTGTCATCAGTGCCAATGCATCCGTGGTGATGGCTGCAATTTGATTCTCATTACCGTCTGCGGGCGTCGAGCCATTCAAAGAAGCGATTTGCGCCACAGTGAAGGCCTTCATTTGGTCGCCGGTCATGGCGCCTATTTGCAGCGATGTCAGCGCAGAAACTTTGCTGCCCTCGAGTTTGGATAACTGCGCAGGCAACAGGGCCGGAACTTCAGTGTCTACATCCAGCGCCTTGATCTGATCGGTGGTCAAGGCATTGAGTTGGACCGAAGTCAGGGCGGCCACATCGTCACCGATGGCTTTGACAAATGTTGTCGCGTCTAGGGTCGGAATGTCCGTGACGTTCAGGCTCTTGATCTGTGCGGAGGTCAAGGCAGCCACTTGTGCCGTTTCAAGCAGGTTCAATTTCGCGGCAGTCAATCCGTTGATCGCGCCTGTGCTGATGGCTGCCACTTGGTTGACACTGTCGTTGTCACCCGTGGTCAAGGCTTTGAGCTGGGTGTCGGTCATGGCGCTGAATTGCGCCAAACTCATCACTTTGACCTGATCGGCGGTGAACAAGGGCACTTGCGTGTCGGTGAACATCGCCATTTGATTGGCGCCGTCGGCATAGGTCAGCGCTTTGATTTGCGCCGCGCTCAAGGCCTGTATTTGCGTGGTGTCCATGGCTTGGATAAAGCCTTCATCCAGCATCTGGATTTGCGTGGTGGTCAGGGCTTTGACTTGAAGATCGGTCAAGGCCTTGACTTGGGTATCACTCAGCGCGCCCAGTTGAGAATCAGAGAACACAGCCAGATCTTTATTTTCAATCTTCGCCACTTGCGTGTCGGTCATGGCGGTGATTTGGCCATCGGTCAATGCATTGACCTGGGCTGTGGTCAAGGCCACGATTTGGTTGGTCTCAAAGGCCTGGATTTGCTCTTCCGTCAAGTTGTCGATGTCAGTGACTTCAATGGCAGCCACTTGCGTGTCGCTGAAGGCTTTGAGTTGGGCCGCTGTGAAGTAAGTCACTTGGGTGTCCGACAAACCTTTGATTTGCGCCGTGCTGAACCCAGCAATTTTGCTGGTATCGAAGGCTTGGATTTGCTCTTCGGTCAAACTGGTGATGGCGCTCAAGCTGATGCCCGAGATTTGCGTGGTGTCGAGGGCTTTGAGTTGATCGGCCGTCATGGCGGCGACTTGCGGGCCCGTCAAAGCGGTGATTTGCGCTTTGGTGAAATGCCCCATTTGTGCAGTCGTGAACGCTGCTAATTGGGTTTCACCATCCAGCGTGGCCAACAAGGCGGGTTTGAAGGCTTGGATTTCCCCAGCAGATTCAAAAGTCACCAATTGCTCTGCCGTCAGGGCGTTGGCTTGGGTTTCTGTCAAACCAGCGATGTGGGCTTCGGTCATGGCAGTTGATTGCTCAACAGTCATGGCTGCAATTTGACCCGCTGTCACGTTCTTGAACTGCGCGGCTGTGATGGCTGCAAAAGCGGTGGTGTTGATGGACGCAAACAAATCTGCGTTCATGCCTGCCCACTGACCTGCGGTCACCGAGGTGATTTGGTCGGCGGTGATGGCCGCCACTTGGTCGGTAGACAAGTAGTTCAGGTGGGTGACATCCAGCGCCGCCAGGTTTTTGCCAGTGAACTTGGCGATCTGGGTGGTTTGCAGGCTTTCGATCTGGTCTTTGGCCAGCGCCTGTACCTGACCCACGGTCAAAGCGCCAACCTGATTCGCGTCTTCCGCAATGGTCAGGCCTGCGATGACGTCGGTGGAGAGCTTGGCAAATGCCGTCGGCTTGATGGCGGCAATTTGGGTGGTGCCAAGTTGCGTCACTTGTTCGGTGGTCAAACCAGGGGTTTGGGTGTCACTCAGGGTGGCCAATTGGGCCACGGTGAATGCATGTACTTGCTCGGCAGTCATTGCGCCGATTTGGTCGGACGTGAGTGCCGCGACTTGCGCGGTGGTCAGCGATGCCACTTGGCTCAGGCTGCCATCGGTAGTATTGTCGGTGGGGGCGGTGCCCAGCCAAGCCATTTGGTCGGTGGTGAGGTTGTCGATCACCGAGGCTTGCAAAGCAGCAATTTGCTTGGAGCTCAGGGCTGCAATTTGGTCTTCAAGCAAATTGGGCACTTGGGTGGCAGACAGCACGTTAATTTGCGCGGTGCTCAAGGCCTTGATCTGAGCCACGCCCATACCAGCAACCTGCTCGCCGGAGAGGGCGGAGAGTTGTGCCACAGACAAGGCAGCGATTTGGTTTTCTTTGGTGCCAGAGGCAGCAAAGTTGAACCAACCGATTTGCTCGGCGCTGAACTTGGTGATTTGGCCACCGTCACCGGCGGTGAGGGCTTTGACCTGTGCGGCGGTGAGGGCTTGGATCTCTTGTTGACCCATGCCTTGGATGATTTCATCACCCAAGCCAGCGATTTGGCCTGCGGTGAGCAACTTGACCTGTGCTGGGGTAAAGGCGTTGAACTGGTCCGCGCTCAAGGCGTTGAGGTCTTCAACCGAGAGCTTGGCCAAGTCTTTGGCGTCGATCGCGCCCAACTGGGCTTCGCTCATGGCGGCAAACTGCGCGCCACCCATGGCTTCGATTTGTTTGTCGCTCAAGGCGGTGATCTTGGCTTCGCTGAGTGCGGAGACGAAGTCGTTGCCCAGTGCGGCCATGGCTGTCAAGCTGATGGCCTGCATCTTGGGGGTATCCCAGTCAGCGATTTGCTCGGCCGAGAGTTTGGAGATTTGCTCGCCCGACAAGGCGGTGATTTGCTTGGCGGTGAAGTTGCCGATCTGGCCTGCGGTCATGGCCGCCAGGCTGTCGGGGGCGACTGCAGCCAAGAAATCGGGCTTGAGCGTGCTCACGCGGCTTGCGGTGATGGCGGCGAGTTGCTCGCCAGTGAAGGCCTCGGCCTTGTCTGCGGTGAGGGTGCCGAGCTGTTTGTCGGTGAGCGCACCCATTTGGTCGGTGGTCAAGGCGCTGAGCTGATCGGGAACCAAGGCGGTGAACTGCGCGGCTGTCAGCGCGGCGGTGGCCTCAGTGCTCAAGGCGGCCAACAACTCGGTGTT
>CANCVB010000002.1 GCA_947381415.1 Burkholderiales bacterium
CTGATCCACAGCAATCATGTCCTGAGGAATCAGGCCAGAAAATGGCATGGGGGAGGGGTTGGAAGGGCTGGACAAGTTGGTAAATGTCTGAATTTTGCTTGTAATTATAGGCAGGCAAGGGCATGCAAGCATAAAAAAACATGACAAAACCCTTGTGCGTGCTAAAATCTTTGGCTCCGCTGAAATAGGTTGGCGGAGAAAAGAGTCTTTCTTTCAGAGGTTCGTATGTACGCAGTCATAAAAACCGGTGGCAAACAGTATCGTGTGTCGGCCGGCGAAAAAATCAAAGTAGAACAGATCGCTGCGGATGTTGGCCAAGAAATTGTGATCGATCAGGTGTTGGCTGTCGGGAACGGCGCCGAGATCAAAGTTGGCACACCCTTGGTGTCCGGTGCATCTGTTAAAGCCATGGTGGTCGCGCACGGCAAGCACGACAAGGTTCGCATTTTCAAAATGCGTCGCCGCAAGCACTATCAAAAACGTCAAGGCCATCGCCAACAGTTCACCGAACTGCAGATCGCCTCTATTCAAGCCTAAGGAGCAAGTACTATGGCACAGAAAAAAGGCGGCGGTTCCACGCGAAACGGCCGCGATTCCAAACCCAAAATGCTCGGCGTCAAAGCCTTTGGCGGCGAGCACATCACTGCTGGCGCCATTATTGTTCGTCAGCGTGGCACCAAGTTCCATCCCGGCACCAATGTCGGTATCGGCAAAGACCACACCTTGTTTGCCTTGGTCGAAGGTCATGTTTCCTTCTCCGTCAAAGGCGCTTTGAACAAGCAAATGGTGAACATCACCCCCGTTTGACGCTTGGTTTTTTGACCGACGTCAGCTTACAAAGCCCCGCTCGTCGGGGCTTTGTTCTTTAAGATACCCCTATGAAATTCGTTGACGAAGCATTTATCGACATCATCGCCGGAGACGGTGGGAATGGTTGTGTGTCGTTCCGTCACGAAAAATACAAAGAATTTGGCGGCCCTAACGGTGGTGATGGCGGGCGAGGGGGCCATGTGTATGCAGTGGCTGATGCCAGCTTAAATACCTTGGTGGACTTTCGCTTTTCACGCCGCCACGAAGCCAAGCGCGGTGAGCATGGCATGGGCTCCGATATGTTTGGTGCAGCAGGTGACGACATCGTTTTGAAAATGCCAGTTGGTACGTTGTTGATCGATGCCGAAACCAATGATGTGCTGTATGAATTGTTGACCCCCGGTGAGGTTCTCCTGATTGCCAAAGGCGGCGATGGCGGCTTTGGCAATATGCGATTTAAAAGCGCGATCAACCGTGCACCGCGTCAAAAAACACCTGGGTGGCCTGGTGAGCGAAAAAACTTGAAACTCGAGCTGAAAGTATTGGCCGATGTGGGCTTGCTTGGCATGCCTAACGCAGGAAAATCTACCCTTATCAGTGCGATTTCCAATGCCAGGCCCAAGATTGCGGATTACCCTTTCACCACCTTGCATCCCAATTTGGGCGTGGTCAGGGTGGCTGCCGAGCAAAGTTTCGTGGTCGCTGATGTGCCTGGGTTGATTGAAGGCGCAGCAGAGGGAGCAGGCTTGGGTCACCAGTTTTTGCGCCATTTGCAACGTACCCGACTGTTGCTGCATTTGGTGGATTTAGCCCCTTTTGACGAGGCAGTCGATCCGGTGGCGCAAGCCAAGGCCATCACCTTGGAGTTGAAAAAATACGATCCTGAGCTTTACAACAAGCCGCGTTGGTTGGTATTGAACAAGCTGGACATGGTACCTAGCGATGAGCGTGCCGCGCGGGTGAAAGACTTTGTGAAACGCTTCAAGTACAAAGGTCCAGTGTTTGAGATCTCGGCTTTGAACCGAGAAGGTTGCGAAGCTTTGGTGCGTGCCATTTATGACCATTTGCAAGCGCAATTTCAATCGACACAAGCCCCGGAGGTTATTGATCCCCGCTTTGCTGTCATGCCTGATTCGCCTGTTATCCGTTAAATTTTATGAACGACAAACCTCGCTCTACAGTCTTGCGTGATGCCAGGCGCATTGTGGTCAAGGTGGGTTCAAGCTTGGTGACCAACGAAGGTAAGGGCTTGGACGAGATCGCCATTGGCGAGTGGTGCCGACAAATGGCGGCATTGGCTAAAGCCGAGCCTGCGCGTGAAATTATCATGGTCTCCAGTGGCGCGATTGCGGAAGGCATGAAGCGACTGGGTTGGGTCACCCGTCCCCATGAATTGCATGAACTGCAAGCTGCAGCTGCCGTAGGGCAAATGGGTTTGGCCCAAATGTATGAAACCAAGTTGCGCGAGCAAGGTTTGCGCAGCGCACAGGTTTTGCTGACACATGCTGATTTGGCTGACCGCGAGCGGTACCTCAATGCCCGCTCCACTTTGCTGACGTTGCTGCAACACAAGGTGCTGCCTGTCATCAATGAAAACGACACGGTGGTGAATGACGAAATCAAATTCGGTGACAACGACACCTTGGGTGCGCTGGTGGCGAACTTGGTCGAGGCAGATGCCTTGGTGATCTTGACTGACCAAAAGGGGTTGTACACCGCAGATCCGCGGGTAGATGCACAGGCTGAATTTGTGCATCAAGCTAAGGCAGGTGACCCTTCGTTGGAGGTCATGGCAGGTGGTGCTGGCTCTAGCATTGGCAAGGGCGGCATGATTACCAAAATCCTCGCTGCCAAAAGAGCCGCAGGCTCAGGTGCCAGCACCGTGATCGCCTGGGGGCGCGAGCCTGATGTGCTGTTGCGCTTGGTCAACGGCGAGAGCCTAGGTACCCTGCTGGTGGCACCCACCCACAAACAACAAGCCCGCAAACAATGGATGGTGGACCAGTTGCAGCTGCCTGGCGCGGTCTGGGTGGATGCGGGTGCAGTCACTAAATTGAGTCGCGAAGGTAAAAGTTTGCTGCCCATCGGGATGCAAAGTGTGCATGGCGAGTTTTCGCGTGGGGACATCATTGCCATTTGCGATGAGCAAGGCAAAGCCTTTGCCCGAGGCCTGGCCAACTACGCCAGCGCTGAAGCGCGTTTGTTGTGCCGTAAAGCCTCTAGCGAGATTGAAAAACTGCTGGGTTATGTGGCTGAATCGGAAATGATTCATCGCGACAACCTGGTGTTGACCGCCTAAGTGTGCGTGCCTGGGCGATGCTGTGGCGCGTCGCCTGCTTCGGAGTGGCGCAAACCTTGGCGCAGAAATCGGCTTTTGGTTTCTTGGCGGGGTAAGTAACGTGACAATTCGGTCAGCGCCAACTCATAGACACCTCGTTTGAAATCGACCACCGAATCCAGCGGTACCCAATAGTCGTTCCAACGCCAAGCATCAAACTCGGGATGGGTGCTGGCGCGCAGGTTTAAGGCGTGATCAGGCACCACGAGTTGCAGCAAAAACCATATTTGTTTTTGCCCTTTGTAATGACCGCGCGCATCCTTGCGGATGTAGCGGTCTGGCACTTCATAGCGCAACCAGTCTCGGGTTCGGGCGACGATGCGCACATGCTCTGCCAACAGCCCCACTTCTTCTTGCAATTCCCTGAACATGGCTTGCTCGGGTGTTTCGCCACGGTCAATGCCGCCTTGTGGAAACTGCCAACTGTGGGTGCGGATGCGCTTGCCCCAAAAAACCTGATTTTTCTGATTGAGCAGAATGATGCCGACGTTAGGCCTAAAGCCATCGCGGTCAAGCATAATCAAACCTCAAATTTTTCAACTGAGTCCATTATGCACAGACAACGGCTTGCATCAAGAGGACTGACCATTCATTTATGCCGTTCTATGCGGCGCAGCAGACCATGAAAGCCTCTCAATTCCTCATCTCCACCCTCAAGGAAGCCCCCGCTGACGCTGAGGTGGCCAGCCATCAGTTGATGATGCGTGCCGGCATGATCAAGAAACTGGGTGCAGGCATCTACACCTACATGCCCATGGGCTTGCGCGTGATTCGCAAGGTGGAGGCCATCGTGCGCGAAGAAATGAACCGCGCAGGCGCCATTGAGCTGACCATGCCGGTGGTGCAGCCCTCTGAGTTGTGGCAAGAGACGGGCCGCTTTGAAAAAATGGGCCCTGAGTTGTTGCGCATCCAAGACCGCCACGGCCGCGATTTTGTGGTTCAACCCACCAGCGAAGAGGTGGTCACTGACATTGCACGCCAAGAATTGCGCAGTTACAAGCAACTCCCGAAAAACCTCTACCAAATCCAAACCAAATTCCGCGATGAGCGGCGTCCGCGGTTTGGTTTGATGCGCGGGCGTGAGTTCACCATGAAGGACGCCTACAGCTTTGACCGCGATACCGATGCCGCCAAGGCCAGCTACCAGGTCATGGCACAGGCTTATCGCGCCATTTTTGACCGCTTTGGCCTGCGCTACCGTGCGGTAGCGGCTGACAGCGGCGCGATTGGCGGTGACTTGAGTGAAGAGTTCCAAGTGATTGCTGCCACGGGTGAGGACGCCATCGTCTACTGCCCCACCAGCGACTACGCCGCCAACATGGAAAAAGCCGAGGCTTTGGCGCCGCAACCGTCGCGACCCGCTGCCACCCAGCCTTTGGTCAAAACCCCTACGCCTGGCAAAAGCACCTGCGCTGAAGTTGCCGAGCTTTTGGGCCTGCCTTTGACAAAAACGATTAAATCTCTGGTTTTGGCGACAGATGAGCTCAATAACGAGGGAGTTATCGTCAAATCACAGATCTGGTTGCTGTTGGTGCGCGGCGACCACGACATGAATGAGGTGAAAGTTGGGAAATTGCCTGGCTTTGAAAAAGGCTTCCGGTTTGCCACCATCGCCGAGATTGAAAATCATTTTGGCTGTAAACCTGGTTATTTAGGACCTATCGGTCTGCAAAAGCCGTTAAAAATCGTCATTGATCGCGAAGTGGCGGTGATGGCCGATTGGGTGTGTGGCGCCAATGCGGTCGACTTTCACATGACAGGTGCCAACTGGGGCCGTGACCTGCCCGAGCCTGACTTGGTGGCCGACATCCGCAATGTGGTGGCAGGCGATATGTCACCAGATGGCAAAGGTGTCTTGGCCATTGAGCGTGGCATCGAGGTGGGCCATATTTTTTACCTCGGTACCAAGTACAGCCAAGCCATGAGCGCCACCTTCTTGGCGGAAGATGGCAAGCCCAAACATTTCGAGATGGGTTGCTACGGCATTGGCATCACCCGCTTGCCCGCTGCCGCCATTGAGCAAAATCACGATGCCGAAGGCATCATTTGGCCCGACGCTTTGGCGCCCTTCACGGTGGTGGTGTGCCCCATCGGTCCCGACCGCAGCCCCGATGTCAAAGCCGCCGCCGACAAGCTCTATGCCGACTTGCTGGCCGCCGGTGTGGACGTGATCTTGGACGACCGCGGCGAGCGCCCCGGCGCCATGTTTGCCGATTGGGAGTTGATTGGCGTGCCGCACCGCGTCACCATCGGCGACAAGGGCCTGAAAGACGGTTTGGTGGAATACCAGCATCGCAGAGACACCGAGGCCCAAAAGGTGGCGGTGGGGGATGTCTTAGCGGCCTTGAAAGAGAAGTTGGGAATGCTGCCCCAGCCCTGACATGTAACGCTTGGCACCAGTCATCATGCGATTGAATCAATGGGGGTGTCTTGGTTTAAGCGGCTTGGTTTGCTTCATGGTCTGGGCAGGTCCCCAGCGCGAAGAGCACTTGGCGGACTCGGTGCGTATTGCCCTGTCAGCTGCGGTTGCCGATCTGCCTGCACCCACGCCGTTTTTGCCAACAGTGCAAGACCAAGCGGCATATGACCAGTGGTACAGACAAACCCAGAATCAACTGGCACACAAACTCAAAGACAAAAACGGGTTGTGGAAGCTTCCCGAATTGTCAACGCCAGCATTGCAGCAAGCTTTTTTGCAAACAGTCTGGTATGAAAGCCGACGGGCAGCTTTAGAGCCTTCTTTGGTGATGGGCTTGATCGAGGTGGAAAGCGGGTTCAGGAAATACGCCATCAGCAGCGCCGGGGCGCGTGGTGTGATGCAGGTGATGCCGTTTTGGACACGGCAATTGGGCACAGGGGATGCTTCAGCGTTGTTTCAGTGGCAAGCCAATATGCGATTTGGTTGCGTGATCTTGCGCCATTATTTGTCCATAGAGCAGGGGGATATGCACATGGCTTTGGGGCGTTACAACGGAAGCCGTGGCCAGTTGGCCTATCCTCAGGCCGTACTGGCTGCCAAGCAGCGTTGGCAGCCCTGAAGTGACAAAGGCTTAAGCGCCCAAGAGCTTGGGCAACTCGCCGCTCTCGTACATCTCGGTCATGATGTCGGAGCCACCAACGAACTCACCCTTTACATAGAGCTGTGGGATGGTGGGCCAGTTGCTGTATTCCTTGATGCCTTGGCGAATCTCGGCGTCATCCAGCACATTGACGGTGGTCAAGGTTTTGGTGTCCACACCGCTGGCTTTGAGCAATTGCACGGCACGGCCTGAAAAACCGCACATGGGAAAGCTGGCATTGCCCTTCATGAACAAAACGATGTCGTTGTTTTTGACCAGTTGGTCGATACGTTGGTTCACGTCACTCATTCGAAACTCCCTTAAAAAGACTTTTTGCCCACAATGGCTTAGATTATTTCACTTCTGGCCACTGGCCACCGGTGCAGCGCAAGATGCCCGCGATGTCCTTGCGGCTTTGGACCTGCGCAAAACCCGCCTGGATCAGCAAAGCTTGTACCGCTGGCGCTTGGTCAAACCCATGCTCCAGCAGCAGCCAACCACCTGTTGTCAGGTGGGATGGGGCTTGTGAAACAAGGTGGCGAATAGCATCCAAACCATCAGCACCGCTGACCAGCGCTTGCAAAGGCTCAGCCACCAATTGAGGTAGGTGCGGATCGGCCATCGCAATGTAGGGAGGGTTGGACACGATCAGCTCAAACCGCTCTTGCAGGTTGTCTAACCAATGACCCAGTATGAAATTCACCTCTAAACCAAGCGTTTGGGCATTGGTCTTGGCGACAGTCAAAGCGTCCATGCTGACATCCAAAGCGCTCACATGCCAAGCGGTTTGTGCATGTTTCAGTGCCAAAGCAATGGCACCGCTGCCAGTCCCTGCATCCAGCACACGGACTTTTTCAAGGCCGAGGGATAAAGCCCAATCAACCAAGGTTTCGGTGTCTGGGCGGGGCACCAACACCCGAGGGTCTACGGCCAAGGGCAGGCCATGAAATTCTTGTACCCCAGTGAGGTAGGCCATGGGTTCATGCCGCAAGCGCCTTTGCACCAGTTGGTCAAAGGCCTGCAGCGCTTGCAAAGCTGGCTCATCCAAACCGTGCATCAGCAGCCATGCGCGGTCGTGCCTGTTGTGGCCCAAGGCATGCAGCAGCAGGGTTTGCGCTTCCAAGCGGTCCAACCCCAGAGTTTGGCTGTGGGCCAAGGCCTGGGTGATGTTCAAGCCGTGCCTTCCAAGGCAGCGAGTTGCTCGGCAGCTTCATAGGCTTGCAAGGCTTCCACCACGTCACCCAAGTCGCCTTCCATGATGGCCAGCAGTTTGTACAGCGTGAGGTTGATGCGGTGATCCGTGAAGCGACCTTGCGGGAAGTTGTAGGTGCGGATGCGGTCACTGCGGTCGCCGCTGCCAATCAGGCTTTTGCGCTCGGCGGCGTCTTTGGCGGCGCGTTCGGCGCGGTCTTTTTCCTGGATGCGGGCGGTCAGCACCCGCAAGGCTTGGGCTTTGTTGCTGTGCTGGCTTCGTCCGTCTTGGCACTCGGCCACGATGCCAGTGGGCAAGTGGGTGATGCGCACCGCCGAGTCGGTTTTGTTGATGTGCTGCCCGCCTGCACCGCTGGCGCGGTAGGTGTCGATGCGCAAATCGGAGGGGTTGATTTGAATGGCCTGGGCCTCATCGGGCTCGGCCAATACCGCCACGGTGCAAGCGCTGGTGTGGATGCGCCCCTGCGTTTCAGTGGCGGGCACGCGTTGCACACGGTGACCGCCCGACTCGAACTTCAAATCACCATAGACATTGACGCCTTCGATGCGGATCACCACCTCTTTGTAGCCGCCCAACTCGCTCACTGACTCGCTGATCACTTCCACACGCCAGCCTTTGGCCGCGCAATAGCGGGTGTACATGCGCAGCAAGTCGCCCGCAAACAGGGCTGATTCGTCGCCGCCCGTGCCTGCACGTATTTCCAAAAACGCATGGCGAGCGTCGTCGGGGTCTTTGGGCAATAGCATGCGCTGCAACTGTGCTTCCAAGGCTGCGATGGCTGGTTCAGCACTGGCGATTTCCTCTTCAGCCATGGTCCGCACTTCAGGATCGGTTTCTTGCAGCATGGTTTGGGCTGCCGCCAAGTCTTGCCCGAGATGCTGCCATTTTTGATAGGGCGTGACCAAGGCCACCACCTCGGCGTGCTCGCGAGACAAGGCCAGGAACTGGGTCATGTCTTGCATGATGTCTTCGCGGGAGATTAAAAAGTCCAGCTCGGACAAACGTTGTACCGAGCGCTCAAGCTGAGCGCGCATGAAAGGTTTCATAGGGGAGGCGCCTCAGCTAACGGCTGTGGCGCAGGAAGAAGGGTTCGATGGCGCTGCGCGCTTGTTGACGCGCTTGGGCATCGTCCGAATGCAACTCGGACATGGCGCCGTGCAGCATCTTGTGGGTGAGGTTTTTGGACATGCTTTCCAAAACGGCGTCTATGGATTCACCCTTGGCGAGCAGCTTGTGTGCCTTTTGCAGTTCTGCGGCACGCCACATCTCTGCTTGCTGATTGAGTTGTTGGATCAGCGGAACGTCACTGCGTTGATCCAGCCAATTGACAAAGCTTTGCACCCCTGCATCAATGATGACCTCGGCTTCGGCCACCGCCGCTTGGCGACTGGCTTGACCCGTCTGCACCACTTGGGACAAGTCATCCACGGTATACAGGTAGACATCGCGCAACGATTTGACTTCAGGCTCAATGTCGCGTGGTACCGCCAAATCGACCATGAACATGGGGCGGTTGCGACGCTTTTTCAGGGCACGCTCTACCGCGCCCAAGCCGATCAAAGGCAAGGTGCTGGCGGTGCAACTGATGACAGCGTCGAACTCGTGCAAGCGGTCGGGTAAATCAGCCAAGCGCATGACATCCGCTTGTAATTGCACCGCTAAACGCTCACCGCGTTCCTGGGTGCGGTTAGCCACCACCATGGACTTGGGGGTTTTGGCGGCGAAATGTGTGGCACACAACTCGATCATTTCACCCGCACCCACAAACAAGACATGGATTTGGCTCAAGTCTTCAAACAATTGCGCGGCCAAACGCACCGATGCAGCAGACATGCTGATGCTGTGCGCACCAATCTCGGTGGAGCTGCGCACTTGTTTGGCCACGGCAAACGAGCGCTGGAACATTTGGTGCAAGGTTGAACCCAGGGCACCCACCTCGCGTGCCACGCGTACCGCGTCTTTCATTTGTCCCAAGATTTGGGGTTCACCCAGCACCATGGAGTCCAAACCGCTGGCCACACGAAACGCGTGCCGTGCGGCTTGGTCGTCGACCATGGTGTAGATATGGTCATGCAGGCTGTCTGGGCTGACACCGCCCGATTGCGCCAACCACTGCAAGGTCTGGGGCATGGCTATTTCTTGTGAGGCGCAATAAATCTCGGTGCGGTTGCAGGTGGACAAAATAGTGGCTTCGGTTTGCGAACCAAAACTGTGACGCAACCCATCTAAAACTGGACCGACTTGCTCAATAGCAAATGCAAACCGTCCCCGCAAATCGAGAGGTGCGGTGGTGTGGTTGAGACCTAGTGCCCATACTGTCATAGGTGGGATTATAAAATTTCAAGATGGATAGCTTGTCTCTTATTGATCACTTAGTCAATTTTTTAGCCCCCGCGATCTTCATGGCTGCTTGGATTTTGGCCATATCGCGCTTGTTATGGCGCCATAAACCGTCGTTGTTCAAGCCTTGGCAGCAGTTTGTCCTGAACAGTTTGGCGGGTGTGGCGGTTTTGATCGGGGGTCTCTTGCTGGGTGGGCAAGACGGGAAGATGCTCACCTACACCTTGCTGGTGCTGGTATGCGCATCTTTGCAATGGGTATTTTTCAAGGCTTGGCGCGGTTGAATTCACCCTAGGTTAATATCCAAGTCCCCTATGAACGCACCTACTCCCTTGCCCCCATTGCTGGCGGCTGACCAAGACATCCAGCGATCAAGGGAAATCCCCTACAACTACACCTCGTTTTCCGACCGCGAAATTGTCATTCGCTTGCTGGGTGCCAGCGCTTGGCAAACCTTGGAAACTTTGCGACTTGAACGAAAAACTGGGCGCTCGGCGCGCATGTTGTTTGAGGTCTTGGGCGATATTTGGGTGGTGCAGCGCAACCCCTATTTGCAAGACGATTTATTGGACAACCCCAAGCGTCGGCAACAACTGGTGCAAGCTTTGCAGCATCGCTTGGCCGAAATTGACAAGCGGCGAGATGCCTTGCCAGTGCGTGATACCAATGCCATGGTGGTGCAACTGCTGGATGCAGCCAAGCAATCAGTGAAAGACTTTGCCCAAGGTTTTGATGGGGTCGCTCGCTTGCGCAGCAAAGCCAAAAAAGTCTTGCGCAAATGTACCCATGACAACAATATTCGTTTTGATGCCATGAGCCGTGTGTCACATGTGACCGATGCCACCGATTGGCGGGTGGAGTACCCGTTTGTGGTGTTGGCGCCCGACACCGAGGCAGAGATGGCTCGATTGGTCAAGGCTTGCATGGATTTGGGGCTGACCATCGTTCCACGCGGCGGCGGCACGGGTTATACCGGTGGCGCCATTCCGTTGAGCTGGAAAAGCGCCGTCATCAACACCGAAAAGCTTCAACACCTTGGGAAGGTGGAAATGTTGCAATTGCCGGGCTTGAACCACGCCGTTGCCACCATTGCCACCGAAGCCGGCGTGGTCACACAACGTGTGGCCGATGCCGCTGAACAAGCTGGATTTGTGTTTGCAGTAGACCCTACCTCTGCCGAAGCGTCTTGTATCGGCGGCAACATCGCCATGAACGCGGGCGGAAAAAAGGCCGTGCTTTGGGGCACAGCCTTGGACAACTTGGCCAGTTGGCGCATGGTCACGCCGCAAGCCCAATGGCTAGAAGTTGTTCGCCTGAACCACAACCTGGGCAAGATCCACGATGCGGCTGTTGCAAGTTTTGAGCTGCGCTATTTCCAAGCCGATGGGGTGACCCCGATTCGCACAGAGCGACTGGATATTCCCGGGGCAAGCTTTCGCAAAGCTGGCTTGGGTAAAGACGTTACCGATAAATTTTTAAGTGGTTTGCCCGCTATTCAAAAAGAGGGTTGTGACGGCTTGATTACCAGCGCACGCTGGATTTTGCACCGCATGCCGGCGCATACGCGCACAGTGTGCTTGGAGTTTTTTGGTTCCGCACGCGAAGCCGTGCCCAGCATTGTGGACATCAAAGACTATATGTTCGAGTTGGGTAAAAACAATGGCGTAGTGTTGGCTGGTTTAGAACATCTAGACCGTCGCTATTTGAAAGCGGTGGGCTACACCACCAAATCCAAGCGCGGTGGCTTGCCCCACATGGTGTTGTTTGGTGACATTGCAGGCGATGATGCAGATGCCGTGGCGCGTGCCACCTCTGAAGTGATTCGCTTGGCCAATGCAAGGTCTGGTGAAGGTTTTGTGGCGGTCAGCGCCGAAGCGCGCAAGAAGTTTTGGTTGGATCGCAAACGTACCGCCGCTATCAGTCGTCACACCAATGCCTTCAAAATCAATGAAGACGTGGTCATCCCTTTGCCGCGCATGGCCGAGTACACCGACGGTATTGAGCGCATCAACATCGAACTGTCATTGCGCAACAAAATTGCGCTTTGCGATGCGCTCACCCGTCTTTTGAGCCAAGGGCCCTTGCCACTGGGTGAGGCCACAGAGGACAGTGACGCGCCATCGCCTGAGTTGCTGCAAGAGCGTGTCACGCAAGCAATGGATTTGCTGAGCGAGATCAAGGCCTTGTGGTCTTCATGGCTGGAAGGTATCGAGAGACTGTTTCCCGAATTACAAAGCCACCAATTGCGTGCAAGTTGGAAAACCCAACTTCGACAACCTTTGCACAGTCTGTTTAGTGGCGCCGCTTTTGCCCCTTTGCGCCAGGCCTTAGACGATACCCATCAACGGGTGCTAAAAGGTCGTGTTTGGGCGGCTCTGCACATGCATGCAGGCGATGGCAATGTGCATACCAACCTGCCTGTGAACAGTGATGACTATGCGATGCTGCAAACCGCGCACGAGGCGGTGGATCGCATCATGGCCTTGGCGCGTTCACTCGATGGTGTGATTTCAGGTGAGCATGGCATAGGCATTACCAAGTTGGCTTATCTCACCGATGCCGAACTTCAGCCTTTTGCCGATTACAAATCGCGAATAGACCCACATGGTCATTTCAACCAAGGCAAGTTGCTCAGACAAAAACCGTTGGACGGTGCACAGCGCAGTTCTGATTTGAGCCAAGCCTATACCCCTAGCTTCGGTTTGATGGGCCATGAATCGCTGATCATGCAGCAGTCTGACATTGGCGATATTTCTGACGCCATCAAAGACTGTTTGCGCTGTGGCAAATGCAAACCGGTTTGCGCCACGCATGTTCCGGGTGCCAACATGCTCTACAGTCCGCGCGACAAGATACTGGCGACCTCTTTGCTGATCGAGGCGTTCTTGTACGAAGAACAAACGCGTCGTGGGGTATCCATCAAGCACTGGCAAGAATTTGAAGATGTCGCTGACCACTGCACGGTATGCCACAAGTGCGCCAGTCCCTGTCCGGTCAAGATTGATTTTGGGGACGTCACCATGGCCATGCGCAATTTGCTGCGCAAAATGGGGCAACAAAGCTTTCGTCCTGCTTCTGCATTTCAGTCCTGGTTGGTAACCACGGTGAACCCGCAGGCGATCAACCTGGGTCACCAACTTACCCGGGTGGCCATGCAAACGCAGCGCCTGGCGAATCAAGCCTTTCATGTGCTGGCGAAACAGCAAACGCAACAGCCTCCTGCCAGTTTTGGTGCACCCCCTTTGAAGGCACAAGTAGTGCATTTTGTGAATAAAAAAATGCCTGCAGGCTTGCCCAATAAAACCGCGCGTGCCTTGCTTGACATCGAAGACCGCGACTATGTCCCCATCATTCGCAACCCGCAAGCCACCAGTGCAGATGCCGAGGCGGTGTTTTATTTCCCTGGTTGTGGCTCTGAACGCCTGTTCAGCCAAGTAGGCCTGGCCACCCAGGCCATGCTGTGGCACGCAGGCGTGCAAACCGTGTTGCCACCGGGGTATTTATGCTGTGGTTACCCGCAACGCGGTTCAGGTCAACAAGACAAAGCAGACCAAATCATCACCGACAACCGCGTGTTGTTTCACCGCGTTGCGAACACCTTGAACTACCTTGACATCAAAACCGTGGTGGTGAGTTGCGGTACTTGTTTTGATCAATTGCAGGGCTACGAATTCGACAAAATTTTTCCCGGCTCACGCATTTTGGATATTCATGAATACCTGTTGGAAAAGCAGCTCTCATTGCCCTCGGGTGGCAGTTACCTGTACCACGACCCGTGCCACAGCCCCATGAAGCAGCAAGCACCCATGAAAACCGTCAAAGCACTGCTTGGCGAACAAGTGCTAGAGAGCAAACGCTGCTGTGGTGAAAGCGGTGGGTTGGCTTATTCACGTCCTGATGTGTCCACCCAAATTCGCTTTCGCAAGGAACAAGAAATTCGCGCAGGTGAAGAGGCCATGCGCGAAAAACAGTGGGTGGGTGCGCAAGACAATGTCAAGGTTTTAACCAGCTGCCCCAGTTGTTTGATGGGTTTGAATCGTTTCCAAGATGATTTGCAAACAGGTTTGCTCGAGGCGGACTACATCGTGGTGGAAATGGCCAAAAAAATCCTGGGTGATGACTGGATGGCAGACTATGTTCGACATGCCAACAGTGGTGGCATTGAGCGTGTTTTGGTTTAAGGAGCAGACATGGCAGGATTGACACCGACCACCCCGCAGCCTACCGACATTGTGTTGCACAGCCAGTCCAAAGCGATGGAAATTGCTTTTTCAGACGGCCAGCGTTTTCGCATTCCGTTTGAGTTATTGCGTGTCTACAGTCCTTCCGCAGAAGTGCAAGGTCATGGCCCTGGTCAAGAGGTCTTGCAAACCGGCAAGCGTCATGTGTCAATCATCGCCTTAGAGCCTGTCGGTCACTATGGTGTTCAACCCCAATTCGATGATGGTCACAACAGCGGCATTTTTTCTTGGGATTATTTGTACTCTTTGGGCCGTCGTGAGGCCGAGTTATGGGTGCAGTACGAGACGAGACTGAGAAATGCCGGCGTCCAACGGGACGACCCTATGGGTTCTTCCGCTGGGCACGCCTGCCACAGCCACTAGGTTAGCTATGACACAAACGCATTTTGGTTTTAAAAAGGTCAATGAAGACGACAAAGCCCGTCGGGTGCGTGGCGTATTCGATTCAGTTGCCAGCAAATACGACATCATGAATGACTTGATGTCCATGGGCCTGCATCGCGCATGGAAAGCCTATACGGTCATGGTGGCCAATGTGCAGTCTGGCGATACTGTTTTGGACATTGCGGGGGGCACCGGTGACATGGCGCAAGCGTTTGCCAAGCATGCTGGCACGCAAGGTACGGTGGTCCATACCGACATCAATTTCGCCATGCTGCGCCAAGGCAGAGACCGTCTTCTTGACGAAGGTCTGATGCTGCCCACCACAGTGTGCGATGCCGAGGCTTTGCCGTTTGCAGATGCACAATTCAATGTGGTTTGCGTGTCGTTTGGTTTACGCAATATGACGCACAAAGACCGCGCATTGGCAGAGATGGCGCGTGTGCTCAAGCCTGGTGGCAAGCTCTTGGTGTTGGAATTTTCCAAAGTGGCCCAACCTTTATCCAAGGTCTATGACTGGTATTCCTTTGAAGTACTGCCGCGACTGGGCAAAATGGTGGCTGGCGACGATGCCAGTTACCGGTATTTGGCCGAATCCATCCGCATGCACCCAGACCAAGCCGCATTGAAATCCCTTATGCAGCAAAATGGTTTTGCCCATGTGGACATTCATAACCTGTCATTGGGTGTGGTGGCATTGCATGTTGGAATCAAGTGTTGATGCAATTGGCATGGAAATTTGAGTGGGAAAGCTGTTTATGAAATACATGTCTCTGTTGTTAAGCGTGGTGGTGTTGTTGGTGAGTGCTCAAGCTGAGGCCAAGCGCTTAGGTGGTGGTCGCTCATTTGGTCAGCAATCCGGGCATGTATCGCAACGCGAGGCTGTTCGCCCTGCGCCTGCTGCCCCCGGCCAAAACGCCGCCCCTGCACCTGCGAATCCGGCACCCGCTGCGCCTCCTGTGCAGCAACCTCAGCGTCGTCCATGGGGCGCCATGTTGGGCGGTTTGGCCGCAGGTTTGGGCTTGGCTTGGTTGGCGCATTCCATGGGCTTTGGTGCCGAGTTTGGACAATTTTTGATGATGGGCGTCATCGCTTTGGGTGTGATGCTGGTGTTGGGTTGGTTCATGCGTCGCCGTGCAAGCCCTGCGACGTCACCCTATGCCTATGGCGGTGCGGGTTCAGCGGCCAACCCTGATCAAATGCCTCAGTACAACCCCGCCAAGGTGGGAAATGATGCCTCCGCACGTCCCTGGGAAAACACCGCTACGGCGTATGCGCCTTCTGCTGCCCCTGCGCGCGCTACAACGCGAATCGGTTCAGCCCTGATAGGTGGCGCTCAGGGATGGAGCATTCCTGAAGGCTTTGATGTACAGGGCTTTGTGAGCGCGGCCAAAGAAAATTTCATCAGTTTGCAAGCGGCATGGGATCGCGCCGATATTCCAGTGCTGCGGGCAATGATGACCGACACAATGTTGCTTGAAATTCAGTCTCAGTTGGCCGAGCGTGGGCAACTGGTGACCGGCCCTAACACCACGGAAGTGGTCATGCTCGAGGCGCAGTTATTGGGTATTGAAGACCTGGGTGAGGGCTATATGGCGAGCGTGGAGTTTTCAGGCTTGATACGTGAAGAGCCTACCGCAGGCCCTAGCCCTTTCAGAGAGGTTTGGAACATGACCAAACCCAAAAGCGGTCACATGGGTTGGCTGGTTGCTGGTGTCCAAGCATTGCAATAAGCCAACCACACCATGAAGAAACCCCTTGCTGCTTTTGCAGATGCTGCTGCCCAACTCAGCGCGATGACCATGAATTTCCAACCACCGTCCTTCTTGGTCGAAGGCGCTCAAGATCGTTTGCTGTTGTTGCTTAACCATGTGCTGATGCAAGAGCCTGCGGCAATTGCACGCCTGCAAAGGCAGCAACATCGAACGGTACAAATTGTTTGGCGCGATTTAAGCCTGTCGTGTCGTATTACCCCAGCGGGCTTGCTCGAACGTGTGTCTGTGCAAACCGACCCTGATTTGTCTTTGCACATCAGCCAAAGTTCTCCAATGGCATTGCTCCAAACCCTGACCCAAGGCGACAAACCCGCCATGCAAGTGCAGGGTGATGTGATGCTGGCTGCTGACGTCAATTGGTTGGTGGACCATGTGCGTTGGGACCTGGAAGAAGATCTCTCTCGCTTGTTGGGCGATGCATTTGCCCACCAATGCGTTGCGATGGGAAGAAAAATTTTTAACGCGGTACGTCCCTCATGATTCGCATTGACCGTGGCGTGTTCATTGTCTGGATCGTCCTGCGCTTTGGCCTAGACGAATTGCTTTTGTCTGGCTTCAAACACCCTTGGTTGAAAATCTTGTCGCGCGTCCTGACATTGGGTCGCAACTTGCGTGCGCCACGTGGAGAGCGATTGCGCCTGGCCTTAGAGAGTTTGGGGCCGGTGTTTGTGAAGTTCGGACAGGTTTTGTCAACGCGTCGCGATTTGTTGCCCGAAGATATTTCGGATGAACTTGCCAAGTTACAAGACCAGGTACCGCCTTTCCCTTCAGACCAAGCCGTTGCCATGATTGAAAAGGCATTGGGCCAAAAACTCGATGCGGTATTCAGTCACTTTGAATACACACCTGTGGCAAGTGCATCCGTGGCGCAAGTTCACTTCGCCCGACTGCGTAATCCAAAGGGAGGTGCTGAGCGTGAGGTGGCCGTTAAGGTGTTGCGCCCTGGCATGCTTAAAGTCATCGACAAAGATTTAGACCTGATGCGCAGCATGGCGCTTTGGTTGGAACGCCTCTCCAGCGACGGCAAGCGCCTCAAGCCACGTGAAGTCGTGGCCGAATTCGACAAGCATTTGCATGACGAACTCGATTTGGTGCGCGAGGCTGCGAACGCTGCCCAATTGCGCCGCAACATGGAAGGCTTGGACCTGGTCTTGATTCCTGAGATGGTCTGGGAGTATTGCCGTCCGAATGTGCTGGTCATGGAGCGCATGTATGGCATTCCCATCAGTCAAACAGAGGCCTTGCGAAAAGCGGGTGTGAATATTCCCCAACTTGCCAAAGATGGCGTGACCTTGTTTTTCACACAGGTGTTTCGCGATGGATTTTTCCATGCAGACATGCACCCAGGGAATATCCAAGTCAGCACAGACCCTTCCACCTTTGGTCGCTATGTCTCTTTAGATTTCGGGATTGTGGGCACACTTACCGAAGTGGATAAAGATTACTTGGCGCAAAACTTCACTGCTTTTTTTCGCCGTGACTACAAGCGCGTTGCTGAATTGCACATCGAATCCGGGTGGGTTCCTGAGTTAACCCGCGTGGACGAACTCGAGGCGGCCATACGCGCGGTCTGTGAACCGTATTTCGACAGACCGCTGAAGGAAATTTCCTTGGGCATGGTGCTGCTGCGCTTGTTCCAAACTTCGCGCCGCTTTCAGGTGGAAATACAACCGCAGTTGGTTCTGCTGCAAAAAACACTGTTGAACATTGAAGGTTTGGGTAGGCAACTCGACCCAGACTTGGATTTGTGGAGCACGGCCAAACCATTTTTGGAAAAGTGGATGCTCGAACAAATGGGTCCACAAAAATTTTGGCAGCAACTCAAAATCGAGGCACCTCGCTTTGCCAAGTTGATTCCCGAGTTTCCACGCTTGGTCCATGCGTATTTGCAACGCGACCACACAGCCGAGCGCACCGATTTATTGCGCTTGCTCGAAGCCCAACGCAAAAGCCATCAAACCTTGCAAGCCATTTTGCTCTTGGTCTTAGGCTTTATGGCGGGCATCGTCATCACAGGTATTTTGGGGGTGTGGAGTTTGGCGGCTTAAGTGTTGTCGTCCAGTGGGCGAGTTTGACGCCGCATTTGACGTGAGGTGTGAACCCCATAGACAAGCACGGCCACACTCACCACGGCCATGAGCAAGGTAGCTGCTGCATAAATGGAAGGGTTAACCCCGCGACGCGCATAGCTGAAGATGACTTGCGGCAAAGTCGTCACGCCCGGCCCTGACAAGAACTCGGAAATCACCACATCGTCGAATGACAGGGTAAATGTCAGCAACCATGCCGCAACCAAAGCTTGCGAGATATTGGGCAGGGTGACCAAAAAGAAGACTTGGTAAGGCTTGCACCCCAAGTCAAGTGCAGCCTCTTCTATAGAGCGGTCCATTTCTTTCAGGCGCGACTGCACGACCACGCTGGCATAGGCCATGCCTAACAATGCATGGCCTAGCACGATGGTGGTGGCCCCTCTTTCTGGCCAACCCAACCAACGCTCCATGCCGACAAACAACAAAAGCAAGGACAGACCAATGATGACCTCTGGCATCACCAAAGGTGAGCTGAGCATGGCGTTGAACAAAGCGCGGCCCTTGAAGGTGCCAAAGCGAATCAAAGCATAAGCAGCCAAGGTGGCCAACACCGTGGCCAAGGTGGCGCTGAGCAAGGCCACATTCAGCGACAGTAAAAACCCTTCTACCAGGCGCGTGTCTTGCCCTAAGGCTTGGTACCAGCGAAACGAAAAACCAGTCCATTGACTGTCTTGGCGGGTGCTATTGAAGGAGAACACCACCAAAAAAAGCAGTGGCAAATAAAAGAAAACAAACACACCACCTAACCATGCGCGACTGATGTAGCGGTGCCAACGGTGTGCTTGCATCAGCTGCTTTCCTCTGCAACCTTGCGGGACAGGCGTTGATTGAACCAAGCCAGTGGAATGACCACACCCAAAATCAACACGATGGACAAGGCGCTGGCGCGCGGCCAGTTGTTGCTGCTGAACATTTCATCCCAGACCACCCGACCAATCATGATGTTTTCTGCACCTCCTAAGAGCGAAGGAATCACAAACTCGCCCAGACAAGGAATGAAAACCAAGATGGATCCCGCCACAATGCCTGCACGGCTCATGGGCACAGTAACAAGCCAAAAAGTTTTCCATGGCGTTGCGCCCAAGTCTTGCGCGGCTTCGAGTAATCGCAGGTCGAGTTTGACCAAATTGGCATACAGGGGCAATACCATGAAGGGCAAATACACATAGGTCATGCCTACCAACATCGAGACATCGTTGTAGAGCAGTTGCAGGGGTTCATCGATCAACCCCACTGTGAGCAGCAAGTGATTGATCAAACCGGCGTCTGCCAACAAGCCCTTCCATGCATAAACCCGCAATAAAAACGAGGTCCAAAAAGGCAGCATGACCATGAGCAGCAACAAAGGCCGAACAGACGCAGGACTGCGTGCCAAAAAATAGGCAAACGGGTAGCCAAAAAACAAACACAAGCCTGTCGTGAGCAAGGCATATCGCAAAGACAAGCCATAGGCTTCAATGTAAATGGTTTCACCCCAACCTGAGTCTGGGTCGAGCAGCAAAGAAACGTAATGGGAGAACTTGAAGTGAAATGAAAAATGCCCCGCTTGAATATCAACCAGCGGGGCAAAGGGATTGAGTTGCTCTCCCATGTCCGTCACACTGATACGCAGCAGTATGAAAAACGGAACGGCAAAAAACAGCAGTAACCAGAACCACGGAACACCCAATACCATCGAGCGACCTCGCTGCAAGAACAGCTGTCCCAAGGAGTACGTGAAGGACATCAAAATGCGTCAGTCAGTCAACGGTGGCGGACACGCGGTACGGCCTAGGGTGTCCGCCAATATCCTCACTTGGCTTTTTTGAAGCTGGTGTAGACGGCTGTCATGGATTCACGTGCTGCATTTCCCAAGGCCGCAGGCGGCACCATCAAAGCCAGATTGGTTTCGTCAGGAAACACCGCTTTGTTTTGCGCGACTTCGGGGCTGACATTCGCCAAACTGGCTTTGTTGGCAGTGGGGTAACCCAATTCGTTGGTCAATGCAGCGGAGACTTCGGCTTTGAGGTAGTAATTGATGAAAGCCAAAGCATTGTTGGGGTGCTTGGCGTCAGCTGGAATGGCCAAGTTGTCAAAGAAGATCAGGCCCCCGGTTTTGGGCAACAACACTTCCAGGTCTTGACCGCTTTTGTTCTCGTTGGCGCGCGTGATGGCGATATTGAAGTCACCCGCCCAGCCCAAGGCGACACAAGCTTTACCACCCGCAACATCATCAATCATCGTGCTGGAGAACAAACGAATGTCTTTGCGAACCTTGGCCAACATTTCACCAGCCGCTTTGTGGTCGGCTGCGTCTTCTGAGTAGGCGTTTTTGCCGATGTAGTGCAACGCGGGTGGCAGGATTTCTGTGGGCGAATCAAGGTAAGCAATGCCACAGGATTTCAGCTTGGCGGTATAGGTGGGGTTGAACACCAAATCCCAAGCGTTCTCAGGCATGGGGGTGCTGCCCAAAGCCTTGGCCACTTTGGTTTTGTTGATAGCCACCGTGGTGAAGCTCCATGCCCAAGGCAATACATGTGCGTTGTCAGGATCTACGCCAGTGAGCTTGCTCATCAAGGCGGGGTCCAGGTTTTTGTAATTCGGGATTTGTGCTTTGTCGAGTTTTTTCAGCAAACCGGCTTCAATCTGTGCTTTGACAAACACAGAGCCAGGGACCACGATGTCGTAACCAGAGTTTCCAGCCACCAATTTGGCTTGCAAGCCTTCGTTGTTTTCAAAGGTTTGGTAGTTCACTTTGATGCCTGTTTCTTTTTCGAAATTGGCAATCATGTCGGCAGCGATGTAGTCTGGCCAGTTGTAAACGTTCAAGACTTTCTCTTCTGCATTCACAGGTGCAGCAGCAACAGGCGCCTTGGGCTCTTCTTTTTTGCCGCAAGCCGCGACAGACAAGCAAACCAAGACAACCCATAAAAGACGTTTGTTCATGATGGCAGTGACTCCGTAAGTGAAAATGGACAGGCAAAAACCCGCTGAGCGAGCGCGCAACGCGTAGTATATGAATACTTGCTGGCAATTTCCCACCCCAGAGCCTGTTGGTGGCCTAAAAAGCTTACAATGAAAAGCTTTCATCAGTGCTCACTCTGCGAATCATCTATGCCAATTTATGCTTATAAATGCAGTGCTTGCGGCTTCGCTAAAGACCAACTGCAAAAAATGTCCGACCCGCCCTTGAGCGACTGTCCTGCGTGCGGCAAGCCCTCTTACACCAAGCAACTCACGGCGGCGGGTTTTCAACTCAAGGGCTCGGGTTGGTACGCGACCGATTTCAAAGGCGGCACCAGCGCGTCGCCAGCCAGTTCTGATGGCGCAGCTTCAACGCCCGCCTCAGACAGTGCAGGGGCTGCCAAGTCTGCAGACGTGACCCCAAGTGCATCTGCATGCGCGCCTTCCTGTGCTTGTCACTGACGTTACCCAGCGCAGTTGACGTTTTTCAGTCTTAACGCATGAACTTCAAAAAATACATTTTGGCCGGCTTGCTGGTGTGGTTGCCTTTGGCGATCACGCTGTGGGTGCTGAGTTGGTTGGTTGGCGTCCTCGATGGTATTTTGGCCAATGTGCTGTATGGCGTGGGCAGTGTATTGCCGCAAGTGCATACCGATGCGTTACAGCAACTCAGTGGTATCAAAGGCCTGGGTGTGGTCATGGTGTTCATGGTGTTGGTGCTCACCGGCGCATTGGCGTCAAATGTGGCTGGCCGCTGGATGGTCAAACAATGGGACAAACTTTTTACCCATATCCCCATTGTCAAATCCATATACGCCAGTGTTAAAAAAGTATCGGACACGCTGTTTTCAAGCAATGGCAACGCTTTTCGCAAAGCGGTGTTGTTGCAATACCCTCGCCAAGGTGCTTGGACCATTGCCTTCCAAACAGGCTCCCCCCAAGGCGAGGTTGAGTCACATTTGGGTTCTGGGTTCATGAGTGTGTATGTGCCCACAACGCCCAACCCGACCAGTGGATTTTTTTTGTTGGTTCCCGTGGTGGATGTGATTGAACTCGATATGAGCGTGGATGAAGCGCTCACCTACGTCATTTCCATGGGCGCTGTTGCCCCCTCGGTTTCAACTCCCCTTTCGCAAAGACTGGATAACAAGCTATGAGAACGCATTACTGTGGATTGGTCACGGAAGCACTGCAAGGGCAGACGGTGTCCTTGTGTGGATGGGTCAATCGCCGACGCGACCACGGTGGGGTGATCTTCATCGATTTGCGCGACCGTGAGGGCTATGTTCAGGTGGTTTGTGACCCTGACCGTGCCGACATGTTCAAAGTGGCAGAAGACATTCGCAATGAATTTTGTGTGCAAATCAAAGGGGTGGTTCGCCTGCGTCCCGAGGGCACGCTGAATGAACAGCTGAAAAGCGGCAAGATTGAAGTCTTGTGCCATGAACTGGTGGTGCTCAATCCCTCAGTCACACCACCGTTTCAGTTGGATGATGACAATTTGTCTGAGACCACCCGCTTGACCCATCGCGTGCTGGACTTGCGTCGTCCCTACATGCAAAAGAATTTGATGTTGCGCTACCGTGTATCCATGGCCGTGCGCAAGTTTTTAGATGCCAACGGGTTTGTGGATATTGAGACGCCCATGCTTACCAAGAGCACACCCGAGGGTGCACGTGATTACCTGGTGCCCAGTCGCGTGCATGACGGCCACTTTTTTGCATTGCCCCAGTCGCCTCAGCTTTTTAAGCAATTGTTGATGGTCTCTGGTTTTGACCGTTATTACCAAATCACCAAATGCTTCCGCGACGAAGATTTGCGCGCCGACCGTCAACCCGAATTCACCCAAATTGATATTGAAACGTCTTTCCTGGGCGAAGAGGAAATTCGCGCTTTGTTCCAAGACATGATCAAAGGTGTCTTCAAGCAAGTGCTGGACATCGACTTGGGTGAATTCCCCATCATGCCTTATGCCGAAGCCATGCATCGCTATGGTTCAGACAAACCCGACTTGCGCATCCAAATGGAATTCACAGAACTCACGGATGTGATGGGCGATGTGGACTTCAAGGTGTTCAGTGCACCTGCCACCTCCAAGGGTGGGCGCGTGGTGGCGTTGCGTGTGCCCCATGGGGGCGAGATGAGCCGAGGCGAAATCGATGGTTTCACCGAGTTTGTGAAAATTTACGGTGCCAAGGGCTTGGCATGGATCAAGGTCAACGAAGTGGCCAAAGGGCGCGAGGGTTTGCAGTCACCGATTGTGAAGAACTTGCACGATAAAGCCATTGCTGACATTTTGTCTCGCAGTGGCGCACAAGACGGAGACCTGTTGTTCTTCGGTGCCGACAAAGCCAAGATCGTCAACGACGCGATGGGCGCTTTGCGTTTGAAAATTGGACACAGCGACTTTGGAAAAAAGCAAGGCTTGCTGCAAGACCGTTGGGCGCCGATGTGGGTGGTTGACTTCCCCATGTTCGAGTACGACGAGGAAGCCGGTCGCTACAACGCGGTGCACCACCCTTTCACAGCCCCCAAAGATGGCCACGAGGACTGGATGGTCACTGCCCCCGAGAAGTGCATAGCCAAAGGCTACGACATGGTCCTCAATGGCTGGGAAATTGGGGGTGGCTCTGTGCGCATTCACCGAGCCGACGTACAGCAAAAAGTATTTGACGCTTTGAACATCACGCCCGAAGAGGCGCAAATCAAATTTGGATTTTTGCTGGATGCTTTGCAATACGGTGCACCCCCGCACGGTGGCTTGGCCTTTGGCCTGGACCGAATCGTGACCCTCATGACGGGTGCTGACTCTATCCGTGACGTGATTGCCTTCCCCAAAACGCAAAGGGCCCAGTGCTTGTTGACCCAAGCACCATCACTGGTGGAAGAAAAGCAATTGCGTGAATTGCATATCCGATTGCGTAAAGTGGAAGCGGGTGCTACATGACAACCGACGCCAAAGACGAAGGTGTTCCTGTTTCCATCAAAATCCGCGAAAGAATCAAGGCCTCACGCAAACGGTTTCATGCCAACGACAATATTGCTGAATTCATTGAGCCTGGTGAGTTGGAAAAACTGCTTGATGAAGTAGCCGACAAGATGACAGGCGTGCTCAGTAGCCTGGTCATTGATACTGAACACGATCACAACACCGCTGAGACTGCGCGGCGGGTGGCCAAAATGTACGTACAAGAAGTCTTTCGTGGCCGCTTTGTCAAAGCCCCAGTGATCACAGAGTTTCCCAACGCCGAGCATTTGAATGAGCTGATGATTGTGGGTCCCATCACGGTGCGAAGTGCTTGCAGTCACCATTTTTGCCCCGTGATTGGCAAAATTTGGATTGGCGTTTTGCCTAACGAGCACACCAATGTGATTGGTCTGTCCAAATACGCACGATTGGCCGAATGGGTGATGGGTCGCCCCCAAATTCAAGAAGAGGCGGTGGTGCAGTTGGCTGACCTGATCCAAGTCAAAACCCAGCCCGATGGCCTGGCCATCGTCATGGAAGCGTCGCACTATTGCATGGCATGGCGTGGCGTGAAAGACATGGACAGTCGCATGATCAACTCTGTGATGCGGGGGGCTTTTTTGAAAGACCCCAATTTACGCAGAGAATTTCTTTCACTGATTCCTCAAAAGGACTGATGGCATGTTGGTGCGATTGCTTTATGTCAGCCGAGCGCTAGACCCCGATTCCCCTGCTGCGACAGACTCTATTTTGTCTGTCGCCCGCGAACACAACATGGCCAATGGCATCACGGGCATTCTTTGTTATGGCGGTGGTATTTACCTGCAAGCCATTGAAGGCGGGCGTAGCCAAGTCAACACCTTGTATGGGCATATCGTCAGTGACAAACGCCATGCGGATGTGGAGTTGTTGAGCTACGAGGAAATCACGGAACGCCGTTTTGGTGGTTGGACCATGGGGCAGGTCAACTTGTCCAAGCTCAATACCTCGGTGGTTTTGAAGTACTCAGAGCTTCCCGTGCTCAACCCCTATGCCGTCTCCGGTCAGGTGTCCTTGGCCTTGCTCGAAGAGTTGATGGCCACTGCCGCCATTTTGGGCCGCGCCTAGGTTTTTCACCATGACACGCCTGCTGGGTTGTGACTTCAGCAGCTCGCCTTCCAACCGAAAATCCATTGTCATGGCATGGGGGACTTGGCGCGATCAGCGTGTGGTCATTGAAAGTTTGCAAGCCTGTACAAGTTTGGCTGCCTTTGCACAGGCTTTGCAGACACCAGGACCTTGGGTGGGTGGTTTTGATTTGCCGTTTGGTTTGCCGCGTGAACTGGTCACCACACTGGGCTGGCCAGACCAATGGCGAAACTGCATTGAATACTTTGCATCCTTGGGTCGCCCCCAGATTCGCGAAACCTTTAAAGCCTTTTGTGATGCGCGAGAGAAAGGGCATAAATTCGCCCACCGCGCCACCGATATTCCAGCAGGCTCAAGCCCTTCAATGAAATGGGTAAATCCACCCGTCGCCTATATGTTGCATGCGGGCGTGCCATTGATGTTACAAGCAGGTTTGGATTTTCCAGGACTGTGTGCAGGCGACAAAGCGCGCGTCGCGTTAGAGGCCTACCCTGGTTGGTTGGCGCGTCAACTCATCGGTTCACGCAGTTACAAAAGCGATGACAAGGCCAAGCAAACGCCCGAGCGTTTGATTGCCCGAAAAGACATTTTGCATGCTTTGGTGGGTGGCCATCAGGGCGTGCGCTTGTACTTGCGCCCAGCGCAACATGATGACTTGGTACAAGACGCCAGCGGTGACAAACTCGACGCGGTGCTTTGTATGGTGCAAGCCGCAGTGGCTCAACAGTGTTATGTAAGGGGCGATCAACGCTATGGCCTACCCGATGCAATGGACCCGCTCGAAGGGTGGATCATTGGCGTATGAGTACAGCATGGGTTGATCGCATTGAGACACCGCGTATGGTTTTGCGTTGCCCTTACCCAGGCGATGGCAATGCATTGCACCAGGCCGTGCTAGAAAGTTTGCCTGCGCTTCGCATGTGGCCTGATTCATTGCCTTGGGCGCAAAAACCGCAATCACCAGAAAGGGCCGAGGACTACTGCCAGTCGTGTTTTGGTGCATTTGTATTGGGCTTGACTTGGCCGATGCTGATGCAAGACAAAACCACAGGTGCAGTGCTTGGTAGCGTGGGTTTTCACCGCATGGCGCTAGACATACCTGAGTTTGAATTGGGCTATTGGTGTCGAAGCTCAGCCCAAGGACTTGGCTTGATGAGCGAGGCGGTCACTGCATTGAGTGACACCGCGTTGAGGCTTGTGCCCAGCGCGCGTCTGGTGTGTCGCGTGGACGCGCGCAATACGGCCAGCAGTCGGGTGGTAGAAAAATCGCACTACCGCCTTGTTCACACAGACAGAGATACACCCGAGACAGACACTGCAAGCCTGCAGGTGCGGATTTATGAACGCTTATCTGCAGCACACACGGTGCAAGTGGCTTGACGGCGTAAACGCATTTCGGTCCACGCAAGGCTTCGACCATCTAGCATTTGCAAGCGTCCCACCAACGAACTGCCCAAGCCTGTCAACAGCTTCAAGGCCTCGGCGGCTTGCAAGCTCCCTATCACGCCCACCAAAGGCGCCAACACGCCCATGGTGGCACAACTGATTTCTTCAGGCGCTTGGTCAGGCGGGAACACACAGGCGTAACAGGGCGAGTCGGATTGCCGAGCGTCATAGGTGGTCAATTGGCCATCTAGGCGAATGACAGCACCACTCACCAAAGGCACGCGGTGCTGCACACAGGCCGAGTTCAACAAGTGGCGCGTTTGAAAATTGTCACTGCAGTCAAGCACCACCTGAGAACCGGGCAAGAGTTGGTCAAGCAAAGCCGCGTCGGCTTTTTGGCGTAAGGCGGTGACCTGAATACCGGGGTTGAGCGCCCACATCGCTTGCTGGGCAGAAGTGACTTTGGCTTGACCTATGCGCTCAGTCGTGTGGGCGATTTGTCGCTGCAAGTTGGTGAGGTCGACCTCGTCATGGTCGACCAAGGTGATGTGTCCCACACCACTGGCCGCCAAAAACAAAGCTGCACTGCATCCAAGGCCACCCGCACCGATGACAACAGCATGGCTGTCAAGCAGTTGTTGCTGACCCAGATCACCAAGTTCGTCCAGCAGGATATGCCTGGAATAACGCAGCAATTGGGCGTCATTCACGCCTTACTGTTCCTTTTTTTCTGCTGGCCGCTCAGTCTGTGTTTTGCTGACTTTGACGGGTTGGTTTTTCAAGCGGTTGAGTGCTTGCTGCAGTTGGAAGTCTTCGGCTGAGCCGTACTCGGGCGTTTTGCGATCCGCAACCGGTTTTTTGGACTCTTCTTCAAGGCGTTTCAAAGCTTCATCACGGGCTTTTTCTCGGCTGGGGTCTTTGACTTCCTCGCCTTGGCCGCTGTTGAGGTGTTTTTCCAGATCGGCTTCACGGGTACGCAATGCCGCATAGGGACTGCCCTCGGCGGTATCGTCTACCAGCAAGTCAGGCACGATACCCTTGGCTTGGATGGAGCGACCGCTGGGTGTGTAGTAGCGCGCGGTGGTGATTTTCAAAGCGGTGTCGGAGCCCAATTGGCGCACTGTCTGAACCGAGCCCTTACCAAAGGTTTGGCTGCCCATGAGAATCGCGCGTTTGTGGTCTTGCAAAGCACCGGCAACAATTTCACTGGCAGATGCCGAGCCTTCGTTCACCAAAACAACCAAGGGGATTTTTTTGAAAAAACCGTTGGTTTTGCTGTTCAGGCCAGAGACACTGTCTTGGCCACCGCGGCGCAAATAAAACTCGGGTGCAGCTTTGAAGGTGTATTTGCTTTCTTCCAATTGGCCATTGGTGGACACCACAGTTACGTTGTCTGGCAAAAAGACCGCAGAAATCGCCACAGCAGCATCTAAGAGACCACCAGGGTCATTGCGCAAATCCAGCACCAAGCCCTTCATTTTGGGGTCTTGTTTGTACAGCTCTTCGAGTTTGCGAGCCAGATCGTCGACTGTGCGCTCTTGGAATTGGCTGACCCGAATCCAGCCAAAACCGTTTTCAATCATCTTGGACTTGACGCTGACGGTTTTGATTTCTTCACGGATGATGGTGACAGGGAAGGTGCGGTTTTCGTCTTTGCGGTAAATCGTCAGCAGGACCTTGGTGCGGGGTTCACCGCGCATGCGCTTCACAGCTTCATTGAGCGACAAACCTTTCATGGAGGTGTCGTCTACTTTGGTAATGAGGTCGCCGGGCTTGAGGCCCGCGCGGTCTGCGGGCGAGCCTTCAATAGGCGACACCACTTTGACCAAGCCTTCTTCTTGGGAAATTTCAATACCGACGCCGACAAATTTGCCGGTGGTGCCTTCACGGAATTCTTTATAGGACTTTTTATCGAAATACTGTGAATGTGGATCGAGGCTTGAGACCATGCCAGAGATGGCGTCATTGATGAGTTTTTTCTCATCCACGGGCTCGACATAGTCGGACTTGACCATGCTGAAAACCGCTGCGAGTTGCTGCAGCTCTTCCAGTGGCAATGGGGCCATATTGGCGCGCGCCACAGTTTGCAGCGATACGGTGGTTAATGCGCCCGTCAGGGCACCAATGCTGATCCAGCCCGCAATTTTGAGTTTTTGGCCCATTTTTACCCTGTCAAATAAATGCCATCGAAGGACAATTGAAGAAGATAGTCTACTGTGCCTGACCCGCTGACGCAGACCCCCAATGAAATTAACCTTGGCTTGCCGTGGTTGGTGCCACTGGGGCTTCTCGCAGGTAGTAACTTCGAATCGGGCGCAAATCAGCGTCCAATTCGTAAACCAAAGGTTCGCCATTGGGGATATTCAAGCCAACAATGTCTTGGTCGGGGATGTTGTCAAGGTACTTCACCATGGCACGCAGGGAGTTGCCGTGCGCGCTGACCAAGACGCGTTTGCCAGCGCGAATCGCGGGTGCCAGCGACTCGTTCCAAAAGGGCATCACCCGCTCCACCGTGTCTTTGAGGCATTCGGTGAGAGGCACTTGGCCAGGGGAGAGCTTGGCATAACGACGGTCTTGTCCCTCGTAGCGGCTGTCATGCGGTTCTAGGGCAGGGGGAGGCACATCAAAGCTGCGCCGCCAAGCCAAAACCTGGGCATCGCCATATTTCGCGGCGGTCTCGGCCTTGTTCAGACCTTGCAGTGCGCCGTAATGGCGCTCATTCAGTCGCCAGTGGTGTGCGACCGGCAGCCAGGTGCGATCCAGGCTGTCCAAGGCATGCCACAAGGTGTGAATGGCACGCTTGAGCACGCTGGTGTAGGCCAAGTCAAAATCAAAACCTGCTTCCTTGAGCAAAACGCCAGCACGACGCGCTTGGGCAATGCCTGTGGGCGTGAGATCCACATCGGTCCAGCCGGTAAAGCGGTTTTCGAGGTTCCAAAGAGATTCGCCGTGACGAATAAGCACCAGGGTGTACATGGCAAATAAATGACTTGCTAAGCCAGAAAAAAAGAAAGCATTCTAAAATGACGCTCCTATGACATATTTTCCAAGGCGCGCATGCTGAGTTTTTTGATCGATAACTGGATGTTGGTGTTGGTGGCCTTGGTCTCTGGCATCGCATTGTTGTTGCCCACTTTGCAATCCATGGGCGATGCAGGTATTTCGCCCAGCCAAGCGGTCTTGCTGATCAACCGCGAAAAAGCCCACATCGTTGATGTGCGCAGCCCAGAAGAGTTCGCCTCTGGCCATTTGATCGGCGCAAAAAACATTGTGTTTGATGTGTTGGAGTCCAGTTTGGGCAAAACCATCAACGACAAAAAACGCCCGCTGATTTTGGTGTGTGCCAGTGGCATGCGCTCGCAACGTGCCCAAAAAATTGCCACCAAACTGGGGTTTGAGCAAGCCCACAGTCTCTCGGGTGGCTTAAAAATTTGGCAGGAAGCCAATTTACCTTTGGAAAAAACCTAACCCCACTGACACACCATGCCACCTGTCAAGATGTACACCACCGCTGTTTGCCCCTATTGCACCCGGGCCAAACAAATTTTGAAATCGCGCGGCGTCGCGCACATCGAAGAGGTGCGTATCGATCTGGCGCCCGATGAGCGTGATCGCATGATGGCCTTGACGGGGCGACGTACAGTGCCCCAAATTTTCATCGGCGACACGCATGTGGGCGGCTGTGACGATTTGATGGCTTTGGACAGCCGAGGTGACCTCATGCCTTTGCTCCAAGCAAGCTGAGATAATCTTTCCCACCTAACCCTTGCCCGCTTAGGAAGCAGTTTCTAGGCGGGTTTTTCTTTTTCAGGAAACCACCATGGCAGACGCCAACAGCGATCCCGTTTTTCAAATTCAGCGTATCTACCTCAAAGACATGTCTTTAGAGCAACCGAATTCACCAGCCATTTTGTTGGCGCAAGATCCACCCTCTGTGGATATTCAGATTGGTTTGGGTTCAGAGCAAATTGGCGACGGCGTCTTTGAAATCACCGTCACTGCCACGGTGACCACCAAAATCAAAGACCAAACCATGTTTTTGGTCGAGGCCAAACAGGCGGGAATTTTTGAAATTCGCAACCTGCCCGAAGGCCAGTTGCAACCCGTCACGGGCATTGCCTGCCCACAAATCATTTATCCCTATTTGCGCGGCAATGTGGCTGATGTGATCCAGCGCGCTGGCTTTCCACCTGTGCACATGGCAGAAATCAATTTCCAAGCCATGTACGACCAACAGCAGCGCATGGCTGCTGAACAACAACTGCAGTGAAGCTCGCCATCATTGGCGCAGGCGCTTGGGGTACGGCCTTGGCGGTACAGGCCTGCCAACGCCACGATGTCACCTTGTGGGCGCGTGATGCGGGTTTGGTTCAAACCCTGAACCAGCAGCGTGAAAACACCTTGTACTTGCCCGGTCATGCATTGCCAGCCTCATTGCAAGTCAGCCACGCGCCGTTTTCTGAGGTGTTGTCGGCGGTGGATCTCACCGTCTTGGCCACGCCCATGGTGTCACTGCGTGCGGTTTTGCAGTCATTGGCTCCTACGCACAGGCAAAAGCCTTTGGCTTGGTTGTGCAAAGGTTTTGAGGCGGCACTCTCGACCGCCCAACCCGGTGGGCTGCTCGCGCACGAGGTGCAGGCGCAGGTCGCTGCGGATATGTTGGCCGGTGTGCTCAGTGGCCCCAGCTTTGCCCAAGAGGTGGCGGCTGGACAACCTGCTGCCCTGGTCGCGGCGAGTGCCCATGCCTCGGTGCGTGAAGCTTTGGTACAGGCGTTCCATGGCGATAACTTGCGTGTGTATGCCAATGAGGATGTGGTTGGCGTGGAGGTTGGGGGCGCAGTCAAAAACGTCATGGCCATTGCCACCGGTTTGTGCGATGGCATGCAATTGGGCATGAACGCCCGCGCTGCGCTCATCACACGTGGTTTGGCCGAAATCACCCGTTTGGGTTTGGCCATGGGCGCACGCGCTGACACTTTCATGGGCTTGAGTGGCCTGGGTGACTTGGTATTGACGGCCACGGGTGACTTGAGTCGCAATCGCCAAGTCGGCTTGGCGCTGGCGCAAGGCCATCCGCTAGAGGCTGTGTTGCAGTCCTTGGGCCATGTGGCCGAGGGCGTGTACAGCGCGCACACCGTGGTGGCACGCGCCCAGCAGCTAGGCGTTGACATGCCTATTGCCCAAGCGGTGGTAGGGGTGTTGCAAGGCCATACCTCACCACAACAAGCGGTGGCTGCGCTGATGGGGCGTGGGGCCAAGGGCGAATAACCAGTCCGTCGATCAGATTTCCAGGTTATCAATCAACCGGGTCTGGCCCAACTTCGCCGCACCCAGCACCACCAGAGCATCGCCCGCCAGTGGCAATTGCAGGTCTAGGCGGCGACGCACACACAGGTAGTCCGGTTGCCAACCGCGCAGGCGCAGGCGTTCCATGGCCTGTTCTTGCAGTTGCGGTAAACAGTCTGGCAGCGTTTCGCCGCAGACTAAGGCCGCTTGGCCCAATTGATGCAGTGCCATCGACAGTTGCATGGCCTCGGCGCGTTCTTCTTGGCTGAGGTAGCGGTTGCGTGAACTCAATGCCAACCCATCGGCTGAGCGACGGGTCTCCACCCCTACCAGTTCGACGGGCAAAGCAAACTGTCTCACCATCTGGGTTATCACCAGTAACTGTTGGTAGTCTTTTTTTCCAAACATGGCCACGCCACCACTGTGCGCAAACACGGCGTGAAACAGTTTCATGACCACCGTGCACACGCCGGTGAAAAACCCAGGCCTGAACTGGCCTTCCAATATATCTGCCAAAGCAGGGTCGGGTTGCACTTTGAAGGTTTGCGGTTGGGGGTACAACTCGGTTTCATCGGGTGCAAACACCACATCACAGCCTTGCATGCGCAGTTTGTCGCAGTCGTCTTCAAAGGTGCGTGGGTAGCTTGCAAAGTCTTCGTGCGGCAAAAACTGCAAGCGGTTGACAAAGATGCTGGCCACTGTCACATCGCCCAAAGGTTTGGCCAGTGCAATCAGGTTCAGATGACCATCATGCAAATTGCCCATGGTGGGCACAAAGGCAGGTCGTTCAAAGCGCTGCAAATGCTGGCGCAGTTCAACCAGCGAACGGGCAATCAACATGCGGTGCTTACCAAGCGTGCAATTCGTTCACAGGGAAGCGTTGCTCCTTCACAGCGCGCACAAAAGCGTGCATGGCGTCTTGAATGGTGGAGGCTTCATTCATGAAGTTATGGGCAAACTTGGGCACTTTGCCCTGTGTGACACCCAACATGTCGTGCAGCACCAAAATTTGTCCTGCGGTGTCTACGCCAGCACCAATTCCAATGGTGGCACAAGAGCTCAGGGCACGGGTGATGTCACCCGACAAGGCGGCAGGCACCATTTCCATGACCAGCATTTGCGCGCCCGCTTGTTCCAATTGCAAAGCATCTTGCATGAGTTGTTGCGCGGCGCTGTCTGTGCGCCCTTGGACGCGGTAGCCACCCAAGGTGTTCACGCTTTGTGGCGTCAGTCCAATGTGACCGCACACCGGAATACCACGGGTGACCAAAAACTCGACCGTGGGTGCCAACCAAGCACCACCTTCGAGTTTGACCATGTGCGCACCGACGCGCATCAATTCGCTGGCACTGCGAAAGGCTTGCTCGGGGGTGGCGTAGGTACCAAACGGCATGTCTCCCAAGATGATGGGGCGGCCGTTTTGCTTGTGTATGCCGCGTGCCACGCACTCGGTGTGGTAGCGCATGGCGTCCAGTGTGACTGGCAAGGTGCTGCTGTGGCCTTGACACACCATGCCCAGCGAGTCACCCACCAGAATGACTTCCACACCCGCCAAATCGGCCAAAGCGGCAAAGGTGGCGTCATAAGCAGTCAGCATGGTGATCTTTTCACCTTCGCTGTACATCTTCATCAAGCTGTGCATGGTCATGGCAGGACGCTTGGCGGATTGATGGGCGCTGGGGTGAACACTCATGGTGGCTTTCCTCAAAAATCAGTTGACAGGTGCGTAGGCCAAACGGACATAAATAGGCGCATAGGCTTCAGCTTGGGTGATGTCTACCAAGGTTTCCTTGGCGAGTTCTAGCAAGGCGATAAAGGTCACCAGCAGCACCGGCACGCCCAAGGCAGGGTCAAACAAATCTGCGAACTCAACAAAACGTTGGCCTTGGAGTTTTTTCAAAACGATGCTCATATGCTCACGCACAGACAGTTCTTGGCGGCTGATTTTGTGGTGTTGCACCAGTTTGGCACGACGCAAAATATCCGCCCAAGCTTGCTGCAACTCCACAACTTCCACATGCGGGAACCGAGGTTGCAAGGACTGCTCAATGTATACCTGTGCGCGTAAAAAATCACGGCCTTGTTGCGGAAACTGGTTCAGGTTGGCAGCAGCCAACTTGAGTTGCTCGTATTCCAATAAACGGCGAACCAATTCGGCACGGGGGTCTTCAGGCTCTTGGCCCTCCACCTGATTTTTGGGTGGCAAGAGCATGCGCGATTTGATTTCAATCAGCATGGCTGCCATCAACAGGTACTCGGCAGCAAGCTCAAGGTTGGTTTTGCGGATTTCCTCTACGTAGCTGAGGTACTGACGCGTCAGACCCGCCATTGGGATGTCCAAGATATTGAAGTTTTGTTTACGGATCAGGTAGAGCAGCAAATCCAGCGGGCCTTCAAAGGCCTCTAAAAAAATTTGCAGGGCATCAGGGGGGATGTACAAATCCTGCGGCATGGCAAACAGCGGTTCACCATACAGACGCGCTACGGCCACATGGTCGATGACGGTGGGCATGTGGGGCAAGTCGCTGCTAGACCCTTGCCAGTCGGTTTGCACAGGTGGCTTGTTCACTTGACGCTGGGATTGAAATAAACGTAGGGTTTTTGGGCGATGCGTGCGGCATCAAAGGCATTTTGCTCTTGCGCATTTTGTGGCTTGTCCCACAACAACGCACGGCCCTGGCGTTGCTCGGCTTCCAGAGTTGGCTTGGCTTTCTTGAGCTGCTCGATAAACAACGAGGCTTCAGAGACGTATTCAGGGCGGGCAAACAGTGACATGGGCGTGTCCAAGAGTGGGAGAGCTATTCTAGCTACCCAGCTCTGCCAGCAGGCCGCAGCGTTGCAAGATGTCCAAGGGTTGATCGCGCAGGCCGGTCAATTGCAATTGCACGCCTTTCGATTGGCAAGCTTGGTGCAAACCCGCCAAGGCGTCAGCCCCGCTGGAGTCGATGTAAATCAATCCTTGGCAATCAAGCACCAGGCGCTGGCTGGGCAAATCGTCGATGCGTTGCTCCACCAAATTCACCGCACCAAAAAACAAAGCCCCCTGCAATTGATGAACTTGGGTATGCGCGTCCCTCTGCAGTTCTATGCACCGCGTGAGGCTGGATATGCGAAACAAAAACGTGAGGGTTGCTGCCAGCAAACCCACCCCGACCGCCACGCTCAAATCGACGGTGACTGTCAGTACAAACACCGCCAGCAAGGTGAGGCGGTAAGGCCAACGAAATTGCTGAATATCGGCAAACGCATGCCACTCGCCCATGTTCCAAGCCACAAATACCAATATCGCACTCAATACCGGCAAAGGCACATGAAACGCCAAGGGTGCTGCCAGCCACATCACCAGCAGCAAGCTCAGTGCATGCACCATGCCCGCGATCGGACTGGTGGCGCCGTTTTTCACATTGGTCATGGTGCGTGCAATCGTGCCAGTGGCGGGCATGCCGCCGATCAAGCTGACCGCGATATTGGCAATGCCTTGTGCCATCAACTCTTGGTTGGGATCGTGGCGATCGTGGATGAGTTTGTCGGTCACCCGTGCACACATCAAAGACTCCACCCCTCCCAGCAAGGCCAAAGTGAAGCTGGGCAGCAGCACCGCTTCAAGCTGATCCCAGTGAAACGCCGGCCAAGACCAGGTGGGCAACGCACTGGGAATGCCGCCAAAGCGACTGCCCAAGGTGTCAATTGGCAAACCATACACAGCGGTCAAACAGGTGCCGATGATCAAGACCAACAGCGAGCCTGGCACCCGTCCCAGACGCTGAGCCCAAAGCGCAGGCAGCACGCTGGGCAACACGCTTTGCCACAACACCAGCAAAGCCAAACTGGCCAAGCCCAATGCCAACGCAGCGCTATTGAGGGTGTCGACGTGGCTGAACAAAGCAGCGAGCAAATGGAAAAAATCGGCAGGCAAAGGGTGAATATGCAGGCCGAAAAAATCTTTCATCTGCGATAAAAAAACCAATACCGCAATGCCATTGGTAAAACCGATGATGACAGCCACTGGGATGAAGCGAATCAACACGCCTAAGCGCAACACACCCATGAGCAGCAACCACACGCCTGAGAGCAGCGTGGCCAAGAGCAAACCTGCCACCCCATGCTGGTTGACGATGCCGTAAACGATAACGATGAAAGCGCCAGCGGGCCCGCCAATCTGAACGCGACTGCCCCCCAATGCCGAAATGAGAAAACCCGCCACGATGGCGGTGAACAAACCGGTTTCTGGTTTGAGACCTGACGCTATGGCAAAGGCCATGGCCAAAGGCAGTGCCACCACCCCTACCGTCATGCCTGCGCCGATGTCTTGCGCCAGCCGTTGGCTGTTATAGCCCCGAAGCGATGAAATTAATTTGGGTTGAAAAGTCAGCCATGCCATGGCGAGCCACTATACGCCGCTGGCCTTAGCGGGTGTGGTTCTCTGGCCAGCGCAAGTCCATGCCTCGCTGCTGCAAGGCTGCCATATCGGTGGGGCTGTCAAGGTCGGTGATGTAGTGCAGGTTGTCGCTCACCCATGGGTATGCCATGCTGCGGTGGTGTTGGCGCCAAGTTTGGCAGCCAAAGTCATCGCCGGCTTGCAAGACTGTTTGACGCACCGATGCGGCCAATACCACCGGGTTGCCGGGTTGACCTTGGACTTGCGGAAACACCAAAGCGGTATGGCTTGGGCGTTCTTCAAAAGCGTGCAGCAGGTCGCTGATGTCTTGCGTGTGCACCAACGGCAGATCGGCCAAACACATCACCACGGCATCGCAAGCCGTGGCAATGCTTTGCAGTCCCAAGCGTTGCGAGGAGATGATGCCTTGCTCGGGGTGGGGGTTGGTCACGAGGTTCACGGGCAAGTCCGCCAAAGCCGGTGCGACGGCTTGGGCGTAGTGACCCAAAACCACCACCAACTCTTGAATGCCCGCGTCCAACAAGGCTTGCGCCGTGCGACGAATCAAGGGGACCCCGTCGCGCAACAGCAAACACTTGGGTCGGTGGCCCATGCGCGATGCTGAGCCAGCGGCCAGCAAGACCGCAGCGCAACGCATCAATGAATCCGCATGCCAGGTGTTGCGCCTGGCCAGGGTTTGAGCACGTGGATGCCGGGGTGGGTTTTTTCATCGGCGTGCGAGGCGGCCAAGACCATGCCCTCGGACACGCCGAATTTCATTTTGCGTGGCGCCAAATTGGCCACCATGACCGTGAGTTGGCCCACCAGGTCCTCGGGCTTGTAGACGCTGGCAATGCCACTGAACACATTGCGGGTGCGTCCTTCGCCCACATCCAAGCTCAGGCGCAGAAGCTTGGTGCTGCCCTCCACGGCTTCGCAGTTGACGATCAAGGCGATGCGCAAATCGATCTTGGCGAAGTCGTCGATGGAGATGGTCTCGGCAATGGGCTCGCCGCCTGGGATGGTGGCTTGGACGACCTCGGGGGGTGGCTCGAACAACGCTTCCAGCATCTTGGGGTCCACGCGTTGCATCAGGTGTTGGTAAGTGCCAATGCGGTGGCCAGCGCCCATGCGCTGGTCGCGCTGGGCAAATTGCAAAGGCGCGATGTTCAAAAATGCCTCCACTTGCGCGGCCAATGCAGGCAACACGGGCTTCAAGGCGAGGCTGAGCAAACGGAAGGCTTCGATGCAGGTGCTGCACACATCTTGCAAACGGGCGTCTTGGCCTTCCAATTTGGCGAGTTCCCAAGGTTTGTTGGCATCGACGTATTCATTGACACGATCTGCCAAGGCCATGGTGTCGCGCAGGGCTTTGGCGCAGTCGCGGTTGTCGTACAAGGCTTCAATGGCAGGCAGTCCGGCGTGCAACTGCGCCAGCAGCGCTTCACCATCGGCGCTGACCGCGCCCAACTGGCCGCCAAATCGCTTGGCGATGAAGCCCGCCGCCCTTGAGGCGATGTTGATGTATTTGCCCACCAAATCGCTGTTGACCCGTGCCAAAAAGTCGTCGGCGTTGAAGTCGATGTCCTCGTTGCGGCCATTGAGCTTGGCGGCCAAGTAGTAGCGCAGCCACTCGGGGTTCATGCCCAGCTCCAAGTACTTCAAGGGGTTCAAGCCCGTGCCACGGCTTTTGCTCATCTTCTCGCCATTGTTCACGGTGAGGAAGCCGTGGACAAACACCTTGTTCGGGACCTTGCGGCCGCTGAACTTGAGGATGGCTGGCCAAAACAGGGTGTGGAAGGTGACGATGTCTTTGCCAATGAAGTGGTATTGCTCCACCTCGGGGTCGTTGATGTAGGCCGAAAAGTCCTCACCGCGTTTGTCCAGCAGGTTTTTGAGGGACGCCAAGTAGCCAATCGGGGCGTCCAGCCACACATAAAAGTACTTGCCCGGTGCATCGGGAATCTCGATGCCAAAGTAAGGCGCGTCGCGCGAAATGTCCCAGTCGCCCAGGCCCTCGCTGGTGCTGCCATCGGGGTTGCTGCGCACACTGAACCACTCTTTCACCTTGTTGGCCACCTCGGGCTGCAGGTGTTGGCCGTTTTGCGTCCAGTCTTGCAAGAAGGCCACACAGCGGGGGTCGGAGAGCTTGAAGAAAAAATGCTCGGCATGTTTCAAGACGGGTGTCGCGCCCGACAACGCAGAGTAGGGGTTTTTCAAATCGGTGGGTGCGTACACGGCGCCGCAGTTTTCGCAGTTGTCGCCGTACTGGTCCTTGGTGCCGCACTTGGGGCATTCGCCTTTGATGAAGCGGTCGGGCAAGAACATGTTTTTCTCGGGGTCGAAAAACTGCTCGATGGTTTTGCGCTCGATCAGCGTGCCACCTTGGTCAACGCTGAGGTCGCGCAGGTCGCGGTAAATCTGTTGCGCCAAGGCGTGGTTTTCGGGGGCGTCGGTGCTGTGCCAGTTGTCAAAAGCAATGTGAAACCCGTCCAAATACCGCTGGCGGCCAGCGGCGATGTTGGCGACAAACTGCTGCGGGGTGAGGCCTGCTTTTTCGGCAGCGATCATGATGGGCGCACCATGGGTGTCGTCGGCGCAAACAAAGTTGACCGCGTGGCCCTGCATGCGCTGGTAGCGCACCCAAATATCGGCCTGGATGTACTCCATCATGTGCCCGATGTGGAAGTTGCCATTGGCATAGGGCAGGGCGGTGGTGACAAATAAGCGGCGCTGGGTCATGGGGAAGGTCGGTACGCAGAGGGAGGCTGATTTTATGCCGCCCACATCCAGCGTTGGCTTAACCACTTCATCCCGCGTATTGCCAGAGCTCGTTAGACTAGCGCCCTTTTCCCCGACAGACACACTGGAGCAGACATGGCCCTGAGCGAACAAGACGTCACCAACGCGTTACAAACCGTGGTGGACCCCCTCACAGGCCTGGATTTTGTCAGCAGCAAATCAGTGAAAAACCTGCAACTGTCAGGTGGCGATGTGAGCTTCGAGGTCGAGCTGGGCTACCCCGCCAAAAGCCTGTGGGCGGCGTTTGAACAGCAGTTGCAACAGGTGGTGGGCCAAGTGCCGGGCGTCACATCGGTCAAAGCCAAGGTCAGCAGCAAAGTCATTGCCCATGCGGCCCAGCCTGGTGTGGCCTTGCTGCCCCAGGTGAAAAACATCATCGCCGTGGCGTCTGGCAAAGGTGGTGTGGGCAAGAGCACCACCGCGGCCAATTTGGCCTTGGCGCTGGCTGCCGAAGGGGCCAGTGTGGGCTTGCTCGACGCCGATATTTACGGTCCCAGCCAGCCCATGATGATGGGTTTGTCGGGCCGCCCCGAAAGCGCTGACGGCAAAACCATGGAACCCTTGCAAGCCCATGGGGTGCAGGTGATGTCAATTGGCTTTTTGGTGGCGCAAGACCAGGCCATGGTCTGGCGTGGCCCCATGGCCACCCAGGCGCTGGAGCAGTTGCTGCGTCAAACCAATTGGCGCGACCTGGATTACTTGATCGTCGACATGCCCCCGGGTACTGGCGACATCCAACTCACCCTGAGCCAACGGGTGCCCCTGACTGGCGCGGTCATCGTCACCACGCCGCAAGACATTGCCTTGATTGACGCCTTGAAAGGCATTCGCATGTTCCAAAAAGTCGGCGTGCCGATTTTGGGCATCGTGGAAAACATGGCGGTGCATGTGTGCAGCCAGTGCGGCCACGCCGAGCACATCTTTGGCGTGGAAGGTGGCAAAAAAATGGCCAACGCCGAAGGCATGGCCTACCTGGGCGCATTGCCCTTGTCCATGGCCATCCGTGTGCAAGCCGACAGCGGCCTGCCCAGCGTGGTGGCCGACCCCGATGGGGAGGTGACCGCCATTTACAAGGGCGTGGCCAGACAACTGGCCGTGGCCGTGGCGGCCAAGGCGAAAGATTTTTCTTCGAAATTCCCCACCATCAAGGTGTCTAAGGACACCTGAAAACCCGGCGCTTGCAAGATGCATTAAAGTGCATGCATGCGTCATACCCCTTTGGATGAAAAACACCCATTCCTGATCACCTTGGGGGACCGGGTGCGCCAGTTGCGTACGCGACGCGGTTTGTCGCGCAAAGCCGCCGCCGCCAGAGCGCAGGTGAGCGAGCGGCATTGGGCCAATTTAGAAACCGGCATGGGTAACGCCTCGATTTTGGTGTTGTTGCAAGTGGCCAAGGCCTTGCAATGCACGCTGGTCAGTTTGCTTGAAGCCTCGGCCCAAGCTGACACGGCACAGCGTCAACACATCGCCCTCATCGGTTTGCGCGGTGCGGGCAAGTCCACTTTGGGGCAGCGCTTGGCGCAAGAGTTAGGTTATGTGTTCGTCGAACTCAGCCGTGTCATCGAACAACTGGCGGGTTGCAGCATCAGCGAAATTCACGGGCTATACGGCCCGCAGGCTTACCGTCGCTACGAACGCCGTGCGCTTGAAGAAACCTTGGCACACCACACCCATGCGGTTTTGGCCACGCCCGGCGGATTGGTGTCTGAAGAAGCCACGTTCAACATGTTGCTGGCGCAGTGCTTCACCATTTGGCTGCAAGCCACGCCGGAAGACCACATGGCGCGGGTCTTGGCCCAGGGCGACACCCGACCAATGGCCGCCAGCACCGAAGCCATGCAGGACTTGCGCCGCATTCTCAGCAGTCGCAGCCCTTTTTACGCCAAAGCCGATGTGCACTTTGACACCAGCCGACTGTCTGAAGAGGAAAGCTACCAAGCGCTGAAAAAGGCTTGGCTTGCTCAGACCTGAGATATTGCAATATATTGCATTAACTGTGTATTTTTCAGCACCATAATGCAGGCCTCAGCAGGAGTGCCCGCATGTCAGATTTCAAAGTGGATTACCAAACCAACCCCAGCCTTTACCGCCACTGGTCTTTGAGCGTGGACGGCGAAGTTGCCACGCTCTCCTTGGACATTCAAGAAGACGGCGGCATCCTGCCAGGCTACAAACTCAAGCTCAATTCCTACGATCTGGGTGTCGACATCGAATTGCATGACGCTTTGCAACGTGTGCGCTTTGAGCACCCCGAAGTCAGGTCGGTCATCGTCACCAGCTTGAAAGACCGCATTTTTTGCTCGGGCGCCAACATCTTCATGTTGGGCCTGTCCACCCACGCGTGGAAGGTCAATTTTTGCAAATTCACCAATGAAACCCGCAACGGCATCGAAGACAGCAGCCGCCACAGCGGTTTGAAATTCGTGGCCGCGGTGAATGGCGCTTGCGCTGGCGGTGGCTACGAGTTGGCCCTGGCCTGCGACGAGATCGTGTTGGTCGATGACCGCTCCAGCAGCGTGTCCTTGCCCGAAGTGCCGCTCTTGGGTGTCTTGCCAGGCACCGGCGGTTTGACCCGCGTGACCGACAAGCGCCACGTGCGCCACGACCACGCCGATATTTTTTGCACCAGCGTGGAAGGTGTGCGCGGCCAACGCGCGGTGGACTGGCGTTTGGTGGACGCGATTGCCAAACCCGCACAATTTGCCGAGGTGGTGGCCAAGCATGTGAAACAGCTCCCTGCCCACAGCAAACGCGCTGGTGCGGCGGCCAAAGGTCAAGGCGTGGCCTTGAAGCCCTTGCACAAAACGGCCAGCGCCGACAGCTTGCACTATGAGCACGTGACGGTGGCCATTGACCGCGCCAAACGCACCGCCACCCTCACGGTTTCGGCCCCCAAAGCCGCCGTGCCCCACACCTTGGAGGCGATTCACCAAGCGGGCGACACCTGGTACCCCTTGCAAATGGCACGGGAATTGGACGATGCGATTTTGCATTTGCGCACCAATGAACTCGACATTGGCACCTGGTTGCTCAAAACCTCCGGTGACGCCGCACTGGCCTTGCAGTCCGACGCGGTGTTGGTGCAACACCAAGACCATTGGTTGGTGAATGAAACCATTGGCCTGTTGCGCCGCACCTTGGCGCGTTTGGATGTGTCCTCGCGCAGCTTGTTTGCCCTGATCGATGAGGGTGCTTGTTTTGCAGGGACCTTGGCCGAGTTGGCATTTTGCGCCGACCGCGCCTACATGCTGGACTTGCCTGGCAACGAGCACGCACCACACATCACCTTGAGTGAACTCAACATGGGCTACTTCCCCATGGTGAACCACCAGTCACGCTTGCAACGCCGTTTTTATGAAGAAACCGCGCCATTGGAGGCCGTGCGCGCTGCCATTGGCAAACCCTTGGACGCCCAGCAAGCGCTGGCGCTGGGCTTGGTGACGGCTGCACCCGACGACATCGACTGGGCTGACGAGTTGCGCATCGCCATTGAAGAGCGCGCAGCCATGTCACCCGACTCGCTCACAGGCTTGGAGGCCAATTTGCGTTTCAGCCAAAAAGAGTCCATGGAGACCCGCATCTTTGGCCGCTTGTCTGCCTGGCAAAACTGGATTTTCAACCGCCCCAATGCGGTGGGCGACAAAGGCGCCTTGAAGGTCTACGGCAAGGGCGAGAAAGCCGCTTTCGATTTGAACCGCGTGTAAGCCTTGACCGGGGTCAGATACCCAATCATTTCATTTCATTTTTCAGGAACACCACATGTCAGCCATCAACTACAGCGAAAAAATCCCCAACAACGTCAACCTGAGCGACGACCGCACCTTGCAACGCGCGCTGGAGCAATGGCAGCCCAATTTCATCAACTGGTGGGACGACATGGGCCCTGAAGGCACGACCGACAACGAGGTGTATTTGCGCACCGCGGTCAGCGTGGACCCACAAGGATGGGCGCAGTTCGGTCATGTGAAGATGCGCGACTACCGTTGGGGCATCTTTTTGAACCAAGGCGAAGCCGACCGCAAAATCCATTTCGGTGACCACAAGGGCGAGGCCGCCTGGCAAGACGTGCCTGGCGAACACCGCGCCAATTTGCGCCGCATCATCGTCACGCAAGGCGACACCGAGCCAGCGTCGGTGGAGCAACAACGCCATCTGGGCTTGACCGCACCCAGCATGTACGACCTGCGCAACCTGTTCCAAATCAATGTGGAAGAAGGCCGCCACCTGTGGGCCATGGTGTATTTGTTGCACAAACACTTTGGCCGTGATGGCCGCGAAGAAGCCGAGGCCTTGCTCGAGCGTCGCAGTGGCAACGACGACAACCCCCGCATCCTGCAAGCCTTCAACGAGCAAACGCCCGATTGGTTGAGCTTCTTCATGTTCACTTACTTCACCGACCGTGACGGCAAATTCCAGTTGTGTGCCTTGGCCGAGTCGGCGTTTGACCCACTGGCTCGCACCACCAAGTTCATGCTCACCGAAGAAGCCCACCACATGTTTGTCGGCGAGTCGGGCATTTCGCGCGTCATTCAACGCACCTGCCAAGCCATGAACGAACTCAAAACCGACGACGTGGCCAAGTTGCGCGCCGCTGGCGTGATTGACCTGCCCACCATCCAGCGCTACTTGAATTTCCACTTCAGCGTCACCATCGATTTGTTTGGTGCTGACGAGTCCAGCAACGCCGCCACCTTCTACAGCTCAGGCCTCAAAGGCCGCTATGAAGAAGGCAAGCGCGACGATGACCATGTGTTGCGTGGCCAAACCTACAAAGTGCTGCATGTGCAAAACGGCCAACTCTTGGAAAAAGAAGTGCCCATGCTCAACGCCTTGAACGAAGTGCTGCGCGACGACTACATCGCCGACTCCAGAGCCGGTGTGGAGCGTTGGAACCGCGTGACCGACAAAGCGGGCATCCCCTTCAAGCTGCAAGTGCCGCACAAAGCCTTCCACCGCAACATCGGCTCTTTGTCGGGCGCCAAGGTGTCGCCCGATGGCCGCGTGGTGTCAGACGCCGAGTGGAATGCCAAGGTCAACGAGTGGTTGCCCACGGCCGAAGACCGCGCCTTTGTCGCCAGTTTGATGGGCCGGGTCTCCGAGCCAGGCCAATTTGCCAATTGGATTGCACCGCCTGCCATTGGCATCAACCGCCAACCCGTGGACTTTGAATACGTCCGCTTCAACTGACCTGCCATGAGTGACACCGCCGAGTTGCTGCAACAGCACCTGATCGACCCCGAAGTTTGCATACGTTGCAACACCTGCGAGGCGACCTGCCCCGTGGGGGCGGTCACCCACGACAGCCGCAACTATGTGGTGGACGCCGACAAGTGCAACCACTGCATGGCCTGTGTACCGCCATGCCCCACGGGTTCGATCGACCATTGGTTCCCCGTGTTGCGCAGCAAGGCCTACAGCTTGAGCGAGCAGTTGGCTTGGGACGAGTTGCCAGCCAAGCAAAGCGAAGCCGATGTGCAAAGCTTGGCGCAGAACTTGCCTGCCTCGGGCGCGAGCGTGCCCCCTTGGTCGGCCGCGCACCCCTATACCAATTTGCATGGTCCCAAGTCGCCCATCAGCGCCACCGTGGTTGGCAATATGCAGGTCAACGAAGCCGGCACCGACAATGAAACCCACCACATCGTGCTGGACTTTGGCAGCCTGCCTTTCCCCGTGTTGGAAGGGCAGTCGGTGGGCATCATCGCGCCAGGTGTGGACGCCCACGGCAAACCCCACCATGCGCGTCAGTACTCGGTGGCCAGCCCACGCAACGGCGAGCGCCCGGGCTACAACAACCTCTCACTCACCGTCAAACGTGTGGTGCAAGATCACCAAGGCCAGCCTGTCAAAGGCGTGGCGTCCAACCACTTGTGCGATCTGAAAACAGGCGACACGGTGCAAGTGATTGGCCCGTTTGGCAGCAGCTTCCTCATGCCCAACCACCCGGGCAGCCACCTCGTGATGATTTGCACCGGCACGGGCAGCGCGCCCATGCGCGGCATGACCGAGTGGCGCCGACGCTTGAAAGCCAGCGGCAAGTTTGAAGGCGGCCAACTCATGCTGTTTTTTGGCGCGCGCACCCAGCAAGAGTTGCCTTACTTTGGCCCGCTGCAAAAACTGCCTGCCGATTTCATCGACATCCACTTTGCGTTTTCACGCACACCGGGTGCGCCCAAGCGCTATGTGCAAGACGCCATGCGGGACGCGGCTGACAAGCTGGCCGCCTTGCTGCAAGACCCGCAAACCCATATTTATGTGTGCGGTTTGAAGGCCATGGAAGAGGGCGTGTTGCAGGCTTTGCAAGACATCGCGGTGGGTGCGGGTTTGGACTGGGCTGCGGTGGCAGCGACCCTGAAGCAAGAGGGCAGGTTGCAGTTGGAGACTTATTAGGCGTCTCACAGGTGCATGGCGCACAACTGATGCGGCACTGAACTTACAGATACAAAGCAATCAGACTTTTAAGCTCTGCTTGCTGATCGCGTTTCAAATTGAAACGGCGCTTGGCTTTCAAAAGTACTTTATAAGGTACACTTTGGGTGAAGCCTGTTCAACGACTCCCAGCCGTGTTTTACTGCTCGCCAAGCGGGCATGAGCCTGTGCGTGAATGGTTGAAATCATTGAGCGCAGCTGACAGACAAATGATTGGTGAAGACATTGCTTACGTTCAATACAAGTGGCCAATTGGTAAGCCCAGGGTGGACTATCTGAGGTCGTCTGTCTGGGAGGTGAGAAGCAACATCGGCAATCGAATTGCCAGGGTGTTGTTTGCTGTGGTTGAGTCCCAAGTGATTTTGTTGCACGGGTTTGTCAAGAAAACGAAGCAGACACCAGTCAACGACATTGAGCTAGCCATCAAACGCTTGAAAGCTTGGAAACATGAAGAAGATCAAAACCAATCAACACACAGGCAGTAGCTTTGACGACTTTTTAAAAGATGAAGGCATCTTCGAAGAAGTGCAAGCCAAAGCGCTGAAACGGGCTTTGGTTGAGCAGTTGAATGACGCCATGCAAAGCGGCAAATTGAGCAAGGTGGTGATGGCGCAACGCATGGTCACCAGCCGATCACAACTAGACAGGGTGCTGGACCCCGAGAATTTGTCCATTCAACTCGATACCTTGTTCAAGGCGGCAACAGCGGTGGGAAAGACTGTTGAAATCAGCTTGAAATAGCTTCATGTAAAACCAAATCATGTTGTTCAATAGCGAATCAAATAAAAAATATCAGCAAGTTTGTGCAAAACATTTTTTTTGGAGTGATCCTCCTCATTATTAAAAATCAGATGTTCAGTATCTTCCAATAAGTGCGTAATAAATTTTGTGAAATCAATTGGATTTTTATTTTTCTCAAAGAGTGATTGAAACATCTTCTCCATGTTGGTGGAAACTCCTTGAACAGGCTCACTACACCACACGGGCGTCGATGTAGGCGATGAAAAATAAATATGGTGTTGGGTCTTGTTATCAGTTAAATGAGGTGTGCCGCTATTTACTTCAACCAAAACTAGTTGATCCAAATCTGCATCACGTGCATAGAGGTCAAGTTTGTCAAATAGCAAAGGACATGCGTAATAAACGAAGGCCCCAGAACTTGACGAGCTGATATTTTTCAATAACTCATGCTGAGATAAATTGTTTTTGGTGTCTCGTCCGGTAGAAAGCTTAACGCTATAAAAAGGTGAGTATGCTGTAACTGATGGTGGTATGTTGGAAGACCTTTTAGTACGCTTATCCACCACTTTGAATTGCAGAAAATATCCAACATACTTTGGAGAATTTTGCTTTCCTTGAGCGATGTTCGTTAGGTCTTTATAAAGCTCTTGATCTGATAGCGTTGTTTGTACATAAGCTTGATCAAAGCCTACAAATTTTTCTTTTCTAATTGAATATTTAAAAAAAGAAAATCTTCCAGTAGGACCCACTCCAAAAGTAGATCTGAATAAATCCATCATCGCGAAGTGATAGTGCATTTCAAGCGTAGTCTCAGTAATTTTGCTTTTCATATTGGCATGCTTTCAAGTTGGATTTCTAAACCTTAAAAACCTTCATCACTTCATCCCCTAAATGATTGATCACCTTCACCGCAATCCGCCCCGATTTCGGTTTCTCAAACGGTCTTGAGGTATCGCTATTCAGCGACTCCCATGCTTCTAGGTTGATTTCTGCTTTGAGCGTGATCTTGAGGGATTTGTACGGGTCGTTCGCGCCCAAGAAATAGGCATGGCGCACGAAGAAGCTTTCTTCGTTGTAGTCGGTGTCAATGAACCAGCAGGCAATGCCCTCGGCACCATCGCTACGCACTTGGCCGGAGTTAGGGTGGAACACATCCACACCATTGACCTTGATTCGAATCGGTCCTTTGGTTTTTTCGCGCGGGCCCAGCACCTCGCCGGTCTCAGCGTTCAAGATGTCAATGTCGGGTTCGCCAAACACCACAAACAAATTCCCTTTGCCAGTATTTTTCAGGTCTTCGGCCATGTGCAGGTCGGCGTTCATGCGGGCTTTAAGCACCGCAATGCGCCCCAGCTTGGAAAACTCGGTGCTCAGGGCGTCATAGTTGAATGCGCAGGCAATCAACACATCGAAGCCTGCGTCACCCGCTTCACGGGCCGCGCTCACCAAGTCGGGGCGGCTGACGGTGCCAAACTCGGGCCCGATGAAAATGCCAGCGCGTTTTTTCTTGGTCGCCCTCCATGTAGCGACCTTCGGCGCACACATATTCACCCGCCCAAGCTGACACAGACGAGAAGTCAATCTTGTCGGTCTTGTGCGCTTGCTGCACCCCGGCCGTGCGCAGGTTGTCCAAGATGATTTGTACAAAGTCACGCGCATAGCGGCCCATGGGCTCTTGCACCTCGCTGTCAATCAGTTGGTCGTTCTCATCCACGCCCAGCACCCGGTGCGGCAACATGCTCTCCACCGTGAAGGGTCCGGCCACGCGCACTTTCTTTTTGTCTTCATAAGGCCGATCGAACAAATACTCAAACTCGGCCTTGGCGGCAATCGAGGCATCAATCGCTTGTTGGCGGGCCATGCGTTGTTGCCACCATTGGGCATGCAGATCTTGTGCCTTGGCACTCCACTTGGGCCCAGCCTCGCGCGGAATTTCCCACTCTTGCCAGTTGGTTTTGAGGGCTTTGTTCAAGTCTTGCCGCAAAGGTTCCAACAAGGCTTGGTGTTCGTCGTAGATGACGTCAATCTCCGCATTGTTGGCAATGCTTTTCAAGGTGATGTGCGGCACCCGCTCGTACACAAAGCCTTGGCGAATGTTGCCAATGGTGGCGTGGGTCTTGGGTTCTGTGCGTGTGACCTGGCCTTCTTTGGCTTGGCCCTCTTTGCTGTCGGCCAACAGGTAGAAGGGGTAGCGTGCGCCCATGATGCGGGCCCGGGCCAAGGCCAGTGCGACTCGGGAGGTGTCGATGGTGATCCAGCGGCGGCCCCATTGTTCGGCGACGTAGGCGGTGGTGCCTGAGCCGCAGGTGGGGTCTAGGACGAGGTCGCCGGGGTCGGTGGTCATCAGCATGCAGCGCTGAATTGCCCCCGTTGCTGTCTCGACAACGTACTGCTTGTCCGTTCTAACAGCAATGTCACTCCAAATATTGCTGGCCTCCACGCTGGGATAGTCGTTCAGATAGCGCCGATAGCGAACACTTTTCCCCGTAGCTCCAACTCTTCCCGCTTTTTTTAGTCGTTTGATACCTGTCTGATTTGTTTTCCAACTGCGTCCACCTCCAGGTGAAAAAGTACGGCCAACATAGTCAATTTCAAATGTGCAGGTGGGTGTGTAGCCAGAAGAAACTAGGTTGTCGTACTGGAACGTATTTGCCCCTTCCGGAATTAACTTGGGGTCGTCACACTCGGCAGTAGATAAGGTACGGAACACCCCTGTCGACGCCTCATAAACCTCGCTATATCGTTCCCCGGTAGACGAGCCTTCACCTTGCGACTTCGGCAACAAAGGTTTCCGAAACTTCGCTTGCGACTTGTTTTTGGAGTACCAAATCAAATAGTCGCTAACCCCTTTCAGTCCAGAACTTCCGAGACCACCAGTGGTCTTCATAGTGATCAGACTCATGAAGTTCTCATCTCCAAAAACCTCATCCATCACCGCCCGCACCCGATGCACGTTCTCATCCCCAATCTGCACAAAGATCGAGCCTGATTCGGTCAGCAGGTCCCGCGCCACGGTCAGGCGGTCGCGGATGTAGCTGAGGTAACTGTGGATACCTTCCTTCCAAGTGTCGCGAAAGGCTTTCACCATTTCGGGCTCGCGGGTGATGTGGTCGGCGTTGCCGTCTTTCACATCTCTGCTGTGGGTGCTCCACTGAAAATTGCTGTTGAACTTGATGCCATAGGGCGGGTCAAAGTAAATGCATTGCACCTTACCCTGTAAGCCTTCGCGCTCGGCCAAACTCGCCATGACCTGCAAGCTGTCGCCCAAAATCATGCGGTTGGACCAATGCTGCTCGTGTTGGTAGAACTCTGTTTTGGCGTCGCCTTCGGGCACGCCGTTGAAATCTTTGGCGGCATCGTCAAACAAATCGGCCACAAAGCCACTTTGTGTGGCCGCACTTGCCGCTTTGGCTTGGTCGGTTTGACGTTTCAAGTCGTCAATCAAGACCTTGGGGTGTACTTTTTCCTGAATGTAAAGCGGCGGGGCATTGACCACCAGGTCTGACCAATCGGCCGCGTCTTTGCCTCGCCACATCAACTGCGGGTCCAGGTCGGGGTTGCGGGTGCCGCGCTCGTATGTCACTTGCACTTGCTGTTGGTGCTCACGCTGCACCACCGACTGAAACTCAGCAGTGGGAATGTTTTTGCGCTTGTCCGCATCGTGCTTGAGGGTTTCCACCTTCAACGGCGCTTTGCTTTTTTTATCCGCAGCTGCGGGCTGTGTTTGGGGTTTGCGGGTGGCCATATCGATCAATCCTTGGGTTCTTCACGGACGGGACGTTTGAGACCAGACTGAAGTGCATCAATGTGTTCAAACAAATCGTCATTCACTTTTTGCCAAAGTGGGTCAAGGATGAATTCCATGCCCTCTCGTCTGGCTAATTTGGCCGCGGGTACAAAGTCACTGTCCCCTGCAACCAAGACGATGGTGCTGGCCTGTTTCTTCAAAGTGATGCTGGCAATGTCTATCGCAATGCGCATGTCCACACCTTTTTGGCGCAAGCCAAGAGCCACATCAGTTGATTCCAGCTTGCGCCAAAAGTGGTAGGCCTCTAGCAGTTGCTGTGCTTGCTCGGCACTGACTTGCAATTGCAAGGTTTGCATGGGATCGGTTGCCTGTTGCAACTGTTCGCTCAAGCTGTTCAAAGGGGCCAGTAGATGGCGCGTTTTAAGAGCAGCTTTGGTCAGACGGGGCGACAAGGTCCAGTCGTGGTCACGGTTGACTTTGCCCAACCGCAATGCGAGCTTGCGTTCTTTGCGCAGTTGTTCAAACAAAGCCTGACGTTGTATGGCTTGGTCAGACTTGGCAAATTCAATTTGTTGGTTCGCAATAGGATGGTGTGCAACGCCTGTGTAGGGCTCGGCGTCATAAAAGAAGCTTCTGTAAAGGTACTGCTGCCAATACTTTCCCCGATGCCCAGTGATTTTGATGACATGGTTGAAGCACAGTCGACGAACTGTTTTGGCAATTTGTTCGGGGGTGCTGCTGTACGAGGCTGGCAGCTCTTTGCGGATGCGCTTTAGAAAATAGCCGCCATCAATGAGGATGGCAATTTGAGCCGTGCTCATGGCAAGCACCTGAGCAGGTGGATACCATCAAAAGGAATGCCCCAGGGTTTCTGCACACTCTCGGGATCGTTGAGAGGGCGTACTTCCAAGGGGCGGATACGCTTCGAATTATAAATGCTGCGAATCGGCATGGTGCTCCCCTGTTAACCCTTGGTGTGGTTTTGAACCATGGCATCAAAGTGCGTTTGCACCGCTTCGCCAAAGTCGGTTTGCATGGCAAACACATCGGTGAATTCGGCAAAGGCCCAGCGGCCAAACTGGCCAGCGGCATTGATGCCGGGTAACCATCGGGTTTCCATGGCGGCCTTTTTGTCTTTGGCGTCTTCGCCCCGATAGCCTTTGACTTCCACCACCAAGTGCAGCAACTTGTTTGCACCGCCGCCATCGTCAATCAGCAAGATGAAGTCAGGTCGATAGCGACGGGTTTCGGCGCCCAATTGGTAGGGCACTTCAAAGCCGAGGTTGTGGTTCTTCACGTACGAGCGAACTTTCGGATGCGCTTCGGCGGCGCGGCAAAACTCGTGCTCCCAATCGCTGTCCATGATCAGCCAATTCAAGTGGCAATGTCTGGCACTGGCCTGCCAGCGCTGTGTTTTGCTGGTGTTGAAGTTCACATGCGCGGTGCTGCCCATTGGGTTGTAGGGATCGAGCAGGGCTTGAATGTGGTTGTGACCATTTTCAACACTGGCGCGGTTGATGGCTTGGTGAATGCGTTCGCAGGCTCGCTCGGCCAGGGTTTGGTACAAGAGCTGCGCGGGGTAGGTGTTGCCCTTGCACACCAGATGGTGGTCTAGCCACTGTTTGGCAATGCGTTTGAGTTGGCCAAACAAATGCAGTTTGAGTTGGCCATTGGGATCGCGGAACTTTTTTTCCAGCAGGTGCTTGGTCAGGTGCATCAGCACGGTGTTTTCACGCACTTGACGGGTATGCACCAAGGTGAGGTTGACACCTTCGCCAATGATGCCTTCTTGCCGAGTGATGGACGGCCCAACCTCTGCTGGCGTGAGTTCGTAGGTGGAGTCGTCGTTGAAGACAGCGTCGATTTTGTCGTCAGGCAACACGATGCGGTAACCCTGCACGCGTGGAAAGCGAATTTCATGGGTATCACGTTCAGGCTTGAGGGCTTTGACGTGCACGGTTTCGCGTGGCTTGACGGGTTTGACCAAGGCGGGTTCGGCGTTGAAGTCAAAGGGGATGCCCAGCACATCGGCGTATTCCACATCGAACAAACCTTGGTCGTTCAAGTCATATGACAAACGCCGCAATGCACGGCCGATGACTTGCTCACACAGCAGTTGCGTACCAAAGGCACGCACACCCAGCACATGGGTCACGGTATTGGCGTCCCAGCCTTCGGTCAGCATGGACACCGACACCACGCAGCGAATGGATTCGCCCAATCGCCCGGCCTTGCCCACGGTGTTCATCACTTCCCGCAACAACTCGGCGTCGGTGATGTGCTGAGCGCTTTGTTGCTGGCCTGTGCGATGGATGATGTCTCGGCGAAATTGTTCTATCTCAGGCTCGGCGATTTTGCGGAATTGGTCGTCAAGCGCTTCGCCGCTTTCAAGCTGTTCACTGTCGATCAACAAGGTTCGTGGCCGCGCCAAGGGGCGACCCAAGGCATCGTGGTTTTGAAACAAGGGCAAGCGACCATGCTCAAACTGGGTGGTGCCATCCTCGTTCAGGCGATCAAAACCCGAGATGAAGTCATACACCAGTTTGGATGTGGAGGTGTTGTTACAGACCACGATGAAGCAAGGAGGGACTTGTAAATCAGCCGCTTGCCAATCTTGAAAAACTTTTTCGTAGTGGCCATACAGGGCCTGCAATGCAGTTTCCAATTTGGCGGGCAATTGCAACGGGTCCAACAATTCGGCTTTGCCGCGTCCCTTTTTGGGCATCTCTTTGCTGATGTTCTCCCACAGGTTGCGAAAAACAGGAACCTCCGCCCCTGGAATGTTGTCTGCCACGGGGACGCGTGGCAGTTTGACAATGCCGCATTCAATGGCGTCCATCAGCGAAAAGTCGCTCATCGTCCAATGGAACAAGGTGCCTTCGAGATAGCCCGAACCCCTCAAGAAAAACGGTGTGGCCGACAAGTCAATCACGCGGTTCAAGCCGAGTTGACGTTGCACCACTTTGATACCGTTGATCCAAAGCCTCGCGGCTTCATTGTTTTCTTCGGCTTCTTTTTTATCGTCGCCTTTCAAGGCTTCAAGCTCTGGCGCAAGAGGCTTGGCTTGGTAGCAGTGGTGCGCTTCATCATTGATGACCAAGATGTTTCTCATGCCCATCAAAGCAGGCATGACCCGCTGAATCATTTGTCCTTCGGTTTCCAAGGTCTCGATGTCTTTGCCACCGCGACCTTGCAACAGCAAGCGGCCCCCTTTGCTGATGTCCATACGCTCACGCAGTTTGAAGGCGTGGTAATTGGTGATGACGATCTTGCATTTGTCAATGTCACCCATCATGTCGCTGGGAATGAGTTCGCGGGTTTTGTAATAGCTCTCGGTGTCGTTGGGCAGCAAAACACGTAAACGATCTTTGATGGTCAGACCAGGGGTGACCAACAAGAAACCCCTTGTGAATTTTTTGCTACTGGGGCGTCGCACTGCATTAATGGTTTGCCATGCAATGAGCATGGCCATGACGGTGGTTTTGCCGGCTCCAGTCGCCAGTTTCAAGGCCAAACGCATCAATCCAGGGTTGGCTTCCTCGTTACTGACGGCCAAATGGTCTAGAAAGCTTTGCGCGATCTTGCCTTTACCTGGCGCGACTTCGGTCAGCCAAATGGCGGTTTCAACGGCTTCTATTTGGCAAAAAAATGGACGCACACCACTGAAATCGTGATGCCGCCAGTGTTGCAACAAGCGCGCGGTTTCGGGGGTGACGCCCCAGTCGTTGGGGTTTGGAATCAGTCGCCATTTGTCCACCTCTGCCCGCACCCCATTGATGATGGAGGCATGGTATTTGTGCTCGTTGCCAGAGATGCCTTCGGCTGCAATGTCCAAATCAGCCTGGGTGTCTTGCTGCTTTTTGGCCTTGGGAATAGGGGTGATGAACTTGGCTGGCCGTCGCGCAGTCACCACCTGGTGGGTTGGCTGCCCTTTGTTGTCCAACTCCCAATGCCTAAGCGGGTAGTTGTATGGCGAGTTGAGTATGGGCTGGTCGAAAAATTGGGTGTTCATCCAATGCCTGAATAGAGTTACTTGGCATTCACCAAGCGTCAGGCATTATGCATATTTAGAATTACTTATTTGAATTTATGATTCATAAAGATCCAAAATTTGAAAAAATAAAACATCTATGTATTACTTTTTATCAGCCTTAGGCAGCACCTTTGGCGTCAATCAAGACGCAGGCGATTCTTGACACACATCCACCCACTGCCCTTGGGTGACTTGTTCCAGCAAAGCCACAGACAGTCGCACCGCGCTGTTGACCGAGCCTGCCGCCGGCAAGACCTCGTCAAATGCCTGCAAGGACACATCCAAGTAAATCGGTAAGGGCTGGGCCAAGCCAAAGGGGCAGACCCCACCCACGGGGTGGCCCGTGATCTCGGCCACCACATCGGTGGACAACATCTTGCCTTTGCCCAAAGCGGTTTTGAACTTGCCGTTGTCAATGCGGGCGTCACCCCGCGCCACCAACAACACCGCGCGGCCGTCGCCCAACTTAAAGGCCAGGGTTTTGGCAATGCGCCCAGGCTCGACGCCATGTGCCAGCGCGGCCAGCGCCACGGTGGCGGTGTTGGCCTCGGTTTCCAATATGGGGATGTCGAGTTGCAGTTGGGCGAAAAATGCTTTGACGGAGGCCAGGCTCATGGTCGGATCAATGGGTTGTCGAAGTTGTTTGCAAAGTGCGCCCACGCAGATAAAGCCACAACACAATCCCAAAGTTCAGCGCGTTCCAGGCAATGCCGTTGATGAAGGCTGCATGGTAGGAACCTGTGATGTCAAAAACCTTGCCAGATAACCACCCGCCCAGCGCCATGCCTACCAAGGTCGCCATGATGATGGTGCCGGTTCGTGCGCCTGCTTCTTTGGCAGGGAAATGCTCGCGCACAATGATGGCGTAAGAGGGGACGATGCCACCTTGAAACAAGCCAAACATGGCCGACACCACATACAGTGGCACCAAGCCATCGAAGGGCAAGAACATCATCAGTGCAATGCCTTGCAAAGCCGAGCCCAGCAGCAAGGTGCGTATACCGCCAATACGGTCGCAAATGGCGCCTGACACCAAACGGCTGACGATGCCGCAGGCTAACATCAGCGACAGCATTTCGGCACCCCGTGCGGCGCCGAACCCCAAGTCGCTGCAATAGGCCACGATATGCACTTGCGGCATGGCCATGGCCACGCAACAACCCACACCCGCCACGCTCAACAGCCATTGGGCTTGGGTGACGGCCAAACCAAAGGGTCGGTCTGAGGCCACCACGCCGTGTTTGTTGACCGTGGCCGCTTGGGTTGTGGGAGGCTTGGTGCGCATACGCAAAGACAGCAAGGCCATGCCTATGCCGCAAAACAGGCCAATGCATACATAGGTGGTTCGCCAGCCTACCTGTGTCACGCCCCATTGCGCGATGGGTGGCCACAAGGTGCCCGCCAAGTAATTGCCACTGGCACACACCGCAACAGCAATACCGCGTCGCTTATTCCACCATTGCGCGGTATCTGCCAACAAAGGCGCGAACGTGGATGCGATGCCCAGCAAACCTAATAAGCCTTGCGCCAAGGCAAAACCCACAATGCCACCCGACATGCCCGCCAACACAAAACCGCTGGCCACGCCGACAGCGCCTAAGGCCGCCACCCGTGCAATGCCAAAGCGATCGGCCCAACGCCCCATCCACATGCCGCCTATGCCAAAGCCCAGCATGCTCAAGGTATAGGGAATTGAAGCGTCAGCGCGGCTGACGCCAAACTCGGTTTGCACTGCTGGCAACACCACAGACACCACATACATGCCGCTGTTGCCCAAGAGCATCAGCAGCAAAGTGGTTAGCAATCGCCACGCGGCTTGGGGCGAGTCGATGGCGGCGTCGGGGGCGGGATCGCTGTGCATGGCATTCAGTTTTGATTGAACTGCAAAGCCGCCAAACTCGCATACAAACCACCCTTGGCCACCAACTCGGTGTGCGTGCCTTGTTCGACCAAGGCGCCGTGGTCCAGCACCCAGATGACATCGGCTTTTTGAACGGTGGCCAAGCGGTGGGCAATAACCAAGGTGGTGCGCCCTTGCATGGCGGTCTCCAGCGCCGCTTGCACCATGCGTTCGCTGTGCGCGTCCAAAGCGCTGGTGGCCTCGTCCAGCAGAAGCAATGGCGGGTTTTTCAGCATGGCGCGCGCAATCGCGATGCGCTGGCGCTGACCACCCGACAAGCGCACGCCTTTTTCACCCAAGAAGGTGTCGTAGCCTTGGGGGAGTTGCACGATGAACTCATCGGCAAACGCGGCTTTGGCCGCGACCAACACCTCGGCGTCCGTGGCTGTGGGTTTGCCATAGCGGATGTTGTCCATGGCTGTTCCCGAAAAAATCACCGGCTCTTGCGGCACGATGCCAATGCGTGAGCGCAAGTCATGCAAATCCATCTCGTTGATGGCCACGCCATCGAGCACAATGCGTCCGGCTTGCGGGTCGTAAAAACGCAGCAGCAACCCAAACAAGGTGGTTTTGCCCGCACCACTGGGACCGACCACCGCCACGGTTTGACCGGCACGAATCTCACCATGCAAACCCGACAGCGCCAAGGTTTGAGGACGCGAGGGGTAATGGAAATCCAAGCCTTGCAAGGAGACCGAGGAGCCACTTTGCGGCCAAGCTGCTTGCATGGGCTTGGCGGGAGAACTCACCACTGAACGCGTTCCCAACAACTCCATCAAGCGTTCGGTGGCACCGGCTGCGCGCAGCAAATCGCCATACACCTCACCCAGCACAGCAAACGCACTGGCCAGCAAAATCACATAGACCACGGTTTGCCCCAGCTCACCCGCGCTCATCGTGCCATCGCGCACCGCCAGAGTCCCTTGGTACAAGCCCCACAACAACGCGGCACTGCTGGCCAGAATGATGAAGCCCACCAACACCGAGCGTGCCAAGGCGCGTCGCAAGGAGGTTTTCACGGCTTGTTCGGTGGAGGCTACAAAGCGAGTGGCTTCACGCGCTTCTGCGGTATAGCTTTGCACCACGGGGATGGCGTTCAACACCTCGGCGGCCAAGGCGCTGGCGTCGGCCACACGGTCTTGGCTGGCGCGTGAAAGTTTGCGAACGCGGCGACCCAAGGTCATGCTGGGCCACACCACCACGATCAGCAAGCCAATGACTTGCAGCATCAACATCGGGTGGCTGTAGACCAGCATCAACAGTGCACCCGTGCCCATGACCAAATTGCGCAAGCCCATGGAGAGCGACGAGCCCACCACGGTTTGCACCAGTGTGGTGTCGTTGGACAAGCGCGACAGCACCTCGCCCGTTTGCGTGGTTTCGAAAAACGCAGGGCTTTGTTGCAGCACATGGCCATACACCGCGTTGCGCACATCGGCGGTGATGCGCTCGCCCAGCCAGGTGACGGTGTAAAAACGTGCCGCTGAAAAAAGCGCCAATGCTGCTGCCACGCCAAACAACTGCGCAAACTGTCCCGCCAAGCGCTCGGCACTGCCTGGCCCCGTGAGGCCTTGGTCAATCAGCTGTTTCAAGGCCCAGGGAAACGCCAAGGTAGCCCCTGCCGCCAGCAGCAAAAACAGACCCGCCAGCGCGATGCGAGCCTTGTAGGGTTTGACAAAAGGGAACAGGCCGGAGAGGGATTGGGGGGTGGGCGATGAAGGGAGGTTCATGGAATCCTAAAAACAAGGCGGTAGCACCCGCTAAGATGCCTTCTTTATGAATGGCAACGCATCAGAAAAAACACCACAGACCGGTACATATGCCGGTGGTCAGTTGTATGGCCAGGTCGATCAGCATGCCTACCAACAGCAGTGGCAATCCCAAGTACACCAGCAACCACAGTGCGGCCTGCCAGGTCAGACGCGGTTCGGGCAGTCGGTGGCCCATGACAGTTTGTACTGGCGTGCGTTTGAAGAATGTGCTCCACATGCGTCCATGTTAACCAAAGCGGGCAAAGTGGCATGAAGGTTGAATGGGGCACCCAAGACAGCGCCGCCTGGGACCTCGCCCACGCACAAGCCGCAGGCCCTTTGCAGCAAGACTGGGCCTATGGCTCGACCATGTTGGTCAGCGGCGGTACGGTGATTCGTGCGGTCATCCAAGCCGATGGTGTCACCGTGGGATTGGCGCAATGCGTGGTGAGACGATTTGGCAACCTGGGCGGCGTGGCCTTGTGCACCCGTGGCCCTATGTGGTTAACCCCCTTGAGCGGCACCGACAAAGCCCATGCTTATCGAAGCCTGCGCCAAAGTTTGCCGGTCAAGGGCTTGCGTTTTCTGTTCGTCACCCCCAACGAGGCAGATGGTCCCGAATTGGGTCTGCCTGCCATCAAGCGGGTGATGAGCGGTTATTCCACCGCGTTGCTCGATCTCACACCCGCCATGCCCGACTTGCGTGCAGGCTTGGAGAAGCGTTTTCGCCACCGTGTCGGTGGGGCTGAAAAATCCGCGTTGACGGTGCACCGTGTCGGCACCAATGTGGGCCAATACCGTTGGTTGATGGACGCCGAGCAACTGCAGCGGGAGAACCGGGGTTTGCAAGGCATGCCACTGCATTTTGTGGATGCCTATATTGCTTCACGCAAGCAGCCTGGGCACAACGTCTTGACTTTGCGCGCCGACATCGGGCGCGACCGCGTGGCAGGCATGATGTTTTTGCTGCACGGCCAAGCCGCCACTTACCAAATCGGTTGGACCAGCGACGCAGGGCGTGACGCGCATGCGCACAACCTGTTGCTCTACAAAGGCATGGAAGCTTTGAAAGAACGCGGCATGCGTTGCCTCGATATGGGTGGCATCAACACGGGCCGAAGCGCTGGCATCGCGCGTTTCAAAATCAGCACCGGCGCCAAGGTGGTCACTTTGGCGGGCACGTATTTCGTATGAGCCAGCTGCAAGCCATTGCTGTCGGTTGTGAGCGTGGTGGACGCCCCTTGTTTGCGCCACAAAGCTTTACCCTAAGCGACGGTCAAGCCATGCAAATCGAAGGTGACAACGGCGCGGGCAAAACCAGTTTGCTGCGCATGGTGTGTGGTTTGGCGCCAACCGCGAGCGGTGAAGTGCGTTGGGGTGGCCAAGCCATTGCCGAGGTGCGACAGGCGTTTTTGCGTGACTTGCTGTATTTGGGTCACCACCTCGGGCTCAAGGACGATCTCTCGGCATATGAAAACCTGCACACTGCCGCGGTATTGGCGGGTCATGCGGTGGACCCTCAGCAGGTGTTGCAAGCCTTACAAGCCCAAGGCCTGCGCTCTCGCGCACATCTTCCACTGCGGGTGTTGTCGCAAGGGCAAAAGCGGCGAGTGGCTTTGGCAGGCTTGCAGTTGTCCAAAGCCCGCTTGTGGGTGCTGGACGAGCCCTTTGTGGCGCTAGACACTGCCGCGGTTCATGCCTTGCAACAAGTCTTGAATGCGCATCTTCGAGAAGGCGGTTTATTGCTGTTTACCAGCCACCAAGCGGTGAATTTAGGCAGCCCTGTCTTGCCTTGGAGGCTCAGCGCATGAACGCGTTCTTTTCCTTGGTCGCGCGTGACCTGCGCTTGGCCTTTAGGCGCAAAGCCGAGGTGCTCAGTGGGGTGTTTTTCTTTGTGGTCGTGGCCGCTTTGTTTCCTTTGGCGATTGGCCCTGAAGCGGCGGTACTGCGGCACATTGGACCGGGTGTGTTGTGGGTCGGCGCATTGCTGGCCAGCATGCTCACCTTGCCACGTTTGTTTGAAAACGACTGGCGCGATGGTTCACTTGAGCATTTGTTGCTGTCCCCGCATCCTTTAGGGCTTTTGGTCTTGGGGAAAATTTGCGCGCATTGGTTGGTCGCGGGCCTGCCCTTGGTAGCATTGGCGCCCGTGTTGGGATTGCAGTTTGATTTGCCACCCGATGCACTGTCCATGTTGGCCCTGTCGTTGTTGTTGGGAACGCCGGTCTTGTCTTGTATCGGTGCCATTGGTGCGGCACTCACCTTGGGTGTGCGAGGTGGTGGTGTGTTGATTGCGTTGCTGGTCTTGCCTTTGTGTGTGCCTGTGTTGGTGTTTGGCGCAGGCGCCGTAGAAGCTTTGGGCAGTGGTTTGGGTGCGCAAGCCCATCTTTCAATGTTGCTGGCCATGTTGTTGCCAGCGGTTTTTTTCAGCCCATGGGCGTGCAGTGCGGCTTTGCGTATTGCCTTGGAATAAGTAAATGACGATGCGCTGGTTTTATTACGCTGCTCCCCAAACCTTTTATGGTTTGGCAGGGCGCTTGTGGCCGTGGTTGGCGGCACTCGCTTTGGCGCTGACGGTGGCAGGCTTGTGGGTCGGTTTTGCCTTGGCCCCCACAGATGCGCAACAAGGTGAGGGTTACCGCATCATCTTTGTCCATGTGCCTGCATCTTGGATGTCGATGGTGATTTACTTGGCCATGGCGTTTTGGAGCGTGCTGGGTCTGACATTCAACACCCGTTTGTCCGGCATGATGACGCGCGCCTTGGCGCCGACAGGCGCACTGTTTGCGTTTTTGTCCTTGTGGACGGGGGCGTTGTGGGGCAAGCCCATGTGGGGTGCATGGTGGGTCTGGGATGCGCGCTTGACGTCTGAATTGATTTTGTTTTTTCTCTATCTCGGCTACATCGCACTCACCTCGGCCATTGACGATGTGCGCCGTGCTGACCGTGCAGGCGCATTGATTGCCATTGTTGGTGCCATCAATGTGCCCATCATTTATTTTTCGGTGAAGTGGTGGAACACCTTGCACCAAGGGGCCTCGGTGTCGCTCACGCGTTCACCCAGCATGGCGCACATGATGTTGTGGGGCATGCTGCTGATGGCCTTGGCCATGTGGGCCTACACCTTGGCCATCGTCTGTTACCGCGTACGCACACTCATCATCGAGCGCGAGCGACACACCGAGTGGGTACAGGCCTTGCCCGAGATTGCAGGAGCCCAAGCATGAGGTGGGAAACCTGGTCAGATTTTTGGTTCATGGGCGGCTATGGCCTGTATGTGTGGGGCAGTGTGGGCATGACGGCCTTGCTGTTGCTATTGGAAATGGTGCAAGCGAACCAAGCCCATCGCCGCGCCTTGGCATTGGCGCGGTCTGAAAGCCTGTCGGAGCACCCATGAACCTCACTCCCCGACAAACCCGTTTTGCACTGATTGCAGGTGGCATGGTGGTGTTGGCATTGGCTGCAGCGTTTGTGCTGAATGCATTCCAAAACAATTTGGTGTTTTTTTTCACGCCAACCCAGGTCTTGAACGGTGAAGCGCCCCAGAACAAAACCTTTCGCATTGGGGGACTGGTGAAGGCAGGCAGTTTGCAACGCGAGGGCACCGACGTGTCCTTTGTGGTCACGGATACCGCCCACGAAATAGCCGTGCGTTACAGTGGTTTGCTGCCTGACTTGTTCAAGGAGGGCAAGGGTGTGGTGGCGCAAGGCCGGTTGGATGCGCAAGGCCAGATGATTGCCACCGAGGTGCTGGCCAAACACGACGAAAATTACATGCCGCCCGAGGCGCAACACGCTTTGGACAAAGCCGCGCAGGCCCGTGCTGCGCAAACTGTGAAACCTTGAAAGCTGCTTGCTGATGATTCCTGAACTTGGTCAATTTGCGTTGGTGTTGTCTGCCGTCATTGCGTTGTTTTTAGGGACGGTGCCGTTGGCGGGCACTTTGCGTCACCAAGTGGTGTGGCAGTCGCTGGCACGACCTGCCGCACTGTTGCAATTTGTTTTGGTGTCTTTTGCTTTTGCCTGCCTGGCCTCGTCTTTTTTAAGCAATGACTTCTCCGTCAAGTACGTGGCAGAGCACTCCAACTCCTTGCTGCCAAAACCCTACCAGTTTGCAGCCGTGTGGGGTGGCCACGAAGGGTCATTGTTGTTATGGGTATTGATGCTCAGTGCATGGACCGCGGCAGTGGCCATTTTTTCGGGCAGTCTGCCACTGGCCATGGTGGCGCGGGTGCTGGGTGTCCTGGGCTTGGTGTCGGTGGGTTTTTTGCTGTTCATTTTGACCACTTCCAACCCCTTTGACCGTCTCTTTCCCATGCCTGCGGATGGCCGCGACCTCAACCCTTTGCTGCAAGACCCTGGTCTGGTGATTCACCCACCCATGCTTTACATGGGCTATGTGGGCATGTCGGTGGCGTTTGCATTTGCAATTGCCGCTTTGCTGTCGGGGCGACTCGATGCCGCTTGGGCGCGTTGGTCGCGTCCTTGGACTGTGATTGCATGGGCCTTTCTGACCTTTGGCATTGGCTTGGGCTCTTGGTGGGCTTACTATGAACTGGGCTGGGGTGGTTGGTGGTTTTGGGACCCTGTTGAAAACGCCTCGCTGATGCCTTGGTTGGTGGGTACTGCGCTCATCCACTCTTTGATGGTCACTGAAAAACGCGGCAGTTTCAAGGCATGGACGGTGCTCTTGGCGATTGCGGCCTTCTCGCTGTCCTTGCTGGGCACGTTTTTGGTTCGATCAGGGGTGTTGACGTCGGTGCATGCCTTTGCATCTGACCCCGCACGGGGAATTTTCATTCTGGCTTTTTTGGCCACGGTTGTCGGTGCGTCACTGACCTTGTTTGCCTGGCGTGCGCCTGCGGTGACATTGGGCGGCACCATGGGCATGGTTTCGCGCGAATCTTTTTTGTTGCTCAACAGCGTGTTACTTGTGGTGGCCACGGGTGCCGTGCTTTTAGGCACTTTGTACCCCCTCATCATCGACGCCTTGAACCTTGGCAAGTTGTCCGTCGGGCCACCGTATTTCAATCTGGTGTTTGCGCCCCTGATGGTGCCACTGCTCTTTGTATTGGTTCCAGGTACGGTTGCGCATTGGCGTGAGGCCCGCATGGGCGATGTCTTTTGGCGGCTGCGTTTCGTCGGCGCTGCGGCCGTGGTATTAGCGCTGGTCTTGCCCTTTGTGCTGGGCAGTTGGTCTGCAGGCACCATGCTGGGTATTTTTCTGGGCATGTGGGTGGGCTTGGGCAGCTTGCAGCATGTGGTGGAGCGCTTGCGTAAACCGGGTCGCATCGGCGGTTCGTTTTGGGGCATGCATTTGGCGCACTTTGGCATGGCTGTGTTGGTGCTGGGTATCACCGGTGTGAAGTCCTACGAGGTCGAGCGCGATGTGCGCATGGCAGTGGGCGACACCGTCACCATCGCGCCCTACACCTTTCGTTTGGCTGAAATACAAGACGTGATGGGACCCAACTACAAAGCGGTGCAAGCCAAAGTCGAGGTTTTGAAAAACGAGCAAGTGACAGAGGTTTTGCGGCCGCAAAAGCGCCGTTATTTTTCCTCGGCCATGCCCATGACCGAAGCCGCGATTGACTCGGGTGTGATGCGTGATTTGTATGTGTCCTTGGGTGACCCTTTGCCAGGCGCAACACCTTCTTGGAGCATGCGGGTCTACTACAAACCGTTTGTGCCGTGGCTGTGGGCGGGTGTGTTGATCATGGTGTTGGGTGGCGTATTGGCGGCTTTGGACCGTCGTTACCGTCGCAACACCAACCAGCAAGCGGTTCAAACAGCGGGTGAGGCTCTGTCAGGTAGCGCATGAAGAAGTTTTTACTGCCACTGGTTCTGTTCGCCGCCTTGGTGGTGTTTTTGGGTGTGGGCTTAAAGCGCGACCCGCATGAAATACCTTCGCCGTTGGTGGGCAAGCCCGCACCCGCCTTCAGCTTACCCACCTTGCAAGGCGACAAGCCTTTCAGCCCAGCCGACATGCAGGGTCAGGTGTGGATCTTCAATGTATGGGCCACATGGTGTGTGGCTTGTCGAGAAGAACACCCTTTGCTGGTTCAATTTTCCAAAAGCCAACGCATTCCTATCGTGGGTTTGAGTTACAAAGAAATTCAACCCAACGACCAAGCCAATGGGCCACTCAGCGACGACGTGAAATTGCAGTTGGCCAGAGACCGAAGCTTGAAGTTTTTGCAAAAGGCGGGCGACCCCTACAAGCTGTCGGTGATGGACTTGGATGGGCGTGTGGGCATTGACTACGGCGTCTACGGCGTGCCCGAAACCTACGTCATCGATCAGCAAGGCGTGATCCGTTACAAGCGGGTGGGGCCAGTCACGCCCGAGGTGTTGATTGAAACCATTCTTCCTTTGATTCAGCAACTGGACAAGCCCGCATGAAACACGCATTCCTGGTGGCGTGCTTGTGCGCCATGACTGCCATGGCCCAAGCGGGTGAGGCCCAGCCCATGGCGCAAGACCCACATGTTGAAGCGCGTTTGGTCGCTATCGCCGAAGAGTTGCGTTGTTTGGTTTGCCAAAACGAGTCTTTGGCATCGTCACACGCGGAGTTGGCCGAAGACTTGCGTCGCGAGGTGCGCAAACTCATCCGTGAAGACAAAACCGACGCACAGATCAAAACCTATTTGGTTGAACGCTATGGCGATTTTGTGCTGTACAAGCCACCCATGAAGCCACTGACTTGGCCTTTGTGGTTTGGCCCTTTTCTGTTGTTAGGACTGGCCTTGCTGGGCCTGTGGCGCTATTTGCGTCTGCGCAAACAACTCATCCCCCACCACCTGAACGCTTCGGAGCGGGCACAGGCGGAACAACTTTTGAAAGATTGAATGAACGCGGTTCAGTGGTTTTTGGTGTGGGCAGCACTCATGTGTGTGGGCGTGGTGGTGATCTTGGCTTGGACTTTGCGCCGTGCGTCGCAAGCGGGTCTGCAAGCCAGCGAACGAGACAATGTGTTGTCGCAAGTGGCGGTCTACCGCGAGCACTTGGCCGAGTTGCAACACGAACTCGCGCAAGGCACCTTGGACCAAGCAGGCTTTGATGCTTCACATGAAGAACTGACCCAGCGTTTGTTGGAAGATGCGCCGCTGCAAGCCGCTTCAGCGCCGACCAATGCGCCGAACTGGCGTGGCTTGGTGGCGGGTTTGGCATTGGCCATCCCCGTGCTGTCATTTGGTTTGTATTTTGTGGTGGGCACACCGGTGGGCATTGACCCCTTGTTGGCCAACCAAGTCGGTGGGGATGAGCAAATCTCCAACGACAAATTGCAGGCCATGGCCGATCAACTCAACCAGCGTCTGGCAGACAACCCCAACAACGCCGAGGGTTGGGTGATGTTGGGGCGTATCGAGCGTGCTTTGGGTGATTTTGACAAGGCCGATGCCGCCCTCAAAAAGGCCTTGTCCTTGGCCGCCAATGACGATGTGCGTATCGAGCGTGCCGAGGTGTTGGCGCAAAAAAACCAAGGCCAATTTGATGGCGAACCATGGGACATTATTCGCAGCGTGCTCAAAGGCGACCCCGAGCATGGCAATGCCTTGTTGTTGGCTGGCAGCGCAGCGTTCTCACAAGGGCAGTTTCAAGACGCGTTGACCTACTGGAACAAGGTGCGTGGCTTGTTACCCGCTTCGTCGCCGGATTTGCCCGCCTTGATCGAGGCCATCAATAAGGCGCGAGAGCGCTTGAACCTGCCTGCGCTCGACCCGCAGACCGTGGTGGCCCAAGCAGCGCCGCCTGCCGCTGCACCTGCAGCCAAACCCACACAAGGCAAGACTGCGCCGGGTGCCGAGCGTCTCAGTGGCAGAGTCAGCCTAGACCCCGCTTTGGCTTCGCAAGTCTCGCCCAGCGACACGGTGTTTATTTACGCCAATGCCGCCGATGGTCCGCGCATGCCATTGGCCATTGTGCGAACCACCGTCGACAAATTGCCTTATGACTTTGTGCTCGATGACAGCATGGCAATGAACCCCCAAATGAAGCTCTCGCACATCAGCGCGGTCATGGTCAGAGCGCGTATTTCCAGAAGCGGCAACGCGATGGCCCAGCCTGGTGACTTAGGGGCGAGCGCGGGCCCCATCAAACCGGGCAGTAAAGAAAAAATCCAGTTGGTGATTGCCCAGCCCTTGAGCAAGTAAGGGCGGGCGCAAGCCGCACAGGCTGCTTCAGCCCATCAACAAGCCATGGGTGCGGGCAAAGTGCAGGGTTTGGGTACGGCTTTTCACACCTAAGCGACGGAAGAGACGCCACAGGTGCACTTTGACGGTGTGCTCGCTGATACTGAGTTCAGCGGCGATGTCACGGTTGGACAAGCCACGGTCCAACATCAGAATCAGTTGCTTTTGACGCTTAGAGAGTTTGATGTCGCCAATCACCACCACATCGGCGTCTTCATCGACGTCATCAGACTTCATGATGTCTTGGATGGCAGCGGAGATTTCGGCTGTATCGGTAGACTTTTCAATATAGAGGTCTGCACCCGCTTCCAAGCAAGCATCGCGCGCTTCGCCTGAAGGCATGGCTGAGAGCACCACCAAGGGGATTTCGGGGTACATTTTTTTCACATCCGAGATGGCGGTTGCCCCTTTGACGCCAGGCAACAGCAGATCGAGCACAAACAACTCGGGTTCTCCGTTTTTAATCAATGCGGCCTGTAATTCGCTGAATTTTTCCAATTCGACCACCTTGGAGGCGGGGCGCAGGCGGCGCAGCAACATGCCAATCATTTGGCGAACCATTGGGTGGTCATCAATGACGTAAAGACTCATCGTTATTCTCCGTTCTTAGTAATTCAGGCCCATGGCCTCGCGCACATCGCGCATGGTTTCTTGCGCCGTGGCTCGTGCACGCTGCGTTCCAGCGTCAACGATATCACGAACAAGTCGAGGATTAGAAACAAAAGGTTCTGCCCGAGCCAACATGGGCTCTTGCTCGGAAACAATGGCGTCAATCACGGGTTGCTTGCATTCCAAGCAACCGATGCCGGCGCGTGCGCACTCGGTTTTGACCCAATCGCGGGTGGCAGGCGGGGAGTAGACCAGATGAAATTGCCACACGGGGCAGCGATCGGGGTTGCCAGGGTCGCTGCGTTTGACACGCGCAGGATCGGTGGGCATGCGTTTGACCTTGGTCTCGATGCTGGCCTTGTCCTCGCGCATGGCAATCGTGTTGTGGTAACTCTTGCTCATTTTGGCGCCGTCCAAACCAGGCAGCTTGCTGGCTTCGGTCAACAAGGCCTGGGGTTCGGTCAGCACCGCTTTGCCCGTGCCTTTGAAATAGCCTTCTAAGCGCTCGCGGTCTTTGTCGTCAAGCTCAGGGGCGCTTTTCAGATAACCCAAAGCACCTTCCATGGCCTTGGTGTCGCCAGTTTCTTGAAACTGTTTGCGCGATTTTTCAAAACGCTTGACGCTGTCCTTAGGAAGCTTGGCCAAACATGCCTGTACCAAGGCGTCGAAGTTGGGCTCGCGACCATATAAATGGTTGAAACGCCGTGCTGCTTCGCGGGTGAGTTCGACATGGCTGGCTTGGTCTTCGCCCACCGGTACCCAACGCGCTTTGTAAATCAGAATATCGGCCGCTTGTAACAAGGGGTAGCCCAAGAAACCGTAGGTGGTGAGGTCTTTGTCTTTGAGCTTTTCTTGCTGGTCTTTGTAGGTAGGGACGCGTTCGAGCCAACCCAAGGGTGTGCCCATGGCCAAGAGCGTAAAGAGCTCTGCATGTTCAGGGATGCGGCTTTGCAAAAACAGTGTGCATTGATTGGGGTCTAAACCAGCGGCCAGCCAATCGATGACCATTTCATAGACATTCTTTTCGATGACTTCACGGCTTTCATAGTGCGTGGTCAAGGCATGCCAATCGGCCACGAAATAAAAGCATTGCATCTCGGATTGAAGACGCACCCAGTTTTTCAAAGCACCGTGGTAGTGACCCAGGTGCAAGGCGCCGGTAGGACGCATGCCAGAGAGGACGCGATCGGTCATGGGGCCAACTCCAACAAAGAGGCCAAGGGTTGAAGCACCCATTGAATGCCTTCGGTGGTCGCCATCATGATGGGACGCATCCACAGGGTATTGATCACGCCCATGAGCACCAAGCCCATGACAATGAAAAAACCATAGCGCTCGATGTGCGAGAAACCAATGGCCAAGCGCATGGGCAGCAAGCCCATCACTATGCGTCCGCCATCCAGCGGCGGCAAAGGAAACAGGTTGAAGGCAAACATCACCAAATTCACCAGCACACCGGCTTGCGCCATCTCAAAGAAAAACCGCTCTTCGCTACCCATGCCCGATAGCAGGTAAATCAATACAGCCCATGCCAAAGCTTGCAACAAATTGACCGCAGGGCCCGCCAAAGCCACCCACACCATGTCGCGTTTAGGGTGGCGAAGGCGTGAAAAGTCCACGGGGACAGGTTTGGCATAACCAAATAAAAACTGCCCTGAGGTGGCTAAAAACAGGATCAAAGGCATGATGACGGTGCCGACCAAGTCCATGTGGGGAAAAGGATTGAGCGTGACACGTCCCATTTGCCATGCCGTGTCGTCGCCGAGTTGCTTGGCTGCATAACCATGTGCAGCTTCGTGCAGGGTGATGGCGAGCAATACAGGAATTGCATGGGTAGAAATTGTTTGTACTAATTCATTGAAATTCACAAAAGTATTCTCTCACTAAATTTTGTCAATTTATCGGTGAAAAGTATGTGGTAAACCCTTTTTTTAAGCGCTTTAGGATGCGCAAACCCCCTAAATAGGGCTGATTAACGCTCATCATAAACCTAAAAGTTCTAATTTCCCTAGACCTTGACGTAAAACTTCTGGCTCACCTCCTTCGCCCATGGGTGTGAGGTCGACCACCGTGGTGGCTTGCAAACTGCAAGCGCCGGCATCGATCACCGCTGCCAGTTGGTGCTCATAGCGTTCACGGATCGATTCAGCGTCGTTCAAGGGCTCGGTTTCGTTGGGCGGTATCAAGGTGGTGGCCAACAAAGGGGCGCCGTGTATCTCCAGCAAAGCCAGCAAGGTGGTGTGGTCTGGCACCCGCAACCCAATGGTTTTGCGTTGCGGATGGGCAACGCGGCGAGGCACTTCTTTGGTGGCTTCCAAAATGAATGTGTAAGCCCCAGGCGTTGCCGTTTTTAACAAACGAAATTGGCGGTTGTCGACCTTCGCGTACTGGGCCAGTTCACTCAGATCGCGGCACAGCAAGGTGAGGTGGTGCTTATCGTCAACGCCACGGATGTGACGCAAACGGTCGATCGCCACCTTGTCATCCAAATGGCAGACCAAGGCATAGCTGGAGTCGGTCGGTACCGCCACCACGCCGCCTTGCGTCAACAAGGCCGCGGCTTGTTTGAGCAAGCGCGCTTGTGGGTTGTCCGGATGGACTTGAAACAGTTGCGCCATGAGGGGAAAGCTGGTCCTATTGGATGCGGTGGGTGAGCAACTCCCACACGGGGGTCAGGTCACCAGGCAACCAAGGCAGTGTGCCCAAATCGGTGTGGCTTTCGTCGGGGCTGTGAAAGTCGCTGCCGCGTGAGGCTGCCAAACCAAATTCACGGGCCATGTCGGCATACTGAATGGCTTCGGCGGCCGAATGGCTACCCGTGACCACTTCAACGGCTTGGCCACCGTGGTTTTTGAACTCGGTGAACAACGCGAATTCCTCGGTGGGTGTAAAGCCATAGCGGGCAGGATGGGCAATGACGGCAACACCTTGGCATTCGCGTATCCAGCGCACCGCATCCCCCAAACCAGCCCAGCGGTGTTCCACATAGCCAGGTTTACCGTCGGTGAGAAAGCGGCGAAAAACCTCGTAGGTATCTGCACAAACGCCGGTCTCGACCAAAAAACGGGCAAAGTGGGTGCGAGAAATCAGGTCAGGGTTTCCCGCAAAACTGAGTGCGCCTTCAAAGCTGCCGTGTATGCCTACTTTGGCCAAGCCAGCAGCCATGTCCAAAGCGCGTGCGTGGCGGCCGCCACGGGTGGTTCGCAAGCCGTCTTGCATGCGTGGGTCGAGGTGGTCAAAGCCCAACCCCACGATATGCACAGTTTTGCCCGCGAACGAGACCGATATTTCGGTGCCTGACAAATAGCCCATGCCCAACGCTTGGGCGGCGGCACAGGCACGGGCTTGACCGCCAATTTCATCGTGGTCGGTCAGCGACCACAGTTCAACGCCATTGGCATGCGCGCGCGCGGCCAGTGCTTCTGGTGTGAGCGTGCCATCTGAAATCACAGAGTGGCAATGCAAATCGGCGTTGAGGATAGACACGGCTTAATTGTAGAAGGCTTGCATGGCTTCAATCTGCAATTGCAGCTTCTCCATGCCTTGCCAATGGTTGATACCCAAACGGTAGGCCACGGTGGCTTGCACAGGCAAGCTCTCGGTGCGACCAAACCAAATGCCATCCACCAGCTGCCCATGCAATTGCAGCTTGAGCGACAGGTGTTTCTCGCCAACGATCTTTTGGCTCAGCACATTCACCGTGTCTTGAAATAAAGGCGGCGCAAAGCCTTGTCCCCATACATGCGTATGCAGATGATGGACCATATCGGGGCGCAGGTATTGCGCAGGCAAACTGCCATCGGTGGCCAAGGTTTGCGCCAATGTTTCGGCGTCTAACCACTGGCTGGCAATGTCTTGCAAAGCCCACTCAAAGGTGGCCAAATCGTCTTCGAACAAGGTACAGCCTGCAGCCATGGCATGACCGCCAAAGCGCAGCAGCACATTGGGGTGGTGTTTGGCGATGGCGTCCAAGGCATCGCGCAAATGAAAACCAGGGATGGAGCGCCCCGAACCTTTGAGTACCGCCTGTCCCTGCGATTGACTGCTGGCAAACACAAAACACGGTCGGTAGTGCAAGTCTTTCAAACGACCGGCAATGATGCCCACCACGCCTTCGTGAAAATCCTCGTCATAGACGCACAGTGCCGCTGGCGCAAGCTCCTCGCTGTCCATCAAGGACTCGGCAACCCGTACCGCTTGTTCGCGCATATCACCCTCCATCGTGCGGCGTTCACGGTTGATGGTGTCGAGTTGTTGCGCCAGTCGCCAAGCCAGTTCGGTGTCGTCGGTGCGCAAGCATTCAATGCCCAAGGTCATGTCGGACAAACGACCCGCGGCATTGATGCGTGGCCCAATCGCAAACCCCATGTCTTGGCTGCTGGCCAATGCGGTGTCGCGCGCAGCCACCTTGAACAAAGCGGCCAGTCCTGGCGGCATATGCCCTTTGCGTATGCGCAGCAAGCCTTGCGTGACCAAGCGGCGGTTGTTGGCGTCCAAGGCGACGACATCGGCCACCGTGCCCAAGGCCACCAAGGGCAACAAGGCATCGAGCTTGGGTTCGGTGTCTTTGCTGAAAACGCCGCGCTGACGCAGCTCGGCGCGCAAGGCCAGCAGCACATAAAACATCACACCCACCCCCGCCATGCTTTTGCTCTCAAAGGTGCAACCGGGTTGGTTGGGGTTGACCAAGGCGTCGGGCGTGGGTAGTTCTGTGCCGGGCAAATGGTGATCGGTGATCAGCACTTGCAAGCCCAAGCGTTTGGCTTCTTCAACCCCCGTCACACTGGCGATGCCATTGTCCACAGTGATCAACACGTTGGCGCCGCTTGCATGAACACGTTGAGCGATTTCGGGTGTCAAGCCATAGCCATCGACCACACGGTCAGGCACGATGAAACTGACATGCTTGGCACCTAACTGGGTAAGCCCTCGCAAGGCGACTGCACAGGCTGTCGCGCCATCACAGTCGTAATCAGCCACGATGCACAAAGACCGTTGGTTGTGAATGGCGTCAGCCAATAAATGGGCCGCTGCCTCCATGCCTTTGAGGCCAGTTGGCGCCAGCAGTTGGCCCAGGCTGGGGTTTATTTGCGCGGCGTCATGCACACCTCGCGCCGCAAACAAACGTGCCAGCAGGGGGTGAATGCCGCTTTGCTCAAGCGCCCAAACGCTGCGTGGGGGGACATCACGGACCTGAAGTTTCATGACACTAAATCGGAAAGTTTGACGGGGTGTAGCCATGCTTTCACAGCCTGAAGCCAGCTGTGCGGCTGTGTTTGCAGCAAGACACTCTGCGTGGGGTTGCACAGCAACACCTGTTGGTGTTGCGCAAGTGCCGGTGCAACCGTGTCTTGCAGCACGGCTGCGAATGCAGGCACAAACACTTCGGGGTTTTGACTGAGCCAGGCCTCGCGCAAGCCTTGGTGAAGCACGACACGGGTTTGCGAGGTTGGCTGCACCGACAAAGGCAATTCACCTGTACCGCTGAACCAAATCGAGTTCAACGCCACGGCGCGAGCATCATTCACCGCGTGGGTGTAGAACAGCATTTGCATCTCATTTTGCAGGCGGCGCAACAAGCGTTCCCCCTCGGTTTGGGTGGCCACGCTGCTGGGTTGCAACCATTGGTCAATGCGCTGTCCGTTGACGCGGTCCAAGGACACGCTCGGCCAGTGTTTGAAAACGCTGGCGTGTGCCAGCCAACGCCCCGGCAAGCAGGGATGAATATGGATACCGTCTTGCATCAAAAACGGTTGCATGGCGGCGCGCAAAGCGTCTGATTCATCCAGTGAGATGGGGGTAGGCACGGTCAAGTTCACCTGCCCTTGGCTGATCTGCCAGTGCACCGCGTCGATGAAAGCCCAGCCGTGTTCAGGCGGGCAGTGCAAGCCTTGTTGGTGGGCTGTCCATGCCGCCAACGGAACTTGGCCGTCCACCACCTGCCAACCCATGGCTTGCGCCCAAGCCAGCTCATGGCATGCACTCAAAGCCGTGTCGGGCAAAACAGTGGTTGTCAGTGGTCGAACATGCTGCCATACGCTGGGATCAAGTTGCGCAGCAGCGTCATCCAAAGCTTGTCGCCAATGCCCGCGCGCGGGATGGTTGGTTGCCATGCCCGCAGGCAAAGCAAACGCCACAATGGTCAAGGCTGAAACGGGTTGCATCGGGTGATTGTGCAAGATGCCACAATCGGTCTGCATGAATCTTTCCAGAATTCCCTTTGAGTTGCGGGTAGGTTGGCGCTACACCCGTGCGGGCCGCGCGGCGCGGCGTAACCGTTTCATCTCTTTCATTTCCTCGGTGTCTATGTTGGGCATCGCTTTGGGCGTGGCCGCGCTCATCATCGTCTTGAGTGTGATGAACGGGTTTCAAAGGGAAGTGCGCGACCGCATGTTGGGCGTGTTGTCGCACATAGAGGTCTTGGCCTACAGCAGTGCCTCGCTGCAAGACCCGCAGGTCTTGCAGCAGAAACTGTCACAAAACACCCAAGTCATCGCCAGCGCCCCCTTTGTGGTGTCGCAAGCTTTGCTGGCGCAAGGCGAAGACATGCGCGGCGCCATGGTGCGTGGCATCGATACAGAACAAGAGGTGCTTGTCACGGACGCGGTGGCGCAACTGCCGCGCGAGGTGTTGAAGCAATTGCAAGCCGGTGGTTTTGGGGTGGTGTTGGGCGGTGAACTGGCCCGCGCGCTGGGCGTGAAGGTGGGCGAGCACATCACCATGGTGGCACCTGGTGGGCAAGTCACCCCAGCAGGCGTGGTGCCGAGGTTAAAGCAGCTCACGGTGGTGGGCTTGATCGACTCCGGTCACTATGAGTATGACGCCAGCCTGGCCTTGCTGCAGATAGAAGATGCTCAACGGATATTTCGCTTGGACGGGCCCAACGGTATCCGCGTCAAGTTGAAAGACGCACAACTGGCACGCCAAGTGGCGGCCGAACTCTCGCCAGTCTTGGGTGTTGATGTGCTGGTACGCGACTGGACCCGTGCCAACCGCAGTTGGTTTGCGGCGGTGCAAATTGAAAAACGCATGATGTTCATCATCTTGACCTTGATCGTGGCGGTTGCCGCTTTCAACCTGGTCAGCACCTTGGTGATGACGGTCACCGACAAGCAGGCTGACATCGCCATTCTGCGCACCTTGGGGGCGAGCCCCGCCAGCATCATGGGCATTTTTGTGGTGCAAGGTGCCTTGGTGGGCGTGATTGGCACCTTGTCAGGTTTGGGCTTGGGTCTGTTGGTCGCTTTCAATATTGGCAGCATCGTACCGGCCATTGAAAAAGCCTTGGGTGCGAGTTTTTTACCCAAAGACATTTACCTGATCAGCCGCATGCCCAGCGATCCGCAGTGGGCCGACATTGGACCGGTGGTCATCATTGCCTTGGTGTTGGCCTTGGTGGCCACCCTCTACCCGAGTTGGCGCGCCAGTCGGGTCGATCCCGCGGAGGCCTTGCGTCATGAATAAGCCCGTTTTGATGGCCCAAGGTTTGGGCAGACGCTTCGTGGAGGGCGTCATCGATGTGACAGTGCTGCAAGGCATAGACCTGCAAGTCCATGCGGGCGAAACGCTGGCCGTGGTGGGCACTTCGGGTTCGGGCAAAAGTACCTTGTTGCATTTGCTGGGTGGTTTGGACAAACCTACCAGCGGCCATGTGCAGTTGCTGGGCCACGCATTGGCGGGCTTGGACGCCACGGCCTTGGGTCGCATGCGCAACCAGCACCTGGGCTTCATCTACCAATTTCACCATTTGCTGCCCGAGTTCACGGCGCTGGACAACGTGGCCATGCCCCTGTGGATTCGCCGCATGCCGCGTGAGCAAGCCGCCGAGCAAGCGCAGGCGATGCTGCGTGCGGTGGGCTTGGCCGAGCGACTGCACCACACGCCCAGCGAGTTGTCAGGCGGCGAGCGCCAACGGGTGGCGATTGCCCGCGCACTGGTGACCCAACCTGCGTGCGTGCTGGCCGATGAACCCACGGGCAACCTGGACCGCGCCACCGCCGACGCGGTGTTTGCGCTGATGCTGCAACTGGCCAAACAACAGGGCACTGCCTTTGTGGTGGTCACCCATGACGAGCGGCTCGCGGCCCAATGCGACAGGCAATTGAGCTTGGTGGCGGGGCGGTTGGTTTAACCTTCGTCATTGCCAGCGCAGCGTAGCAATCACACGATCTGCATGCACAGCCCATCAGACCATCCGTCTATGACCTGGATCGACAGCCATTGCCACTTGGACGCCCTCGAATTCGCGCCTGACCGCGACACTGTGCGCCAAGCGGCGCGGGACATGGGGGTTCACACCTGCGTCATTCCCGCGGTGGAGGTGGGCAACTTCGAGGCCGTGCGCATGCTCGCGCACCAACACCAAGATGTGTATGCACTGGGCATCCATCCCCTCTACACGCCGCAAGCTCAGGACACTGACTTGCACACCCTGGACCAAGCTTTGCACGCCCATCACCAAGACCTGCGGTTGGTGGCCGTGGGCGAAATCGGCTTGGATGGTTTTGTGCCTGGCCTGGACATGGCGCGGCAGCAACTCTTTTACAAAGCGCAGTTGAAGCTGGCGCGCCAGCACGACTTGCCCGTCATCTTGCATGTGCGGCGCAGCGCTGATTTGCTGCTTCAGGGATTGCGCCAAACGCCTGTGAAGGGTGGCATCGCCCACGCCTTCAATGGCAGTGTGCAGCAAGCCCAGCAGTTTGTCGCCATGGGCTTCAAACTCGGCTTTGGTGGTGCGCTCACTTTCGAGCGGGCTCAGCAACTGCGCTTGCTCGCCACCACATTGCCTCTTTCGGCTTTGGTGCTGGAGACCGATGCACCCGACATCCCACCGCATTGGTTGTATGTCACCGCCGAGCAGCGTGCCAGCGGTGTGCCGCAGGGCCGCAACACGCCCGATCAAATCCCGCGCATCGCGCAGGTGTTGGCCGATTTGCGAGGCATCAGCTTGGAAGAGGTGCAGCAGGCCACCAGTGCCAATGTGCGGGAGGTGCTGGGAATGAACAAGCCATGACGAGCGGCGACAATCGCCCCATGGCCACCTCTTCTTTACCGCAAGTCAATATCTCCGAGCACGGCAAGGTGCGCTATTTGCACTTGGGTACCGATTGGGTGCAAGGTTCCATGGACACCAGCAAGCCCTATGCGATCCACCTCGACTATGTCCAACGCATGCAAGCTTGGTTGTTGTTTGTTGAAACCCAAGCGGTGCCCGAGTTGCATGCCATGCAACTGGGCTTGGGTGCAGCAGCACTCACCAAAAACTGTCGCAAAGTGCTGGGCATGCGCACCACGGCCATCGAACTCAACCCGCAGGTGGTGGCCGCCTGTCGCACCTGGTTTAAATTACCCGAAGACGATGAGCTGCTCTCGGTGGTATTGGCCGACGCTGCCGAGGTGGTGGCGCACACCTACTGGCGTGGCCACATCGATGTATTGCATGTCGACCTCTACGACCACGAGGCGGCTGCGCCGGTGTTAGACGATGCAGACTTTTACGCCCAATGTCGCCAACTCTTGACCGCCCAAGGCTGCATGGTGGTCAACCTGTTTGGGCGCACCTCCCGCTATGACAACAGCCTTGCCCATATCGCCCAAGCCTTTGGTTTGGACGCTTTGTGGACCTTCAAACCCACCAAAGAAGGTAACACGGTGGTATTGGCACAGGCCTCAGCGCAACGTCCTGAACGTGAGGTGCTGCAATCGCGTGCCGATGACATCCAAACGCGGTTTGCCTTGCCTGCACCGCTTTGGCTCAAGGTTCTCAAGCCGGTAGCGGTTTAGGTGACAATGCCTGTCTTACTGTTGTCGGGGATCGTGTTGTGTCGATCAAAAGTGAAAAAGATTTTGCGTCAGGACTGATGTTCATTGCCACGGGTGGGGGCTTTGCATGGGCCAGCGCTTCCTCGTACACCGTTGGTTCTGCGGTTCAGATGGGGCCAGGTTACTTCCCTATGGTGCTCGGTCTGTGCTTGGCCCTGTTGGGTGGGCTGATTTTGTTTTTTTCCTTGGTGGTGGAAACACCCGATGGCGGAAAAATTGGCGCGATTGCTTGGCGTCCCTTGTTGTGTATTTTGGGTGCCAATGGGGCCTTCGGTGCTTTGCTGGGAGGCGTTGAAAGCATTGGCCTGCCTTCGATGGGCTTGGTGGTGGCGATTGTGGCCTTGACCGTCATCGCCGCCATGGCAGACGAAACCGCTTTTCAGTTGCGCCGCGTGTTGGTGCTCTCCACGATTTTGGCGGCTGGCAGTTACGGCATTTTCATCGCCTTGCTGGGCTTGACCATGCCAGTCTGGCCAACGTTCTTGACGGCATAGATCGGACACCTATGGATTTGCTTGCGCACTTGGCCACTGGTTTTGGGGTTGCTGCCACACCCATCAATTTGCTTTATGCCTTGGTGGGTTGCTTGCTTGGCACATTGATTGGTGTTTTGCCGGGCATTGGGCCGGTTGCCACCATTGCGATGCTGTTGCCCGCGACCTATGCCTTGCCTCCTGTATCCGCCTTGATCATGCTGGCCGGTATTTACTACGGCGCGCAGTATGGCGGTTCGACCACAGCGATTTTGGTCAACCTGCCTGGTGAATCGTCCTCGGTGGTGACCACCATCGATGGCTACCAAATGGCCAGACAAGGGCGCGCAGGACCGGCCTTGGCAGCGGCGGGTTTGGGTTCGTTTTTTGCGGGCTGTGTGGGTACTTTGTTGCTGGCGGCATTTGCAGGGCCCTTGACCGAGATGGCGTTTGCGTTTGGCCCTGCTGAATACTGTGCGCTGATGGTCTTGGGTTTGGTGGGTGCGGTGGTGTTGGCTTCGGGTTCGCTGCTCAAAGCCATTGCCATGATTTTGTTGGGATTGTTATTGGGACTGGTCGGTACCGATGTCAATTCAGGCATTGCGCGGTTCAGCATGGATATTCCCGAACTGGCCGATGGCATTGGCTTTGTGGCCGTGGCCATGGGTGTGTTTGGCTACGGCGAAATCATCACCAATTTGGCCAAGTCGGGTGAGGACCGTGAGGTCTTTACCGCCAAAGTGCAAGGCCTCATGCCTACCCGTGAAGATCTTCACCAAATGATGCCAGCGGTTTTGCGTGGCACCACTTTGGGCTCGGTGTTGGGTGTGTTGCCAGGTGGGGGGGCGGTACTTGCCTCATTTGCGGCTTACACCTTAGAGAAAAAAATCAAGCTCAAAGCTGGGGAGGTGCCTTTAGGCCAGGGCAATATCCGTGGCGTGGCCGCGCCAGAAGCCGCCAATAACGCAGGCGCGCAAACCTCGTTCATTCCTTTGCTCACCTTGGGTATTCCACCCAATGCGGTGATGGCGCTCATGGTGGGCGCCATGACGATTCACAACATCCAACCTGGCCCGCAGGTGATGACGGTCAACCCTGAGTTGTTTTGGGGTTTGATTGCGTCCATGTGGATTGGCAACCTGATGCTGATTGTGTTGAACCTGCCGATGATCGGTATTTGGATCAAACTGCTAACCGTTCCCTACCACTACCTGTTCCCTGCCATCGTGTTGTTTTGTGCGATCGGGGTCTACACCACCAACAATGCCACGTTTGACATTGGCTTGGTGGCGGTTTTTGGTTTGGCAGGGTATGTGTTTCACAAACTCGGTTGTGAACCGGCACCGTTGTTGTTGGGCTTTGTATTGGGCCCGATGATGGAGGAGTATTTGAAGCGCGCGCTGAAATTGGCGCGTGGCGACTGGTCGGTGTTCATCACCCGCCCACTGTCTGCGGCTTTGTTGCTGGCGGCCTTGGTCTTGGTGGTGATGGTTTTGTTGCCTGCGGTGAAGTCCAAACGTGAAGAAGCCTTTGTGGAGGATTGACAAGCATGTTGGTTAACGAACACCCCTTGCGCCGCGCCTTGCACAACGAGGTGCATGCCCGTCCACCCGAGCCCATGACCGCCCCCTTGGCGATCAGCCATGTGGTGATGCTGGCCGACCTCGACGCCCGTCAAGCCAGTCGCGCGCATTTGGCGACCTTGTTGCGTGACCACCATTTGCCAGTGCCCGATGAACACGTCAACCATTTGCGGGTGGACATGGGTGCATGGCGTTTGCGTTGGGAATTGCATACCGAGTTTGTCACTTGGACCTTCATGGCAGACGCTCCCATGGGTTTGCCCAAAGGCGAAGACTACGACCTGGCCTTGCGCAGTTTGCCGCAGGCGTGGTTGAAGGACTTGCCCGGCGAATGCCTGTCGCATATCCAGTTGTGGGCCAAGCTCACCCAAGATTTGTCCGACCGCGATGAATTGCACCAGCAATTTCGGGAAGACAGTTTGGTGGTTTGTCAGTTGGCCGAAGGCGCCGCCACCTTGCACACGGATTTTCAAATCAACCCCAATGGGTGTTCGCGTTTTTTGTTGCGCGTGGGCCAACTCACGCAGCGCCGACTCGGCCGTTTGGTGCAACGCTTACTGGAAATTGAAACCTACCGAATGATGGCCTTGTTGGGCTTGCCCATTGCCCGCAGTGCGGTACCAGCTTTGGCTGCGGCCGAGCAAGAGTTGGCCGATTTGGCGCAGGCCATTCGCAGTGCCAGCCATGAGCAAGAGGCCGAGTTGCTGGACCGCTTGACACGCTTGGCCGGTCAGGTCGAGAGCTTGTATGCCTCTCAGCACTCGCGGTTTTCCGCCAGCAAGGCCTACTTTGAATTGGTGGACAGGCGCATCAAAGACATCCGTGAAACACGATTGCCTGGCTTTCAATCGATTGGCGAATTCATGGACAGGCGCTTAAGCCCCGCGCGCAGCACCTGTGACTGGGTTGCCAGACGCCAAACAGCCTTGTCTGAACGTGTCTCGCGCATGAGCAACTTGCTGCGTACACGGGTGGACTTTCAACAAGAGCAAAGCAGCCAAGCTTTGCTGACTGCCATGAACAAGCGTCAAGGCTTGCAACTCAAATTGCAAACCACGGTCGAGGGTTTGTCGGTGGCGGCCATCACGTACTACATTGCGGGTTTGGTGCATTACATGGCCGAGGGCTTGCAAGCCAAGGGCTTGGTTGCTGACCCCTCTATCGCAACCGCGGTGGCGGTGCCCTTTATCGCGTTGGTGATCTGGTGGATCACTCGCCGATTGCATTTCAAATTATTGACAACAGAATAGACATGACTTTTAACTTTGCCAATCCCTACCCCAGCACACGTTTGCCGGTATTTGCCCGCAACATTGTTTCTACTTCTCACCCCTTGGCCGCGCAAGCGGGCTTGCGCATCTTGTGGCGAGGCGGCAATGCGGTGGATGCTGCCATTGCCGCGGCGGCGGTGCTGACCATTGTGGAGCCCGTCAGTTGTGGTTTGGGTTCGGATGCATTTTGCATTTTGTGGGATGGCAAAGAACTGCATGGCTTGAACGCTTCGGGGCGTGCGCCCCAAGCCTGGACACCTGACTACTTTCAGCACAAATACGGCCCCGATGCGCTGCAACCCCCTAAGCGCGGCATCGATTCGGTGACAGTGCCAGGGGCGGTAGCGAGTTGGGTGGCGATGAGCGAGCGTTTTGGCAAACTGCCTTTTGCCGATTTGCTGCAGTCGGCCATCGAGATCGCCGAGCGCGGCTATTTACTCAGTGTGGTGGTGCAAGAGAAGTGGGCCGCACCGGTGGAGGAGTTGCGCAGCCAACCCGGATTTACTGAGAACTTTTTGCCCTGGGGTCGTGCACCGCAGGTGGGGGAATTGTTCCAATTTCCCGCCGCCGCGCGCGGCTTGCGTGCCATTGCCAACAGCAAAGGCCAAGCCTTTTACGGTGGTGAAATTGCTGAGGCCTTAGAGAAGTTTTCCAACGCCCACGGTGGCAGTTTGAAGGCCAGTGACTTTGCGGCCTACAAAGCCGATTGGGTCACACCCATTGCACAAACTTACCGCGGTCACACCTTGCATGAAATACCGCCCAATGGACAAGGCATTGCCGCCCTCATTACCTTGGGTATTTTGGGTAACTTTGATTTGGCCGCTTTGGCGCTGGATGGCGTGAACTCTCAGCATTTGCAAATCGAGGCGATGAAATTGGCTTTTGCCGATGTGTACCGCTATGTGGCGGACGCGTCCAGCATGGAAGTCACTGCCCAACAAATGCTCGACCCCGCTTACCTCAAGCAGCGCGCAGGCCTGATTGACATGAAAAAGGCGCAAGACTTCAAAGCTGGCAACCCTGCCAAGGGCGGCACGATTTACCTGACCGCCGCCGATGAAAACGGCATGATGGTCAGCTTTATCCAAAGCAACTACATGGGCTTTGGCTCGGGCTGTGTCGAACCGCAGTTTGGCGTGAGTTTGCAAAACCGCGGCCATGCTTTTGCGGTGCGCGCAGGTGGCTTGAACCCTGCCAATCTGGTGGCGCCTGGCAAGCGACCTTTTCACACCATCATTCCCGCATTCCTCACCAAAGACGGTCAACCTGTGATGAGTTATGGCGTGATGGGCGCCAATATGCAACCCCAGGGCCATGTGCAAACCTTGGTGCGCATGCTGGACTACCAGCAAAACCCGCAAACCGCTTGCGATGCGCCGCGTTGGCGCTACAACGAAGGCTTGGTCATCAACGTCGAGTCGGCCATGGACCCCCAAACTGTCAAAGGCTTGCAGGCCTTGGGGCACCAAATGGAAGTCATCAACGACAGTTACCAAGACTTTGGCTCGGGCCAGTTCATTTGGCGCATGGGGGACCCCAAGGTACAAGGTTATGTGGCGGCCAGCGACTCGCGCCGCGATGGGTTGGTCGCAGGCTTTTAAGTTTTGAACACATCTCTTTCGGTGGCGTCCCCCCGCTTGTCGCCGCATGCCAGTGGCGTGCTGTTGGCGCTGGCAGGTGCCATCACTTTCAGTGGCAAAGCCATCATCGTCAAGCTGTCTTACCGCTATGGTGTGGACGCGGTCACCGTCATCATGGTGCGCATGCTGTGGTCGCTGCCGATGTTCATGGCGCTGGCCTGGTGGTCCTCTCGCAGTACTTTTGCACAGCACAACCCTTTGCAATGGCGCGATGCGCCCATCATCATTGCGCTGGGTGTGCTGGGTTATTACTTGGCGAGTTTTTTAGATTTTTTAGGTTTACAAACCATCACCGCCAGTTTGGAGCGCTTGATTTTGTACTTGAACCCCACCTTGGTTTTGTTGTTGAGTGCCTTGATTTACAAACACCGTATTCGGCCCCTGCGTGCCGTGGCGATGGCCATTAGCTATGCGGGCGTGTTGCTGGTGTTTTGGCATGAGGTGAGTTTGGCCGGTCCTGACGCCGTGACGGGCGCATTGTTTGTCTTGGCCAGCGCCTTGAGCTATGCCTTGTATTTGATGTTCAGCGGTGAGGTGGTCAAGCGTATCGGCTCCATGCGATTGGTGGGTTGGGCTTCATCGGTCGCCTGCGTGTGTTGTTTGGCACAATTTGCTGTGTTGCGACCTTTGGATACAGTTGTGCCCATGGCGGTGTGGTGGCTGGGCTTGCTCAACGCCACGGCTTGTACTGTCGCCCCAGTGTTGATGGTCATGTTGGCGATCGAGCGCATAGGTGCTGCACTCACCGCGCAAACGGGCATGATTGGACCGCTCTCAACCTTGGCCTTGGGCGTATGGGTGTTGGGAGAACCTCTGAATGTGTGGATTGGTCTGGGTACTGTTTTGGTGCTCGGTGGTGTGTTTCTGGCTTCTCGTTATGGAGACAAATAATGGATTTAGGTATCAAAGGTAAATGGGCGTTGGTCGGTGGTGCCAGCAAAGGCTTGGGCTTGGGTTGTGCCAGCGCGCTGGCACAAGCGGGCGTGAATGTGGTGATGGTTTCGCGTGGCGCTCAAGCCTTAGAGGAGGCTGCTGCCAAGTTGCGCACATTGGGTGTGACGGTGTTGACCGTTGCCCAAGACATCACCACCGAAGCCGGTCGCGCTGCGATTTGGGCGGTGGCTGGTGGCCCTGGTAAAAACTTCGACATGGTGGTCACCAATGCGGGTGGACCGCCAGTGGGTGACTTTCGCGAATGGGACCGTGAAGCATGGATCAAAGCCGTGGACGCCAACATGCTCACCCCCATTGAGCTCATCAAAGCCACGGTAGACGGCATGGCCTCGCGGGGCTTTGGCCGGGTGGTGAACATCACTTCCAGCGCTGTCAAAGCGCCCATTGATATTTTGGGTTTGTCCAACGGCGCGCGCAGCGGTTTGACCGGTTTTGTGGCGGGCCTGTCACGCACCACAGCTTTGGCCGGTCGCAATGTCACCATCAACAATCTCTTGCCCGGCGCTTTTGACACCGACCGTTTGAAAAATACCCTGGCAGGTGCGGCAAGCAAAACCGGTCAAAGCATTGAAGCGCTGGCTGAAGCGCGCAAAAAATTGGCCCCCGCACAACGTTTTGGGCATCCCGATGAATTTGGTCAGACCTGCGCTTTTTTGTGCAGTCAGCACGCAGGCTTTATCACGGGTCAAAATATTTTGATCGACGGCGGCGCTTTCCCAGGTACTCACTGAGACTGCTCCCATTTGGGCATCACATGTTGCTGCAAGGTGATTTGCAGTTCTTGCGGTTGCACCGGTTTGGGAATGAAGGCATTCACACCGACCATTGTGGCGTTGTCACGTGCTTCTTTGTAGACGTCAGCGCTGAGAACAATCACCGGGATTTGTGACTTTTCATTGGGTAAAGCACGGATGAGTCGAGTCGCGGTCAAGCCATCCATCACCGGCATATGGATATCCATCAGCACCACATCAAAGTCTTGGTGCTGCAAGGCTTGTAAGGCCAATTCGCCGTTTTCACAAAACGTGGCCACATGACCCAGGCGTTGCAACAAAACCGCCAGAAATTTTTGATTGACTGGATGGTCTTCGGCCACCAGTATGCGAAGACCGACAGGCGGGGTTTCGCTGACGTCAGGTGTGACTGCCCTGTTGACGACGGTGTAGGCAGGTGTAAATGGCACCAGAGGCAGTTTGACAACGAACGTGGAACCTTTGCCCATTTGGCTTTGGACATGAATTTCTCCACCCAGCATGCGTGCCAGACCCATGGAAATTTCCAGGCCCAGTCCCGCCCCAGAGAACTGGCGTGACAAGCCCGAATCGACTTGGTAGAAGCGTTGAAACAATTTCCCCAGTGCTTCTTCGTGGATGCCGATGCCAGTGTCTCGAACCACAAATTCAAAGTACGTCTTACCTGAAGCGTTGGTGCTGGTTTGAAATTGCAGACTGACATGCCCTTGCTTGGTGAACTTGATGGCATTGTTCAAAAGATTCAGCAAGATCTGGCGCAAGCGAGTGCCGTCGGATTTCACCCAAAAGGACACAGGGGGTGAATCCAAGAGCAAGAAATCCAGTTGTTTTTGCACAGCCAAGGGCAGCATGATGGCGTGTACATCCAACATCACCATGCGCAAATCCACTTGTTCGGCTTGAATGCTCATCTTGCCTGCTTCCAAGGCGGACGCGTCCAAAATATCGTTGAGCAAATTCAAGAAATGCTCAGCGGAATTGTTCACCGTATCGATCAGATCGGCTTGTTGCGGGCTGAGAGGGGTGGTCGCCAGCATACTCAAAATTCCCACAATGCCATTGAAAGGCGTGCGTAGCTCGTGGCTCATATTGGCCAAGAACAGGCTTTTGCCCCGGCTTGCCGCCTCTGCCGCTTGCTGTGCCACACGCAGTTGCTCGTTCAAGGTGGTGAGCGCGGCATTTTCCAGTTGCTGCTTACGGTGACGCGATAAGAGTCCCATGGCAGTGGCCATGAGAAAAACCAATTGCGCCAAAGTTAACCAAGTGATTTGCTGGTTTTGTGCCAGCAGATCTGCGTTTTGTTGCTCCATCAATATCGACGCCATCAAGTCCGCTGAGGTGCCGATGGAATGGCTGTAGGTTGCGAAGTCGGCCATTTCTTGGCTAAGGAGTCGCAATTCTCTGTTGCGGTTATCTGTTCGGATGAGTTCGTTCTGCGCCCGCAGAACAAACGCATGGATCTTTTCTACATAGGCAATGTTGTCTGGGTTCTTGAACATAAAAGAAGAACCCGGTGACTCTCTGACAATATCGACCTTGCTAGACAACAAATCCAGATGCATTTGCAAAGCCTCTTTGGAGGACGCATCGTTTTTATAAAAATGCAATTCCAATGCTTGTTGAAAACGCAAAAATTCACGGTCCAGTAAAAAAGCAGGTGCGGTGAGTGAGTCCACTCTGAGGTTGCTTATCTCGAGCAAGGCTTGGCGTTGAAAAAACTCGAAAGCCAACAGCACCACCATCGCCAAAGCAACCAATGCGGTCACCCCAAACAGCCGGATGCTGTAGGGCCATTGGTTCATTTGCTTCCACATGTCGGCGCTTATTCAACAATCAATGCTTTGAGTTGCCATACTGACCGCTGGTAATACAAAACTGTTTGCAACTCTTTTTTGCTGTCATAGGGGTAGACGATGAACAGCGGTCCCTTGTTTTTTGCACTCATTTGCTGGCCGTTGATAGAGTGCGCCAGAATCACATCGAAATTCGTGGCATCGCTGGCGGGAATTTTGGCCTTGTATTCATCCAAAGCGACCGCCACCAGTTGTTGACCCTTGAGTTGTGCGCTGGACAGCACATCACGTACCAAGGGGCCAGTGAAAGTCACAGGCTCTTTAAACCAAGGGGTGTGGGTGGTGAAGGTCTGTTGTGGGAGTTTTTTCAAGGTTTCCAAATCCAACTCTGCCACCAAGCGATTCGAATTGGCCTGGTCGGTTGTTTTTGAAAATAACTTCAGTACTTTGTCCTGTGGCAAGGGCGGCTTGGACTGCGCCTGCAGCCCCAAGGACATGACCAGTAAGGCCATGGCGAGGCCGAACTTAAAAAATACTCTTTTACGGTACATGACTTACCTTTTTTAGTTAAAAAATAAATGGATCTCATTTTTTAAGCCATGTTATATCAATAAAATTACTTATATCTACTTTAATAGTGTTAAATTTTTAAATTAAATTAAATTAAATTTAACATTAAAAGTTTAATTTTATGTTTTGAATGAATACTTAAATATATATCTATTTGACAACACTCAAACGCTTTTTCTTGACGACACCACAATGCCTCCAGCAATCAGCACAAATGCAGCCGCGTGATACAGATGCGGCGCATCGCCCAACAAAAGGGTAGACATCAGCGCGGCAAACAAAGGTGTGAGGTTGGAGAAAAACCCTGCGATATTCGGGCCCACCCTTTGTATGCCCAAGCCCCAGCTACGGTAGGCCAACAAGGCGGGGCCCAAGGCCACATAGAGCAGTGCAGCGTACAGTGGCCAGCCCCAATCGATGTGCGGGCTCGCGCTCAAGCGCCATTCCAAGGCAGTGCTCAAGCCACACCACAGCAAACCAAACACCATTTGGGCCATCAAAAAGTTCACCCAGTTACCGCGAATTTCCGGTGGGTCTTTGGGTTGCGACAGCAACCAGCTGTACAGCGCCCAACACAGCACCGCGATCAGGACATACACATCGCCAATCACCAATTCGACTCGCAGCAAGGTTTGCCAATCACCGCGCCCAAGCACGCACAGCACACCGGCTATCGACAGGGCTGCACCCAGCAACTGCCGACGGGTAATGCGTTGTTTGAACCATATCGCACCCATGGCCAACATGAACACAGGCACACTCGAGGCCACTAAGGTGACATTGATGGGGGTAGAGGTGTGCAATGCCAAATACTGAAAACTGTTGTAGCAGCCCACACCTAAGAGACTGAGCACGGCATAGCGCCGCCAATGAGGCCATAAAGCACTGTTGGGCAGCAGCAGTCGCCAGCCCCACGGCAAAAGCAACACAAAAGCCAGCAACCAGCGGAAGAAATTCAAAGTAATGGGGGGCACCATGTCAGCCACCACGCGTCCAAGCACCGAGTTGCCCGCCCACACCAAAGGAGGTAACAGCAACAGCCCGATGGTTGCAGGCGTCAAAAGCGGGGCAGGGGCGGGGGTGTTGTCAGACATGCGGGTGACACTCTAACCCACAGCCCGTCAAATTCGTGGCAGGATGATGGTTTTCTTTACGCATTTGCAGCACAGGAGATTCAGGCATGAGCAAGGCTATACACATCGCCCAAGTTGGCGGCCCCGAACAACTCAAACTCGTTGATGTCACCGTGGGCGAGCCCGGCGCAGGTGAAATTCGCATCCGGCACAAAGCGGTGGGCTTGAACTTTATCGACGTCTATCACCGCACCGGTTTATACCCCTTGGAATTGCCGCATGGTTTGGGCATGGAAGGCTCGGGCGTGGTGGAGGCGGTTGGCGAGGGCGTCACGCATTTGAAAGCAGGCGACCGTGCGGCTTACGCCAGCGCCCCGCCTGGAAGCTATAGCGAAGCGCGGGTCATGCCTGCCAAGAACGTCTGCAAATTGCCTGACGCCATCGACTTTGACACGGGTGCCGCCATGATGCTCAAAGGTTTGACGGTGCAATACCTGCTCAAGCGCACCTTGCCACAGGCAGGTTTGCAAGCGGGCGACCCTGTCTTGTTCCATGCCGCCGCTGGTGGTGTCGGCCTGATCGCCTGCCAATGGGCCAAAGCTTTGGGCTACCAACTCATTGGCACGGCAGGCAGTGATGAAAAATGCGCTTTGGCCAAGGCCAATGGTGCAGCCCATGTCATCAACTACGCCAAAGAAGATTTTGAAGCCCGTGTCAAAGAGATCACAGGCGGCAAAGGGGTTAAGGTGGTGTACGACTCGGTGGGCAAAGACACCTGGGACAAATCACTCAACTGTTTGGCCCCGTTTGGTCTGATGGCAAGTTTTGGCAATGCTTCCGGACCTGTGGCACCTTTTGCGCCTGGTGTGTTGGGTGCCAAAGGTTCTATCTACGTGACCCGCCAAACCTTGTTCACCCATATTGCCACCCGCGAGGTGAATCAGCAGATGGCCGATGATTTGTTTGAGGTGGTGGGAAGTGGCAAGGTAAAGATCCATATTGACCAACGCTACCCCTTGGCAGAAGCCGCCCAGGCGCACCGCGATTTGGAAGCCCGCAAAACCACGGGTTGCACCATCCTCACCGTCTGAGCAATCCGGAATTGGCCATGTACCGGCGCAAATCGATGCTCTTCTTGCTCGCGCTGATACTGGCGTTTCTCACCTCGGCCTTCCAGGCTGCCCGCTATCAATACACGGCCATCCCCTGGGTGTGGTTGGGGTGGGTGGTGCCGGTGTGGGCCCTGTTGGAACTGGCCAGTTGGAGGGCCCGGCGTGCTGCCTGGGCCGATCCGTTCAGTACTTTTGTGCCCGAAGAGGCTTGGGTGGATACGATGATCAACCTGGGCTTGGCACTCTTCTTGGGCCTTTGCACCTGGGTGGGATTGTGCTGGGTCAACGGGGCCTATGACCAAGCCCCCGCCAGCACCGTGAGTGCCACTGTGGTGGACAAGCGCGAAGGCCGAGTCCGTTTCCAGAGCAACAAATTGGTGCTGCGCCACCCCTTGATGCCCAAGGACATGTCCATGGGGGTCTCAAAAGCGTTGTTTGAACAAACCGAGGTGAACCAAAGCCTGGAACTGGTGGTACACACCGGCTATTGGGGATGGGTCTGGATCGAGCGTCCTGGGAGATGATTCAGCCGCCGCGACGCACCCGCAGCAACTCGTCCAACAACAGGCAGACCGTGCCCACGCTGATGGCGCTGTCAGCGAGATTGAAGGCGGGGAAATGTCCTTCATGAAACAACATGCTGAGCCACTCCCAGTGAAAGTCTAGGAAGTCGATCACATGGCCGTAGAGCAGGCGGTCGATCACATTGCCCACCGCGCCACCCAACACCAAGGCCAGGGCAAAGCAAAACAATTTTTGCGTGGGGTGACTGCGCAGCATGTACACGATGAAGACGGTTGCGATCACGCCAATGCCAGTGAACAACCAGCGCTGCCAACCGGAGGCGTTTGACAACATAGAAAAAGCAGCGCCGCTGTTGTGCACCCGTACCAGGTTGAAAAACGAAGTGACGGTTTGGCTGTCGCCCAAAGAGAAACTGCCCACGATCAGCAGTTTGGTGAACTGATCGGCCAGTAACACCACCAAGGCGATGCCCAGCCACAAGCGCAAGGAGTAGTTGGTTGATGCGGCCATGGTTCAGGCGAAATGCCGCACTTCACCCGCACCGTGCAAATTGCTGATGCAGCGACCACACAAACTCGGGTGGTCTTGGTGTTGACCCACGTCGGTGCTGTAGTGCCAGCAGCGGTCGCACTTCGTGGCTTCGCTGGCCTTGACGTCCACAGCCAAAACACTGCCTTTGACCAACTGCACTTGGGAGGTGATGAACACAAACTTCAGGTCCTCGCCCAAGGATGCCAAGGTGTCGTACACCGCGCCACCGCAGTGGATGCTCAGCTCGGCTTGCAAGGAAGCACCGAGTTCACCCGCGCTTCGCTTGGTCTCGATTTCCTTGCAGGCCAGTTCGCGGACCGCTTGAATGTGTGACCATTTCTCAAGCAAGGCGACATCAACTGCGCCCAAGTCGGAATAGGTTTCCAAGAAGATGGACTTTGAGCTGCCAAACACGGCCCAAGCTTCTTCGGCGGTGAAGCTGAGAAACGGCGCCATCCAACGCAGCATGGCGTGGGTGATTTGGTGCAAGGCGGTTTGGGCACTGCGACGCGCCAGCGATTTGGGCGCGGTGGTGTAGAGGCGGTCTTTCAACACATCCAAATAAAATGCCCCTAGGTCTTCCGAGCAATACAACTGCAACTTGGACACCACGGGGTGGAACTCGTAGGCGCTGAAGTGGCCGCCTTCAAACACACCTTGGGCATTGCGTGTGCCCAAAATCTCGGCTTGCACTTGGGCGGCGCGTGACAAAGCGTATTTATCGATGTCCAACAAATCGGCAAAGGCCACGCTGTCTTTGTCAGGGTCAAAGTCGCTCACATTGGCCAGCAAAAAGCGCAGCGTGTTGCGGATGCGGCGGTAAGCGTCCACCACGCGCGCCAAGATTTTGTCGTCGATGTTCAAGTCGCCCGAGTAATCGGTGGAGGCCACCCACAGACGCACAATTTCCGCGCCCAATTTGTTGCTCACCTCTTGCGGTGCCACCGTGTTCCCCAGGCTCTTGCTCATCTTGCGCCCCTGTCCATCGGTGGCGAAACCATGGGTCAAGAGGCCTTTGTAGGGGGCGCGGTCGTACAAGGCACAGCCCAGCAACAAGGAACTGTGGAACCAGCCACGGTGTTGGTCGTGGCCTTCCAAATACAGGTCAGCCTCGGGACCTTGGTCGTGGAAGGGTGCACGGTCGTAAGCGTCTTTGTGGCTGCCGCGCAGCACATGTTCGAAAGTGGAGCCCGAGTCGAACCAGACTTCCAAAATGTCCGTGCTCTTGGTGTAGTGCTCGGCCTGATCACCCGCTTGGTTCAAGATGTCGTCCACTGTCACGCGGCTCCAGGCCTCGATACCGCCTTGTGCAACGATGTCAGCGGCTTGGTCCAAGATGGCCATGGTGCGTGGATGCAACTCGCCGCTGTCTTTGTGCAAAAAGAAGGGCACTGGCACGCCCCAAGAGCGTTGGCGCGAGATGCACCAATCGGGGCGGTTGGCGATCATGTCGCGCAAACGGGTTTTGCCGTTCTCGGGGTAAAACTGGGTGTGCTCAATGGCCTGCAAAGCGAGTTGGCGCAAGGTTTGTGGCGCTTTGTCTTTGGTGAACACGCCAACACCTTCGTCCATGCGAATGAACCACTGCGCGGCGGCGCGGTAAATGACGGGTGTTTTGTGTCGCCAGCAATGGGGGTAGCTATGGGTGATGGTGTGCGTGGCCATCAATCGCCCTGCCGCTTTCAGCGTTTCCAAAATGACGGGCACAGCTTTCCAGATGTGCAGACCACCAAAGAGCGGGAAGTCGGCGGCGTAAGTGCCATTGCCTTGCACCGGGTTCAGGATGTCGGTGTACCTCATGCCATGGGCCAAACAACTGTTGTAGTCGTCCAGGCCATACGCAGGGGCACTGTGCACGATACCCGTACCATCGTCGGCGGTGGCGTAATCGGCCAGGAACACGGGCGCGGTGCGTTGGTAGCCATCGTCCACCTGCGAGAGTGGGTGGTGGAATTCAATCAAGTCGAGCTTGGCGCCCAAGGTGGTGGCCACCACTTGGCCACTGAGTTGCCAGCGTTCCAAGCACTTGTCCACCAAGCTTTCAGCGCACATGAACAAACCACGTTCGGTGTCCACCAAGGCGTAAGTCAACTCGGGGTTGAGGTTCAAGGCTTGGTTGGCGGGGATGGTCCAAGCGGTGGTGGTCCAAATGACCGCAAAGGCTGGCTTGTCGAGTTGGGGCAAACCAAAGGCCGTGGCCAGTTTCTCGGGCTGCGCGCACAAAAACGCCACATCCAAGGTCTCGCTTTGCTTGTCGGCGTATTCAATTTCGAACTCGGCCAAGGATGAGCCGCAATCGAAACACCAGTACACCGGTTTCAATCCGCGGTACACAAAGCCGCGCTCGATCACCCGCTTGAAGGCGCGTATTTGCCCCGCTTCGTTGGCGGGGTCCATGGTGCGGTAGGGCCGCTCCCAGTCGCCCAGTACACCTAAGCGTTTGAAGTCTTCGCGTTGTTGTGCAATTTGCTCGGTGGCAAAAGCGCGGCTCTTGGCCTGCATGTCGTCTCTGGAGAGTTTGCGACCATGCAGTTTTTCAATCGCGTTTTCAATCGGCAAGCCATGGCAGTCCCAGCCAGGGATGTATTGCGCATCAAAGCCAGCCAGTTGCTTGGACTTGACGATCATGTCTTTGAGCACTTTGTTGAGGGCATGGCCGATGTGCAATTGACCGTTGGCATAGGGCGGACCATCGTGCAGCACAAACAGCGGTTGGCCGTGCCGGGCCACGCGCAGTTGTTTGTACAGACCTTGCTCGCTCCATTGCTGGGTCCAAGCGGGTTCGCGCTTGGGTAAATCGCCCCGCATCGGGAAGGGCGTGTCCATCATGTTGATGCGGGTATCGGGGGTGTTGGATTTATCGTTCATATTTTTTCAAACCACTGACGTGCGTCCGTGCAGTCTTGGGCGATGCCTTGCTGCAGTGATTCAAGGCTGTCGTAGGTCAATTCGTCGTGTAATTTGTGCAGCAGTTCTACCCGCACGAGTTTACCGTAGCCCCCTTCGCGCCCCAAGCTGTCTGGCCATTGCAGGCAATGGGTTTCTAGCAGCACCCGACCTTGGTTGAGATCGTTGGCGTCCAGTGAGGGGCGAACACCCAAGTTGGCCACCCCTTGCAATGGCTTGTCAGCCAAGCCATGGACCAAGGCCACAAAAATCCCGCTTGCGGCGGGGCGTGGGTGAGTAAAGCGCAGGTTCAAGGTGGGGCAGTTGAGTTCTCGGCCCAGCTTGCGGCCATGCACCACATGGCCTGTGATGGCATAGGAACGACCCAGCAGCAAGGCGGCGCGTTGCATATGGCCTTGCGCCAGCGCTTGACGAACCGCAGAACTCGATACGCGTTCGCTGGGACTGCCTGCCTGCGCTTGGCTATGGGTATCTGCTACTTCGTAGCTGTTCATGCGCGCCACTTCAAAGCCGTGTTGTTGACCGCTGTGGGACAGTGACGCGTAATCACCGGCGCGTTTGGCACCATAGCAAAAGTCATCGCCCACCAGCACGTAGCGGCTACCCAGCCCTTTGACCAATACCTGTTGTACGAAATCATCGGGTGCCAAGCCAGACAGCCAAGGGTTGAAAGGCATGATGACACATTGGTCGATACCGCAGGCTTGCAACTCTGCCAGTTTGTCGCGCAGCGTGGCAATGCGCTGGGGCGCCATCTCGGCTTTGCCCAAACCTTGCGCGAAGAAATCGCGTGGATGCGGCTCGAACGTCATCACACAAGAGGGCAGTGCGCGATGCCGTGCCTCGTTGCGTAACAAAGCCAACATGGCTTGGTGGCCACGGTGCACACCATCGAAGTTGCCAATCGTCAAGGCGCAGGCCGTGGCTAAACGGGGATGGTGAATACCTCGAAAAATATGCATAGCGGGTTTAGGCTTGACAAAGTTGTTTCATGAAAACAAGGTATATTGTGTAGGAATCGACGTCAGTGCTCGCTTTGATCTCTGTGGAGGTGAATGTTGAAGGTGTTGAAGCTGTCAGCCCAAGGGCTGCCGCAGTCTTGGATTTCGCTGGAACAAGCAGTGATTCATTACGCGGCGCAAGAAGTGCGCTGGGAGGCCGGTGCGCAAATCGCTGTTTTTCGGGGTGGCCACAACGCTGTCACTGGCGAACAATCCATCATCACCGTCAACAGCATCATTGGCACCAAGGGTGTGCCCGGCATCAACCCGTTTGAACTCAAGCCTGGCTTGACCAATAGCAAGCTGTTTGCCCGTGACCGCAATATTTGCGCTTACTGCGGCGACCTTTTCCATGAAACCGAATTGACCCGCGAGCACATCATTCCTTTTGGTCAGCAGGGCTTGGACAGCTGGATGAATGTGGTGACCGCTTGCCGTGCCTGTAACCACCGCAAAGCCAACCGCACGCCCGAACAGGCCCGCATGCCTTTGCTTTACACGCCTTACATCCCCAGTTTATGGGAGGACTTCATTCTGCGTAACCGCCGCATCTTGGCAGACCAGATGGAGTTTTTAACCGCGCATTTGCCGCGTAATTCAAGGCTGGCGGCTTAACAACTGCGCCAGCACCCTTGGGTAAATCAGGTGCTCTTGCGTCAGCACCCGTGCTGCCAAGGTGTCTGCCGAATCGTCTGGCAAGACGGGTACCACGGCTTGGGCAAGTATCGGCCCGTCGTCTAAATCCACGGTCACTTGGTGCACCGTGGCACCTGCAAAGCGACAGCCTGCATCGATGGCTCGCTGATGGGTGTGCAGGCCAGGAAAAGCAGGCAGCAGCGAGGGGTGGATATTGAGCAGGCGACCTTGGTAGTGCACCACAAATCCAGGGGTGAGAATGCGCATAAAACCAGCCAATACCACCCAAGAAGGTTGGTAGACGTCTATCGCTTGCATCAAAGCCGAGTCAAATGCTTCGCGGGGATGGGAGTGTTTTTGGTACAGCGTGTGGTCAATCAATTGGGTCGTCAAACCCAAATCGGCCGCTTTGGCCAAACCCGCAGCTTGCGCCCGGTTGCTGATCACACAAGCGATGCGCGCGTCGAAGCGTGCTTGCCATTGTTCACGCTCAGCGGCTTGGGCAATGGCCACCATGTTGGAGCCGCCGCCTGAAATCAGAACCACAATATTTTGCATAGTCTTGGATTATCAGCGGGTAATTCAACCAAGCCTTGAAAAATCGCGCAAAATAGCACGACCGTTCTAAATTGCCTCGGAGACCTTTGATGGATTTGGCTTTTACCCCTGAAGAACAGGCTTTTCGCGAAGAAGTGCGCTCTTGGGTGCACGCGCATTTGCCTGCAAAACTCTCGCACAAGGTACACAACGCCTTGCGCCTGACCCGTGAAGACATGCAGTCCTGGGCCCAAATATTAGGTGCCAAGGGGTGGTTGGGCTACGGCTGGCCCGAGCAGTTTGGTGGCCCGGGCTGGAACGCGGTGCAAAAACATTTGTTCGAGGAAGAGTGCGCCTTGGCCGGCGCGCCGCGTGTGGTGCCGTTTGGCCCGGTGATGGTGGCACCCGTCATCATGGCCTTTGGCTCGCCCGCGCAACAACAGCGGTTTTTACCGGGCATTGCCAGCGGCGAGGTGTGGTGGAGCCAAGGCTACAGCGAACCTGGATCGGGTTCGGACTTGGCCTCGCTGAAAACCCGTGCCGAGCGTGTGGGTGACAAATACATCGTCAATGGCCAAAAAACCTGGACCACCTTGGCCCAGTTTGGCGAGTGGATTTTTTGCTTGGTGCGCACCAGCAATGAGGGCAAGCCGCAAACCGGCATTTCGTTTTTGCTGATTGACATGAAGTCCAAAGGTGTGAGTGTGCGGCCCATCAAACTGTTGGACGGCGAATGCGAGGTCAACGAGGTCTGGTTTGACAACGTGGAAGTGCCAGCAGAAAACCTGGTGGGTGAAGAAAACAAAGGTTGGAACTACGCCAAATACCTGTTGGCGCATGAGCGCACCAACATCGCGGATGTGAACCGCGCCAAGCGTGAGTTGGAGCGTTTGAAGCGCATCGCCAAAGCCGAAGGCGTGTGGGAAGACATGCGTTTCAGGGACGAAATTGCCAAGCTTGAAGTCGACGTCATCGCCTTGGAGATGATGGTGTTGCGCGTCTTGAGCGCCGAGAAGTCGGGCAAACAGTCGCTGGACATTGCAGGCCTGTTGAAAATTCGGGGCTCAGAAATTCAGCAGCGTTACAGCGAACTCATGATGTTGGCAGCCGGGCCGTTCAGCCTGCCTTTCATTGAAGAAGCCATGGAAGCAGGCTGGCAAGGTGACCACGTGGGGGCGGCTCACTGCGCCCCATTGGCCTCGACTTATTTCAACATGCGCAAGACCACCATTTACGGTGGTTCGAATGAAGTGCAGCGCAACATCGTTGCGCAAACCGTTTTGGGGTGAACCATGGACTTTGATTTTTCAGACGACCAAACACAATTGCGCGACGCGGTTCGCAAATGGGTGGACAAGGCCTACAGCTTTGACGAGCGCCGCAGTGTGGTCGCCGCAGGTGGTTTCTCTGCCAGCGCCTACCAAGCCATGGCCGAATTGGGCCTGTGTGGCTTGTATGTGCAAGACGCTTATGGTGGCATGAACATGGGGCCTGTCGAGGGCATGGTGGTCATGGAGGAGCTCGGGCGTGGCATGGTCATGGAGCCCTTGGTCCACACCTGGATCAGCACGGCGGTCTTGCAAGCCCACGGCCCCGAAGACTTGAAAACCGAGTGGTTGCCCCGCTTGGCAGGTGGCGAGGCCTTGCTGGTGTTGGCGCACCACGAACAGGGCGCGCGTTACAAGCTTGGGAAATGCCAAGCCACCGCGAACCAAGCAGATGGCGTGTGGCACGTGACAGGGCACAAGAGCTTGGTGCCCGCAGGTGACCAGGCGCACGGGTTTTTGGTGCCGGCCTTGGTCAAGGGACAGCAGGCGATGTTCTTGGTGCCACGCAGTGCTGCCATTAACACCACGCGGGTGTATGCAGCACAAGACGGCAGCCGCATGAGCGAGTTGCTTATGAAAGATGCCCCTGCACAACTCATCACGCTAGAGGGATTGACCGCTTTGCAATTGGCTATCGACGTGGGTGCGGCATCCTTGTGCGCCGAGGCCGTGGGTTTGATGGAAAAAACCTTGGCGGTCACCGTGGAGTACCTCAATACCCGCAAACAGTTTGGTGTGGCTATTGCCAGTTTTCAGGCCTTGCGCCACCGCGTGGCTGACATGAAAATGCAGCTCGAGCTGGGTCGCTCGATGAGCTATTACGCTTCGCTCAAACTCAACGCACCCGCCGCGGAACGCAGCGTCGCGGTATCACGCGCCAAATTTCAGATTGGCCGATCTGCCCGGCATGTGGGTCAAGAAGCGGTGCAATTGCACGGCGGCATTGGCGTGACCGATGAGTACATCGTGAGCCACTGCTTCAAGCGTTTGACGCAAATTGAACTCAGCCTGGGCGACAGCTTGCACCACCTGGGTGAGGTGTCGACGCACATGCAAGAAACCGCTGGCGTGTTTGCCTAAGAGTAGATATGCGCCAGGTTGAGTGCCAACACATACAAGCTCGGGGGTTATAGAGCACTTGTTGATGTGGGTTTGGGAGGGTCGTTCGCTCTTTTGTGTCCTTGTTGGCCATGAACGGTTGAGACGCCTTTCTCATCAATACGTCAAAAAAATCTGCACATCCGCTGCGCCTGCTGCGCGTCCCGCAGCAGCGCTCGGTTCGCCAGCAGTAAAACCTGCAGCGTCCAGCAGCTTTGATGACTGGGATGCAGGTATTCATTTCGTTTTGACTGTCCGCAGTCCCAAAACTAAAAGCCTGCCCTCGTGCCCAGCGTTGGTTTTTTGCTTTGTGCAGGTCCTCACCGAATTTGGCCAGCCAATCAGCAATCGCATCGAACGCTTTTGGAGTAATATTTTTCAATGAATGTTCCACCATCTCGCCCAGTTCTTGACTCTGATGCAAGTCGCGATGCATGGGTGGATGTTTTGCGCGGCTTGGTTGCGCTGCTCGTTGTAGCGCACCACACGGCATTGATGTACGGCGCAGTAGGTGCATGGTTTTGGCATGAACGTACACCCGACAATTCACTTTCTTCTCTGTTACTGACGTTCTTTTGTACGTTTAATCAGGCCTGGTTCATGGGACTGTTCTTTTTGCTTGCTGGGACCTATGTGCCCGCATCAATGGCTCGCAAAGGGGTCTTCAGATTTCTTTTTGATCGGTCTCAACGCTTAGGCTTTCCCTTGCTTATCTTTGGGTACTTGCTTGGACCTTTGACGATCGCATTGGCGTTCACCTCAAGGGGCTTTCCAATGCAGGACACCTTGATTGCACTTTGGAGCCGAGCCCAATTTGAATCCGGTCCACTGTGGTTTGCGGCTGCATTGCTGGTGATGACCTTCCTCGTGACGCCAATCGTGCCATGGCTCAAGCAGCAAAGTCCATTCCCAACCACCACACGTATGTGGGTTGCAGCGTTGCTCGTGGGCTTATGCGCATTTCTCATCCGGCTCGTATGGCCTGTTGGCAAAGGCTGGTGGATGGGTTGGCAGCTTGCTTACTTTCCAAGTTACCTTGTACTTTTCGCAGCAGGCGTCGTGGGTGCCTCGTCGCGTTGGTGGGTTGAAGTGCCGATTCAATCCGCACGTACTTGGGCAAGGGTCATGCGGCGTGTCGTTTGGACTTTTCCAGTGATTGCATTGGCGGGCAGTCAATTTGAATGGCTGGGTGGGTCTGCGACTGGGGGATGGAATGTGCAGGCCGGCGTGTATGCGTTTTGGGAGCCAATGGTGGCGTGGGGAGTCATCTTGACATTGCTGCGCTGGGCGCGGCATCGCTTCGCGCATCCCACACCTTTTTATCAAATGATTGGCCGGAGCGCATTCACTGTCTACTTCATTCATTCGCCCATCGTGGTTGCCGTGGGGCTTCTGTTGCATGGATGGGAAATACCCGTTCTTTTCAAATTTTTCTTCAGCGCGGCACTGAGTATGGCGATGAGTTTGATCCTGGCCAAACTGCTTCTTCGCTGGTCATTGTGGCCGTTGAAGAAGTGACTTTGGGGCGATATTGGACACGCGCAGAGAGCCTGAATGGATTACATCAAGGCTTGGCTAAAGCAAAGCGCGGTTGCTTCACGCCTTCAATCACCACCTCTTCGGTGAACATGGCAAATGGGCGCACCCACAAACCGCGTTCGCCATACTCGGCGCGATAGAGCACCAAGGGCTCCAGGCTTTCGCTGTGGCGCACCACGCCCAGCACCTCGTAGTGCAGGCCTTTGTAGTGCATGTAGGGCCCCAGGGGCAGGGTGGGCAGGGGAGGGAGGTCGGTATCGGACATGCATCAAGCATAAGGCTTGACGCAAAGCCGATAATCCCTGCATGCATCCAAAAGCCCTGTTAGACGCTTGCACCGAACTCACCCGTTTGCTGCTTCGCTTTGACCACCCTGCCGACAGCGTGGTTTCCAAATACTTCCGAGACCAACGCAAGCAAATGGCCTTAGGCCCGCGTGAGCGTGGTGTGCTGGCCGAGACGGGCTACAACGTGTTGCGCCAGAAACTGCGTTTTGAGCATCTGGCGAAGTCTGGCACAGGCGTGAAAGAGCGACGCTTGGCCATTTTGGGTTGGGCTGCTTATTTAGATGCCCAAGCCAAACTGCAGCAGCCCCAGGCCACCCACGGCGACCGCGGCTTCATGAAAGCCGCCATGAGCGAGATGGAGTTCAAGTGGTTGGCCGATTGCGACGCCGCCACCGACGACGCATTCCTCGCGCCCCACAAACATAACCTGCCGCCCTGGTTGGCCGAAGCCTTGGAAGCCCAATTGGGTGACCAGTTTTGGCCCTTGGTCGATAGCTTGCAGCACACCGCTGGCTTGGATGTGCGGGTCAACACCATACTGGCCAAACGTGCGGACGTCCAAGCTGAACTTGAAAAGCACAGCATTGCCGTGCAGCCCACGCCTTTTTCACCTTGGGGCTTGCGCATGAATGCCAAGCCCAACCTGAGCAAGCTCAGCTTGTTTGAAAAGGGCGTGATCGAGGTGCAAGACGAGGGTTCGCAATTGCTGGCGCTGTTGGTGGACGCCAAGCGTGGCGAGATGGTGGCCGATTTTTGTGCAGGGGCGGGGGGCAAAACCTTGGCCCTGGGCGCCTCCATGCGCAACACAGGTCGTTTGTATGCGTTTGACACTTCGGCGCATCGCTTGGAAGCCTTGAAGCCTCGACTGGCACGCAGTGGTTTGTCCAACATCCACCCCGTGGCCATCGCGCATGAACGCGACGAGCGCATCAAGCGTTTGCGCGGCAAGATGGACCGCGTCTTGGTGGATGCGCCTTGCACGGGGCTGGGCACCTTGCGTCGCAACCCCGACCTCAAGTGGCGTCAAACCCCGCAGGCGGTGGCTGAACTCTCGGTCAAACAAACGGCCATCTTGGCCAGCGCAGCGCGGCTTCTCAAGCCGGGTGGTCGCTTGGTTTATGCCACTTGCAGCTTGCTGCCGGAAGAAAACGAGCAGATCGCCCAAGCGTTCAGCGAGGCGCATCCCCAATTCAAACCACTGTCGGTGCAAGAGGTATTGACCGAACTTCAGGTGGATCAGGCGGCCAGTTTGTGCACCGCTGACGGCTTGTATTTGCGCTTGTGGCCGCATCGCCATGGCACCGATGGGTTCTTTGCAGCCGCATGGGTCGCGGCATAAAATCTGCTCGCGCACGCTTTTAAGGATGATTATGGTTTTGCCCTCATGGCCTTGGTTGGATACGTTGCTCAATTGGCTGGCTTATGGCACCTGGCACTTGAGCGCTTGGCAGTTGGTGTTGTTCACCTTGGCCATGACCCATGTCACCATTGCCGCGGTGACCATTTATTTGCACCGCCATCAGGCGCATCGTTCCTTGGATCTGCATTGGTTACCTGCGCATTTTTTCCGTTTGTGGTTGTGGTTGACCACGGGCATGACCACCAAAGCATGGGCCTCTATTCACCGCAAACACCATGCCAAATGTGAGACTGAAGAGGACCCGCACAGCCCGCAAGTGTTTGGCATCAACAAGGTGTTTTGGCAGGGTGCAGAGCTCTACCGCCAAGAAGCCGCCAATGCAGAAACCTTGCGTAAGTACGGCCATGGCACACCCGACGATTGGATTGAACGCCATTTGTATTCGCGTTTTTCGTGGCAAGGCTTGGGCGTGATGATGGTCATCGACTTGGCTTTGTTCGGCGCCATTGGCCTCACAGTGTGGGCAGTGCAAATGTTGTGGATTCCGGTCACCGCAGCAGGTGTGATCAATGGCATTGGCCACTACTGGGGCTACCGCAATTTCGAAGCGCCGGACGCCAGCACCAATATTTCCCCATGGGGCATATTGATTGGCGGTGAAGAGTTGCACAACAACCACCACACCTATCCCACCTCGGCCAAGTTATCGGTGAAACCCTATGAATTTGACATTGGCTGGTTGTACATCCGCTTGTTGGAAACCTTGGGCTTGGCCAGCGTGAAAAAAACCCCGCCCAAGCTGCATTACGCCGATGCCAAACCGGTGGCTGATGAAAAAACCTTAGAGGCCTTGATTGCCAACCGCTACGAAGTCATGGCCGGTTTTGCCACGCAACTCAAACTGGCCTTGAAGCAAGAGGTGGCCAGTTTGCCCAAACTGCCTACCGATGCCGTGCTCATTGCAGCGCGCCGTTGGATGCACCGTGATGAGGTTCAGGTCCCTGAGCAATTCCGCGCATTGTTGGCGCAAGCCCGCGCAGTTCTGCCCGATGTCGACACCATGGTGCGCATGCGCGAAGAGCTGCGTCAATTGTGGCTCAACACCCATGCCAGTCAAGCGCAATTGGCGCTGGACTTGCAAGCCTGGTGCCGCCGTGCCGAGGAAAGTGGTGTGGCTGCATTGCGCGATTTTTCTCTGCAATTGCGTGCTGTGCGCATGGGATGAGCAGCCCCCATTTTGACTATGTGATTGTGGGTGGAGGCTCGGCTGGTGCCACCCTCGCCAACCGCTTAAGTGCTGATCCAAGTGTCAGCGTGTGCTTGCTAGAGGCAGGCGGTGATGGCCGTGATGTGCTTATTCGAGCGCCCATGGCGGCGGCCGTGATGCTGCCGGGAAAGCCTTTAAAAGTAAACAACTGGGCATTTGAAACCACGCCCCAAGTAGGATTGAATGGCCGCCGTGGTTACCAGCCCAGAGGTAAAGCTTTGGGGGGGTCAAGTGCTGTCAATGCCATGCTGTACCTGCGAGGCCAGCCGCAAGACTATGACGCTTGGCGTGACCTGGGCTGTCACGGTTGGGGCTTTGGCGATGTGCTGCCATATTTCAAACGGGCTGAAAACAACCAGCGCGGCAACAGCCAATGGCACGGTACGGGCGGTCCTTTGTCGGTGGCGTTTCAGCAGTCACCAAGGGCTGTGTCAACAGCATGGTTGGAGGCTGCGGCACAGTGCGGCATTCCTTTGAACGACGATTTCAATGGACCTGCACAAGAAGGGGCCGGCTTGTTCCAGGTCACCCAGTTTTGGGATGACCAGCGTAATGGCGAGCGGTGTTCAGCAGCTGCGGGTTATTTGCACCCCATCATGGCCGCGCGACCGAATCTCAGCATCATCACGGGTGCCCATGCCACGGCGTTGCTGTGGACTGACAGACGCATCACGGGTGTGGCATACCGGCGCGGTCAACATGCCCTCAAAGTACATGCCAAAGCAGAAGTGTTGCTGTGTGCAGGTGCTTTCCAGTCGCCGCAACTTCTGATGCTCAGCGGCATCGGTCCTGGCGAGCATTTGCAATCCCTTGGTATTGAGGTCAAGCAAGATTTGCAGGGCGTTGGCGCTAATTTGCAAGACCATCTGGATGTGACCTTGGCCTATCACTCGTTGCGATCCGATGTGCTTGGCATCGCGCCAGGGGCGGCATGGCAACTTCTGAAGGCCATTCAACAGTGGCGCACCGACGGCACTGGCATGGTGGCAACACCTTTTGCAGAAGCGGGCGCATTTGTGAAATGTGCGCCACAGGCTGAGCGGCCCGACATTCAATTCCACTTTGTGGTGGCAAGGGTTGAAGACCATGCCCGACGTTTACATTGGGGATATGGGTATTCATGCCACGTATGCGTGCTCAGACCACATTCGCGCGGCACTGTGCGTTTGCAAAGCCGTGATCCTCTGGACGCTCCTTTGATAGACCCTGCCTATTTGAGCGACGACAGGGACACTGCTTTGATGGTGGAGGGCGCCAAAAAGTTGCGCACCATCATGCAAGCGCCTGCTCTTGCCTCTTACAGAGGAAAAGAGATTGGCACCGCAGATATTCAATCTGATGCGCAATGGGCGGCTCATATCCGTGCGCATGCAGACACCATTTACCACCCTGTGGGTACCTGCAAAATGGGCGCGTCCCAAGACCCAATGGCGGTCCTTGATACGCAGTTGCGTGTCAATGGGGTGGCGGGTTTGCGGGTGATTGACGCTTCTGTCATGCCAACGCTGATCAGCGGAAATACCAATGCCCCAACCATCATGCTGGCTGAAAAAGCCGCAGACTTGGTGCGCATCAACGCCAATTAAAAATATAGGTTGACCAAAATAAATGTTTATTTAGGTCAACATGCGCCGCAGAGGTGGCGTTGTAGATGCACTCCAATATCTTGGAGGTTTCTTCAACCAAACCAAAGGAAGTCAAATGAAAAAAGTTCTCGCCACCCTGATTGCCGGTTTCATTGCTGCCAGCGCTTTTGCTGCTTCGCCAACGGCCACACCCGCAGCCAGTACGCCTGCTGCGACTGCTGAAGTTGCCAAGCCAGTCGCTGTAACCAAGAAGCACAAAGCAGCTAAAGAAGGTAAGAAAAAAATCTCTCCTGCTGCCCATGCGCCTGCATCTGCTGTCGTGAAATAAGCGCGCAGACTGTTTGGGCCTGATTTTCAGGGCTTGCTAAAAGGCACATTCATCCTGAAAATCAGCGCCACAAACAGATGTTTTACCTGATATGCACACATTGCCTTTTCTTCGTTGCTTGATTGTTGCTTGGGGTTTGAGTGTTGCGGCAGCCTCGGCGCAGGAGCAAGCCAAAGTTCTCTCCAGTACCCCGACGCTATTGCCTTCCAGCACGGTCAATAGCAATGGTCAGGTGGTCATGTACACCGTATTTAATGTGGTTTACGAATACGCAGGCAAACAATACACCGTGCAAATGCCCAACGACCCTGGCCCTTACGTCATGCTGCAAGTCACGCCCGCTTACTCAGCTTCCACGCCTGTGCCACCTTTGCCACCTGCGCCGCAAGTCATTTACGTCCAACCTCCGCCACAGGTGTTAACCAACCCTGTTTATGTCATGCCTTATTCACCGCCTTATTACTATGGCAACCCACTGCCCTTTACTTTCAATTTTGGCTTGGGATACTACCGCTGGCGACATTAGCTTCAGACATTAAAAAACCCGCCTAGGCGGGTTTTTTCGATCGGAGTCTGAATTACTTCAGCTTGATTTCTTTGTATTCGACATGCTTGCGTGCCTTAGGGTCGAATTTCATGATCGACATTTTTTCGGGCATGGTTTTCTTGTTTTTGCTGGTGGTGTAGAAGTGACCGGTGCCAGCAGTTGATTCCAGCTTGATTTTTTCGCGTCCGCCTTTGGAAGCCATGATGAAGTCCTTTCGAAGTCGGTGAAAAATTAAGCTTGGCCGCGAGCGCGCATGTCTGCGAGCACGACGTCAATGCCTTTTTTGTCGATCAAGCGCAATGCAGCACTGGAGACGCGCAAACGCACCCAACGGTTCTCGGTTTCCACCCAGAAACGGCGGTACTGCAGATTGGGCATGAAACGACGCTTGGTTTTGTTGTTGGCGTGGGAAACATTATTCCCAACCATGGGGCCTTTGCCCGTGACTTCACATACGCGTGCCATTCAGACACTCCTTCTAAAAACAGCTTGCAAACAAGTTGCTAAAGCTTGACCTCGCCAAATGGGGGGCGGTATCCCCTGGATCGAATCCACAGAGCCAAATATTGTAGCCTGATTCCAATTGCCGCCCTAAAAGGGCTTATTGCTCCAAAAAGCGCTGGGCATCCAGGGCTGCCATGCAACCCGTGCCAGCGCTGGTGATGGCTTGGCGGTACACATGGTCTTGCACGTCGCCAGCCGCAAAAATGCCAGGAATGCTGGTTTGGGTGGCCATGCCTTGCAAACCGCTTTGGGTGACGATGTAGCCGTCTTTCATGCTCAGTTGACCTTCAAAAATGGAGGTATTGGGTTGGTGTCCAATGGCAATGAAGCAGCCATGCACGGGCAGTTCGCGGGTGCTGCTGTCCAGCGTGCTTTTCAGGCGCACACCGGTGACGCCCGATGCATCGCCCAAGACTTCGTCAAGCACGCTGTGAACTTCCAGCACGATCTTGCCTGCCTTGACCTTGTCCATGAGCTTGTCGATCATGATGGCCTCGGCCTTGAATTTGTCGCGGCGATGGATCAGGTGAACCTTGGTGGCAATGTTGGAGAGGTAGAGGGCTTCCTCTACGGCGGTGTTGCCCCCGCCTACGACGCAACACACTTGGTCGCGGTAGAAAAAACCGTCACAGGTGGCGCAGCCCGATACGCCGCGCCCCATGAACGATTGCTCGGACGGCAGGCCCAAGTACTTGGCAGACGCGCCCGTGGCGATGATGAGCGCGTCACAGGTGTAGGTGCCGCTGTCGCCCATCAAGGTGAACGGACGTTTGGAAAAATCCACTTGGTTGATGTGGTCGAACACCATCTTGGTGTTGAAACGCTCGGCATGTTCGAGGAAGCGCTGCATCAAGTCGGGGCCTTGTACGCCATGCACGTCAGCGGGCCAGTTGTCCACCTCGGTGGTGGTCATGAGCTGGCCGCCTTGGGCCATGCCGGTGATAAGGGTAGGTTGAAGGTTGGCGCGGGCGGCATACACAGCCGCTGTATAGCCTGCAGGGCCTGAACCCAAAATAAGTACTTTGCTGTGCTGGGGAGATGTCATGGGGTGTGTTTGTCTAAACCTAGAACGTGTGCCAACTGTGCATCACGAGAAAGTGGTAATTTTAGGGCTTGCCATCAATGTTTGCCGAGGAGCTCCTGTTAAGCTTATGTTCTGTCATGACTTATTCGTTAAACACACTCAATAACACGCGTGAAAAACCGCCTGAGATGACAGGTTGGCAGCGTTTTATTCAAGAAATTGCTTTGGCGGTCGGTTTCGTGGTGCTGCTATTTTGGCTTTTGGCCATTCTGAGCCACTCAGCGCTAGACCCGGCTTGGACAACCTCAGGTTCTAACCCCGCTATTCGAAATTGGGGAGGGCGCATAGGCGCAGCCATCAGCGATTTATCCTTTTTCTTATTGGGCTATTCGGTGTTTTGGTGTTATTTGGCTGGCCTTGTCGGTTGGCTGTCGGCCTTGGCCAACCGTTTACGCAGCGAGGAAGATGTGGTTGTCAGCGACCCAGACATTTGGCGTTTGACACGTTGGGCGTTTTGGAGTGGTTTGGTCATGTTGCTGTTGTCGAGCTCGGGCTTGGAATTCACGCGCCTGTACCGTTTTGAAAGTCAATTGCCGGGTCACCATGCAGGCGGGGTGGTTGGTTATTTGGTGGGCAGTACGGCCAATAAATGGCTGGGCTTTAACGGATCAGGTTTGGTATTTATCGTTTTTCTGGTGATCGGTTTGTCGTGGGTGTTTCGTTTCTCATGGATCCAGGTTGCTGAAAAAATGGGAGCAGCTATTGATGGCTTCATTGCGCAGCAACGCGAGAAACGTGAAATTGCCCAAGACGTCGCACTGGGTGAGGCAGCAGCCCGCGCTCGTGAAAATGACATGGTGTGGGAGCGTGATGAAAATGCCGACATTCCTGCTCACCCCGTACGCATCGTGGTTGAACCCGAGCCAGCGCCGCCCAAAAGTGAGCGGGTGGCGCGCGAACGGCAAAAGCCCTTGTTCAATGATTTGCCCGATTCACGACTGCCGCAGGTGGAGTTGCTTGACGCTTCCCAGCTCAAGCACGATCCTGTGGACGCGGAAACGATCGAGTTCACCAGCCGTTTGATCGAGAAAAAATTGCGCGACTTTGGCGTCGAGGTCAAGGTGTTGGCAGCCGCTCCAGGACCCGTGGTGACACGCTACGAAATCGAACCTGCAACGGGCGTCAAAGGCTCGCAAGTGGTGAATTTGGCCAAGGACTTGGCGCGTTCATTAAGCATGGTCTCTATTCGTGTGGTGGAAACCATTCCAGGGAAAAACTTCATGGCGCTGGAGCTACCCAACAGCAAGCGCCAAACCATACGCTTGAGCGAAATCTTGGGGTCTTCGGTTTACAACGAGGCCAAATCCATGCTCACCATGGGGCTGGGCAAAGACATTGGTGGCAATCCTGTGGTGGCCGATTTGGCCAAGATGCCGCATGTGTTGGTGGCAGGGACGACCGGCTCTGGTAAGTCGGTAGGTATCAACGCCATGATTTTGTCGCTGCTCTACAAGGCTGAGGCGCGTGACGTGCGCATGTTGATGATTGACCCCAAGATGCTTGAGATGTCGGTGTATGAAGGCATTCCACATCTGTTGGCGCCGGTGGTTACCGACATGAAGCAAGCAGCCCATGGCTTGAATTGGTGTGTCGGTGAAATGGAGCGACGCTACAAACTCATGAGCAAGCTCGGTGTTCGCAATTTGGCGGGCTACAACCACAAGTTGGATGAGGCGCGTGAGGCGGGGCAGTCCTTGACCAACCCCTTTAGTCTCACCCCCGACGACCCTGAACCCCTGGACCGTTTGCCGCACATTGTGGTGGTCATCGATGAATTGGCTGACCTGATGATGGTGGTGGGCAAAAAAATCGAAGAGCTCATCGCACGCTTGGCGCAAAAAGCGCGTGCAGCAGGCATTCATTTGATATTGGCGACCCAGCGACCCAGTGTGGATGTCATCACCGGTTTGATCAAAGCCAATATTCCTACCCGCATAGCGTTTCAGGTGAGCAGCAAAATTGACAGTCGCACCATCCTCGATCAAATGGGTGCGGAAGCCTTGCTCGGCATGGGCGATATGTTGTATTTACCCAGCGGTACCGGTTTTCCTGTCCGTGTGCATGGTGCTTTCGTCAGTGATGATGAAGTGCATCGGGTGGTCAGTTATTTGAAAACCCAAGGCGAGCCAAATTACATTGAAGGTGTGCTCGAAGGCGGTACGGTTGAAGGTGGCTCTGAAGGCCCCGATTTGTTTGGAGAAATCACCAGCGAAAAAGACCCGCTTTACGACCAAGCCGTGGAAGTGGTTTTGAAGAACCGCAAAGCCAGTATTTCGTTGGTGCAACGCCATTTGAAAATTGGCTACAACCGAGCTGCCCGTTTGGTGGAAGACATGGAAAAGGCAGGCATGGTCAGTGCCATGAGCACCAACGGCCAGCGTGAGATTTTGGTTCCCTTGCGTTCAGAATGAAACGCTTAACTCGTCAAACCCTGATGTTTTGTTTGTGTTGGGGCATGGTTGCAGCCTATGCCGACAGCCTGGAAGTTTTGGCGCAATTTTTAAAATCCACACGCAGTTGGCGCGCAGATTTTGTGCAAGTGGTGACCGCGCCTGCCAAAGAAGGACGCCCTGCCAAGCCCAAAACGGCTTTGGGTGTGTTTGCCTTTATTCGCCCCAGTGTTTTTCGTTTTGATTACAGCAAACCCTATGTTCAAAACATCGTCGCCGATGGTCAACATTTGTGGCTGTTTGACGCCGATTTAAACCAGGTCACCGTGCGCAACCAAGCACAGACCTTGGGCAGCACGCCTGCCGCGTTGATTGCCTCTGCCAACGATATTGCCAGCCTGACCAAAGATTTTTCTTTGAAAGCCATGACCGCAGAAGAGGGATTGGAATGGGTCATGGCCACACCCAAAGTCAAAGATTCAGGCTTGCAAAGTGTGCGCATTGGCTTACGTACAGAAGCGGGTCAAGCGGTATTGAGCCAAATCGACATCTTGGATGCATTTGGTAACCGATCTCAGATTCGTTTTGACCGTATGGAAGTCAACCCTGTGAATCTGACCATAGGGCATTTCACTTTCGTGCCGCCCAAAGGGGCGGATGTGGTGAAACCTTGAGCCACACGCCCTTGGCTGAACGCCTGCGCCCACGCAGCTTGGGCGAGGTGATTGGCCAGCAGCAGGTGTTGGGCGAGGGCATGGCCCTGCGGGTGGCGTTTGAATCGGGACAACCGCACAGCTGCATTTTGTGGGGCCCGCCAGGGGTGGGCAAAACCACCATTGCGCGTTTGATGGCGGATGCCTTTGATGCGCAGTTCTTGGCCATCAGCGCCGTATTGGGGGGCGTCAAAGAAATCCGTGAAGCGGTGGACAAGGCGCTGGCCGCGCGCGATGGCTTAGACCCGCAGCGCACGATTGTGTTTGTGGACGAGGTGCACCGCTTCAACAAAAGCCAACAAGATGCTTTTTTGCCGCACGTCGAGTCGGGGCTGTTCACCTTCATTGGTGCGACCACCGAAAACCCCTCGTTTGAAGTGAACTCGGCGCTGTTGTCGCGGGCGGCGGTGTATGTCTTACAGCCCTTGTCTGAGGATGACTTGGCCCACATCATCGACAAAGCACGCGCGATCAACGCCGTACCAGAACTCGACGAGGCCGCGCACAACCGTTTGATTGCCTATGCCGATGGCGATGCACGTCGCTTGCTCAATACCTTGGAAACCTTGGCGGTGGCGGCGCAGCATGAAAAGCTGTCGCAGGTCACTGATGCCTGGCTGATGAAGGTGCTGGGCGAGCGCTTGCGCCGCTATGACAAAGGCGGCGAGCAGTTTTACGACACCATCAGCGCACTGCACAAATCGGTGCGGGGCTCTGACCCTGATGCTGCGTTGTACTGGTTGGTGCGCATGCTCGATGGCGGGGCCGAGCCCAAGTACATGGCGCGACGCATGATCCGCATGGCCGCTGAAGACATTGGCCTGGCCGACCCCCGCGCCCTGCGATTGGCCTTGGATGCCGCCGAGGTTTATGAGCGACTAGGTTCACCCGAGGGGGAGTTGGCCTTGGCCGAGTGCATTGTCTATTTGGCGATCGCACCCAAATCGAATGCGGTTTACAAAGCCTATAACAGCGTGAGAAAACTCATCAAGGCCGATGGCTCCCGACCTGTGCCGCTGCATTTGCGCAATGCCCCCACCGCCCTGATGAAAGACCTGGACTACGGCAAGGCCTACCGATACGCGCACGATGAACCCAATGCCTTTGCCGCGGGTGAAAACTATTGGCCCGATGGCATGGCGCCGCCCGTCCTGTACGAACCGGTGGAGCGTGGGTTGGAAATCAAGATTGCAGAAAAAATGCGTGGACTGCGAGAGAAAAACGCGCAGGCACGCAAGACTTAAACAGTGGCTTTGTCTGCTTCGCTGGTAAAAGAATCCGCAAAGAACGACTCTTCTGGCAATCCACTGGCGATGTAGTCTCGTTTGGCCGACTCCACCACGATCGGCGCACCGCAGGCATAGACCTGATAGCCAGCCAAACTGGGCGTGTCTTGCAACACGGCTGCATGGACAAAGCCGGTTCGACCTGTCCAAGCATCTTCTGGCAAGGCATCGGACACCACGGGGATGTATTGCAAATTTGGCATCAACGGCAGTTGCGCCAACACCCAGTCGTTCATGTACAGGTCGGCGGGTCGACGTCCGCCCCAGTACAAACGCGTGGGTCGTGAAATGCCTTTGTGTTGCATGTGCTCTATCAAAGCTTTGATGGGTGCAAAGCCCGTGCCCGATGCCAGCAACACCATGGGTGCATCACTGTCTTCGCGCAAATAAAAACTGCCGTGCGGCCCTTCGACGCGTTGAATGTCTTTTTCTTTCATGGCGCCAAACACATGGTCCGTGAATTTGCCCCCAGGCATGTGGCGGATGTGCAGTTCGATTTTGGGGGCATCTGCGGCCAAGGTATGCGGTGCATTGGCCATAGAGTAAGCCCGACGAGAACCATCACGCAGTAAAAACTCAACATATTGCCCCGCATGAAATTGCATGACTTCTGCGGCTGGAAGTTGCAAGAAAATGCGCATCACATCACTGGATACTTTCTCCATGGTGGCAATGCGAACTGGCATCTTCTTGATGGGAAAAGCGTCCGCAGAGGTCACTTGTTTGGACTCCAACACCACGTCAGACAAGGCCGTGGCACAACATGTCAACACCAAACCTTGGGCACGTTCCTCGTCGCTTAAGGCTTTGGTTTGGTAGGTGCCCAGTTGTACTTCGCCACTGATTTTTTTACATTTGCATGAGCCACACGCACCATCCTTGCAACCATAAGGCATGTTTAAACCTTGGCGAATGCCAGCTGCCAGCAACGTTTCGTTGTCATCCACAGTGAAACTGCGTCCGCTGGGTTGCACCACAATCTGAAAAGCCATGCTTGTTATCCTTGGAAAACCTGTTTGCTACCGAAAGCCTTGATTTTGCCTTCAATTCAAAGTCCCCTTGGTGCCTTGCCTGCAAGGTTTCGTCGCCCACGTGTATTGATCGTTGGCTGTGGTGATGTGGGTTTACGTGTCGCGGGTTTGCTCAAACCCTCCTCCCGCGTAATGGCTTTGACGAGTTCAGCTGAACGCAGGGGTGTTATGCAGGCAAGCGGTATCACGCCCTTGCTGGGCAATTTGGATAAACCGCAAACCCTCATGCGCTTGGCTGGGGTGGCCACGCATGTGGTGCACATGGCACCGCCGCCGCTGGAAGGTCGCACCGACCCACGTACGCGCGCGTTGCTACTTGCCTTGCGTCTGCGCAGTGAGCCTGCCGTGTTGGTTTATGGATCAACCACCGGTGTATACGGCGATTGCGCAGGGGCGTGGATCGATGAAACCCGCCCACTTCAACCCCAAACCGCCAGAGCGCAACGGCGTGTTGACGCACAAGACTGGGTGCATTATTTCGGCAAGAGGGGCTACCCCAGAGTTCAGGTGTTGCGCATACCGGGTATCTATGCCTTGGATCGAGAAGGTGGAACCCCGCGTGAGCGTTTGCTGCGCGGCACGCCCGTTCTAAATGCCAATGAGGATGTGTATACCAACCATATTCATGCCGATGATTTGGCCCGCGCCACTGTATTGGCGCTGTGGCGCGGTAAGCCTTTGCGCGCCATCAATGTCTGTGATGGCACCGACATGAAAATGGGTGACTACATGGACAGCGTCGCGGCCATGTGGAACTTGCCCTTGCCTGCGCGTATCACCCGCGAGCAGGCACAGTCGCAACTCTCGCCGATGGTGATGAGTTTTTTGAATGAATCCAGGCGCATACGCGCACAGCGCTTGACCCACGAGTTGGGCTTGCGCCTGCGCTACCCCACCGTGATGGATGGCTTAAGCGAGCGCAGCAAGTCTTAGCGCATGCCAATTTTGGCGTCACCAAAGATGCCATTGGCTTCTTTGGGCAAGCTGCGCCAGTACTGTTGGGTCGCCGTTACCTGTCCGCCAAGCGCAGCCGCTGCTTCCCAGCCCCAACGGGGTTTGTACAAAAAGCTCCGGCCTAAAGCCACCAAATCGGCCTCCCCTTTGACCAAGATGTCTTCGGCTTGTTGGGCCTGGGTGATGAGGCCTACCGCGATGGTGGGCATCTGTGTTTTTTGGCGTACGTGGTGGGCAAAGGGTACTTGGTAGCCGGGACCGATAGCGATTTTTTGCTGGGGTGCAATACCACCTGAAGAGATGTGTATGTAGTCTGCCCCGGCTTGCTTGAGCATCAAGGAAAAGTCAGCGGTTTCTTCCAAAGTCCAGCCACCTTCTATCCAATCGGTAGCGGACAAACGCACCCCTAAAACCCCGTGAAAAACCTTGCGCACCGCTTGGAAGACCTGCATAGGAAAGCGGGTACGTCCAGCAAAATTGCCACCATAACTGTCGCTGCGTTGGTTGGCGATGGGAGACAAAAATTCATGCAGTAAATAACCATGTGCGCTGTGTAATTCCACCATCTCTAAGCCCATGTCTTGCGCATATCGTGCGGTTTTCACAAAGGCGTCTTCGATGGCTTGCAAGCCAGCAGCATCAATTTCGTGCGGCGGGGCCTCACCTTCAAGCAGATGAATCGCTGAAGGCGCAACCGTCTCCCAGCCACCTTGGTGGGGCGCAATCAACATACCGCCCTGCCACGGTTGGGCGCTAGAACCTTTGCGCCCTGCATGGGCAATTTGCACGCAAACAGGCACAGGCGGAGCCAAGCGGCGCGCTCTGGCCAAGGTGTCTTCAAATGCACTGGCAGTGGCGTCATCCCACATCCCTAGGCAGTTGGGTGTGATACGGCCTTGAGGGGTCACAGCGGTAGCTTCAACCATGAATAAGCCCGCGCCGCTGTTGAGCAAATTGCCCCAGTGCATCAAATGCCAGTCGTTGGCCTGCCCATTCAGATCGCAGGCATATTGGCACATGGGGGCGACCACAATTCGGTTGGCGAGGCTCAGAGGACCGCGAGGTGACCCCAATTGGAAGGGAGAAAAAAGTTGGCTCATGGTGTTAGTCGCTGAGAAATGGCTACACATGGCATCTTAAAGCCCTTGAGGGATTCAAGTTTCACCGCTGTCATGCCGATACCCAGAGGAATCAATGTGTTTTATGGTGTTCATGCGCTGGCTTGTCTTTGTTTACTGTCTGCTCTCCTTGATCCTCACCGCCTGTGGCGGGGGCGGCGGTGGCGGCTCGTCCACGGGCTCCGTGAGCAGCGCAAGTTTGTCCACCGGTTATTTCATCGACAGCGCGGTCGAGGGCGTGACTTACACCGTGACCACCAAGGATGGCCAAATCATCACGGGTGTCACGGATGCTTCAGGCACTTTCAAATATGTGGATGGCGAAAATGTCGTGTTCTCGATTGGCGACATTGTGTTTCCAGCAACCATGGGAGACACCACCATCACGCCTGTGACCATGGCGCAAGGGGGAACAGGGTCAGTTGCAACCAATGTGGCTTTTTTGTTGCAGTCTTTGGACTATGACCTAGACCCTTCCAACGGCATCACCATCAATTCCCAGGTCGCGAAACTCAAAGCCATGGCTGACTTTGGAACCAGCAAGATTGATTGGACCCAAGATTCAGCGACTTTTGCCAGCAACACCATGGTGACAGCACTGATTACACAAGCCAAGGTATTGAATCCTGACAACAGTGATCCCACTGTTCCAGCCAAACCTCCTATCACACCCGATTCGGCAAATCAGCATTTGACCGAAACCTTGTTTGGATCATTGGATACCCAAACTGTTCAGGCTGAGGGTTGCTCAGACAGCAGTGGCTTGAACAGCCCCACCTTGACAGAGTTGTCTACCAATCTTTGGGCTGATTTGATGGCAAAACCCAAAACACCGGTGTATCCAGGTTGGATTTTTGACGGTGACATTTCACCAGCTTCCGCGTTGAATGCGCCTGGTGGTGCTATGCGCGTTTACAAACCCACAGCAGGTTCGCCTGAAGTCAAAGTAGCGATGCAATCTGTCGATTGGGTGTCATTGGATGCAGACATTTGGCTGAAGCACCAAGACAACCCCAATGTGATTTTGCGTATCGCTGGCAAGCAGCGCTTGGGTGGCGAATCAGTGTATTACCCCAAGCTCAGCGGTTCAGCCATTTATTTGCATTACACCGGTTCGGCCGATACTGCGTTGGAATTTCAGTTTGCGAATGGCAAAGAATCGACGGCATTTTTTAGCTTCATAGGTAACAGCACTGACACCTATTACCGAGGTACCGCGGGTAAGGACGGCGTCATGGCTCAAGGCGGTGACGATGGCTGGAATGCGTGGACGCAAGACCGAGGCGATGACTGGTTCCGCCATCAACCAGCCAAGGCCAGTAAATCGGCCGATGCCAATTTCCCTCCTAATTTGCATAAAGGCGGCACCACACCTGTGGGTCGCGTTTTGGGTGCCGTTTTATGTACCCTGAAGTCAGGTGGGTCGGTTTTGCTTTGGCGCAAACCCAATAACAACAGTGATTTATTTTTCAGCCCTGTTGCTCAGCGCAACAGCGTGGGTGTACTGGCTCCTGTATACAGCGACGCCAGTGGCTATCAAGGCAATGCCGGCATTCGCACTGGCGTCAAGGTTTTGCAGGTCTTGAAAGCGTCACAAACCCCTGTCGTGCAAGTATTTAACCCGGCAGATGCTTTCAAGAGAGCGGCTATCAGCGGCTATACCAAAAAATTGACCCTCAGCGGGGATTGCACAGGCTTGGGCACTTTCACCTGGTCAGCACTTAAAAAAGATGTCCTTGCTTCAAATCCAGCCGCGCTTTTTTCCTTGGTAGAGACCATGGTCGCTACATCGTCGGATTGCCCAGATTTCGTAGGCACGGACACCGATACTGCTTATCTCAATGTCAATTACCAACAAGTCGCAACGCTTGGGACTGACTATATTGAAAAACACACTCCAGCGAAGGCCTACCCCACGTCTGTCAAAGTGGGCGACCAAGGCACTTGGAGTACATGGGTTGAGTCGTCACTGGATTTAAAGACGGTATTTTTGAATGGGACCCTGACATATACCGTTGAAGCAGATGGCACATCCACAAACTCAGTGGTACTGGTTATCAACGCTAAGGCATACAAACCCGACAAAACACTGTCGGAATCTAGGCAGTTGCGTTACAGAATCAAGCCAGCCAGTGCGGCCGAACTGGTGTCCATAGATTTGCACACCCCAAGTGACAAACATGTGATTGCCAAGTGAAGCGCACCAAGAAAAAACCCGCACTGTCGTGGAACAGTGCGGGCTTTTAGGTGGTGCCGAAAGCCGGAATCGAACCGGCACGGTGTTTTGCACCGGCAGATTTTGAATCTGCTGCGTCTACCAATTTCGCCACTTCGGCAGAAGAGGAGAAACGAATTATGGCACAGTGTGGGGATGAACTATCCAACCATCGAATCTGCCATTGGAAACACCCCAATTGCCGCCTTGCAACGCATTGGCGCTGCTGACAATCAACTTCGTGGCAACGTCATCTTGGGCAAGTTGGAGGGCAACAATCCTGCTGGTTCCGTGAAAGATCGACCTGCTTTGTCCATGATTCAGCGGGCCGAAGAGCGCGGCGATATTCGCCCAGGTGACACCCTGATTGAAGCCACATCGGGCAACACCGGCATTGCTTTGGCGATGGCTGCGGCCATCAAGGGCTACCGCATGGTGCTCATCATGCCCGAGGACTTGTCCATCGAGCGCGCGCAAACCATGAAGGCATTTGGCGCTGAACTCATCCTCACATCCAAAACCACAGGCATGGAGGGCGCTCGGGACTTGGCGGACCAAATGCAAGCCCAAGGCAAGGGTTTGGTGCTGGATCAGTTTGCCAATGCGGACAACCCTCGCATTCATTACGAAACCACCGGCCCTGAAATTTGGCAGCAAACCCATGGGCAGGTGACACACTTTGTGAGCGCCATGGGCACCACCGGCACCATCACCGGTGTGTCGCGGTACTTGAAAGAACAAAACCCCCAAGTGCACATCATCGGTGCCCAACCCAGCGAAGGCTCGCGTATTCCGGGCATTCGCAAATGGTCGCCCGAGTACTTGCCCAAAATTTACGACGACACGAATGTCGACGAGTTGGTCTATGTGAGCCAACGCGATGCCGAAGACATGTGCCGTCGCATGGCGCGAGAAGAAGGCATTTTTGCAGGCATTTCAGCCGCAGGCGCTTGTTGGGTGGCCTTGGACATCGCCAAGCGTGTGGAGAACGCCACCATCGTTTTCATTGTGTGCGATCGAGGTGACCGCTATTTGTCCACGGGGGTGTTTCCCGCATGAGTCACTTTCAATACTGCCCCATGTGCGCCACCGAGTTGCAACTCATCACCCAAGATGAAGACGGTGGTCCCAAAGCACGCATGCGCTGTGTGGTGTGCAACTGGACGCATTGGAACAACCCCACGCCCGTGCTGGCGGCCATTGTTCAATATGGTGATCAAATTTTGCTGGCGCGCAATGCCGCATGGCCTGGACGTCGGTTTGCCCTGATCACCGGTTTCATGGAGGCCGGTGAGACCCCTGAAGAAGGCATTTCAAGAGAGGTGGCTGAGGAAACCAATCTGAACGTGACAAGCCTGAAGTTGGTGGGGGTCTACGACTTTCAGCGCATGAACCAGGTCATCATTGCTTACCATGCGGTGGCCGAAGGTGACATTCGCTTGTCCCCAGAGTTGGCCGAGTACAAATTGTTCAACTACCCAGACATCATCTGCTGGCCTGCTGGCACGGGTTATGCCATGGGTGACTGGTTGCGCACCCAGGGCATAGAGCCGCGCTTCATGAGCTGGGAAGAGCGAGCCGCGCAAAATTTAGAATGACCGCAATGCAGATCGATCAAGAATTAGACACACGCGGCTTGAATTGCCCTTTGCCCATTTTGAAAGCCAAAAAAGCACTGACCGCCATGCAAAGCGGTCAATTGCTCAAAGTGGTGTCCACCGACAAAGGCTCCTTGCGCGACTTCGCTGCTTTCTCCAAGCAGACAGGCAATGAGTTGATGTCGCAAGAAACAGTGGGCGACGACTTCATCCACGTCTTGAAAAGACGCTGACGTTTACTTCAAGTTGCCCGATAAAAACTGGGCCAGTCGCTCGCTCTTGGGCGAACCCAGCACCTCTGCTGGAACACCTTGCTCCTCGATCTTGCCTTGGTGCAAAAAAATCAATTGGTTGGCCACTTCTCTGGCAAAACCCATTTCATGCGTCACCACCAACATGGTGCGACCTTCTTTGGCCAAGCCTGTCATGACACGCAGCACTTCAGTGACCAGCTCAGGGTCCAGGGCGCTGGTGGGCTCGTCAAACAACATCACCTCAGGCTCCACCGCCAAGGCGCGGGCGATGGCCACACGTTGTTGTTGACCACCACTCAAGTGCAGCGGGTAGCGGTCTTCAACGCCAGCCAAATCGACTTGTTGCAAATAATGACGCGCTGTTTGAATGGCTTGTTCTCGCGCCACACCCAACACATGCACAGGTGCTTCAATGATGTTTTCCAACACCGTCATGTGAGCCCATAAATTGAAATGCTGGAACACCATGGCCAGCTTGGTACGCATGCGTTGCAGTTGTTGGGCATTTTGTGCGGTGAGTTGACCCTGCTTGTCTTTCACCAACACCATTTCTTCACCAGCAACTTCAATGCTGCCTTGATGCGGCCTCTCCAGTAAATTGATGCAGCGCAAGAGGGTGCTTTTGCCAGAACCCGAACTGCCAATGAGTGCGATCACATCTCCTGCACTTGCTTGCAAGGAAACACCTTTGAGCACCTCGTTGTCGCCATAACGCTTGTGCAAATGGGTGATTTTTAATTTGTGTTCGGAAGAATTCATGGGGTGGCGAACTTAATCAACTATCAAACGTTGGATGAACGTGGTGCCAGGAAGGCCAAATACCGTCGCTCTATCAACTTGAAAATGCCAGACAAGGTGAAGGTCATCAAGAGGTAGATCAAGCCGGCAAACAAATAAGCTTCAAAGGGCAAATAAAACTTGGAATACACACGACTTGCCGCTGAGGTGAGGTCTATCAAACTGGGCACTGCGCTGGCCAAGCTGGTGGTTTGCAACATCATGACCACTTCGTTGCCATAGGCGGGCAAGGTGCGTCGAAATGCACTGGGCAAGGTCACGCTCCACATGATTTGCCAGTGGTTCATGCCAAAAGCTTGTGCAGCTTCAATTTCACCTGGATTGGTCTCACGAATGGCGCCTGCCAACATTTCGGCGGTGTAGGCTGCTGTGTTCAAACTCAAGGCCAGCACCGCGCAAAATGCGGGATCTTTGAAATGGGTCCAAGGCCAGACATCATCCCAGCGGGCTTGAATCCATTCAAGCTGACCCAAGCCGTAATAAATCAGGTAGACCTGTATCAACAGAGGTGTGCCGCGAAACACATAGGTGTATGCGCCCACCAGCAAGCGCAGCCACTTCCAACGCTCTGTGAGGGCAATGGCCATGAACAAAGCCAGCACGCCACCCACCAGCAAGCTTGAACACAGCAAACCCAAGGTGGTGACAATGCCCTCCCCATAAAGCGCCAGGTTCTCAGCTTGGAAGATGACGTCCCACTTCACAGCAACACCACCTGTCGGGTACCTAAACTGTATTTATCGTTCAGCTTGCGCAAGCCCCACAAAGACAGGCTGGTGAACACCAAAAACAACAAACCCGTGAACAACAAAAACACAAAGGGCTGACGTGTGGCTGCACTGGCTTGTTTGGCCAAATAAGTCATGTCGTGCAAGCCAATCAAACTGACCAGCGCCGTGGCTTTGATGAGAACCAACCAGTTGTTGCTGAATCCTGGCAAGGCGTAGCGCACCATCTGGGGCAGGATGATGCGAAAAAAAATCTGTCTGCGGCTCATGCCAAATGCTTGTGCAGCCTCGGCTTGTCCTGCGGGAATGGCCAAGATGGCGCCGCGAAACGTTTCGCTCATGTAGGCGCCGTAAATCACGCCGAGTGTGAGTACACCTGCAAAAAAGGGGTTGATGTCAACCGAGGTGCTGCTGCCCAACATGCGCAGCAATTGGTTCAAACCCATGGTGCCGCCGTAAAACACCAGCAGCATCAAGACCAATTCAGGGATGCCACGCATGACGGTGGCGTACGCTGTGGCGAGGTAAACCGACGTGCGGTTTTTAGACAACCGGGCGGCGGCTGTGAGCAGGCCCAATGCAACAGCAATGGCAAGGGAGGTCAGCGCCACAGCGGCGCTGATCAGGGACCCTTGCAAGATGCTGAAGTAATAGCCGCTCACGGGCTCAATACCTGTTGAATGACGGGTGCGAATTACTCGCCATACACATCGATGTTGTACTTGGCGAAGTATTTGTCATTCATGGCTTTGTAACTGCCATTGGCGCGAATGGTTTTGATGGCGGTATTGATGTCCGCTTTCAAAGCGTCTTGACCTTTGCGCATGGCCACACCAATGCCATAACCGTAGTATTTGGAGTCACGCAGTTCAGGGCCCATCAATGCGAAAGCAGCACCTTCAGGCTTGCTCAAAAAACCACCAGAGACTTCGAGGTAATCGGCCACAGTGCCGTCAATGCGACCGGCTTTGAGGTCGAGGTAAACCTGGTCTTGGGCTTCATAGGAGTTCACCACCACGCCAGCTGTCTTGAGTTCACCCAAGGCATAGGCTTCTTGTGTCGAGCCTTTCAGCACGCCAATTTTCTTGCCTTTGATGGAGGCTGGGTCGGTGAATTTCACGGTTTTCTTCAACACGATGCGGCTGGGCGTGTTGTAGTACTTGTCTGAGAAATCCACTTCTTTCATGCGGTCATCGGTGATGGACATGGAGCTGATGATGACGTCGTATTTTTGAGCGGTCAGGCCTGGAATCATGCTGTCCCAGACTTGTTCCACAAACACACATTTGCGTTTGACTTGTTCGCAAATGGCATTGGCCATGTCGACATCAAAACCGGTGGGTTGGCCATCCGCAGTTTTGAAAGTGAAGGGTTCATAAGTGGGGTCGATCGCCACTTTGAGCTCGGCAGGCGCCGCAGCAGGCGCGGGTGTGGCCACAGCAGGCTGGGCGGCTTCTTTTTTCGAGCAAGCGGCCAATGCAAGCAGCAGAACGGGTAACAACAGCAGGGGTTTGAACGTGGTTTTCACAGGGGTTTCCTTTGGGGTTGATGAGCAGGGACAAAAAAATCAATTCAATCGTTTCAATTGGTCTTCAATCTTATTCAATGTGGCTTCAAAGTCTGCCACACGTTGACGCTCTTGGGCGATGACAGCAGGCGGTGCTTTGGCCACAAAAGCTTCGTTGCCCAGTTTGCCATTGGCTTTGGCGATTTCATTTTGCAGCCTGGCCACTTCTTTGCCCAGGCGAATCTTTTCAGCCGCCACGTCCACTTCCATGAACAAGCACAAACGGGTTTCACCGACCACCGCCACGGGCGCGGCTTGGGCCGCAGTTTGCCATGCAACTTGGTCGTCAAACACCTTGACGTCGCTGAGCTTGGCCAGTGCTTGCAACACGGGTGCGTTGGCACGCATGAACTCGGCATTGCCCAAAGCAAACATGGGCATGCGGGTGGAGGGGGAGACGTTCATCTCACCGCGCAAATTTCGGCAGGCATCGACCAATGATTTCAACTGGTTCACATTGGCGATGGCTTGTTCATCGACCTTGTTCATCTGCGCTTCGGGGTAGCGGGCAATGCTCACGGACTCGCCAGCCAAACCCGCCACGGGCGCGACTTTTTGCCAGAGTTCTTCGGTGATGAACGGGATGATGGGGTGTGCCAAACGCAAAATGGCTTCCAAGGTGCGAATCAGTGTGCGGCGGGTGGCGCGCTGTTCTGCAGGACCGCCGGTTTGGATTTGCACCTTGGCAATTTCCAAATACCAATCGCAATACTCGTTCCACACAAATTCATAGATCGAGGTGGCCACATTGTCCAAGCGGTATTCTTCAAAGCCCTTGGCCACATCGGCTTCCACCTGTTGCAACACAGACGAAATCCAGCGGTCGGCCTGGCTGAAATGCATATAGCCATGGGCTTTGCCGCCGGGTGCGCAATCGGCCTTGGTGTGGTCCATCAGGCCACAGTCTTGGCCTTCGCAGTTCATCAGCACAAAGCGGGTGGCGTTCCACAGCTTGTTACAAAAATTGCGATAACCCTCGCAGCGTTTGCTGTCAAAGTTGATGCTGCGCCCCAAACTGGCCAAGGCCGCAAAGGTGAAGCGCAAGGCATCTGCACCATAGGCGGGAATGCCCTCGGGAAATTCTTTTTGTGTGTTCTTGAGCACCTGGGGAGCTGTTTCGGGTTTGCGCAGGCCTTGTGAGCGTTTCTCCAGCAGGGGTTCGAGTGCGATGCCATCGATCAAGTCGACCGGGTCCAGCACATTGCCCTCGCTTTTGCTCATCTTTTTACCCTGGGCATCGCGCACCAAGCCATGGATGTACACATGCTTGAAAGGCACCTTGCCTGTGAAATGCGTGGTCATCATGATCATGCGGGCCACCCAGAAGAAGATGATGTCGTAGCCCGTCACCAACACGCTGGAGGGCAGGTACAAATCTTTGTCTTCCGGGCTCAAGGTGCTGAACGGCACCAAGGCACTGGAATACCAGGTGTCCAACACGTCTTCATCGCGCCTGAGCGTTTTGCCAGGGGCTTGGGCTTGCGCATCGGCTTCGTTGTGGGCCACGTACACATGGCCTTCTTCGTCATACCAAGCCGGAATTTGATGGCCCCACCACAGTTGACGTGAAATGCACCAATCGGTGATGTTGTTCATCCACTGGTTGTAGGTGTTGACCCAGTTCTCGGGCACAAACTTCACCTCGCCTGACTGCACCGCATCGATGGCTTTTTGCGCAATGCTTTTGCCGGTGGGGTCTTGGTCGCTGACTTTGTTCATGGCCACAAACCATTGGTCGGTCAGCATGGGTTCCACCACTTGGCCGGTGCGGGCGCAAATGGGCAGCATCATCTTGTGGGGTTTGATCTCTTGCAAAAAGCCCTGTGCATCCAAGTCCGAGAGCAAGGCTTTGCGCGCTTCAAAGCGGTCCATGCCTTGGTAGGCGGCAGGGCCGTTCTCATTCACCTTGGCATCCAAGGTGAAGATGGTGATAAGGGGCAAGTTGTGGCGCTGGGCACAGGCGTAGTCGTTGAAATCGTGTGCACCTGTGATCTTCACGCAACCAGACCCAAACTCGCGGTCCACAAAGTCGTCGGCAATGATGGGAATTTGCCGATCACACAAAGGCAGGTCCACCATCTGGCCCAGCACATGTTTGTAGCGTTCGTCTTCGGGGTGAACCGCCAATGCACCATCGGCCATCATGGTCTCAGGGCGTGTGGTGGCAATCACCATGCCTTTTTGCATCACGCCATCGATCATCTGTGGACCTTTGGCAAAGGGGTAGCAGATGTAGTGCATCTTGCCTTCGGACTCGGTGGCTTCCACTTCCAAGTCAGATACCGCACTCATGAGCACCGGGTCCCAGTTCACCAAGCGCTTGCCTCGGTAAATCAAACCTTGTTGGTAGAGCTTGACGAAAGTGTCTGTGACCACGGGCGACAGTTTGTCGTCCATGGTGAAGTACTCGCGGCTCCAGTCCACACTGTCGCCCATGCGGCGCATTTGTTGGGTGATGGTGTTGCCGGATTGTTCTTTCCACTCCCATACCTTGCTGATGAAGTTTTTGCGAGCGTCCACAGGGGTGGGACCCATGTCGTGGCGGCTGATGCCCTGACCTTGAAGCTGGCGTTCCACCACAATTTGCGTGGCGATGCCCGCATGGTCGGTGCCAGGAATCCACACGGTGTTGAAGCCGCGCATACGGTGGTAACGCGTCAGGCTGTCCATGATGGTTTGGTTGAACGCATGACCCATGTGCAAAGTACCCGTCACGTTGGGCGGCGGCAACTGGATGGCAAAGGCCGGTTGTTCTGCTTGGGGCTGGCCCGTACCTCTGTAGCCTGCGACGCCGTAGCCGCGCTTTTCCCACTCAGGGCCCCAATGGGCCTCCAGGGCTGCGGGTTCAAAAGATTTGGACAGGCTGTCTAAGCCGGGCTGAGAAGGTGTAGGGGACATGCTTTGCAGACGTAAGGGAGAGTCAAAAGGGAATAGCACAAATATGCCGAGATTCTAGTGTTCTGCGCCAAGCTATACTGATCACACGTCACCGGGAGAGTGTGTTCAACAGCACCGCCGAAGGAGCAACCGCCCCGGAATCTCTCAGGCCCCAGGACCGGTGACATGTCAGAACTCTGAAGAGTTGCGGAACTTTGTCAATCCGCACACCGAAGGAGCAAGCCATCGCTTTGCGCGATGCGTGAATCTCTCAGGTCCAGCACAGAGGGGGTGATGCGCCGTAAGGTGCGGTGCATCCACCTTTCACTGACTTTTGGGGCTTGCTTCATGAAACACATCGCCGTTATTGGTGGTGGCATCACAGGTGTCACCACAGCTTATGCCTTGGCTCAACAAGGTTTTTCAGTCACTCTGTTTGAACGCCACCGCTACGCTGGCATGGAAACGTCTTACGCCAACGGTGGGCAGCTTTCAGCCTCTAATGCGGAGGTTTGGAACCACTGGTCTACCTTGGTGAAAGGGTTGAAATGGATGGCTCGTCGTGATGCGCCATTGTTGTTTCACCCCCAAGCCAGTTGGCACCAGTGGTCATGGCTGACAGAATTTGTGGCGCAGTTACCGCACTATGAAGCCAATACCATCTACACAGCGCAATTGGCCATCGCTGCGCGCGCGTATTTATTCGAGTGGGCACAGCAAGAACAGATCGATTTCGACTTGAAACGCGAAGGCATTTTGCATATTTACCGCGACCGATCCAGTTTTAACCATGCAGCCAAGGTCAGTGCTTTGCTACACAAAGGAGGACTGGAGAGGCGAGCCGTCACCCCCCTCGAAATGCGTCATATTGAACCCACTTTGCAAGGGGATTTTTATGGTGGGTTTTTCACAGAAAGTGACAGCACAGGCGATATACATAAATTTACCTTTGGTCTGTCCAAAGCACTTCTGCGCATGGGGGTCAATACGGTTTATGACGCCCAAGTCACAGACATTCAAACCAATGGTGAACAGGTGCAATTACAGGTGCAAAGAGAAAACTCCAACGATCGCCAAACAGCAGACGCGGTTGTGATTTGCTGTGGCACCAGCAGTCGCGCTTTGGCAGCGCAGGTGGGCGATCGGGTGAATGTGTATCCCGTCAAGGGCTACTCCATCACGGTGCATCTCGACGACGCGGCCAGTCAAGCCAGTGCACCGCAGGTGAGTTTGTTGGATGACGCCACCAAATTGGTGACCAGTCGCTTGGGCGTGGACAGATTTCGGGTAGCCGGAACCGCCGAGTTCAATGGCTTTAACAAAGATATTCGTGCTGACCGCATTCAACCCTTGGTCGACTGGGTGGCGCAATGTTTTCCTGGCGTGAGCACAAGGCAATTCACGCCTTGGGCGGGCTTGCGCCCCATGATGCCGAACATGCTGCCCAAAGTTGGGCGGGGTAAGGCTGCGAACGTGTTCTACAACACGGGGCATGGGCATCTGGGCTGGACCTTGTCGGCAGCCACAGCTGTTGCAGTGGCCAACAGTGTTGCAGACGCAAGAAATGCCAGGGTTCCCCAAAACCACCTCAACAAGCCAGTGGCAGAACCGGCTTAGTCCGATCAGACTTGCGCTGCAATATCGCGCAAGGCCTGCACAAACACATGGGCCGGCTGGCCACCAGAAATCAGGTGGCGGTCGTTGATGATGATGGCGGGTACCGAGTGAATGCCTGCACTGGTGTAAAAGTTTTCTTTGGCACGCACTTCCTCTGCATAGGTATCGCTTTGCAGCACCGCTTTGGCTGCCTCGGTGTCCATGCCAATGCCTTGCACAATAGACAACAAAACAGCGTGGGATTCAATGACCGCAGCTTGTCCTTGGTAGGCTTGCAGAAACGCTTTTTTCAAACGAAGCTGATCCCCTTCCTGACCTTCAAGCTCCGCCCAATGCAGCAAGCGATGCGCGTCAAAGGTGTTGAAGATGCGCCCGCGACCAGTGGGGTGAAAAGCAAAGCCCACTTCAGCACCGCGGGCCTTGATGGTTTGGTACATCTGTGCTTGTTGCTCGGCTGTCGAGCCGTACTTTTTTCCCAAATGTTCGACCAAGTCTTCACCACCCGGGGGCATTTGTGGGTTCAGTTCAAAAGGCTGGAAATGGATGTTTGCACTGACCTCAGTCTGCAATTCATGCAGCGCTTGCTCTAGCGCACCCAAGCCCACTGCACACCATGGGCAGGCAATATCAGACACAAAATCAATTTTCATCATTGCGGTCATTTCCAGCACTCCTTAAGGCAAGACAAATGTTAAGCGAGTGCATAGCCTTTGGCCACAGCTTGCACCACACGCCCATTCAATGCATCTCCACGGCCAACCAAATAGGCATCGGGTCTGAGCAAGGCCCATCGGGTATGTACATCCCCACAAGCTTGTGGCAACAGTTGACCTACATCTGTCACATGTTCAATGGCTTGAAACTGCTGCGCTTTTCGCAGCACCTGCACCACCCGTACGCCGCTGCTTGCACTGAGTTCTTGCAGTTGTTTGCACTCACGCGATGACAACACACCGAAAACCAACAGCAGCAAATTGCTCTGTACCCACACCAGCAAATCACCCAGGCAACCAGAATGCGTCGCGGTGAATTGAAAGCCCGTGTTTTGCACCAAAAAACCGCCCTCAGCTTGGCATGCAGAGGGGAACTTGTAGCGGTTCGCCTCTGCCATGCGACCCGTGTTGATGAGTGGCCTGGCAAACCCATGGCGTTTGGCCAAACCAATGGTGGCTCGCCGAAACAGCCGCTCTATACCCTCGGGTGCACGCAAATAGCGTGCGGTGCGGTTGGTGACTTGCACATTGCGTTGTGCGGCTTGCAAGCGTTCTTGGTTGTAACTGTCGAGCAATACCGCCGGGGCTTGTTGGCGCATCACTGCTGCAAGTTTCCATGCCATATTGTCGGCATCCGCAATGCCAGTGTTGCCACCTCTGGCGCCAAAGGGGCTGACCACTTTGGCGGTGTCACCCAAGAAGAACACATGACCGTGGCGCAGGTTGTGCAGGCATTGCGATTTGTAGGCGTAAGGCCCTACCCAGACCAGTTCACAAGCCACATCAGGACCAAACTGCTTGCGCAAGCGTTCGCGCACCACATCGTCACGACTGACGTAGGCGGGGTCTGCATCGGGCGCCATCTGGTAGTCGATGCGCCACACATCATCACCCATCAGGTGTTGCCACACCGCACGGTTGTCATTGAAAGGCGCTTCAATCCAAGTGTGGCGCTCTGTGGGTGGTGTGTCTTTGAAACGAACATCGGCAATGCACCAACGGTCATCGCCGCGTTTGCTGTCCATGCTTGCACCCACCCATGTATGAAAAGGTGTGTGAGAGCCACTGGCATCCATCACATGGTCGGCGGTGAGGTTGTAGTCACCTTGGGGTGTGCTGACTGTCAGCGCAGCATGCGCTGAGTTTTGCTCAAAAGCGATAACCTTGGAGGACCAACGGATGTCGATCGACGCCCCTTGTTGGTTCAGTTCGTGGATGCGCTCCACCAAATACATCTCGATATAAAACTGCTGGATATTGATGAAAGGAGGTTGTTGGCTAAAGGAAAACTGACTTTTTTCACGCAAGTCAAACGAAAACACCTCGTCATGGCCGGCAAAGGTTCGACCAATCTGCCATGCAACGCCTTTGTCAGCAATGCGCTCGTAAATGCCTAGGCGTTGAAAAATTTCCAATGACTGTTGGGTATAGCAAATGCCTCTGGAGGATGCGCCTTTGACACCGACGGTGTTGTCTTCATCCAATAGAACAGCAGGTATGCGCAGTTGTGCCAACCGACACGCCAAGGTCAACCCTGTCAAGCCACCGCCGACGATGACGACAGCATGGTGATGGGATTGACCGCCAGTCAATTCTGGCGGTGCGGTAAATGGGTACTCTGGAAGTTGGTACCCGTGAGAGGGCAAATCAGGCATTGAGTTCACGGTCGAGGCGACGCCTTTTTTTCTCTTCATTCCAAGCTTGTAATTGCGCATGCACATCCAAACTTTCGCGATGCATCTGGTTCGCGTCCGCTAATTGAGCGGCCAACTCCAATCGGATGCCGTTGGGATCGAAGAAATAAATGCTTTTGAAAATCCGATGGTCAGTCACGCCCAGCACCTCAACGCCATGCGATTCAAGGCGCATTTTCATGGCCTCCAAGTCTTTGACAGTGTCTACAGTGAAAGCAATGTGGTTAACCCAAGAAGGTGTGTTGGGCGAAGGTTCGCAAGCCACATCGTCGCCCAAATCGAAAAAGGCAATGAAGGAACCGTCTTGCAATTGAAAAAAGAAATGGGTGTACGGACAGTACTCACCTGTGCTGGGCACATGGTCGTTTTTAATGACGTGGTAGAGAGGCAAACCCAAAATGTCTTCATAAAAATGGCGAGTCTCTTCGGCATCCCGTGCTCTGTATGCATAGTGGTGTAAGCCATGGACTTTGGCTGGCGGGGGCAAGTTGTTCGAATCCATCATGGTTTGGGTCCTGAGTGTCAAACCAGTTTACTTGACCGCACTTTCAGGGCACGCATCAAGTCTTGGCGATGCTTGAATATTAAAGGTTTGTGATATTTTTTACTTTTTAATAGATATGCTCAATAATGTGGATTGAAACATCCGATTGGACATTTCAAACTGGCACGTTAATCTTTTCTTTACTTTGACAACCAGATCAAAGCGTATTCATCAACCAAGGAGATTTCAAATGACAGCACTCAAAGGCTCCAAAACGGAAGAAAACCTGAAAGCCGCCTTCGCAGGCGAGTCACAGGCCAACCGCCGTTACCTGTATTTCGCGAACAAGGCCGACATTGAAGGCCAAAACGATGTGGCAGCGTTGTTCCGTTCGACCGCCGAAGGCGAGACCGGTCACGCCCACGGTCACTTGGAGTGGCTTGAGCAGTGCGGCGACCCCGCCACTGGCTTGCCCATTGGCGCCACCCGTGACAACCTGAAAGCCGCTGTGGCTGGCGAAACCCATGAGTACACCGACATGTACCCTGGCATGGCCAAAACCGCACGCGACGAAGGCCACGACGAAATCGCCGATTGGTTTGAAACCCTGGCCAAAGCGGAGCGTTCACACGCCAACCGTTACGCCAAGGCATTGGCTGAACTGGTCGATTGATCGTTTGTCAGCATTGAGGGTAGGGCGTTGGGCTCACCAAGCCGCAGCGCCCCTCTCTGAATCCTGACCTTTCTTGAGAAGCTTTCTTTCTCACACCCACTTTTTTGAGGAACACACCATGGCCCGCGAAGGCAGCTTGGAAGCCCCCACACGCCACCCGCTCGATTGGCTCAATCCCGAGTTCTATAACGAAGAGGCTTGCTTCACCGAGATGGAGCGCATCTTCGACATTTGCCATGGGTGTCGTCGCTGTGTCAGCCTGTGTGGGTCTTTTCCCACCTTGTTCGATTTGGTGGACGAAAGCCCCACGCTGGAGATGGATGGCGTGGACAAAAAAGACTACTGGAAAGTGGTCGACCAATGCTATTTGTGCGACCTGTGCTACCTGACCAAATGCCCCTATGTGCCACCGCACGAATGGAACCTCGATTTCCCGCACACCATGCTGCGGGCCAAGGCCATCAAGTTCCAAAAAGGGGATGTCACCACGGGCGAAAAACTGCTGGCTTCCACCGATGTGCACGGTCAGTTCGCAGGCATACCCATCGTGGTCCAAGCGGTCAACGCCATTAACAAAACCAAAGTTGCGCGCTCAATCATGGAGTCCACTTTGGGCGTGGACAAAGACGCTTGGTTGCCCGAATTGGCGACCACAAAATTCCGCAGCCAAGCACCCAAGGCCAAGGCCAGCAAAGTGGTGAATGGGGAGAAAACACCGGGCAAGGTGGTGATTTATTCAACCTGCTATGTGAACTACAACGAGCCTGGCATTGGCATGGATTTGCTCAAAATCCTGGACCACAACGACATCCCTTACGAGTTGGTGTCCAAAGAAAAGTGCTGCGGCATGCCCAAGTTGGAGCTGGGCGATTTGCAGTCGGTGGACGCGAACAAACAAATCAACATACCCATCCTTGCCAGCTATGCGCGCGAGGGCTATGCCATCTTGAGCGCGGTGCCTTCGTGTACCTTGATGTACAAGCAAGAGTTGCCGCTGATGTACCCCAATGACGCTGAAACCCAGTTGGTCAAAGAGCACATGTGGGACCCGTTTGAGTACCTCATGGCGCGCAAGCGCGATGGCTTGCTGAAAACCGAATTCCCCGAGAGCTTGGGCAATATCAGCTACCAAATTCCCTGCCATGGTCGGGTGCAAAACATCGGCAAGAAAACCGAAGAAATGCTCAAGATGATTCCCGACACCACCATCAACACCATCGAGCGCTGTTCGGGGCACGCCGGTACCTATGGTGTGAAAAAAGCCACCCACGCCTACGCCATGAAGATTGGCAAACCCGTGGTCAAAGCCATGGCCACCATGAAAGACGGCAGCAAGCCCGACTACATCAGCTCCGACTGCCCGCTGGGTGGTCATCACATCGCCCAAGGTTTTGAAGCCAGTGGCCAAGCCGTGCCCGAACTCCAGCACCCCCTCAGTCTCGTGGCCAAAGCCTACGGCCTGAAGTAATGGGGGTCAGACTCCAATTATTTGAAAGCCATTTATGCAAATCACCGGACACATCACCGCTGAAAACCTGATGAGCCTTGAGGCTTACAGCAAATTTCGCAAGACCCACAAGGCCGAGGTGCTGGCGCACCGCAAATTGCGCTCGGTGCATTTGGGCGACCACATCACCTTGCAGTTTGAAAGCGAAACCACCATTCGCTACCAAATCCAAGAAATGCTGCGGATTGAAAAAATCTTTGAAGAAGAAGGTATCCAGCAGGAGATCGACGCCTATGCGCCCTTGGTGCCAGAGGGCAGCAACTGGAAGGCCACCATGTTGATTGAATACCCCGATGTGAATGAGCGCAAACGTGAATTGGCGCGGCTCATTGGGGTGGAAGACCGCATGTTCATCGAGGTCGAAGGACATGCCCGTGTCTATGCCATTGCCGATGAAGACTTGGACCGCGAAAACGACGAAAAAACCTCAGCGGTGCACTTTGTGCGCTTTGAGTTTGACCCCGCCGCCAAGGCCGCCATCAAGGCGGGTGCGGCCGTGAAATTGGGTTGCGATCACACCAACTATCCGGCGCACACACAGATCGCAGAAGACGCTTTGGCATCCTTGGCTGGGGATTTGAAATAATCGCAGGATGTTGTTCCTGCTCTCCCCCGCCAAGTCCCTCGACTACGAGTCCGTCTTGCCGCCTATCGCGGCAACAACGCAGCCCCAGTTTGTGCCGCAGTCTGCAGAGCTCATCGCTGTGCTCAAAAAGAAAAGCCCCAAACAAATAGCCGAGTTGATGGACCTCAGCGACGCACTGGCCAAGCTCAATGTGGACCGCTACAAAGCTTGGTCACCCACATTCACCCAAGCCAATGCCCGCCCAGCGGTGCTGGCCTTCAATGGCGATGTCTATGAAGGCTTGGACGCGAAAACCTTGAAACCCAAAGACCTGCAATGGGCGCAAGACCATGTGGCGATTTTGAGTGGTTTGTACGGCGTGCTGCGCCCCCTGGACCTGATGCAAGCCTATCGCCTTGAAATGGGTACTGCGCTCAAACATGGCAAGACCCATAACCTGTACCAGTTTTGGGGTTCACAGATTGCATTGCATTTGAACCAACAACTGGCAGCCAGCAAAAGCCCCGTGATCGTCAACTTGGCATCACAAGAGTATTTCAAAGCAGTGGACCGAAAGGTCTTGCAAGCGCGGGTGATTGAATGCGTGTTCCAAGACTATAAAAACGGTCAATTCAAAATCATCAGCTTTTTTGCCAAACGCGCCAGGGGCTTGATGGCGCGGTATGCCATTCAGCACCAAGTCAAAACGCCCGAAGCTTTGCAAAATTTCAACGCAGAGGGTTATGCCTTCGAGCCCAGTGCCTCTAGCGACGACACCTTGGTGTTTCGCCGACAAGTCAACGACTGAAAGTCCATACCATGCAACTCTTTGTCAACGGTGTGCGCATCGAAGTGGAGGACACCGGTGAGAAAGACCGTGTGGCGGTCTTGTTGATTCCTGGCATGGCCATGCAACTCATTGTCTGGCCCGAGGCCATGGTCCATCAACTTCATCAAGCGGGCTACCGTGTGATTCGCCTAGATAACCGTGACATTGGTTTATCGCAAGACATGACACACCTGCCTGCGCCCAATTTACTGTGGTTCATGCTGCAACAAAAATTGGGATTGAACCCCAAAGCACCTTACAGCATTCAAGACATGGCCAACGATGCCTTTGGTGTTTTAGACCATTTGCAAATTCACCGAGCACATGTGATCGGTGTGAGTATGGGAGGCATGATCAGTCAACGCATGTGCATAAGCGCACCTGACCGCATTTTGAGTTTGACCAGCATCATGAGCAGCAGTGGCGCAAGAGGTTTGCCAGGCCCCACGTCTGCCATGCGACGCGTGCTGTTCACCCCACCTGCCAAGCCTGGCACAGAGGCCGCCCATCAACACGCACTGCGGTTTGTCAAAGCACTTGCGGGGCCAGGTTTTGAGCACCCTGCGGGATCGCAAGAACAATTGGTGAGCGAGTCCTTAAAGCGCAGTAACCGACCCATGGGTGCTTACCGACAAATGTTGGCAGCCATGGCGGATCATGCACGAGCAGCCTTGCTGGCCCACATCACAACACCTGCCTTGGTGATGCACGGCAAAGCCGATCCCTTGGTGCCTTATGCCTGTGGTGAAGATACCGCTAGGCGCATATCCCATGCAAAGTTGTATGGTATTGAAGGCATGGGTCACGACATGCCACCGGAAGCGGTGACTTTGATGATGCAACGTCTCTTGCCTTTTTTGAACACCCACACACCCTTATGAATTCACCAGAATCCTCGTTATTGGGGAAAGCTGCCACGTATGCAGACCGCTACGACGCCTCGCTTCTTTATCCTTTGCCACGGGCTGCGCAACGGGCATTGATTGGCGTCACTGACCGTCCCATTTTTTTAGGTGCAGATTTGTGGACCGCCTATGAATTGAGTTGGCTCAATGCGCGTGGCAAACCCCAAGTGGCCATCGGACGCTTGACCGTGCCGTGTGAAAGCCCCCATTTGGTGGAGAGCAAATCTCTTAAGCTGTATTTCAACAGTTTCAACAACACGGTGTTTGAAGACATTGAAGCGGTTCGACAAACCCTACAAAAAGACCTGTCTGAAGCGGTTTGGCGCGGTGGTGTGGTGCAATCAAGCGTAGGTGTGCAGTTGCTCTCGCCCGACCAATACGCCAAAGACAAGATTGCAGAGATGAGCGGTTTGAGTTTAGACAGATTGGACTTGGACTGCACGCATTACCAGCCAGCGCCTGAACTGTTAAGTGCAGCCTCCAATGAAGCACCGGTCACAGAAACACTTTGCAGCAACTTGTTGAAAAGCAATTGCTTGGTCACGGGACAACCAGACTGGGGCAGCATCAACATCAGCTACAGCGGTGCGCAAATAGACCAAGCAGGTCTGTTGCAATACATCGTGAGTTTTCGCAACCACAATGAGTTTCACGAGCATTGTGTGGAGCGCATCTTCATGGACATTTGGACCCGCTGTCAACCCACCAAATTAACGGTCTATGCACGCTACACGCGGCGTGGGGGTGTGGATATCAATCCTTGGCGCAGCAGCCATGCGCAAGCCTTGCCCGTGCAAGTGCGAACCGCTCGGCAGTAAAGCGCTTAGTCCTTGAAGGAAGCCAGCGGTGCCAGATCGGGAAACGAGGCGCTGCGCTTGGCTTGAAAAGCCGTGATCGCTTCTTTCACATGGGCATTGCTCCATATGCCACTTTGCAACCAAGCCATTTGCTTCAAAGCATCTTCGGTGCTGTGGTCGCGCGCGTAATGCAAGGCTTGTTTGGTTCCCCAAATCGCCACAGGCGGTTTGCTGGCAATTTCTTTGGCCGCTTGCATAGCTGCAGCCAAAGCGCTGGCAGGGTCGGGCAAGACGTCGTTGACCAAGCCGTGCTGCAAAGCCTTGTCAGCAGGCATGCGCCTTCCGGTGTAAGCCAGTTCTTTGACCACGGCCATGGGCATGAGTTTGGGTAAACGCTGCAAGGTGCCCACATCAGCCACCATGCCGATATTGATTTCTTGGATACAGAAAAACGCATCTGCGCTGGCAAAGCGCAGGCATGCTGCCGTGACCATGTCCACAGCACCCCCAATGCAACCACCTTGCAAAGCAACAATGACCGGTATGCGCAGGTTTTCCATGCGGGTAAAAGTGGCTTGCAAGCCAGCCAACATATCGGCAATCGCCGCACGTCCTTCGGCGCTTTGATCATCCATTGCGACCGAAGAGCCAAACACATCCAGCGACATGCCGGCACTGAAGTGTTTGCCCGTGCTACTGATCACCAACACACGGGCTTGGTTGCCTTGGTGTAAATCGTGCAGAACACCATCCAGTTCACGCCAAAAAATCAGGTCTAAGGTGTTGAGGGCGTCGGGGCGGTTCAAGACCAAATGCGCAATATGGTCTTGGATACGCAGATCAAAACAGGTCAGCTTGTTCATGGTGAGGTTCTTTAGAGGGTGGAGATTCGCGAGGTAATTCATCAGATTTTGCAGCATCCGTCGTGAATGCCTCGTCGGTGCCGGCTTTCACCAAAGCACCGACACGCACACCCAGCAAACGCAAGCGTCTTTTCATGTCCACCCGCTTTAAACATAACCCCCCTACGTGGCGAATTTCCATGGGGTTGGCGGTGTAGTGGTCTATGGTTTGGTCGCGGGTCACGCTTTGAAAATTGTCAAAGCGCAATTTGATGCCAATGGTTTTGCCCACATAACCTTTGCGTTGCAAATCAGCCGCTACCTGTTGGCATAAACGGGTAAATATCGCACCCAAAGCCGCGCGGTCGTGCACCACATGCAGGTCTTTGTCAAACGTGGTCTCACGGCTCATGGACACCGGTTCGCTCTCGGTCACCACAGGACGCTCATCACGCCCATGGGCTGCATCACACAGCCAAGCACCATAGCTTTTCCCAAAATGTTGCATCAACCAATCACGTTCTTTGGCTGCCAAATCACCAATGGTGTGAATGCCATGGGCTTGCAGTTTTTCGTCTGCTTTGGGTCCTATGCCATTGATCTTGCGACACGCCAGTGGCCAAATGTTGCGCTGCAAGTCGTGTTCGTAAAGTATCGAAATGCCATTGGGTTTGTTCAACTCACTGGCCATCTTGGCCAACAGTTTGTTGGGCGCTACGCCAATTGAGCAAGTCAGACCCGTGTGGTCTGTGATGGTTTTTTGAATCAGCCTGGCCAAGGACTTGCCGCCCTCGCGCTGCCCCCCCGGTACGTCGGTGAAGTCAATGTAAATTTCATCCACACCACGGTCTTCGACGATGGGTGCGATGTCGCGAACAATGTCTTTGAAGGTACGAGAGTAGTGCCGATACTGCTCAAAATCCACCGGCAACAAAATAGCATCGGGACACAATTTGGCAGCCTTCATCACACCCATGGCCGATCCGACACCAAAGACACGCGCGGCATAGGTGGCGGTGGTGATGACACCACGACCGGTGTAAGCCCTGAGCCGAGGAAATGCCGCAACAGGAATATCCGCCAAATCGGCAGAGGTCCATTCCCGCTCGGGTTCAAGCGTGCGCATGCGCCCCAACACATCATCCTCACGGCGGCGGCCACCGCCTATGACCACCGGCAAACCTTTGAGCTGTGGGTAGCGAAGCAATTCCACCGACGCAAAAAATGCGTCCATGTCCAAATGGGCAATGCGACGCATCACAGCCATTCACGCGGGTATGACAAGGTTCAGGTGGGAAAGGTTCCTGGTAACAAAATGTTGCGGTCGACCGTGTTGATATCTGTATGACCGCAAAACGCCATGCTCAGCGAAAGTTCGTTATGGATGATTTGCAAAGCTTTGGTCAAGCCGGCTTCACCCATGGCGCCAATGCCATACAACATGGCGCGACCAATATAAACACCTTGTGCGCCCAAAGCTTTGGCTTTGAGAACGTCTTGTCCGCTGCGAATACCACCGTCCATATGCACTTCAATGTCTTTGCCTACGGCATCCACAATGGCAGGTAAGGCATTGATGCTGGAGTCAGCGCCGTCTAACTGGCGGCCACCGTGGTTGGAGACGATCAGCGCGTCTGCACCGCTTTGCACCGCCAGACGTGCATCTTCCACGTCTTGAATACCTTTCAAAATCAGCTTGCCACCCCACAGTTTTTTCACCCACTCAACATCCGCCCAATTCAGGGTGGGGTCAAATTGTCGGCTGGTCCACTCACCCAAGGAGCTCATGTCGTTGATGCCATCGACATGACCGACGATATTGCCAAATTGGCGTCGGGAGGTATTGAGCATCCCCATGCACCATTGGGGCTTGGTCATGAGATTGATCAGGTTGGCGATGGTGGGTTTGGGCGGGGCAGACAAACCGTTTTTCATGTCTTTATGGCGTTGTCCCAAAATCTGCAAGTCCAGTGTCAACACCAAGGCCGAACAACCCGCAACTTTGGCGCGCTCAATCAGGCGCGCCACAAATTCACGGTCACGCATCACATAGAGTTGGAACCAAAAACCTGCACCGGCATGTTGCGCCACATCTTCAATGGAGCAAATGCTCATGGTGGACAAGGTAAAGGGGATGCCAAATTTTTTGGCAGCGCGCGCTGCCAAAATTTCGCCATCGGCATGTTGCATACCAATCATGCCAGTGGGTGCAATCGCCACAGGCATGGCCGTTTGTTGACCAATCATGGTGGTGGCGGTGTTTCTGCCCTCCATATTGACGGCCACACGCTGGCGAAATTTGATTTTTTGAAAATCATCTTCGTTGGCGCGGTAAGTGCCTTCGGTCCAGCTGCCTGAGTCCGCGTAGTCGTAAAACATTTTTGGCACACGTTTTTTGGCCAAAGCTTGAAGGTCTGCAATATGGGTGATGACGGTCATGGGACGCTCCTGATCAAACTGCCACGATGTTAGCCGCACCCGGCCCTGGGCACTGTCGCCCATATTCCGCTGGGTTGTCGATCTGTTGAGGCCACAGAGATAGGATGCGGGTTTTGCTCACCCAAGGTCAGCCTCGCATGTCGCTCTTCAAAGATTTTTCCGTTTCAACCGTGTTTGCAGGGGCTGTGACGGTGATGGTGGGTTTCACCAGTTCGGTCGCCGTGGTATTCCATGCCGCACAGTCAGCGGGCGCAGATGCGGCACAAATGGCGTCATGGATTTGGGCCTTGGGGTTGGGCATGGGGATCACCTGCGTGGCCCTGTCTTGGCGCTACCGACAACCGGTGGTCACGGCATGGTCAACACCGGGTGCAGCCATGTTGATCACTGCTGCCAGCGGTATGTCGATGGCAGAGGTGGTCGGTGCGTTTGTGGTGTCTTCGTTGCTGGTTACCGCAGTCGGTTTTAGCGGTGTGTTTGAGCGCTTCATGCACCGCATCCCTTTGCCCTTGGCCGCTGGCATGTTGGCCGGTGTGCTGTTGCGTTTGGGCTTGGATGTGTTCGTCAGCATGTCACAGCAGTGGCCCTTGCCTTTGCTGATGACGGTGGTGTATTTGCTGGCCAGACGCTGGCAACCGCGATATGCGGTGGTGTTGTCCTTGTTGGCGGGTACTGCGCTTGCCGCATGGCAAGGTGATGTGCATTGGCAAAGCATTGATTGGCAATGGGCGCAACCGGTGTGGGTGACCCCCGCCTTCAGTGTGTCCGCTTTGATAGGCATGGCTTTGCCGTTGTTCATCATCACCATGGCTGCTCAAAATATTCCGGGTGTGGCGGCCATGCGTGCCCATGGCTACGCGCCACCTCTTTCACCGGTGATGGGGTGGATAGGTGTGGTGAATCTGCTGTTGGCACCGTTTGGTGCATTTGCCTTGAATTTGGCTGCCATCACGGCTTCGATTTGTTCCAGTGAAGAGGCGCATACCGACAAACATAAACGCTATACCGCGGCGATCAGTGCGGGCATTTTTTACATTCTGATGGGCTTGGCAGGAGCGTCGGTGGTGAGTTTGTTTGCGGCTTTGCCCAAAGCCTTGGTGATGGTGATCGCAGGCTTGGCCTTGTTTGGCACGATTGCCAATGCCTTGGCCAATGCCTTGGATGACATTGCGATCCGCGAACCCGCTTTCATCACCTTTTTGGTGACAGCGTCGGGTTTCACGCTGTGGGGTATTGGTGCGGCTTTTTGGGGTCTGGTGGCGGGCGCCATCGCTTGGGCTTTGTCACCTCACCCCAGGGCTTAAGACCACACCACGTTGCTGCTTTTGGCGTACCAGTTATCAATGTGGTGTTGCACCGAGTATTCGATATGGCTACGCTTGATTTTCATGGTGGGCGTGAGACAACCGTTTTCGATGCTCCAAGGTTTGTCGGCAATGACCAGCATTTTGAGACGCTCGTAATCTGCGATGTGGCGGTTCACCTCGGCCAGTAAATCGGTTAATGCTTGCTCTACTTGTGCGCGCACTTCTTTTTGCGAGAGTTTGGGACGCAAATCTTCGGCCAAGACCACCAAGGCATAGGCCGCGTCAAAGCCTGAACCCGACACCATGGATAACTCAATCATGGGGTGGGCATTGAGCAGGTTTTCAATGGGTGCAGGGGCCACATACTTGCCTTTGCTGGTTTTGAAAAGCTCTTTAAGTCGACCGGTGATTTTCAGTTGGCCATCAGGGCGCTGTGACCCTAAGTCACCGGTTTTGAAGAAGCCATCATCGGTGAAGCTTTGTGCATCAAGGTCAGGGCGCTTGTAGTAGCCCACCATCTGGCCAGGCGACTTGATCAGGATTTCACCTTCGCTGCTGATACGTACTTGCACACCTTCATAGGGAATACCAACATAACCAGGTTCGTTGTAAGTGTCGTCGGAACTGTGTGAATAGGCAAAATCTTCCGTCATCGCATAACCCTCGACCAAGTTCAAACCCAGTCGTCGGTACCAGCGAATCAATTCGGGAGGCAGCGGTGCAGAGCCGCTGCCAGCCATTTCTACTTTGTCCAAGCCCAAGCCTGTCAACACTTTCTTGGCCACGACTTTGCCAATGAATGGCAATGACAGCAACAGATTGAGTTTGCGAGCGGGCATTTTGGCAAACACACCTTGCTGGAACTTCAGCCACAAACGCGGTACCGATACAAAAATGGTGGGCTGCGCGCGGTTCAGGTCTTGGATAAAGGTGTCTAAGCTTTCCGCAAAATACATGTGGATGTGGCCATGCACAAGCGCCACTGTTTCAGCCCAAGCCCGTTCGAACACGTGGGCCAAAGGGAGATACGACAGCATGCGGTGGTCGCGGCCATGACCTAAGTTGTCATCGATGCGTTTGGCGATGCCATGACCAACTGCGCTGATGCGTGCAAAGTTATGCATCGCCCCTTTGGGTTGTCCGGTCGAGCCCGAGGTGTAAATGATCATGGCCAAGTCGTTATCGTCGCGCAACACCTCACCTTGCAAGGGCTGTGTGCGGGCGATGATGGCGTCCCATGTGTCATAAGGCGTGTTGGGCGCCAAAGGCAAGGCAATGCGAGGAAGATGCTCGGGCACACCCGCGGCTTGCTTGTGCCATTCATCGAGTTTGCCCACGAACAACAAACTGGACTCGCTGTGCTCCAAAACAAACTTCACCGTGTCAGCGCTTTCCGTCGGGAAGATAGCCACCGTGGTGTAACCCGCCATCCAAATCGCCATTTCAGCCATGAAAAAGTGCGCACAGTTTTTGGACAACAAGGCTACTTTGGCACCGTGGGGGAGTCCCAGGGTTTTGAGGTGAGCGGCCATGCGGCGCGATTCATCGACGCATTGAGCCCATGTGTAGTCCACCACCTGACCATGCCCTGTCGGTTGGGTCAGAAAGACTTTGTCAGCGAGGTTTTTTTCGTGCTGGTAAATGCATTCCAGCACAGATGTCACGGGGGATGTCATGTTTGTCTCCAGAGTCGGCTTGAGGTTGCCCTCTTATTCTGAAACCCATTCTAGTGACAAAGCCCTGAGCTGGCCCTAAGCGTATTCCTGATCAGCCCAAACGCTGACGGTGCCGCGCCAATTGCGCCTGGACCTGCGCTGGCGCGGTGCCGCCCAAGGTGTTGCGCGCGTTCAAGGAGCCGTGCAGGCTTAAAACATCGTAGACATCTTTCTCGATGGAAGGGTGAAAGCCTTGCAGCACATTCAGCGGTAGCTCAGACAAATCGCAGCGGTGGCTGGTGGCGGCTTTCACCGCATGGGCCACGGTTTCGTGGGCATCACGGAAAGGCAGGCCTTTTTTCACCAAATAGTCGGCCAAATCGGTGGCCGTGGCATGGCCTTTTTGGGCAGCGGCTTGCATGTGGGCGGCGTTGACCGTGAGGCCACCTTCTTTGGCCCCGGTGGCGGCATTGGTTTGGCCCCCCACCATGTCGGCAAAGATGCGCATGGTGTCTTTCAAGGTGTCCACCGTGTCAAACAGCGGCTCTTTGTCTTCTTGGTTGTCTTTGTTATAGGCCAGGGGCTGGCCTTTCATCAGGGTGATCAAGCCCATGAGATGGCCCACCACGCGACCCGTTTTGCCCCGCGCCAACTCAGGCACATCGGGGTTTTTCTTCTGCGGCATGATGCTCGAGCCCGTGGTGAAGCGGTCGGCCAGTTGGATGAATGCGAAGTTTTGGCTCATCCAAATGATGAGCTCTTCTGACAAGCGGCTGATGTGCACCATGCACAGGCTGGCCGCAGCGGTGAACTCGATGGCGAAGTCGCGGTCGCTCACCGCGTCCAAGCTGTTTTGGCACAACTGCGGCTCGCCTTGGGCGTTGACCATGCCCAGGGTTTGGGCCACGCGTGCGCGGTCCAGCGGGTAGGTGGTGCCCGCCAAGGCAGCCGACCCGAGGGGCAGGCGGTTGGTGCGGTGGCGTATTTCACCCATGCGCTCTTCGTCGCGCGAGAGCATTTCCACATAAGCCAGCAAATGGTGGGCAAAGCTGATGGGTTGTGCCACTTGCAAATGCGTGAAGCCGGGCATCACCGTCTCGGTGTGTTGGCTGGCCACCTCCACCAAGGCGCGTTGCAAGTTGTTCAGCAGTTCACGGATGGCGTCGATTTCGTCGCGCAACCACAGGCGCACATCGGTGGCCACTTGGTCGTTGCGGCTGCGGCCGGTGTGCAGGCGCTTGCCCGCGTCGCCCACCAGTTGCGTGAGGCGGGCCTCGATGTTGAGGTGCACATCTTCGAGCTCCAGCTTCCATTCGAACTGACCGCTTGCAATGTCTTGGGTGATTTGCGCCAAGCCGCGTTGGATGTCGGCCAGGTCTTGCGCGCTGATGATGCCTTGCGCTTGCAGCATCTCGGCATGCGCCAAGCTGCCTTGAATATCGGCGCGCCACAGCCGTTGGTCGAAAAACACGCTGGCGGTGTAGCGCTGCACCAACTCGCTCATAGGTTCAGAGAACAGGGCGGACCAAGCCTGGGATTTGCGGTCTAGCGAGTTGGAGGAAGTCATGCAGGCATTTTAGGTGTGGGTTGTCAGGGCTGAAATCAGCATGAGGAAGCATTTAGCGGGATGAAACGACCAAGGTCATGTTTGAGCAAGTGCCATTGCGGTATCGGGAAAGGCCTTCAACAACTGCTTGTCCGCGGTCACCATGCGCACATTCAGGTGCTGAGCCAAGGCCACATACTCACAGTCGTAAGCCGAGCAGCCACTGTCTTTGGACAGGCGCAACACCTGCAAGGGAGAAACATCGTATTCGTTGTCTGCCAGCAAATCCTGGGCACTTTGGTGCATCACGATGGCCTGCTCTAGGCTCAGCATGCCTTGCCGCATGTAAGTCGCCAAGATATTGCGAAATTCGCTTTGCCAAAGCCTAGGTACAACCCATTCAGCATCGCTCAACAACAGGCTTTCGGCTCTTGCAGTGTGTGGCCCAGGTAGGTAGAGATAAGCCACCACATTGACGTCAACCACGATCATGGGCGACCGGTCTGTTTGAATTGGTCGATGTCCTCTGGCTGGAACTGCTGTCCATTCAAGGCCTCTCGGACGATTTGGGCTTTGCTGGCGTGGGCGATGGCAGATGTTTTGCGGGGCAACAAAACGGTTTCCAAGCATGCAATGGCTTCGCTGTTGATGCTGCGGCGGTTGGTTTCGGCTGAAGATTTCAGCTGTGTGTAGACATTTTCAGGAATGCCTTTCAAGGTGATGGTCGTGGACATGTTCGCTCCTGTCTCAATGGTTCCATTTTGGTTCCAAAGTGAATCCAGGTCAAGAGAGACTGTAAGCCAAGCCATTGAACTTCAGTGCTAAATTCCCGCCCAACCCTCAGACAGGGAAACAATTTTTTTGGGGATCATCATCATGTGGAAACTTGCACTGGGATTTGTGGCGTTCGCGGCTTTGGCACTGTTTGTCATTTTCAAAGCGGGTGACAGCGTGGACATGGGCGGTGAGAAACACGGCAGTGAAATGAGCCACGAAGTCGAACCCGCCAAGGCGGCACCAGCAGCGCCTGCAGCTGAAGCCCCTGCAGCGGCGCCGGCGGCACCAGCTGGAAAGTAAGCATCGCCGGCTTAGCCGGTGTTTCGCAAACCTGCCGCAATCCCGTTGATGGACAAGTGGATGCCACGCTGCGCCCGCTCGTCGGTGATGCCCGCGCGGTGGCGGCGAATCAATTCCACCTGCAAATGGTGCAGCGGGTCGATATAGGGAAAGCGGTGCTTGATGGAGCGCGCCAATGCGGCGTTGTTGGCCAGTCGTTGCTTGGCCCCGGTGATGAGTTGCAAGGCTTGCGCCGTGAGTTGCCATTCGGTTTCAATGGCTTTGAAAATCTTTTTGCGCAAGCGAACATCCGTCACCAACTCGGCGTAGCGTGAAGCCAGCGCCAAATCGCTTTTGGCCATGACCATGTCGATGTTGGAGAGCAAGGTGCGGAAAAACGGCCATTGCTTCTCCATGCGACGCAACAAAGCCAGGGCTTGTGCGCGGCTCAAGCTGGGGTGGTGCTCCAAGAACTCTTGCACCGCTGTGCCAAAACCCAGCCACCCTGGCAAGGTCAGGCGACACTGGCCCCAGCTGAACCCCCAGGGAATGGCCCGCAGGTCTTCGATGCGTTGAGAGGGCTTGCGCGAGGCGGGGCGTGAACCAATGTTGAGGGCGGCAATTTCACGAAGTGGCGTGGCTTCAAAAAAGTAATCGCTAAAGCCTGGTGTGTCGTACACCAAATGGCGATAGGCTGAGAAGCTTTGCTCAGACAACAGCTGAGCGGCCTCGATGAAGGCTCTTGGCGCAGCCTTTTGGGTTTGCAACAAACTGGCCTCCATGGTGGCGGCCACCAGGGTTTCCAGGTTGCGCCGCCCCAAGGCGGGGTTGGCGTATTTGGAGTTGATCACCTCGCCTTGCTCGGTGAGCCGGATTTGCCCACGCACCGTGCCAGGGGGTTGGGCCAGGATGGCGTCGTAACTCGGCCCACCGCCGCGTCCCACAGTGCCGCCGCGCCCATGGAACAAACGCAGGGTGATGCCATGCGCGTCTTCCAAGGCTTGGAACACATCCACCAAGGCCAATTCGGCTTGGTAGAGGGACCAGTTGCTGGTGAAGATGCCGCCGTCTTTGTTGCTGTCCGAGTAGCCCAGCATGATGTCTTGCTCGCTGCTGCTGCGTTGGACCATGGCCGCAATGCCTGGCAGGGCGTAGTAAGCGCGCATGATGTGCGGCGCTTGTTGCAGGTCTTCGATGGTTTCAAACAGCGGCGACACAATGAGTTCTGCCACGCCGCCTGCCGCCAAGGTGCCGTTGAACAAACCCGTTTCTTTTTGCAAGACCAGCACTTCCAGCAAATCGCTCACACTTTCGGTGTGGCTGATGATGGCGTGGCGAATCGCATGCGGGCCAAAGTCTTGGCGAATGTGGCGAGCCGTTTCAAAAATGCGCAACTCAGACAGGCTGTGGGCGTTGTAGCCATGGTGGGGGAGGCGCAAGGGACGCGGGTCGTTCAAGACTTGCAGCAGCAATGCTTGGCGCGCCTCTTCATCCAGCTTGGCGTAATGGGCTTGGATGCCCGCGACTTGGAGCAACTCGGCCACCACCAATTCATGCTGGTCCGAGCTTTGGCGCAAATCGACCGTGGCCAAATGAAAACCAAACACCTGCACCGCACGCATGAGCGGACGCAAGCGCGGCACGGCCAAGGCTTGCGCGTGCTGGGCGCTCAAAGCCTCATCCAAGGTGCGTAAATCGGCCAGCAAACTGTCGGCGTCGGGGTAGGGGTTTTGCGGCGGCAAGGCATGTCTCGAAGCTTCCTTGCCTGTCAACTGCGTCAGCGTGGCCGCCAGCCGCGCGTACATGAAGGTGAGGCTGCGTCTGTAGGGCTCGTCCTGGCGATGGGCGTTGGTGTCGGGGGATGAATCGGCCAAGGCCTGCAAAGCGGGCGGCACGCCGACCAGCATGGCCGAGGTCGAGAGCTCGCTGCCCAGCCAATGCAGTTCCGTCAGGTAGTGGCGCAAGGCGACTTCACACTGGCGCTGCATGGCGTATTGTAAGGTGTCGGCGTTGACGTTGGGGTTGCCATCGCGGTCGCCGCCCATCCATTGGCCCATGCGCAAAAACGGCGCAATCGCTTGGCCGCCCAAATCGGCTTCCAAGTCGGCGTAGAGCTTGGGAATCTCGGACAAAAACGTGGACTCGTAGTAGCCCATGGCGTTTTCGATTTCATCGGCCACCGTGAGTTTGGTGAAACGCAGCAAACGGGTTTGCCACAGTTGCAGCACCCGTGCCCGCACTTGTGCGTCAATCTGCGCCAAGGTGCGGGCCGTGGTGGCGTCAACGGGTCTAGAGGTGACCGCATCTCGCTCTTGCAAACTTTGGGCAATGCCGCGCTCGGCATCCAAAATGCTTTTGCGCTGCACCTCGGTGGGGTGGGCGGTCAAGACGGGGGAGAGGTGGGCGTGGTTCAAGGCCTGGCGAACGGCCTTGGCGGTCCACCCCGCGGATTTGAGTTTGCCCAAGGCCTGCGCGATGCTGCCTGCACGCACATGGCCTGCCCTGTCGTGGAGTTGTTGTCGACGGATGTGGTGTTGGTCTTCCGCCAAATTGGCCAAATGGCTGAAATAGGTGAAGGCGCGGATCACGCTCACCGCTTGTTCGCTGGACAGCGAAGCCAGTTGTTTTTTCAGTGCTTTGCCAGCCAAGGCGTCGGCGTCGCGGCGAAAGGCGACGGACAAACGTCGGATGTGTTCGATCAGTCCGAAGGCCGCGTCGCCCTCTTGTTCGCGAATCACGTCTCCCAGGATGCGTCCCAGCCAGCGAATGTCGTCGACCAAAGGGCGATCTTGTTGGGACAGTGGCGAGGAGGCAACCATGGGGGTCCCATGCTAGCATCAGCGCAAGAAATTTCACTGAAACAAGCTTTATTTTGAGTACCGCCCACCTCACCATCGCCACCCGTGAGAGCCGCTTGGCTCTTTGGCAAGCCCATCACATGCAAGACCTGTTGCGTGGCATGGGGCATCAGGTGGACATCTTGGGTATGACCACCCAAGGTGACCAAATCCTTGATCGATCGCTGAGCAAAGTCGGCGGCAAAGGCTTGTTTGTCAAAGAACTCGAAGTGGCTTTGGAAGAAGGCCGCGCAGATTTGGCGGTGCACTCGCTCAAAGACGTCCCCATGGACATGCCCGATGGCTTCGCGTTGGCCTGCGTCATGCAACGTGAAGATCCCCGCGACGCTTGGGTCTCCCCCCACTACGCCACGCTGCAAGACCTGCCCGAGGGTGCGGTGGTGGGTACTTCCAGCCTGCGCCGAACCGTGTTGCTGCGTGCGCTGCGGCCCGATGTGCAGATTGAACCTTTGCGAGGCAATTTGGACACCCGCTTGCGCAAGCTCGATGACGGTCAATATGCAGGCATTGTGTTGGCCGCTGCCGGTTTGAAACGCTTGGGCTTGTCCGAGCGGATTCGCCATATTTTTGCCACCACTGAGATGTTGCCTGCGGCTGGCCAGGGTGCATTGGGTATTGAAATTCGCAGTGCGCGCGATGATGTTCGTCAAATCTTGGCACCCTTGGCGGATCAAACCACTTGGCTGGCCGTGGCCGCTGAGCGCGCGGTCAGTCGGGCCATGGGCGGCAGTTGCTCCATGCCCTTAGCGGCGCATGCCGTGGTGCACGGGTCGATGCTAGAAGTGCATGCCGCTTGGGGCAACCCTGAAGACTTGCATGCCCCACTTATTCGGGCCCACCACCAAGGCACCGCTACCGATTTGGCACAAGCCGAACAACTGGGTTTGCAAGTGGCTGCGCTTTTGCGTGAACAAGGCGCCGCTTAACAGCAGCGGCTTGCTTTATTCATGGTGCAACAAGCCAGTCTTGCCTCTGACATCATCCTCACACGACCGGCTGCTGAGGCCTTGAATTGGGTCACTGGCTTGCGCAAGGCTGGCCACAAAGTCAAAAGTTGGCCTCTGATTGAACTCACCCCCTTGACCGATGTGATGCGGCTGCGCGCCGCGCTGGATGCATGGCACGGTTTTCAGGCTGTGATGTTTGTCAGCCGAGCCGCCGTCACCAACGCCTTGGGCACATTGAAGCCTAAAGCGGGCTGGGGCATGACGCGTTGTTGGGCCACGGGGCCAGGCACCCGACAGGCTTTACGCGATGTGGGTGTGCCAGACCGTTTGATCGACTCGCCCCAGCCCAATGCCGTGCAGTTTGACACCGAGAATTTGTGGGCCGTGGTACAGCATGGTTTACAACCCAAGCGTCCCGTGCTGTTGCTGCGTGGCAGCGATGCCGACCAGGAGAATCTCGATTCGCAAGGGGTTGGACGTGACTGGCTGGCAAAGCAATTGGCGTTGATCGATGTACCGGTTGAAACCCTGTCTGTCTACCAGCGATCGAAACCTCGCTGGGACAAATACCGCTTGCAAGCAGCATCACAAGCAGCTATCGACGGCAGTGTGTGGCTGTTCAGCAGTTCCCAAGCTTTGAAGAATTTAGACAGTTTGTTGCCCGTGCAAGACTGGGCCGCCACCCGTGCCTTGGTGACGCACGAACGTATCGCGCAAACCGCAAGAGACATGGGCATGGGCAAGGTCATGTTGTGCCGTCCCAGTTTGGTTGAGGTGCTTGCCTCATTAGAATCACTGGCATGAGCAGTGAGTCTGGACCAGCGCCTTCAATCCCCAAGCCGACACCCGGTCCTGCACCCTCACGTCTGAGTTGGCGTGCGTACGCTGGGAAGCTGACGGGCTTGGTAGCGTTTTTGGCCTTGGCGATCGCGGTGATGCTGTGGCAAAAGCTCAGCGTCATCCAAGAACAGTTGGCCAGACAAAGTGCGGACGCAGGTCAGCTTTCTATGCAGGCCAACAGTTTGGCCAAAAATGCCCAAGACTTGGCCAACGACACCGCTGCCCGTGTGGCATTGCTCGATACCCGCTTAAGCGAAGTGGCTTTGCAACGCGCCCAACTGGAAGAGTTGATTCAAAGTTTGTCGCGCTCCAGGGATGAAAACATGGTGGTTGACATCGAGTCGGCCTTGGCTTTGGCGCAACAACAGGCTGAACTCACTGGCAGTGTGCAACCCCTGTTGGCTGCCTTGCAGTCTGCACAGAAACGATTGAGCAAGGTTTCGCAACCGCGACTGACTCCGGTCTTGCGAGCGCTGCAACGCGACATCGATCACATTCAGTCGGTCAGCATCACCGATACCCCCACACTGTTGAACAAACTCGATGAGTTGGTGTTGTTGGTGGAAGAGTTGCCCCTGTTGAATGCAGTGGGTGCCAACAGCAAAGCCACACCTGCCCCAACCAAGCCCTTGGCCAATGTGTGGGAGCAAGCCTGGCGTCAAGGTCAGTGGTCAGCCTTGGCTGGCAATGTGTGGCAAGAATTGAGTCAACTCATCAGGGTCAGTCGCATCGACCAACCCGAAGCGGTGCTGCTCACCCCTGAACAAAGTTTTTTTGCCCGTGAGAATGTGAAGTTGCGCTTGCTCAATGCCCGATTGGGTTTGCTGGCACGCCAAACCAGCGCCTCGCGCAGTGATTTGCAACTGGTCGAGCGCGATATTCAGCGCTTCTTTGATGTGTCTGGGCGCAAAGGTCAAACCACGCTGTCCTTGCTCAAGCAAACCCAAAACCAAATGCGTCAAGTGGACTTGCCGCGTTTGGACAACTCCCTCGCAGCGCTGGCCACTGCGGCGGCAGGCCGCTGATATGCGTTTGGCGCTTTGGCTGCTGGCTTTGTTTGCCGTGGCAGTGGCGGTGGCTTTAGGCTTGAGCCAGCAAGCTGGAACGGTGACGGTATTTCTGCCGCCTTACCGCATTGATTTATCGCTGAATTTGACCTTGATAGGTTTGACCGCTTTGTTTGTGTTGTTGTACTTGGCCTTGCGTGGCATGGCAGGTTTATGGGTTTTGCCCGAACAGGCGCGACGTTGGCGCTTGCAGCAACGTGAGCGCAGTGCACAGTCATTGATGCTGAATGCCCAAATCGGGTGGATGACAGGACGCTATTTGCGCGCCCGCAAAGCAGCTTTACAAGCCCTGGCGCAAGTCGAAAGCTTGTTGTCTTCCGACCAAGCCGAAGATTCATCAGCGCGTTTGGCACTCATGCGCAGTGTGCTGCATTTGCTGGCGGCCGAGAGCGCCCACGTGTTGCGCGACGAAAAAGCACGGGACACACATTTGCAGCATGTCTTTGAGCCACCCTCTGGCTTGCGCTCTGCGCTGCGCAGCGAGGTACAAGATGCCGCCCGTTTGAACGCTGCCCGCTGGGCTTTGCATGACCGCGATGAACGCAGTGCCCACCAGTTTCTCAATCAATTGCCCCAGGGCACAGCGCGTCGCACCTTGGCATTGCGTTTGCGCTTGAAAGCGGATCGCATGGGGCAATTGCATTTGCCTGCGCTGGACACCGCCAGACTGTTGGCCAAGCATGGTGCGTTTTCACCCACTGCCGCTGCCAGCTTGGTGCGCGGTTTGGCAATGGCCAGTATCGAGGATTGCCGAGACGCCAATCAGTTGCATTCAACGTGGCGACTCTTGCAAGCGCAAGAGCGAGCCACACCCGAGGTGGCGGTACATGCGGCCAAACGCTTGCTGGTCTTCAAAGGCGACGCTGCTTTGGCATTGCAATGGTTGTTGCCGGCCTGGCAGGCGGTCTCTCACAGCGACACCGACAATTTGGACAGCCCTGTGCGCTATCGCTTGATCGAGGTGTTGGCGCAGGCTTTGCAAACCTTGGCACCTGACAGTGAATGGCTGGCGCGAGTGGAGCAATCGCGCTTGGCCAATCCGCGTAGCGTGGAGCTGCAGTACCTGAGTGGCATGGTTTGCTTGCGTCACAGTTTGTGGGGCAAAGCCCAGCAGTTGCTAGAGCAAGCTGCGCCTCGGTTGCAATCCAGTGAATTGAAGCGCAGTGCTTGGCGAGCCTTGGCCGAACTGGCCGAGCAAAAAGGCGATACAGCGCAAGCGCTGGCGTGTTGGAAATTGTCCGCCAGCGCTTGAATAAGGCGCGGTTTTAAGCCGTTGGTCGCGCGTCGTCAAAAGGCATGTGCATTTGACGCAAATCGCGTTTTGTTTCCACCAAAACCAAGGGACCTTCATCAATCACGATGGTCGCAGGTCGCTCGCGTGGAACATGCACGGGCTTGGGTTCTGCAGCGATAGCGGCCTGTACTTGCGCGATGCGCTCGGGGTTGGAATTGACCCACTCCAAGCCGCTGCCAGAAGCCACATGTTGCAGCTGGTCCATCGGCAGTTCGTAAGAAGTGACGAGGGGCATGCGATGAACGTGGGTGGCAGTCGCGGCGGTGCTTGCCACGGGTGCAGCAGCCACATGTTGGGCCACTTCAGGAGACCAAGCGGTGTCCGAACCCGTGGAGGTGTTGGTTTCTGCGTTGTCTGCACGCGGTGCGCGTTCGCGACCGTAGCGGTCACGGTTGCGTCGTTCACGGCGTTCATTCACGCGTTCACCACCCTCGCTCGGTGCAGCGCTGACCTCAGCCGTGGCTGCAGACGCATGGGACAGGCCCATGTCAGGCGTTGTAATTGCAAGGGTGTCTTCTGTCAGTGGCGCCGCGTTGTCGCTGGTGCTGGGGGTGTTGCGCTCGCCACGCCGACCTCGGCCACGTCGGCCTTCGGCCTTTTCACGTGGTGGACGCTCGGTGGTTTCTGGTGTGTTCACCAAAGTCTCTGGTGCAACGGTGTTGGCGCCGGTTTCCGTGCTGTTGGCTTCTTGGCGACGACGACCCTCTGGGCGCTCACCACGGCCACGGCCACGGCCTCCTTCAGGGCGGTCGGTGCGTGTGTCCGGTTTGCTGTCGTTGCTGCGTTCTTCACGTGCTTCGCCGCCACGACGTCCTTCGCCACGGCGTTGACCGCCGCGTCGGTTGTCACTGTTGCGGCCCTCGCTAGATCGGCGCTCACCTGAACGCACAGGTTTGTCTGTGGTGACAGGTTTGGCGGGTTCGACAACTGTTTCACTGGCGCCAAACAAGTTTTTCAGCCAGCCAAAAAAGCCTTTTTCAGCCGGTGCAGTGGGGGCGCTGCTGCTGCGAGTGGCTGCGGGCGGCGTGGGCAGGCCAGTGTCAGTTTTGGCCGCACGTGGTTCGGCATGGGGTGCGGGCAGGTCAGGCAATACCCCCTTGATGACGGGCGATTGTCGGTTGGTGGGTTCTTGCGAGCGACGTGTCACGGCGGTCGGGTCTTCAATGTCCTCGGCCATTTTGTAGCTGGCTTGGATATTGTCCAAGCGGGCGTCGTCGTGTTTCAAACGCTCCAATTTGTAGTTGGGTGTCTCCAAACCTTTGTTGGGGATGAGCAGCACATGGGTGCGTTGTTGAATTTCGATTTTGGCAATTTCAGAGCGTTTTTCATTCAACAAGAAGGACGCGACTTCCACCGGCACTTGGGCGTGTACCGCGGCGGTGTTGTCCTTCATGGACTCTTCTTGGATGATGCGCAAAATTTGCAAAGCTGAGCTCTCGGTGTCGCGCACATGGCCAGAGCCACCGCAACGCGGGCAGGGGATGGAGGCACCCTCGCTCAAGGCAGGGCGCAAGCGCTGACGGCTCATTTCCATCAAGCCAAATTTGCTGATGGTGCCGAACTGCACACGGGCACGGTCTTGGCGCAGCGCATCGCGCAAGCGGTTTTCCACCTCACGGCGGTTTTTCGACTCGTCCATGTCGATGAAGTCGATGACGATCAGGCCGCCCAAGTCGCGCAAACGCATTTGGCGTGCCACTTCGTCGGCGGCTTCGAGGTTGGTGCGGGTGGCGGTTTCTTCGATGTCGCCGCCCTTGATGGCGCGCGCCGAGTTGACGTCCACCGACACCAAGGCCTCGGTGTGGTCGATCACGATGGCGCCGCCCGAGGGCAGGTTGACCGTGCGGGCATAGGCCGACTCGATCTGGTGTTCAATTTGAAAGCGCGAGAACAGCGGTGTTTCATCGCGGTAACGCTTCACACGAGCGGCGTGCTCGGGCATGACGTGGGCCATGAACTGCTGGGCTTGGTCATAGATGTCATCGGTGTCGATCAGGATGTCACCGATGTCATTGTTGAAATAGTCGCGGATGGCGCGAATCACCAAGGAAGATTCTTGGTAAATCAGGAAGGCACCCTTGGTTTTGCTGGCGCCGTCAATCGCGGTCCACAGCTTCAAGAGGTAGTTCAAGTCCCATTGCAACTCGGGCGCACTGCGGCCAATACCTGCAGTGCGGGCGATGATAGACATGCCGTTGGGGTATTCCAACTGGTCCATGGCTTCTTTGAGTTCTGCGCGGTCGTCGCCCTCGATGCGACGGCTGACGCCACCGCCACGCGGGTTGTTGGGCATGAGCACCACATAGCGACCTGCCAAAGAAATGAAGGTGGTGAGGGCCGCGCCTTTGTTGCCGCGCTCTTCCTTCTCCACCTGGATCAGCATTTCCTGACCCTCTTTGATCACGTCTTGGATGCGTGCTTGGGAGGCGGAGACGTTGTTTGAGAAGTACTGTTTGGAGATTTCTTTGAAGGGCAAAAAGCCGTGTCGCTCTTCACCGTAATCGACAAAGCAAGCCTCTAGCGAGGGTTCGACGCGGGTGACCACGGCTTTGTAAATATTGCCTTTGCGCTGCTCGCGCCCTTCAATTTCGATTTCGTAGTCGAGGAGTTTTTGTCCGTCGACGATGGCCAGGCGGCGTTCTTCGGCCTGGGTGGCATTGATCAGCATCCGTTTCATGATGCGTTCCTTTTCTTGCTAACAACAACACAGGTCCATGTCGGACCAACGATGCCGTGGGCCAATGCAAGAAAAAACCAAAGGGAATGCCGCGTCAAACGCGCATGAACACCGGTTTAGCGGCGTCTGCGGATGGAAGGCGGGGGGTGGATGCGGGCGAGTTGCAGGCGAACAGGCAAGACCCGAAAAGGGGCCATGGGGTTCATTGGCGAACGGGCTGGGTGCTGGAAAACACGAACCGATTCAACCGGCGCAAGCCAGGCGAAGCAGAGTTTCAGCAAAACCAACACGACGTTCATGTATCGACAATCTCACTTTGTATCCGTTGCAGGTTTAAAGCAAACCTGCAACTGGGGTATTCCGTTTCAGTGTTTTTCCAAGGCATCGGCTTGCGTGGACGCAGGGCAGACCGCAATTGGGCGGTAAGGCTTGCGGCGGCCACGATGGGCATCGACCTCTCAGTGCTGGTGGGACGTGCTCTAATCTCTTATTCAAATCAAGCACTTAGAACCTGGCACTGGTGAAGAACATTATAGACGCTGAAGAAACACCAGCCGCGGCGGCTGTCCAAACCCTCACGGTCGATGAAGAATCGGCCGGGCAGCGCTTGGACAATTTCCTGATCCGCCATTTGAAGGGCGTGCCCAAAACCCATGTTTACCGCATCATCCGCACAGGCGAGGTGCGCATCAACAAGGGCCGCGCCAGCGCCGATACCCGTGTGAACACGGGCGACATGGTGCGCGTCCCCCCGGTGCGTGTGGCCACCCCCTCGGTCCATGCGCCGGTCGCACCCGGGCGGGAGTTCCCCATCTTGATGGAAGACGAGCACATGCTGGCGATTCACAAGCCCGCTGGCGTAGCGGTGCATGGCGGCAGCGGTGTGAGCTTTGGCGTGATTGAGCAGTTACGCCAAGCACGCCCTGGCGCGCGCATGCTCGAATTGGTCCACCGTTTGGATCGCGAGACCTCGGGCGTCTTGCTGGTGGCCAAAAAGCGCAGCGCACTCACCCGTTTGCAAGACCAGTTCCGCGACCGCGAAACCGGTAAAACCTATCTCGCCTTGGTGCATGGGCAGTGGCCCTCCAACAAAAAAGTCATCGATTTGCCCTTGCAGCGTTATTTGTTGCCTGACGGGGTGGGCGAGGGTGAGCGACGGGTGCGCATTGCCGCCTTGACAGACCCAGGGGCGCAACGCGCCATCACTTTGGTGCGGGTGGCGCGCTTGGTGGGTGAGTTCAGCTTGTTGGAAGTAACGATCAAAACCGGTCGGACCCATCAAATTCGGGTGCACCTGGCCAGCCAGGGCTATCCCATTGTGGGCGACGACAAATACGGTGACTTCAGTTTGAACAAGCGATTGGCGGCACAGGGCTTGAAGCGCATGTTCTTGCACGCTTGGCGGTTACAGTTCATCCATCCCAGTTTGGGCAAACCGCAGACCTTGCAAGCTGATTTGCCCGCCGAATTACAACAGTTTGTTGACCATGTCCAACCTCCACCGCCCACGCCAATTTGACCTGATTGCTTTTGACTGGGACGGTACCTTGTACGACTCCACCCAGATCATCGTGCGCTGCATCCAAGCCGCTGTCACCGATGTGGGCGGTCAAACCCCCAGCCATGAGCAAGCCGCGTATGTGATTGGCATGGCTTTGATGCCCGCATTGGCCCATGCTGCACCGGACGTCCCTAAAGACAAATACCCTTTGCTGGGCGAGCGTTACCGCCACCACTACGCCATGCACCACAACGACTTGTCCTTGTTTGAGGGTGTGTTGCCTATGCTGCAAGCCCTGCACGAGCGCCAGCATTTGTTGGCTGTGGCCACAGGCAAAAGCCGCCTTGGCTTGGATGAGGCTTTGCACCAAGTGGCTCTGCGCGGCATTTTTGACGCCTCGCGCACGGCCGATGAGACAGCTGGTAAGCCTGACCCGCGCATGCTCCATGAGTTGATGACAGAACTCGGTGTAAGCCCTGAGCGCACCTTGATGATTGGCGACACCACCCATGATTTGCTGATGGCGAACAACGCCGGCTGCGCCAGTGTGGGCGTGAGTTATGGCGCCCACGGTACTTCGGGTTTGGAGAATTTGCGCCCCCGCGCGGTGGTGCACAGCGTGGCTGAGTTACACCGTTGGTTGCTGGACCATGCTTGAAATATTTCCCTTGTGCAACAGCGCTGACCTGCAAGAAGGCGGCGTGGCTGTTGCTTTTGATGTGGTTTATGCGGGGCAAACTTGCCGCGCGTTTGCTGTGCGGTTTGACGCTCAGGTGCATGCCTACCTCAATCGCTGTAGCCACATCGCCATGGAAATGGATTACCAGCCCGATCGGTTTTTTGACCCCGATGGCCGCTGGTTGCTGTGCGCCACGCATGGCGCTACCTACGCTCCCGATACGGGAGACTGTGTGGGCGGCCCCTGCCGCGGCGGTTTGGTGAAAATTACCCTTTCAGAAACCGGTGGCGTGGTGCACTGGCATACTGCCCACAACCTCAAGCCTTTGGAATTTTGACCATGACGCCCGAAAACACGCCCTCCACTGTTGCTGTGGATTCCACTGCAAAACCAAACCCTGACAGTCGCTGGGAGCGCGAAACCTTGGAGCGTTTGGTGATGGCGCAAATTACCGAGCAGCGCATTGCCAGGCGTTGGCGCATCGGTTTTCGTTTTCTTTGGCTGGCCGTGGCAGGGGTGCTGTTTTGGTTCAGCTTCCACCACAACAAGGCCGCCACCTCGGCCAACCCTTCGTCACATACGGCGTTGATTGAAATCAAAGGCGAGATTGACAGCGAGGCCAACGCCAACGCCGACTGGATCATGACCTCGTTACGCAACGCCTTTGAAGACGAGGGTGCGCAAGCCATTGTGTTGTTGATCAACTCGCCCGGCGGCAGCCCCGTGCAAGCGGGCATGATCAATGATGAAATTCGCCGCTTGAAAGCGCTTCATCAAAAACCGGTGTACGTGGTGGTGGAAGAAACCTGCGCGTCTGCGGCCTATTACATCGCGGTGAGCGCAGACAAAATTTTTGTCGACAAGGCCAGTATCGTGGGCAGCATTGGCGTGTTGATGGACGGTTTTGGCTACACCGGTTTGATGGACAAACTGGGTGTTGAGCGCCGCTTGTTGACCGCTGGGGAGAACAAGGGCTTCTTAGACCCTTTCACGCCGCAGTCCAAGCAGCACCGCGCCTATGCACAAAACATGCTCAATGAAATTCACCAACAGTTCATCAAGGTGGTGCGTGAAGGCCGCGGAGACCGTTTGAAAGAAACCCCCGAAACATTCAGCGGTTTGTTTTGGAGTGGTGAAAAATCGATTGAATTGGGCTTGGCTGATGCCTACGGAACGCTCGACAGCGTGGCGCGCGACGTCGTCAAAGCCGAAGACATTGTGGACTACACACGACAAGACAATGTGGCCGAACGCTTGGCCAAACGCTTTGGTGCCGCCTTCGGCGAGGCCGTGGTGAAGGCCTCCTTGAACATCGTGCCGCATTTGCGTTAAACGCGCACTGGTGGACTAAGGCCCAAAGGCAAACACCACGGGTATGTGCTTGTCCAAATTGGGGTTCAAGCGTTTCCAGTCCGATACACGCAAGCTTTGAATGTGCATCTGGGGCAATGTCAGTCCGCTGCACACCGCCAAGCGCGTGTTGTCTTTCAATGTGGCCAGCAAAGCTGACATGATGGCGGCATTGCGATAGGGTGTTTCGATCACTATTTGCGTCTGACCGCTTTGCAAAGCCAGTTTTTCCAATGCCATCAACTGGGCGCTGCGTTGGGCGGTGTCTTGCGCCACATACCCCACAAAGGCAAACGATTGGCCGTTCAACCCGCTAGCGGCCAGGGCCAAAACCAAGGCGCAAGGACCGACCAAGGGCACCACAGGCATGCCCAAGTCGTGCGCGGCGCGCACCAAGGAGGCGCCAGGATCAGCCACCGCGGGCATTCCCGCTTCACTCAGCAAGCCGATGTCATGGCCTTGCATGGCGGCTTGCAGCAAAGCTTTGGCATCCCACGCGGTGGCATGGTCGCCTTTTTTGTGCACTTCGCGGGGCAATTCCAGCATGTTTTGCGCTTGCAAAGCCGTGCTCAGGGGGTGGTGCGCATCTATGCGTTTGAGCAAGGCGCGGGCAGACTTGGCGTTTTCACACACCCAGTGCGACAAACCTGCCGCGACTTGCATGGTGTGCAAGGGCAGCACCCACGCCAGCGAGACTTGCGATTCGCAATGAAAATCCAGTGGTGCAGGCACCAGATACAGCGTACCTAAGCGATCAGTCATAAAGAGGCAAGCCAGCAGCGCGCAGCAAACGACAGGTCAGTATCAGCGGCAAGCCCACCAATGCTGTGGGGTCTTGGTTGTCAATGCGCTCGAGCAAGGCAATGCCCAAGCCCTCGCTTTTGGCGCTGCCTGCACAGTCATAAGCTTGCTCTGCAAGCAAATAGGCTTGCAAGGCGTGGTCGCTGAAGTGGCGAAACAGCACCTTCACCTGCGCCAAGTCGCTTTGGGCAAAACCCGAGTCGAGGCAAACCACCGACACCGCGGTTTGAAAAACCACGGTTTGACCGCGCATGCGCTCGAGTTGCTGGACCGCATTGGCATGGTTGCCAGGTTTGCCCAAGGGCACGCCATGCAAATCGGCTACTTGGTCAGAGCCAATCACGATGGCTTGCGGGAAGCGCTGGGCCACCGCTTGGGCCTTGGCCAGTGCCAGGCGTTGGGCCAAAGCCATTGGGGTCTCGCCTGCCTGCGGGGTTTCGTCCACCTCTGGGCGTTGCACATCAAAAGGCAGGCGCAAGCGTTGCAGCAACTCGCGGCGGTAGGGGGAGGTCGAGCCCAAAATGAGCGCGCGGGGTAGGGATACATCAGGCATGAGGAAGATTCTCTTACACTGGCTTGCATGAAAACCGTGGACCCGCTTTTGACGCTTGAACTTTACCCATGGGCCATGGCGGGTGGCGAAGCAAGCCTGAGCACACCGCTGTCCAAGCTCTCGCGTGTGGCACAGGCGACTTTACCTCCTGCGCACGACCACATGCCTGTGTGCCAGTGGCAGTTGCACAGCCAGTTGAAACATCCCGACACGCTTAAACAGTTGTGGGTGCACCTCAAGGCCAGCCTGTTGGTTGAGCAAATCTGTCAACGCTGTCTTTTGCCCATGCCGGTGAGCCTGGAAGTTGACAGGCACTTCCGATTCGTGGCCGATGAAGCCACAGCCCTTGCCGAAGACGATGATTGCGATGAGGATTTGCTGTCGCCTGCGCCTGAATTGACCCTGCTGGCCTTGCTAGAAGATGAGTTGCTCTTGGCCATGCCTTTGATTGCCCGCCACGGCGTGTGTGACGAACCCTTGCCTGTGCAACCTGAGCAGGATGCACCCCACCCATTTGCGGCCTTGGCTGGCTTGAAGCTGGGGAAACAGTGAAAAACCCAGATTCCGCTATAATCTTCGATTCTTTGCCGCAGGCCCAAGGCCTGATCGCACAACCTTTTAGACCTTCAGGAGCCTGTCATGGCTGTCCAACAAAACAAAAAATCGCCGTCCAAACGCGGCATGCACCGTTCACACAATGCACTCAACGTGCCTGGTTTGGCCCTCGAGCCCACCACTGGCGAGGTGCATCTGCGTCACCACATCAGCCCCACCGGCTTTTACCGCGGTCGCAAAGTACTCAAAACCAAGTCCGAAGCCTGATCGAGGTTTCGCTGAAAAGCCCGTCGCTCATTGCATGGCGCGGGCTTTTTGCTTTCTACGCCAGATGGATCAAACGGGTGAATCAACGGTGGTGACCTTGGCCGTCGACTGCATGGGCGGGGACCATGGTCCATCCGTGACCTTGGTGGCCTGCAAGCATTTCTTGCAAGCCCACCCCGACGCACAGTTGCTTTTGGTTGGTTTGCCCGAAACCCTGGCCCATTTCCATCACCCCCGTGCCAACGTGGTGGCCGCCTCCGAGGTGGTGACCATGGATGACCCTTTGGAAGTCGCCCTGCGGCGCAAAAAAGACTCTTCCATGCGTGTGGCCATTGAACAGGTGCGCGATGGCAAGGCAGATGCTGCTGTCTCTGCGGGTAACACGGGCGCATTGATGGCCATTTCCCGCTATGTATTGAAAACCGTTGAAGGCATAGACCGTCCCGCGATTGCCGGCCAGTTCCCCAACGCGCGCGGCGGCGCAACCACCATGCTGGACATGGGCGCGAATGTCGACTGCAGCCCGCAACATTTATTGCAATTTGCCTTGATGGGCACCGCACTCGTCTCCGTTCTCAAGGGCAATGAAAACCCCACGGTTGGTTTGCTGAATATTGGCGAAGAGGACATCAAAGGCGGGGAAAATATGAGAAAAACCGCCGAATTGTTGCGATCTGCTGCTAAAAGTGGCGATTTGAATTATTTTGGCAATGTTGAAGGCGACGATATTTTTCACGGAACCGTAGACATCGTGGTGTGCGATGGCTTTGTGGGTAATGTGGCCTTGAAAGCCAGCGAAGGCCTGGCGAGCATGGTGGGAGGTTTTTTGAAAAAAAGCTTTTCTGTCAATATCTTCACGAAAATTGCTGGCTTAATCGCTTATCCGGCGCTAACGGGTTTTAAAAATCTGGTTGACCACAGGCGCCACAATGGTGCTGCATTGCTGGGTTTACGGGGTTTGGTATTCAAAAGCCACGGCTCAGCCGATGCTTTGGCCTTTGAGGTGGCGTTAAGCCGTGCGTATGATGCAGCCCATCACCAATTGCTGGCACGTGTACAGCGTCGTTTGGCCCATGCCGCGCCTTTGCTGGCCGCAGCCTTGGACACTGAGATTCTTGCCTGATACCTTGACATGACTGTTTACGCCCGCATCATCGGCACCGGCTCTTTCCTGCCCCCACACCGTTTGAGCAACGCCGATTTGGTTGCCCGACTGGCCGCCGATGGGGTGGAGAGCTCCGACGAGTGGATCGTTGAGCGCACCGGCATTGGTGCGCGGCATTTCGTCGCCGATGGGGTGTACAGCAGCGATTTGGCTTTTGAGGCCTGCAAAAACGCCTTGCAAGCCGCGGGCAAGCGGCCCCAAGACATTGACCTCATCATCGTCGCCACTTCCACCCCCGATATGGTGTTTCCGTCCACCGCTTGCATCTTGCAGCACAAGCTGGCGCAACTCGACGCCGATGCGGCGGGTATTGCCGGTGCCCCTGCATTTGATGTGCAAGCGGTGTGCGCCGGCTTTATATACGCCATGAGCGTGGCCGACGCCATGATCCGCGCGGGCAATGCCCACCGTGCCCTGGTGGTGGGCGCTGAAGTCTTTTCCCGCCTGCTTGATTTCAAAGACCGCACCACCTGTGTGCTGTTTGGCGATGGTGCTGGCGCCGTGGTGCTCGAGGCCTCTGACACGCCAGGTATTTTGGCCACCGACATCCACGCCGATGGCAAGCATGTGGGGCTCCTGTGCGTGCCTGGGCATGTCCAAAACGGCCAAATTTTGGGCGATCCCGTGCTGAAAATGGACGGTCAAGGGGTGTTCAAGTTGGCCGTGGGTGTACTCGAAGGCACGGCGCGCGCAGTGCTGGACAAAGCGGGGCTGAGCGAGGCTGAGCTGGACTGGTTGGTCCCCCACCAAGCCAACATCCGCATCATCCAAAGCACGGCCAAAAAGCTCAAACTTCCAATGGAAAAAGTCATGTTGACCGTGGCCGAGCACGGCAACACCTCGGCAGCCTCCATCCCTTTGGCGCTGGACGCGGGCGTGCGTGCCGGCAAATTGCAGCCCGGCCAATTGGTCATGCTCGAAGGTGTCGGCGGTGGTTTCGCCTGGGGCTCGGTACTTTTCCGCTATTGATATGACGACATTTGCATTTGTATTTCCAGGTCAAGGTTCTCAGTCGGTAGGCATGCTCGACGCCTGGGGCGACCACCCAGTGGTGCGTGACACCTTGGTCGAGGCCAGTGCGGCCTTGGGCCAAGACCTGGCGCAACTCATCCACAACGGACCCAAAGAAGACTTGGCCCTCACCACCAACACCCAACCGGTGATGTTGGTGGCGGCGGTTGCCGCTTACCGTGTTTGGCGAGCCCAAGGGGGCGCGGCGCCTGCCTTTGTGGCGGGACATTCCCTGGGCGAATATTCCGCCTTGGTGGCCAGTGGCGTGCTCAGTTTGGCCGATGCCGTGCCCTTGGTGCGATTGCGTGCCCAAGCCATGCAAGAGGCCGTGCCCGTGGGCACAGGCGCCATGGCAGCGGTTTTGGGGTTGCCCGCTGACCAAGTGAACACCCTTTGCCAAGAAGCACAGGACAGTTTTGGCGCGGGTAGCGCTGAAGTGGTGCAAGCGGCCAATTTCAACGACCCCGGCCAAACCGTGATTTCTGGCAGCAAAGCCGCCGTGGATAAAGCCTGCGAACTGCTCAAGGCGGCCGGTGCCAAGCGTACCCTGCCGCTGCCGGTGTCCGCCCCTTTTCATTGTGCTTTGATGAAGCCTGCTGCTGAACGCTTGCGTGAAGCTTTGGCGGCTGTGGACTTTCAAGTCCCCAGCATCCCCGTAATAAACAACATCGATGTGGCCAGCCCCAGCAGCGCGCAAGACATCCGCGACGCCCTCTACCGCCAAGCCTTTGGGCCGGTGCGCTGGGTGGAAGTGATTCGCGCCATGCAGCAACGCGGTGTGACCCATGTGGTGGAATGCGGACCTGGCAAAGTGCTGGCCGGCATGACCCCGCGCATTGACGCCAGTTTGCACGCCGCCCCATTGTTTGATCCCACCACTTTGGCGCAGGTGCAAGCCCTGCTGGCCCCCAACCCATGACAACTGCAGACACGACTACCCCTCACATCGCCTTGGTCACTGGCGCTTCGCGTGGCATCGGTGCCTCTATCGCACTGACCTTGGCGCAACAAGGCTTTCATGTCACTGGCACCGCCACCACGCCTGAGGGTGCGGCCCGCATCAGCGAACACCTGTCGGCTTTTGCCGGTTGCCAAGGCGCTTGTTTGCAGGTCAACGATGCCGAACAGGTGCAGGCCTTGGTCGATGGCTTGGTCAAAGCGTCTGGTGCTTTGCATGTGCTGGTGAACAACGCCGGCATCACCCGCGACACCTTGGCCATGCGCATGAAGGACGACGATTGGGACGCGGTGATCGATACCAACCTCAAAGCGGTGTTTCGCTTGAGCCGCGCCGCCATGAAACCCATGATGAAGCAGCGCTATGGCCGCATCATCAACATCACCAGCGTGGTGGGGGCCTCTGGCAACCCAGGTCAAGCCAATTACGCCGCCGCCAAAGCGGGCGTGGCAGGCATGACCCGCGCCTTGGCACGTGAACTGGGCAGCCGCCACATCACGGTCAATTGCGTGGCACCCGGCTTCATCGACACCGATATGACAGCGGGCTTGCCGCCCGAACAACAACAAGCCTTGCTGGCCCAAATTCCCTTGGGCCACTTGGGCAAACCCGAGGATGTGGCCCATGCCGTGGCTTTTTTGGCCAGCACGCACGCAACCTACATCACCGGACAAGAGATTCACGTCAATGGCGGGATGTTCATGGCTTGATACCTCGGTATAAGTCATTAGCAAGCCGTTTCGTCCGCGCGGCTAAAATCGCGGACTTCTAATCAACCCTCTGAGGGAAACATGAGCGATATTGAAACACGTGTCAAAAAAATCATTGCCGAACAACTCGGCGTGGAAGAGTCACAAGTCACCAACGAAAAAGCCTTTGTGGCCGATCTGGGCGCTGACTCCTTGGACACCGTGGAGCTGGTCATGGCATTGGAAGACGAGTTTGGTATTGAAATTCCAGACGAAGATGCCGAAAAAATCACCACCGTGCAAAACGCCATTGATTACGCATTGGCACATAAAAAAGCCTAATTTCCAAGGTTTCGCATGAGCCGTCGTCGCGTGGTCGTGACAGGCTTGGGTTGTGTGTCTCCCGTGGGAAACACCGCACAAGAATCCTGGACACGTATTTTGGCTGGTCAGTCTGGCATCGATCGCATCACCCATTTTGATGCGTCGGTATTCGCCTGCCATTTTGCAGGTGAAGTCAAAAACTTCAACCTTGATGCTTACATCTCGCCCAAAGAGGCACGCACCATGGATACCTTTATCCATTTTGGTGTGGCTGCGGGCTTGCAAGCAGTGGCGGATGCTGGCTTGGCCACGGGCGACGCCTTGGACGAAGAGGCCTCGTACCGTATCGGTTGCTTGATTGGTTCTGGGATTGGGGGCTTGCCTCTGATTGAAAACATGCGAGACGAGTTGGTCTCACGCGGCCCGCGCCGTATTTCGCCGTTTTTTGTCCCAGCCTCCATCATCAACATGATCTCTGGCCATGTGTCGATGCGTTGTGGCTTTAAAGGCCCCAATTTGGCCATCGCCACCGCCTGCACCACCGGTCTGCACAGCATCGGCGAGGCGGGTCGCATCATTGAATACGGCGATGCCGATGTGATGGTTGCGGGCGGCGCCGAGGCCACCATTTCCCCCTTGGGCTTGGGTGGCTTTGCCGCCATGCGCGCACTGTCTACCCGTAACGACGACCCCCAAACCGCCTCTCGGCCCTGGGACAAGGACCGTGATGGCTTTGTCTTGGGTGAGGGTGCTGGCGTCGTGGTCCTTGAAGAATACGAGCATGCCAAGGCACGCGGCGCCCGCATTTACGCCGAATTGATCGGCTATGGTCGCAGCGCAGACGCCGGCCACATGACCGCGCCCAACATGGACGGCCCGCGCCGCGCCATGCTCAACGCCTTGGCGAATGCGCAAATCAATGCCGACCAAGTGGACTACCTCAATGCCCACGGCACCTCCACCCCATTGGGTGACATCAACGAAACCCAGGCCATCAAAGCGGCCTTTGGCGCCCATGCCAAATCCATGGTGGTGAGCTCCACCAAATCCATGACGGGGCACTTGTTGGGTGGGGCAGGGGGCATCGAGAGTGTGTTCACGGTCATGTCCCTCTACGACCAAAAGGCGCCGCCCACCATCAATTTGCACAACCCAGATCCTGAGTGTGATTTGGACTATTGCGCCAACACAGCCCGCGACATGAAAATCGATGTCGCTGTCAAAAATAATTTCGGTTTTGGTGGAACCAACGGCACTTTGGTCTTCAAGCGTCTTTAAAAACCTGAGATTGCCCCGATTTGGCTGAGGTGATAGAGACGTGCGATCACCTGCGCGGCCTTTTTCACATAAAAACACCCCCCTAAAGGTTTTGGAGCTCTACATGATGTTGAATAAATGCAATGACAAGCGCATGGGCCTGTGGCTTGGCGCTTTAAGCCTCACTGCCATGCTGTGGAGTGCACCAGCCATGTTGCCTGTGCAGTCGGCTTGGGCGCAGTCCAGCGGCGCGGTTCGCACGCTTCCCGATTTCACCGACTTGGTCGAAATCGTTGGCCCCTCGGTGGTCAATATCCGAACCTTGGAGAAAGCCGCTGCCAGTCCTGTGGCGGGCAATGGCCCCAACAACGGTGGGCCGAGTGACGAAGAAATGCAAGAACTGTTTCGCCGTTTCTTTGGCATGCCGCCACCTGGCAAACCTGGTTCGCCCAAGCAACCCAACCGCCCTCAACAGCAGCAACCTGAAGAGCAACCCCGCGGCGTGGGCTCGGGTTTTATTTTGACCAACGATGGCTTCATCATGACCAATGCCCACGTGGTCGATGGCGCAGACCAGGTGATCGTTACGCTGACTGACAAACGTGAATTCACTGCCCGCATCGTGGGCGCAGACAAGCGCACCGATGTGGCCGTGGTGAAAATCGAGGCCAGTGGTCTTCCCCCTGTGAAAATCGGTGACCCCAACCGTTTGAAAGTGGGCGAATGGGTGATGGCCATTGGCTCGCCTTTTGGTTTGGAAAACACCGTCACCGCCGGCATCGTCAGTGCCAAGGGGCGCGACACGGGTGACTACCTCCCCTTTATTCAAACCGATGTGGCTATCAACCCGGGTAATTCTGGGGGACCGCTCATCAATATGCGCGGTGAAGTGGTGGGCATCAACAGCCAAATTTACTCACGCTCCGGTGGTTTCATGGGTATTTCTTTTGCTATTCCCATCGATGAAGCGGTTCAAGTCAGCACCCAGTTACGTGCTTCAGGCCGTGTACAGCGTGGCCGCTTGGGTGTGGGCATCGGTGATGTCAGCAAGGATGTGGCCGAGTCTTTGGGCTTGGGTAAACCGCAAGGCGCATTGGTCAGCAATGTGGAAGCGGGCTCTCCTGCCGACAAAGCGGGCCTAGAGGCTGGCGACATCATTTTGAAATTTGACGGCAAGAAGATCGATAAATCTTCTGACCTGCCGCGTGCGGTTGGCGGTACCAAGCCCGGCACTTCCAGCACGGTGACTGTTTTCAGGCGCGGTATCACCAAGGACTACCCCATTACTGTGGGTGAGTTTGAACCTGACCGAACAGCCCAAAAAACCACGCCTGAAAAGGCCGTGCCACCCAATGCAACCCAGTTCTTGGGATTGACGGTCAGTGATTTGACCGATGCCTTGAAAAAAGAACTCAATCTCAAAGGCGGTGTGCGTGTTGACGCTGTCGCTGAGCCCGCTTTGAAGGCCGGTATTCGGGAGGGTGATGTGGTGGTGCAAGTCTCCAACACCGAGGTCGCCGATGTGAAAGCATTCACCCAATTGCTGTCACGCTTGGACAAAAGCAAGCCTATCAATGTGTTGTTGCGTCGTGGCGAATGGGCGCAGTACACCGTGATACGTCCGCGTTAAACCCCTCAAAACCTAGGGTTAACCCGAAAAATCAGCGTTTGACGGATTCGCCCAACGGATTTAAAAAATATTTTCAGCTTGGGCGAACAAACAAAAACGAATTCGTTTCAATCTAAAATCGTATAAAGAGAAGATTTAAAAGCAAAATAATCATATAAAAAATCAGTGATTGACCACGATGCGAGATTCCCAAGACTTTCCCCCTAACGCTCCACAGCTCACCCACAAGTTGTTCTGTTGTTTTTGCGCTGATTCTGTGGATAAGCTGTGAGTAAAAGCGGTGTCGTGAGCATGCAACGCCGCCTTGGGGGGCTTGTCGGGGCTTTCGCAAAGCGCCTTTTTCCCTACAATGAAACCCCAACTATCGCAGTTGCCATAGATTGTTGGTTCCGGGCGCGTCATCACCTGACGCGCCCTTTTTTATGGTTTTCTCCTCTGTAAATTCAAATACTTAACCACCTGCCTTGATGAACCACATCAGAAATTTTTCCATCATTGCGCACATTGACCACGGCAAATCCACCCTGGCAGATCGCATCATTCAGCGCTGCGGAGGACTGAGCGACAGAGAGATGGAAGCCCAGGTGCTCGACTCGATGGACATCGAAAAAGAGCGGGGGATAACCATCAAGGCACAGACCGCTTCGCTGCGCTACAAGGCGCAGGATGGCCAGATCTACAACCTCAATTTGATCGACACACCCGGGCATGTGGACTTTTCCTACGAGGTGAGTCGCTCCTTGTCCGCCTGTGAAGGTGCTTTGTTGGTGGTGGATGCCAGCCAAGGCGTGGAAGCCCAGACCGTGGCCAACTGCTACACCGCGCTCGATCTCGGCGTTGAGGTGGTACCCGTACTTAACAAAATGGACTTGGCCTCTGCCGATCCGGACAACGCCAAGACTGAAATTGAGGATGTGATCGGTATCGACGCCTCGGAGGCTATTCCTTGTTCGGCCAAAACCGGCATGGGCGTGGAAGAGATCTTGGAAGCCGTGGTCGCCAAAATACCGCCACCGCGTGGCAACCCCGACGCCCCCTTGCGCGCCATGATCATCGACAGCTGGTTTGATACCTATGTAGGTGTGGTCATGTTGGTGCGGGTGGTCGATGGGCGCATCGCCAAGGGTGAGCGCTTCAAGATGATGGCCACCAACGCGGTCTACAACGCTGACAACTTGGGGGTGTTCACCCCGGCCAACGAGCCGCGTGAATCGCTGGAAGCGGGCGAGGTGGGCTTCATCATCGCGGGCATCAAAGAATTGCAAGCGGCCAAGGTGGGTGACACCATCACCTTGGAGAAAAAACTGCCCAACAACCTGGGGCCTGCCGAAGAAGCCCTGCCAGGCTTCAAGGAAATCCAGCCGCAAGTGTTTGCAGGCCTGTACCCCACCGAGGCCAACCAATACGACGCCTTGCGCGATGCCTTGGAAAAACTCAAGCTCAACGACTCGTCGCTGCGTTACGAGCCCGAGGTGTCCCAGGCCCTGGGTTTTGGCTTTCGCTGCGGCTTTTTGGGCCTTTTGCACATGGAGATCGTGCAAGAGCGCCTGGAGCGCGAGTTTGACCAAGACCTGATCACCACCGCACCCAGCGTGGTGTACGAGGTGCTGAGGGCCGACGGCGAGATCATCATGGTGGAGAACCCCTCCAAGATGCCCGAGGCCAGCAAGATGGAGGAAATCCGCGAGCCCATCGTCACGGTGCATTTGTACATGCCACAAGACTACGTGGGCGCGGTCATGACCCTGGCCAACCAAAAACGCGGTGTGCAACTCAACATGGCCTACCACGGCCGCCAGGTGATGCTCACCTATGAAATGCCGCTGGGCGAGATCGTGCTGGACTTCTTTGACAAGCTCAAGAGCGTCAGCCGCGGCTATGCGTCCATGGACTACGAATTTAAGGAATACCGCGCCGCAGACGTGGTGAAGGTGGATATTTTGTTGAACGGTGAGCGGGTGGACGCCTTGTCCATCATTGTTCACCGCAGCCAGTCGCAGTACCGCGGCCGCGCGGTGGTGTCCAAGATGCGCGAAATCATCAGCCGACAAATGTTCGACGTGGCGATTCAAGCAGCGATTGGCGCCAACATCATTTCTCGCGAGACCATCAAGGCTTTGCGTAAAAACGTGCTGGCAAAATGCTACGGTGGCGACATCAGTCGCAAGCGAAAACTTTTAGAGAAACAAAAAGCAGGCAAGAAACGCATGAAACAGATCGGATCGGTAGAAGTACCCCAGGAAGCCTTTTTGGCGATATTGCAGGTGGAAGATTGATCGCCGCCATCACCGCCTTGGTACTGGCCGGTTTTGTCGGGTATGCCGGTGCTTGGTATGCCGGTGTGGTGGAAGGCAATTTTGCTTTGTTGTTGTTGTCGGCAACCACGGTCACAGGGTTTTATTGGGTGGCCGAGCAGTTGTATTTCCTGCCCCAGCGTCGCCGTGCTGCCGAGTCCTTACAAGCTCAATACGCCAAGCGTGAACAAGAGTTGTCCCAGCAAGGTATTGCCACACCACCCGAGCACCAGCAACTCGGCGCCAAAGTAGAAGCCATTTACCGCCAGCCCTGGTGGTTGGACTGGACCGCGGGTTTGTTTCCCGTGATTGCCGCGGTGTTTGTGTTGCGTTCGTTTTTGTTCGAGCCCTTCAAAATCCCGTCGGGTTCCATGATCCCTACCTTGCATGTGGGCGATTTGATTTTGGTGAACAAATTCCACTACGGTATTCGCTTGCCCGTGATCAATAAAAAAATCACCGACGGCAACCCTGTTCAGCGCGGCGATGTGATGGTGTTTCGCTACCCACCCAAGCCCAGTTTGGACTACATCAAGCGGGTCATCGGGGTGCCAGGCGACGAGATCGCATACATCAATAAGCACCTCACCATCAATGGTCAGGATGTGGGTAAAACCGCCATTCCCGATTTCTTTGATGCTGACAACATGCGCTACAGCAAGCAGTTCGAGGAACCCTTGCCGATTGGCAGCACACCTTCCGACATGAAAAATCTGCGGATGCACCGCTTGCTCAACGAAGAGCGTGCACCCGCCTTTGTCAGCGGCATTGACAACTTTGCCTACAAAGAAAACTGTACCTACAACATCGAGGGGTTTGTGTGCAAAGTTCCCGCGGGTCACTATTTCATGATGGGTGACAACCGCGACAACTCGCTGGATTCACGCTACTGGGGCTTTGTGCCCGACCAAAACATCGTGGGCAAAGCCTTTTTTGTTTGGATGAATTTCGGCAACCCCAGTCGAGTGGGTGGTTTTGATTAACGGTGGCTGAGGTGTCTGACAAGTTGACCACCGCTGGCTTGCAAGACCGTCTGCAACACCGTTTCAGCCAACCCCAGCTGCTTGAGTTGGCTTTAACCCACCGCAGTTTCAGCAGCCAGCACAACGAGCGTTTAGAGTTTTTGGGTGATTCGGTGCTCAATCTGGCGGTCTCTCGCCTGCTGTTTACCGCCTTGCACGACCAACCCGAGGGCGATCTCTCGCGCGTGCGTGCCAACTTGGTCAAGCAAGATACCTTGCACCGCTTGGCGCTGGAACTGGGTTTGAGCGGCATGATCCGCTTGGGCGACGGCGAGATGCGTTCAGGGGGCCAACAGCGTCCCTCTATCTTGGCTGATGCCTTGGAGGCCATCATTGGCGCCGTGTTGATGGATGCTGGGTACAGCGCCGCCGAGAGCTTGGTATTGCGCTTGTTTGACAAAGTGGCGATTTCGCCCACCATGACGGCCGCAGCCAAGGACGCCAAAACCGAATTGCAAGAATGGTTACAGGCCAAACGCATGCAACTGCCGATTTACCGCGTCGTGGGCACCACGGGCGCAGCGCACCAACAGACCTTCGATGTGGAATGCGAAATCGTGGAATTCAAGCAAACCCAACGCGGTATCGGTAACTCGCGTCGCAGCGGCGAACAAGCCGCCGCCACCGCCATGCTCCAATGGCTACAGGAGCAATCGACATGACCGAATCAGACACCCCCGAAACAACCGCTATACAACGCTGTGGCCTGGTGGCCATCGTGGGCAAACCCAATGTGGGTAAGTCAACCTTGCTCAATGCCTTGGTAGGGCAAAAAATCAGCATCACTTCGCGCAAAGCACAAACCACGCGCCACCGTATCACGGGCATCCGTACCGAGGGTGAAACCCAGTTCATCTTTGTCGACACGCCGGGCTTTCAAACCGACCATGCCAATGCCCTGAACCGCTCGCTCAACAAAACCGTGATGGGTGCCGTCAGTGATGTTGACCTGGTGCTGTTTGTCGTGAATGCGGGCAGTTTTGCGCAGGCTGACGCCAAAGTGTTGGCGCTATTGAATTCAAACATTCCTTCTTTGTTGATCGCCAACAAGCTCGACAAGGTGCACCGGCGCGAAGAACTCGCGCCTTGGTTGCGCGACATGCAAGCGCGGCACCCGTTTGCCCAGTTCATGCCGATGTCGGCGAAAAACCCCAAGGACATCGAGCGCTTGCTGGTGCAGTGCAAAGCGTATTTGCCCGAGCAAGCTTGGTGGTACAGCGAGGACGAGCTTACCGACCGCAGTGAAAAATTCTTGGCCAGCGAAATCATCCGTGAGAAGTTGTTTCGTTTCACCGGTGACGAGTTGCCCTACACCTCGACGGTCATCATTGACAGGTTCACCGAGGAACCTGGCAAAACTGTCTCGCGCATGGTGCGCATCGCTGCCACCATCGTGGTCGAGCGGGATGGCCACAAAGCGATGGTGATTGGCGAAGGCGGTGAGCGCTTAAAGCAAATTGGCACGCTGGCCCGGCAAGAGTTGGAAAAACTGATGGACGCCAAAGTCTTCATCGAGTTATGGGTGAAGGTGCGCTCGGGTTGGGCCGATGATGAAGCGCGGGTGCGCAGCTTTGGCTACGAGTAAGGCGGCGCAACTCAGGGTTCTGGATGAACCTGGTTTTGTCCTTCACCATTACGACTGGAGTGAATCCAGCCGTATTTTGGAAGTGTTCACCCGCCACCACGGGCGCGTGGCTTTGGTGGCCAAAGGTGCCAAGCGGCCCACCTCCAACCTGCGTGCGGTGTTGTTGCCGCTGCAACCGCTCTCGCTGTGCTACGGCGGCGACGCCGAGATTCGCACTTTGAAAAGTGCGGAGTGGGCAGGCGGGCATGTCATGCCCAGCGGCGAGGCCTTGTTGTCCGGCTATTACCTCAATGAGCTTTTGCTGCGCTTGTTGGCGCGCGACGACCCGCATCCCCTTGTGTTTGATATGTACCGTCACACTGTCAAGGTATTGGCCAGCGGTTTGGACAACACCATCGCGCCTTTGCTGCGTGCGTTTGAAATGCTGTTGTTGCGAGACATTGGTTTTCTGCCCGACCTGCGCATGCAAACCCTGACCCTGCAAGCCGTGCAACCCGAGGCCAGCTATGCCTTGTTTGCGGAAGGCGGCCTCAGAGCCGTGGATGAAGGCATGGCTTTGCGTGGCAACCATTGGCTTCAGTTGCATGCGGCACTCACCAGCGACGCACCGTTGCCCGCCTTGTTGCGCAGTTGCGCCGAGCTCGCGCCTGAATGGCGTAGCGCCCTGCAAACCCAGTTACGCAACCTCTTGCACTACCATTGCGGCGTCACCAGCTTGCGCACCCGCCAAGTGATGATGCAATTGCAAGCCCTATGAACACCCATCTGTCCGTCAATTTGAACAAGGTTGCGCTGGTGCGCAACACCCGCCACTTGGGCATTCCCAGCGTCACCCGCGCAGCCACCCTGTGTTTGCAAGCGGGGGCACATGGCATCACGGTACACCCTCGGCCTGACCAAAGGCATATCCGCGACAGCGATGTGTTTGACTTGGCAGCGCTTTTGAAGGACTGGCCTGATCGCGAGTTCAACATCGAGGGCAACCCGTTTCACAACCTGATGGCATTGGTGGAAAAAGTGCGGCCCCAGCAGGTCACTTTCGTGCCCGATGGCGAAGGCCAGTTCACCTCAGACCACGGCTGGCGCTTTCCAGACGATGCCCAAAAGCTGCGCCCCCTCATTGCCCAGGCCCAGGCTTGGGGTGCGCGGGTGAGCCTGTTCATGGACGCCGACCCAGCTGCCATGCAAGCTGCAAAGGAAGTGGGCGCTGACCGTGTAGAGCTTTACACCGAACCTTACGCTGCCAGCCATGGCAGCACCCAAAGCCCGTTGGTACTGGCGACGTTTACGCAATCCGCCAAACAAGCCCAAGCCGTGGGCTTGCAGGTCAATGCGGGCCATGATTTGAACCTGCACAATTTGCGCGACTTTGTGCAGGCTGTGCCCGGTGTGAAAGAGGTCTCCATCGGCCACGCCCTGATGGCCGATGCCTTGGAAATGGGCTACAGCGCCACCGTGCAAGCCTATTTGAAGTGCCTGCACGCATGAGCCAGATTTACGGCATCGGTACCGATATTTGCGACATTCGCCGCATTCGTGCCGCCTATGAACGCCATGGTGAGCGCTTTGCGCTGAAAGTGCTGAGTGAGGCCGAAATGCAGACCTTTCGCGCCCGCAGCGCGCGTTGGCCGGATCGGGGTGTGCGGTTTTTGGCGACGCGCTTTTCGGTGAAAGAGGCCTTCAGCAAAGCCATCGGCATGGGCATGCGCATGCCCATGACTTGGCGGCATTGCGAAGTCGGCCGCATGCCCAGCGGTCAGCCCACCATCGTCTTGCATGGCGCCTTGAAAGACTGGTTTGCCCAGCGTCAATTGCGCGCCCACGTCAGCCTCAGCGATGAATCTGACTACGCCACCAGCCATGTGATTGTTGAACAACTTTTTGCTTGAACCATGACGACAGTGAACCACGCCCCCTTGATTTTGGACATCGCAGGCACCACCCTCAGCGACGCAGACCGCCGACGTTTGGCGCATCCGCTCACTGGCGGCATGATTTTGTTTGGGCGCAACTGGGTCGATCGCCAGCAACTTACCGCTTTGTGCGCCGACATCAAACGTGTGCGACCCGACGCCCTGATTTGTGTCGACCATGAAGGCGGGCGGGTACAGCGATTTCGCACCGATGGTTTCACCCATTTGCCCGCGATGGCCGAATTGGGGCAACTGTGGTTCGAGGATGACAAAGGCTTGCCTGGCAGCGGTGCCTTAAACGCCGCCAACGCCGCCACTGCCTGTGGCTTTTTACTGGCCTCAGAGTTGCGCGCATGCGGTATCGATTTCAGCTTCACGCCGGTGCTTGATCTGGATTTCGGCACCAGTGGGGTGATTGGTAACCGTGCGTTTTCGCGTG
>CANCVB010000003.1 GCA_947381415.1 Burkholderiales bacterium
GTGATGCCGCCTTGCCCGTCCACGCCCTGGCAATTGAGCGACTTGGCCAAAATGCGCGACACCGTGGTCTTGCCCACGCCCCGCGTGCCGGTGAACAAATAGGCATGGTGCAAGCGCTGCTGCACCAAGGCATTGGTCAAAGCCTGGACCACATGCGCTTGCCCCACCATTTCGGTGAAATTGCGCGGACGGTATTTGCGGGCCAGAACGAGGTAAGACATGGGCCTGATTCTATCGGCTAAGCCAAGCCCGCTTTGGGTATGCCCTAGCGATGCCCTACAATACGCAGCGACGGGCCTTCCCGCATGGTCAAGCGGCCAACCGAGTCAGGTGGGGAACCAAGCAGCTCTAACTGTGGAGCCAGTGCCGGGGTCAAGGCTCGTCAACCTACCCACCCTCAGTCCCCCTTTCGCAGGCCATCCCCGATGCAAACGCTTTTCCTCAAGCCCTTCAACAGATGCCTGCTCAACCAACCCATGGTGAAACCATGAGCTTGTTACTGGGCTGTATTGCCGACGATTTCACCGGCGCCACCGATTTGGCCAACAACCTGGTGCGTGCGGGTATGCGCGTGGTGCAAACCATTGGCGTGCCCACCCAAGCGCTTCCCACCGATTGCAATGCAGTGGTGGTGGCACTCAAATCGCGCACCATTTCACCCCATGAAGCCGTGCAGCAATCGCTACAAGCATTGGCTTGGCTGCAAGCCCAACAGGTTGAGCAGGTGTATTTCAAATACTGCTCAACCTTTGACAGTTGGTACAGCGGCGACGTGCGCGGCAATATCGGCCCAGTCACAGAAGCATTGATGGATGCGCTGAATTGCACGTTCACCATTGCCACACCTGCATTTCCAGACAACCAACGCACGGTCTTCAAGGGGCATTTGTTTGTGGGCGATGTGCTGTTGAGCGACAGCGGCATGAAAAACCACCCGCTGACCCCCATGAATGACGCCAACCTGGTTCAGGTGCTGCAAGCCCAGTGCCAACGCAAAGTAGGCTTGATTGACTACCGAACCGTGGCACTGGGTGCCACCGCCGTGACTGCGCGCATGGCTGAACTGCAAACCCAGGGCGTGTCCATTGCCGTGGTCGATGCCTTGTCCAATGACGATTTGCTGCGCATGGGTCCCGCCTTGAAGCCACTTCGCTTGCTGACCGCAGGCTCTGGCGTTGCCATCGGTTTGCCCGCGAACTGGGGCATTGCACCCTCTGCCGCCAGCGCCCAACTGCCCCCTGCTGTTGGATTGAAAGCCATTGTCAGCGGCAGTTGCTCTTTGGCCACCCAAGGACAGGTCGCCCACTTTTTGCAACAACACCCGACACAGGCCTGGCAACTGGACCCCCTCGGTTGGGATACCCATGCCTCGGTTGAATCGGTTGCCGCGCCAGTGTTGCAATGGGCTGCCAAGCATCTGCCTGTGGGTCCGGTTTTGGTGTATTCCACCGCAGATGCCCAGCAGGTGCAGGCGGTTCAGTCACAACTGGGCCAGCAAGCCGCCGGTGAGCGCATGGAACAGGTATTGGCGCACATTGCCCAAGGCTTGGTGGCCATGGGCGTGGGACAGTTGGTGGTGGCAGGAGGCGAAACCTCGGGGGCTTGCGTGCAAGCTTTGCAAGTCAGCCAAATGCACATAGGTGCACAAATCGACCCAGGTGTGCCTTGGTGCCATGCCCACAGCCCCTCGGCAGCAGCATCGGGCTTGCACCTGAGCTTGAAGTCGGGCAACTTTGGCACACCCGATTTCTTCAGCAAGGCGTTTCAAAGCCTGCAGGGCCCCGTGCTTTAAGCTGACGCATGAACTTCTCTACCGACAACAGCGCTGTGCGCGAAGAAATCTGCCGTGTGGGTGAAAGCCTGTTTGCGCGCGGCTATGTGCATGCCAGCGCAGGCAACATCAGTGTTCGTTTGGACGATGGTTTTCTCATCACGCCCACTGACGCCTGCCTGGGATTTTTGCAGCCAGATGAATTGGCGTTTGTGGATGTCAACGGCGTCCAACACAGTGGCAAACGCGCGAGCAAAACCTTAGCGTTGCACCAGCACATTTACCTTGCAGCGCTTCGTTTGTCACCGCAAACACGCTGCGTCATCCATACCCACAGCACACATACCGTGGCACTCACCCTGGGCGATGACGCGGTCACAACACCCTTGGGTACAGAATTGCTGCCACCTCTCACGCCGTATTTTGTGATGAAGGTCGGTCATGTGCCATTGATCGACTACCACCGCCCTGGCGATCCTGCGGCAGCACGCTTGGTGGCGCAAACCATTGCCACCTACGCTGAACAGGCGCTGGCCTTGCATGCGGTCATGCTCGCGCGCTTGGGGCCCAATGTGTGGCATGACACACCTGCACAGGCCATGGCCACCTTAGAAGAGTTGGAAGAAACCGCCCGCTTACAGTTGCTTTGCCCGGCCCCTGCCATGACGGCGGCGCAAATTGAAGAATTACGCCAAAGTTTTGGCGCTCATTGGTAACCTTTGGAGTCTCCCATGCTGCACTTTGCTGCCAACCTGTCCTTTTTGTATAACGACGTGTCGTTTACAGAACGCTTCGCTGCGGCTGCGCACGACGGCTTCAAGGGCGTTGAGTATTTGTTTCCCTATGAATTTGGTTCGCACGATCTGGCCAAAGCATTGGCCGACAACGGTTTGCAACAAGTGCTGTTCAATGCCCCCCCAGGCGGCACCGACCGCGCCAGCATGTCCCACGCATGGGAGCAAGGCGTGCGCGGGACGACTTGCTTGCCAGGCCGTGAAGCCGAGTTTCGCAGTGGTTTTTTGACGGCGCTGGACTATGCACAAGTGATGAACTGTCCCCGCATTCATGTGATGGCAGGCTTGGTCCCGCCCGAGCTGCGCGTGGCAAGCACCCTGCCCCCGGCGCTGAGCACCAGCGGGCCTTATGCCCGCACACCCGGCCCGTTGCGCGACACCTACATCAGCAACCTGCGTTGGGCCTGCGAGCAAGCTGCCAGCGCGGGGCGTGATGTGTTGATTGAACCCATCAACACCCGCGATATTCCACATTTCTTCTTGAATCGGCAAGACGATGCACACGCCATCGTCAAAGAAGTGGGCATGCCCAACCTGAAGGTGCAATTTGACCTCTACCACTGCCAAATCGTGGAAGGGGATGTCGAGACAAAAATCCGCCACTACCTGCCCACAGGACAGGTCGGGCATTTCCAAATTGCAGGTGTTCCCCAACGCCATGAACCAGATACCGGCGAACTGCATTACGACACCGTCTTCAAGGTCATGGAAGAGGTCATTGCAGCGCAGGATTGGCATGGCTGGGTCGGCTGTGAATACCGTCCTGCAGGGGGTGCAGCAGCTACGTCTGCAGGTCTGGGATGGATGAGGAAGCGGTGAGCCCTGCCTTACCCGTTCTCAATATCTCGGCTTACTTGTTCACCCCCCTCAAAGACACAGTGGCCTTGCGTGAGGCTTGCCATGCACAGGCCAATGCGCTTTCACTCAAAGGCACGGTATTGATTGCTGAAGAAGGCATTAACCTGTTTTTGGCTGGCTCTGAACACGCTGTTCGCACGTTTGTGTCGTGGTTGCAGCACGACCCGCGCCTGGCAAGTATTTCACCCAAAGAAAGCTGGTCAGCCAGCCAACCTTTTCGCAAACTCTTGGTCAAGGTCAAAAACGAAATCATTCGCATGAACCACCCGGCCATTCAACCGCAAAGCGGTCGAGCCCCTGCGGTAGACGCGGCCACATTGAAACGCTGGCTAGATAGCGGCCACGACGACCAAGGTCGCCCAGTGGTGACACTGGACACGCGCAATGCCTTTGAAGTTGACGAGGGCAGTTTTGTGAATGCCGTGGACTGGCGCATCGACAAATTCAGCGACTTTCCTGGAGCCGCCAGCCAGCACCTGAACGATTTGCGCGACAAAACCGTGGTGAGTTTTTGCACCGGTGGCATTCGTTGTGAAAAAGCGGCCATTTACTTGCGTGAACTGGGCCTGCCCGAGGTCTACCAGCTGGAGGGCGGCATTCTGAAATACTTCGAAGAAGTGGGCGGCAGCCATTACAGCGGCAACTGTTTTGTGTTTGATGAGCGCCGAGGCGTCCATCCCGATTTAACACCGATACAGACGGCGCTTTAACGTCCGTCGTTGAGCACACCCAGCACATCCGAGCGGAATTCTCGGTTGTACAAAATTGCCACGATCAAGACCGTGGTCAGCACAAAAGCCAGTGGGGAGAAGAACCAGCCCATCACGGCGAACGAAAAGTAATACGCACGCAAACCATCGTTAAAGGTTTCTGCCGCCAGTCCCGTCATTGCAGAGACCCGCTCGGCATAGTCGTCTTCTTTGTCGGGTTGGGCGGCAAAAAACGCAGGCGGTGGCAACGCACCAATCATCAAAGCCACAAACGTGTATTGCCGCATCGACCACGAAAACCGAAAAAATGCGTACACAAAAATCGCGATCAGCACCAAAATTTTGAACTCAAACACCAAAATGGGGGTGGCTTGTGAAAAGGGAATTTCACGAACCAACTCGGCCGCTTTGTCTGTCGTGCCCAACAGCGCCAGCAATCCACCCATGATGATGATGGTGGTGGAAGAAAAAAACGCCGGTGTGTTGGAAAGGGTTTGGGTAATGATGCCGTCCAGCACTCTGGGGTCGCGTGACAAAGACACCTTGATCCAACGCAAGCGAAACCGGTTGGTGGCGGCCAAGATGGAGGGCCGTTTCAGTGACCATCGGCTGGCAAATTGGGCATAGCCAATCCACATGCACGCAAACAACACCAGCACCAACCAATCGGACCAAGGCAGCAGGCTCAATATTTTCATGGCTTCATGCTAACCCATGGCCATGAAAAAACCGCTTGGCACTCTCGCACCAAGCGGCTTGCAAAGGCCAATTCGAATCAACCGTGCAGTTTGGCAGCCACGTGCGCCACGCGCTCGCCATAGGCCTTGGCGGTGTCCAAGTCACCTTGGGGGATGTCCGCAGCGGGGCTGGTAGGGCCGACTTGGGCCATCACACCCGAGTTGGAACCGATGCGGTTGATGGTGCCGTCGTTCATGGCGGGCTGACCCACCCACACCATGCCTTGTTGCATGGCCAAGGTGATGAAGTACTGGATGGTAGAGAGTTTGTCGCCGCTGGGGCTGGCAGAGATGGTGAAGCCACCAGCCACTTTGTCTTTCCAAGCGCCGCTCATCCATTGTTTGGAAGTCGCATCGGCAAATTTCTTGAACTGCCAAGACACCATGCCCATGTAGGTGGGTGAGCCAAAAATGATGGCATCGGCAGCGTTGATGGCGGTCCAGTCGGCATCGCTCACATTGCCGTCGGCATCGATGGCGATGAGTTGGGCCTTGGCGCCTTCAGCCACAAACTGGGCAACGCGCTGGGTGTGGCCGTAGCCAGAGTGGTAAACAACAACAGTTTTGCTCATGATTTCTCCTGGTAAGCAACAAAAAAAGGATTAAGAGGCCAGATCAAAAACCAAGACTTCTGCAGCTTGGCCTTCACGCACATCAATGTGGCTTTCGCCTTGCAAAAGCAAGGCGTCACCGGCGCTTAAAGAATGGCCATTGACTTGCAATTGACCTTGCACCACGTGGACATAGGCCTTGTGTTGCGCATCAATCGACAAACTGGCGGCTTCATCGCCGTCAAACAAACCCGCATAGACAGATGCATTGGCGTGGATCTTCACTGCTTCACCTGAGGGCGATGCACTGGCAATCAAGGCCAAGGCACCACGCTTGCTGGCTGGTGCAATGGTTTTTTGCTCATAACTGGGGGTTACACCGCGTTGGTTGGGCTCGATCCAGATTTGCAAAAAATGGGTTTCTTCGCCTTCTGCATGGTTGAATTCACTGTGCTTGACGCCGGTACCTGCGCTCATGCGCTGCACATCCCCAGGGGGGATGCCTTTCACATTGCCGATGCTGTCTTGGTGGGCCAAATTGCCAGACAGCACATAACTGATGATTTCCATGTCTTGGTGGCCATGGGTGCCAAAGCCCGTGCCGGGGGCAATGCGGTCCTCGTTGATCACGCGCAAAGCGCCCCAACCCATGTGCGCGGGGTCGTAGTAACCGGCAAAAGAAAAGCTGTGAAATGACTTGAGCCAACCGTGGTCGGCGTAGCCTCTGTCTTGTGAGCGTCTGAGGGTTTGCATGGTTTTGGCCTTTTAGAGGTATCAATGTAAATAACAAAGTGGGATTCGGGGGTGCGTCAAATTGATGGCATCATTCAATAAATTTGATTGATTAACCCACATATGCACTCTGCACGCGATGTTTTAACCCCCGACGCCTTGTTCATGCTCAATGCCATCGCTGAAAACGGCAGTTTTGCAGCGGCTGCCCGTGAGCTGGGTGTGGTTCCCAGCGCCTTGAGCTACCGGGTGCGGCAAATGGAAGAGGCGCTGGATGTTTTGCTGTTTACCCGCTCATCCCGCCAAGCCAAACTGACCGCGGCGGGTCGCGAACTGCTCAACGAAGGCAGCCGTTTGCTCAATGACATGGACAGCATTGCACACCGCGTCAAACGGGTGGCCACTGGTTGGGAGGGGCAACTGACCATTGCGGTCGATGCCATCATCCATTTTCAAACCATGATGGAACTGAGCGAAGCGTTTTTTGCGCTCAACCCGCCCACCCGACTCAAACTGCGCAACGAAACTTTGAGCGGTACCTTGAACGCCTTGACCTCGGGACAGGCAGATTTGGCGGTTGGTGTGAGCGACCAATACAGCAACGCTGCGGGCTTGCGGTTTGCCCCCCTGGGCGAGGTGGACTTTGTGTTTGCGGTCGCACCCCAACACCCCTTGGCCAAGATGGTGCAACCCTTGAGCGACACCCTGATACAAGCACACCGCGCGGTGGCTGTGGCTGACTCGGTGCCGCAAGGCAGTGGGCTGACCTTTGGCCTGCTGCCGGGCCAAGACGTGTTTACCGTACCCAGTATGCAAACCAAGTTGGACGCCCAATTGCGTGGCTTGGGTGCGGGCTTTTTGCCCGTTCCTTTGGCCCAACCCTACATTGATCAAGGTTTGCTCTGTGTGTGCGAGGTGATGCGCCCTTTGCGTCTGGCCACTGTCAGCTACGCTTGGCGGGAAAACCCCCAACCCAAAGGCCAACCGGCTGGCGACAAAGCCCTGCAATGGTGGTTACAACAACTGGGCCACACCACCACCCGCAATGCTTTGTTACGCAAAGCACCCTAAACCCACTGACTCGGTGTAGAGTGAGGCCCATGAAACATACCGCTGTGATTGGCGCTGGCATGGCCGGCATTACCGCCGCAAGAACCTTGGTGCAAGCTGGCCACCGAGTGAGCGTGTTCGAAAAAAGCCGTGCTGCCGGTGGGCGCATGGCCACCCGCGAGACGCCGTACGGTGGCTTTGACCACGGCGCGCAGTACTTCACGGTGCGGGATGCGCGATTCTTGCAGGCCATCAATGAAGTGCCAGGCACCCAGGCTTTGTGTAAACCATGGAGTGCCAATTCGGTCCAAGTGCGCGATCCGCTTGGCCGGGTGATTGAAGTCCCGCCGCGCGCACGCGAACCCCACTTTGTGGCCACCCCCGCCATGAATGCCTTGGTCAGGCATTGGGCAGCGCCTTTGGGCGCACAACTGGTTTGCAACACCAGTGTGAAAGCTTTGCGCCGTCATGGCGCACAGTGGCAAGTCATGAGTGACAAAGACACGCTGCTAGGGACTTTTGATAATGTCTTGCTGGCCATTCCGAATGTGCAAGCGGCCTACTTGTTGCGACAGTCTGGCGCCCCTGCCGCGCAATGTTCTGCTTTGGCCGCTACCGAAGCTGTCCATGTTGCGCCATGTTGGACACTGATGCTGGCCTATCCCTCGGTGCAACCTGGTTTGGCCCAAATGGGCCCGCAGTGGAACGTCGCGAAAAGCACCCACCACCGCATTGCTTGGGTGGCGCGAGAGTCCTCTAAGCCCGGACGCTCACCCATCGAGCGCTGGACCGTGCAAGCCAGTGCAGCTTGGTCGCAAGAGCATGCCCAAGATGACGAGACCAGGGTGGAAGCCAAGTTGTTGAAAGCATTTGCAGAATTGACTGGCATCAGAGCCAAGCCTGGCTTCACCCAACTGCACCTGTGGCGCTATGCCAAAACCCTTGAACCAGCAGGCCAAGCCTTTTTTTGGGATGCGCAACTGCGTCTTGGCCTGTGCGGTGACTGGCTCTTAGGTCACCGCGTCGAAGACGCCTTTGTCAGCGGATTGGATCTGGCGCTCAGCCTGTCTTAGGCAGCCTCAAGCGCCAGTCCAGTGGGTGATTTATTTTTTGCGTGGTCGGTTAAACCAGTTGGCCAGCATAAAGAACATCACAACAAGCCACATGATTAAAAGGATATGGTGAATTTTCATGTTTCGTCTCCTGAGGTTAAGTCGTGGAATGCAAACGGATCGACCTTGCAAGCAGCAAAGGTCGCATGGCGACAAGGGTGATGAGCAACAGCACCACTTCAAGGCAATAGACGCTGGCATAAGCCGTTCCTGAATCTACCACCAAGGCCAGTAAGTCGCGAATGATACCGCCCAAGCCCATGGCCAAGCCTGCGCTGGTTGCCTGTACGGCCCCCCAGGCGCCCAAGGCAAGACCCGCTTGACCCACTGGCGCATGGTTCATGGTGGCGGTCAAGGTACCGTGCCCAAACAGTCCAGCCCCAAAACCGATGAACAAGGTACCCGCGGCAAACAACAGCAAAGACGCTTGTGGCGCAGACAGCACAACAGCCATAAATGCGGGCACCCCTATCAAAGCACCCCCACAAGCCATGCGAAAAGGGTCAGCGCCGCGGCTGAGCACATGTGAAGCCCAGGCAAAGCCAGTCAATCCGCCAAAAGCCAAAACCGCTGTCAACATGGTGGTGTCAGCCACGGCCAAGTGCAATATTTCCCCGCCAAAAGGCTCGAGCAAAACATCGCCCATGCTGAAGGCCATGGTGCCCACACCCACCACAAACAAACGCCGCAAAGCTTGATCGCCTTGGGCAAACAGCTTTAAGGCCGCGACGAAATCCACATCTTCTTCGTGGGGGTCTCCCAGGCGTTGGGTTCGTGCCTCTTGCTTCCATAAAGCGGTGACATTCAGCACCAAGGTCAACACGGCGGCGCCTTGCACAGAGCGAATCAGCGCGCCCGGCGAAAAATCTTTGAGCAACAGACCAAAGAGCAAGGCACTGACAATCATGCCCAGCAACAACATGAAATACATCAACCCCACCACTTTAGGACGTGACTCAGGGGGCGACAAATCGGTGGCCAGGGCCAATCCCACCGTTTGAGTGGTGTGCATGCCCGCACCAACCAGCAAAAATGCCATGCCTGCACCCAAATGACCAACCCAATCCGGGGCATGCGCGGCTTGGCCCATGCGGCCCAATACCAACAGGGCAAAGGGCATGATCGCGAAGCCGCCAAACTGCAACAAGGTCCCCAGCCAAATGTAGGGAACCCTGCGCCAACCCAAGGCCGAGCGGTGATGGTCCGAGCGGTACCCAATCAGCGCGCGAAAAGGCGCAAACAACAAGGGCAAGGCAATCATGGTCGCCACCAAGGCGGCAGGCACCTTGAGCTCGACGATCATGACGCGGTTGAGCGTGCCAATCAGCATAGCCAAGGCCATGCCCACAGAAACTTGGAAAAGGGATAAACGTAATAACCGGCTTAAGGGCAGCGTATCGGTGGCTGCGTCGGCGAACGGAAGAAATTTAAGGCTGACTTGAAGCCATGTGCGCGAAAGTTTGGGGGAAGCATTCATCTTAAAAATGGACCGGAATGACAAGCAATCCGGCCCATCCTAAAAGAAATAGCCGAACTAAGCCGTTGGCGTCGCAACGGTCTGTGTGACCGCAGCGGTAGCCGCATTGCCATTCAGAAATTTCTTGACCCAAGTGGTATTGAGGGTCAACGCCAAATGCACCGAGAACGATGCGATAGCGACTGCTGCGATGAAAATAGGAACGCCCACTGAGGGCTTGACCACTGTCCAAAGTTTTCCGTAGATCATGTGGTTCTCCTGTTATTTCAGCCAAGGGGAATAGATGTACGCAAGCAAATGCGCCAGCGCGGCAATCATTCCAAAGATTTGAGTTCCCTGGATGAGGTGCCGATGAATCTCTTCTGACTCGGCTTCTGTGAGGCCTGTTGGCCCTACTTTGTCTGACATGTTGTTATCTCCTTGAAAGATCTTCACGTCCGTGCTGAACCCGCACGAGGGTTATTTATGACCCCCATGGCCACAAATTCTTAAAAACCCTTTTATCCTAGTGTTATTCTAAGTTTACATCTTTCAATGTCAATGTTAATTTACATTACCAAGGGTTTACCATAGGTTACAGTCTGTCTGACCTAAAAATCCTTGAATTTATTGACTATTCCATGTACCTAGGACGCTTTGCACCCTCGCCCACCGGCCCTTTGCATGCCGGCTCATTGGTCGCAGCACTGGCCAGCTGGCTGGATGCCCGCCATCACGGGGGGCAATGGCGGGTGCGCATGGAAGACGTTGACACGCCTCGCTGCGTGTCCGGTGCAAATGACATGATCTTGAAACAATTGGCTGAATGTGGCTTGCAGCCAGATGGCGCAGTGCTTTACCAGTCGCAACGGCAAGCGGCTTACCAAGCAGCCTTGGATCAATTGGTTGCCAAAGCTTGGGTTTACCCCTGTGGGTGCTCACGCAAGGACATTGAAGATGCGCAAGGTGCGCGCCAACGCCACACCAGCGCCCTTTACCCGGGCACCTGCCGCACAGGGCTGGCGGGCAAAGCTGCCCGCGCTTGGCGTTTGAATGTGCAACAGGTGGTGGAGGATTTGCAACTGCCATCGCCTTGGCTATGGCATGACCGTCTGTTAGGTGGCCAAGCACAAGACATCCCCGAAGCCGTTGGCGACTTTGTGCTCAAACGGGCCGATGGTTTGTGGGCCTACCAACTGGCCGTGGTGGTCGATGATGGGTTTCAAGGCATCACCCATGTGGTTCGCGGTGCAGATTTGGCCGACAACACCCCTCGCCAAATGCTGTTGCAGCACGCCCTGGGACTACCAACCCCTGCCTATATGCATACCCCGCTGGTACTGGGCGCAGATGGCGACAAGCTGAGCAAGCAAAACGGCGCACAGCCGCTCCCCACGAAAGACCCGCTGACTGCTTTGAACGAGGCAGCCAAAGTGCTGGGCTTGCCTGCTTTTCAAGGGCCTTTCGAACGCGCATTGGCGCATTGGGCCGAGATGGGTTTGCGAGGCAGATAATCCCTCGACTTCTCGCTTGCCGCCCATGACCACCCCACCCGCCCATATCACCCACCCCAAAACCATCAAAAGTTTTGTCACCCGAGCAGGTCGCACCACCACGGGTCAGGCCAAGGCCTTGGCGGAACTGGGGCCGACATTTGTCTTGCCGTTTAAGCAAACACCCTTGAATGGCACAGCGGTGTTTGGTCGCGCAGCGCCGTTGATCTTGGAAATAGGGTTTGGCATGGGTGACGCCACCGCGCACATTGCTGCGGTAAGGCCTGAGGACGATTTCTTGTGCTGCGAAGTGCATGAACCGGGGGTAGGCGCCTTGCTCAAGCGAGTGGGTGAGCAAGGATTACGCAACATCCGCATCGTGCAACACGACGCGGTTGAGGTACTGCAGCACATGCTGACACCCGAAAGCCTGGACGGGGTGCATGTGTTCTTCCCCGATCCTTGGCACAAACTGCGTCACCACAAACGCCGCCTGGTTCAAGCCCCTTTCGTGGCGCAACTCTTGACACGCATGAAACCTGGCGCCTATTTGCATGTGGCCACAGACTGGCAACCCTACGCCGAGCACATCTTGGCTGTGTTACAGGCTGAAGCAGGTTTGGCCAATGCCAGTGCGCGAGCCGATGGCTATGCAGACCAACCTGCTTATCGCCCCCTCACCAAATTTGAAAACCGTGGCCTGCGCCTGGGCCACGGCGTGTGCGACTTGGTGTTCCGAAAAATTTAAAGCCGCTCGGCCACCCATGCCTGCACGCTCGCCAAAGCAGCATCCAGACCCGCGGGCTGCGTGCCACCGGCCATGGCCATGTCGGGCTTGCCACCGCCCTTGCCGCCAACTTGCTGGGCGACAAAGTTGACCAACTCACCCGCTTTGACTTTGCCCAAGGTGTCGGCGGTCACGCCCGCGGCAATTTGCACCTTGTCGCCATCCACGCTGGCCAAGACCACCACCGCGGTTTTGAGTTTGTCTTTGAGCTTGTCCAAGGTTTCACGCAAGGCTTTGGCGTCGGCACCAGGCAAGCGTGCGGCCAAGAACTTGACGCCTTTGACATCCATGGCTTGACCACTCAACTCGTCGCCTTGCGATGACGCCAGCTTGCCTTTGAGCGCCGCCAGTTCTTTCTCCAAGCCTTTGACTTGGTCCAACACTTGCTGGATGCGTTGGTTCAACTCGGCGGTGGGGGTGCGCAAGCTGCCTGCGGCTTCATGCACGGTGCGCTCCAAGCTTTGCACATAGGCCAAAGCGTTGGCGCCGGTGACCGCTTCAATGCGGCGCACACCCGCAGCCACACCGCTCTCGGACACCACCTTGAACAAACCGATGTCGCCGGTGCGCTGCACATGGGTGCCGCCGCAGAGTTCGCGGCTCGTGCCAATGTCGAGCACCCGCACGGTCTCGCCGTATTTCTCGCCAAACAGCATCATGGCGCCGGTTTTTTGCGCCGATTCGATGTCCATCACCCGCGCTTGGGTGCTGGCGTTGGCCAATATTTCAGCATTCACCCGGGCTTCGATGTCAGCAATTTGTGCATCGGTCACCGAGGCGTTGTGGGCAAAGTCAAAACGGGTGCGTTCGTCGTTCACCAGCGAGCCTTTTTGCTGCACATGCTCGCCCAGCACCTCGCGCAAGGCCTTGTGCATCAAATGGGTGGCACTGTGGTTGCGCACCGTGGCTGTTCGCACAGCCGATAGCACGGTGGCGGTCAGGCTGTCGCCCACGTTCAGCGTGCCTTGGGTCAGCGTGCCGTGGTGGCCAAACACATCGGCTTTGATCTTCAGGGTGTCTTGCACCGCAAAATTGGCTGAGCCACAGACCAACTCGCCCATATCGCCCACTTGGCCGCCGCTCTCGGCGTAAAAAGGCGTGGTATCGAGCACCACCACGCCGCTTTGGCCGTGGTTCAAGGCCGCCACCGACACGCCGTCGAGGTAGAGCGCCACAATTTTGGCCGAGGCTTGCAGGCTCTCGTAGCCGACAAAGGTGGTCGGGGCACCGCTGTAGTCCAGCGCCTTGTCCATCTTGAACTTGCCTGCCGCACGGGCTTGGTTTTTTTGCCGGTCCATGGCGGCGTGGAAACCTGCTTCGTCGACTTGCAAAGCCCGCTCACGGCAGACGTCGTTGGTCAGGTCCAGCGGAAAGCCATAGGTGTCGTGCAATTTGAAAGCCACCTCACCCGGCAAGACCTTGACGCCATGGGCCAGGGCCTCGTCCAAGATGTGCATGCCAATTTCCAGCGTCTCGTAAAACCGCTCTTCCTCGGTTTTCAAAATCGCGGTGATGCGCTCGGCCTGCGCTGCCAAACTGGGATAAGCCGCGCCCATGAGGGCCACCAAATCGGGCACCAGTTTGTGAAAGAAAGGCGTTTTTTGACCCAGCTTGTAGCCGTGGCGAATCGCGCGGCGGATGATGCGCCGCTGCACATAGCCGCGCCCTTCGTTGCTGGGCACCACGCCGTCGCTCACCAAAAAAGCGGTGGCGCGCAAATGGTCGGCAATCACGCGCAGAGAAGGCGTGGCCAAATCGGTACAACTGGTTTCACGCGCGGCAGCCTTGATCAGGGTGGCGAACAGGTCGATCTCGTAATTGCTGTGCACATGTTGCAAGATGGCGGCCAAGCGCTCGAGGCCCATGCCGGTGTCCACGCAAGGCGCAGGCAGTGGCGTGACCGCGCCGGTCTCGTCCATGTTGAACTGCATGAACACGTTGTTCCAGATCTCGATGAAACGGTCGCCGTCTTCTTCCGGGCTGCCGGGCGGGCCGCCCGGAATGTGGTCGCCGTGGTCATAGAAAATTTCACTGCACGGACCGCAGGGGCCAGTGTCGGCCATCATCCAAAAGTTATCGCTCTTGTAGCGGCCGCCTTTGTTGTCACCGATGCGGATCACGCGCTCGGGCGGCAGACCAATTTCCTTCGTCCAGATGTCGTAGGCCTCATCGTCTTCCTGGTAGACAGTGGCCAACAAGCGTTCTTTGGGCAGCTTGTAGACCTCGGTCAGCAACTCCCACGCCCACTTGAGCGACTCGCGTTTGAAGTAGTCGCCAAACGACCAGTTACCCAGCATTTCAAAAAAGGTGTGGTGGCGCGCGGTGTAGCCCACGTTCTCCAAATCGTTGTGTTTGCCGCCCGCACGCAGGCACGCTTGCACCGAGGCCGCGCGCACGTAGGAGCGCTTGTCGGAACCCAAAAACACGTCTTTGAACTGCACCATGCCCGAGTTGGTGAACATGAGCGTCGGGTCATTGCCCGGCACCAAAGGGCTGGACGCCACCACGGTGTGGCCTTTGGCGGCGAAAAAATCGAGAAAACTTTGCCGAATGTCGGCGACAGAAAAGGGGGCTGAAGTCATACGTAATTTTATGCCATGATTGTGATTGAACTTCTCAACACAACGGCTTACCTATGGACATGCAAACCTCACCACTGGCCTTGCTCAAAGACCCCAGCTTGCTCAAAACCGACGCCCTGATCAACGGCGAATGGGTGAAAGGCTCGCTGCGCTTTGATGTGCTGGACCCCAGCAATGGCCGCAAGTTGGCCGATGTGGCCAATCTTGGCCCAGTGGAGACCACCTTGGCGATTGCCGCCGCCGATGCTGCATGGCCTGCATGGCGAGCCAAAACCGCCAAAGAACGCAGTGTGCTGCTGCGCAAATGGTTTGACCTGCTGATGGCGAATGTGGAAGATTTAGCCCGCATTCTCACGGCCGAACAGGGCAAACCTTATGCCGAAGCCAAAGGCGAAGTCGCGTATGGCGCCAGCTTCGTAGAGTGGTATGCCGAAGAAGCCAAACGTGTGAATGGTGAAACACTGCCACAGTTTGACAACAACCGCAGACTCATGGTGCTACAGCAACCCATCGGTGTGTGCGCAGCCATCACCCCTTGGAACTTCCCCTTGGCCATGATCACCCGCAAAGTCGCGCCGGCCTTGGCAGCAGGTTGCCCCGTCATCATCAAACCCGCCGAACTCACGCCTCTGACTGCTTTGGCTGCGGCCGAACTGGCGGTGCGGGCAGGTCTGCCAGCAGGCGTGCTGAATGTGCTTACCGCGGACAGCGACAACAGCATAGCGGTGGGCAAGGTGTTTTGCGCCAGCGACACGGTGCGACACATCAGCTTCACCGGCTCTACAGAGGTCGGGCGCATTCTGATGGCGCAGTCTGCAGCTACCGTGAAGAAATTGGCTTTGGAACTGGGTGGCAATGCCCCCTTTATCGTGTTTGACGATGCCGACATCGACTCAGCCGTAGAAGGTGCAATGCTGAGCAAGTTTCGCAATGCGGGCCAAACCTGTGTCTGTGCCAACCGCATTTATGTCCAAGATGCTGTTTACGAAACATTTGTGGCTAAGTTCGCTGCGAAAGTTGCCACATTGAAAGTGGGCAATGGGTTTGCCGATGGGGTGACACAAGGCCCCTTGATTGAGGACGCTGCGGTTGCCAAAGTCGAGCGCCATGTTGCCGATGCTGTGCAACAGGGGGGACGCGTAGTGGCGGGCGGTAAAAAAATGCAGGGTCAGTTCTTCGAACCCACAGTTATCGCGGATGCCAAGGCCGGCATGCTTTGCGCCAAAGAGGAAACTTTTGGTCCGTTTGCGCCGGTGTTTCGCTTCTCCACTGAGCAAGAAGCCATCGATGCAGCCAACAACACCGAATTTGGTTTGGCCAGCTATTTCTACAGCCGCGATGTGGGGCGTATTTACCGGGTGGCAGAAGCCTTGGAATACGGCATGGTTGGCATCAACGTTGGCATCATCGCGACCGAACACGTGCCATTTGGGGGGGTCAAGCAGTCTGGTTTGGGGCGCGAAGGCTCAACGCACGGGATGGCCGAATACCTTGAGATGAAATACCTTTGTATCGGTGATATATTGCCGAAGTGATTAAAACTGACAACGCATAAAAATGGATTCCCAAATTTACCTTCGTTTTTTGACACTTTTGCAAACCATAGAAGGAAAAGGCGAAATTCCCGCCTTGGATCTTGACGCCAAGAAATTGCTTGAAACCATTGCTGTTCGCAACGAACAAGGCAAGCCTTTGACTGTCACCGATGCAATGGGCATGGCACATATTGCCTCGCCTGCCACCATCCATCGAAAACTCGACTTGCTTCGCGAAATGGGCATGATCGACACACAGTTCGAAGGCACCAACCGACGCACCAAGTTTTTAGTTCCGACGCCCCAAGCGGCTCAGTACTTTCAAACCCATAGCAAGGCCATGAACCAAGCCTTGGCCCAGACCTCTTAACCTCGAATTAAATCAATGCAACGCCCGTCTTGCTTTGCAAGAATTCGCGGGTGACGCCATCAGCCAGCTCGATCACTTTTAAGCCCTCGGGGGTCACGTCCATCACCGCCAAGTCGGTGATGATGCGGTCAACCACGGCCACGCCTGTCAAAGGCAAGGTGCATTGGGGCAGGATTTTCAGGTCTTCGGTGCCGTCTTTTTTCTTGGCCACATGTTCCATCAAAATGATGACGCGCTTGACACCCGCCACCAAATCCATGGCACCGCCCATGCCTTTGACCATCTTGCCGGGAATCATCCAATTGGCCAAATCGCCTTTTTCGCTCACTTGCATGGCGCCCAAAATCGACAAATTGATTTTGCCGCCACGGATCATGGCAAAGCTATCATGGCTGCCAAAAATGGATGTGCCAGCCAGGGTGGTCACGGTTTGTTTACCCGCATTGATGAGGTCGGCGTCCACATGGTCTTCATTGGGGAACGGTCCAATGCCCAGCATGCCATTTTCGGACTGCAACCACACCTCAATATTGCTAGGCACATGGTTGGCAACCAATGTCGGTATACCAATACCGAGATTGACATAAAAACCGTCTTCTAATTCACGGGCAGCGCGCGCTGCCATTTGGTCTTGGCTCCAACTCATGGTCAGACTCCCGCTTTCTCTGTGATGGTGCGTTTTTCAATGCGTTTTTCGGGGTGGGCGTTCAGCACAATACGGTGCACATAAATACCGGGTAAATGCACTTGATCGGGGTCTAACTCACCCACTTCCACGATTTTCTCCACCTCCACCACGCAGACTTTGCCGGCCATGGCCACGGCAGGGTTGAAATTTCGAGCCGTCAAGCGAAATTGCAAATTGCCCACCCGATCAGCCGCATACGCTTTGACCAAGGACACATCTGGCACCAAGGCGCGCTCCATGACATAGGTTTCGCCATCGAACTCGCGCAATTCTTTGCCATCAGCCACCACGGTGCCGACGCCGGTTTTGGTGAAAAAAGCTGGAATGCCTGCACCACCGGCACGCAGTTTTTCAGCCAAGGTGCCTTGAGGGGTGAATTCAAGCGCAAGTTCACCAGCCAAATACTGTCGTTCAAATTCTTTGTTTTCTCCCACGTAAGAGGAGATCATTTTTTTAATCTGACGGGTTTGCAGCAGCAGTCCCAGACCGAAGTCGTCCACACCTGCGTTATTGGAAATCGCAGTCAGGTTTTGCACCTTGCTGTCGCGCAATGCAGCGATCAAGGCTTCAGGGATGCCGCACAAACCAAAACCACCGACAGCGATTAACTGACCATCGCGAACCAAGCCGTCTAGCGCGGCGGCTGCACTGGGAAACAATTTATTCAAACCACTCTCCTTTGCTGCAATGCAGCGATTCTAGGGCTTGGTCATTGCGCAGTGGCTTTGCAGCTGGGCATAATCAAAACAAATGGAGAAGAAATGAGCCGCTACCCTGCCCCCGAAATCAAAGATTTGCCACAAGACATTCGCGACAAAGTCCTGGAAGTGCAAGAAAAAGCGGGGTTTGTGCCCAATGTCTTTTTAACCTTGGCCAGACGTCCTGCCGAATGGCGTGCTTTTTTTGCTTATCACGATGCCTTGATGCTGCGCGAAGACAGCGGCTTGACCAAGGGCGAACGTGAAATGATTGTGACCACCACCAGCGCGGCCAACAAGTGCTTGTATTGCGTGGTGGCGCATGGCGCTATCTTGCGCATTTATGAGAAAAAACCTTTGCTTGCCGATCAAGTAGCGACCAATTACCGCAAGGCCGACATCAGTCCGCGCCAACGTGCGATGCTGGATTTCGCCATGAAAGTGTGCCTGCACAGTGACACGATTGAAGAGAGTGACTTTGCCCCCTTGCATGCGCATGGCTTTAGCGATGAAGATATTTGGGACATTGCTTCCATCACCGCTTTCTTTGGTTTGTCTAACCGCATGGCCAGTTTTTCAAATATGCTGCCCAACCCTGAGTTTTATGCGATGGGCCGAACGTCAAAAGAGAAAAAAACTTAAGCAGGCGCCAGGTTGCGTACCAACTGGGACATCAGCAAATCGACCAGTTGATCTTCGAACTCGTTGGAACCCATTTTGGAAAAACGCTCTAAAGAGGCGCTGCGCAAACAGCCCATCAACGATCGACTGAGAACGAACATTTGTGTCTCATCAAGTGGCACCAGCATGGGGTGTTGAATGTATTTCAAGCATGCCATCAAGCGTTCCACCATTTTTTGGATAGACATGGCGCTTTCCTCGGGTTGCTCGAGCAACCAACACAAGCGGTTCATGGCACGTCGGTAGGTCTTTCCCAAAGCAAAACCTTGAATGCAAATTTGGACATACCGACGCACAAACTCTTCAGCCGAAGTGTCTTCTGGGTCTTGGCTGCATTCAACTGAAAACAAATAACTTTCTAATTCGCGCAACACCAACTCGCGTCCATGCTGAGACATGGCTCGAAAAATAGCTTCTTTGCTGGAAAAGTATTGGTAAAGCGTACCCACAGAAAAGCCAGCCTTCGCTGCAATTTTGTTGGTCGTGAGGCCACTGACCCCTTCTCGGTCAACAATTTGCGACGTGGCTTCGAATATCGCGTCAATGGTGAGTTGAGCGCGTTTTTGGGTTGGTTGCTTGCGCATGATCTGCGCGGACAACTCGTGGGGAAGCGTCACAGGGGTTATCTCCATCAGTCCCGCACAGAGCAGCGAGACAGACAAATAATAACCATAAAAACTAAATATTAATAATTAAATTAATGATTTAGCAAGAGAAATGAAAGTTTGTATAAAAGAAGCCCATCAACAAAAACTGAACATCTCAAACCAAGTGCGCTCTCATCCACGCAGGAAGGGGGGCAGATTTTTTCAAAGGGAAATTGACCCATACGGTGGTGGCACCTCCCTCCGCATGAATCACCCCAGGCTGGTCAACACGTTCTAAGGTTGCCCAAGATTCAAAAGAACTGCGTTGCGGGTCGCTGACATACATCTTGACCAGCACCTCGCAAGGATATTCCAGCTGCATCAAAAAATTGCAAAAAGCATTGACGATGACAGGTCCCTCACCGCTTGGGTCAGGTGGGCAAGCCAACTGGGTAAACCAGTTGATCCTGGCCGTTTCAAGGTAGCGAAAATAACTGGTGTTGTTGAGATGACCCATGGCGTCCATATCGCCCCAACGCATGGGAATCACCTCTTGGTAAACCAGTTTCTTGTCTGCAGGGAGTTGAATCCTCATACAGAAAAACCGTCATCGGCAGAGATGATGGCGCCATTGATGAAATCACTTTGGGGGCTGGCCAGCATCACCAACAAGGCATCCAAATCTTGGGGTTGCCCCAAGCGCTTTTTGGGAAACATGTTCACCAGTTTTTTTCCTTGCTCAGTTTCCCAGTGGTGGTGGTTGATGTCGGTATCAATGTAACCAGGGCAAATCGCGTTCACGTTGATGCCATATCGACTCCACTCGATGGCCATGGCTTTGGTCATTTGCACCACCGCGGCTTTGCTCATGCAATAAATGCCGATTTGCGGCAAAACGCGCAGCGCAGCCGCTGAGGCGATGTTGATGATGCGGCCACCCGCATAAGTGCCTGGCAATGCGCCCTTGGAGCGCGCCAACATGCGTTTGCCCACCGCTTGCGCCACGAAAAAAGCTCCGCGCACATTGGTATTGAAAATAAAGTCAAAATCTTCTTCCTTGACTTCTTGCAAACGCTGGGTTGCGCTGACACCCGAGTTGTTGATCAAAATATCAATCGGTCCGACCTCGGTTTCCGCGTGCGCCACGGCCGCTTCAATGCTGTCTAAGCTGGTGACATCCAAAGCCGTCACGTGGGCATTACCACCAGCGGCTTCAATCTCTGCGCGCAAGGACTTGAGCCGGTCTGTTCGCCGACTGGCCAACACCACCGCAGCGCCCGCGCCTGCCAAAGTTCGCGCAAATTGTGCGCCCAAGCCACTCGAAGCCCCAGTGACAAGGGCAACACGGCCAGATAAATCGAGGCTGTATGACATAGCAAACTCCTTCAGAACCCAAAAAAGATGGCGCTGCACATGGGTACGGTCGGTGCAACGGTGAATGCGCTGAATTATGGCGATAAGCGCGGATCTCTCCGAATAGAATCTGTCGCTGCTATGACATCCACATTTGCTTTATGACTCCCCAACATTTGCTCGAACAATTCGGCCCACGAGAAGCCATGGACTATGACGTCGTGGTGGTGGGCGGTGGGCCTGGTGGTTTGGCCACGGCCATTCGCATCAAGCAACTTTGCGTTGAGAAAGGCCTCGACCTGTCGGTGGTGGTACTCGAAAAGGGTTCTGAGCCAGGTGCGCATATTTTGTCGGGTGCGGTGATGGATCCGCGCGCCATGAACGAATTGTTTCCAGATTGGAAGCAATTGAATGCGCCTTTAAACCAAGCGGTCACTGGTGACGAGTTGCTGATTCTTTCTGAGCAAAGTGCGACCACCGTTCCCTCATGGTTGATGCCACGCAATTTTCACAATGATGGTTGCTATGTGGTGTCGCTGAGCAATGTCACCAAATGGTTGGCCCAGCAAGCTGAAAGTTTGGGTGTGGAAATTTTCCCGGGCTTTACCGCAGCAGAAGTGCTTTACAACGATGACGGTTGCGTCAAAGGCGTGGCCACCGGTCATGTCGGTTTAAGCAAAGAGGGGGAACCCACCGACAACTTTCAACTTGGTATGGAATTGCATGCCAAGTACACCGTTTTTGCTGAAGGTGCACGTGGGCACCTAGGCAAACAAATCATTGAGCGCTTTAAGCTCAACGAAGGCAAAGACACCCAAACCTTTGCCATTGGCATCAAAGAATTGTGGGAAGTTGACCCCGCTTTAGCCAAACCAGGCCTGGTGGTGCACACCTCCGGCTGGCCGATTGCTGACAACAGCTTTGGCGGTGGTTTTTTATACCACCTGGAAGACAATAAAGTCACTTTGGGTTTTGTTCTGGGCCTCGATTACACCAACCCCTATATGAACCCTTTTGAAGAAATGCAACGCTGGAAAACACACCCCCGCATTGCCAAGCATTTAAAGGGGGCAAAGCGCATTGGCTATGGTGCACGTGCCATCAACAATGGCACCCCGCAAGCCTTACCGAAAACCGTGTTTCCGGGTGGCGCACTGATTGGCTGCGATGCCGGTTATTTGAATGCGGCACGCATCAAAGGAAGCCACGCCGCCATCAAATCGGGGATGTTGGCTGCCGAAGCTGCTTTTGTGGCCATCGCCGAGGGTCGCGCACACGATGAGCTCACAGCCTACCCCACACATTTTGAAAACAGCTGGCTTTACAAAGAACTGCACCAAACCCGCAATTTCAAAAATTGGTTCAAAAAAGGGAAATGGGTGGGCCAACTCATGACCGGTATCGAACAATTTGCCTTTCCCAAAATTGGCATCTCTACGCCACCTTGGACCTTGCACAACCACAAAGCCGATCACACCAGCTTAAAACCAGCAGCACAGTCTCAGGCCATTACCTATCCCAAGCCCGATGGCGTCATCAGCTTTGACAAACTCTCTAGCGTGTTCATCAGCAACACCAACCACGAAGAGAACCAACCTGCTCACTTGACCCTCAAAGACAACGCTGTGCCAGTCAACGTCAACCTCGCCATCTACGATGGGCCAGAAGGACGCTACTGTCCAGCGGGTGTTTACGAGTTTATTAAAACTGCTGAAGGCAAAGACCAATTGCAAATCAACGCACAAAACTGTGTCCATTGCAAAACCTGTGACATCAAAGATCCTACGCAAAACATCGTGTGGGTAACGCCCGAAGGTGGCGGTGGCCCCAACTACGCAGGGATGTAACCATGACCCGATACCATGCAGAACATACCTGGGTTCGTACCGAAGGCGACATCGCTTGGGTGGGAATCACCGTTCATGCCCAAGAAACCTTGGGTGATATTGTGTTTGTTGAATTGCCCGCCATAGGCGCTGACTTCGCGCAAGGCAGCGTGTTGGGCGTGGTCGAATCGGTCAAAGCGGCCGCCGATGTGCACATGCCAGCCAGCGGTACGGTGCTTGAATTGAATGAAGATTTGCGCGCCGACCCCTCTCTGGCCAATACCGATCCCGAGGGGGCAGGCTGGTTTTGCAAGGTAACACTCAGCCAGCCATCCGAGCTAAGTGATTTGATGGACGCGGCCACATATGCAGGTTTTGCAGGCTAAGCATTAAAGGAATTGCCTTTTCGTGCCGAATCTAGGGGTATGAAAGCAGAACAATTTATTCAATTTGCCAACGACTTCGCAAAAGCCAGTGCAAAAACCTCTAGCGATGAAATTCAGCTAGCGTATGAGGACAATTTAGATTGTCTTGCACGCCCAGGCACGCCCGTTGTGGTTATCCGAAAACCTTGGCCCATCGGTCGCTGGGGTATGGTTGTTGCTTTTCGCGAATTCAACCCCTGCTATTTCAGAGTAGAGATTGAAATTGATGGCAAGCTCATACAAGTGCCCGCATCTGCGCTGTCTCGTTGGGAGGGTGGTCCAGACTGCGAAAAGGCTGAGCTGCAAAACATTTACCTGCTGATGAAGCTCAATGGCTTGACGATTGCGCAATAAGGGCTGTCGCAAGCTAGCCCTGCAAATACGCTTGCCCCAATCTGCCTATCCCCTCTTTGATTTTTTCAACATCGGCTGTCGCAAAACTCAGGCGAATGGCTGAAGAGTCTGGGTTGTCTGCGAAAAAAGGCGCGCCAGGTACAAACGCCACGCCTTTTTCAATCGCGCGCTTGGCCAACGCACTACCATCCTTGGATCTGCCACCTGCGCCTGTTAACTGCGCCCAAAAGAACAGGCCCCCTTGAGGTTGGCTAAAGGCCAAGGCGTCGCCCAGTTCTTTCTTTAAAGCGTGGCCCATGGCCAAAGCACGTTCGGCATAGACACGACGCACATTCGCCAACGTGGCCGGCATGCGCCCGGCTTTCAAGTAATGCGCAGCGGTGGCTTGTGCAAAGGTTGATGTGTGCGCATCGCTGAACTGCTTGCACATGGTGGCTTTGGCCAATAACTCAGGCGGCGCAATCATCCACCCCAAACGCAGACCAGGGGACAAGACCTTGCTGAGTGAACCACAATGCACCAGCCAATCGCGGCTGCCAGGCACTTGCTCGCTCAGGGCCAACAGCGATGGCGGTGGTGGCTCGCCAAAATACAAGTCCCCATAAGGATCGTCTTCCACCACCACGGTTTGGTATTTAACCGCCAGCTCTAAAACTTTCAAGCGACGCTGCAAACTCATCATCGCGCCACTGGGGTTGCCAAATGTGGGGATCAGATAAACCAACTTCGGCTTGTGCTTGACCAACATGGCTTCCAATTGGTCGACCTTGACACCATCGGCATCGATAGGCACACCTTTGACTTGGGGGCCATACAAGCGAAAGCATTGGATGGTGGCCAAGAAAGTCGGCCCTTCCACCAACACCACATCATCAGGATTGATCAAGGTCTTGGCTACCAAGTCCAAAGCCTGTTGGCTGCCGGTGGTGACAATCAATCCCTCAGGTGATAAAGCTTTCACGCCCTTGCTGGCCATGAAAGCGGCGAGTTGCTCTCGCAAAGGGTTATAGCCTTCGGTGGCACCGTATTGCAAGGCAGCTCCTGGCTCTTGTGTCAAAGCACGTTCACTGGCCTCACGAATGCCTTGCACATCAAACATCGCGCTGTCAGGAAAGCCACCTGCAAAGCTGATGATGCCTGGTTTGCCAAGCAGTTTGAACAACTCACGGATGGCAGAAGTTTCTACATTGTTGAGGCGATCAGCGAATTGCATAAGGCGATAATCGGGATCTGACCCCGATGGATGGACATGAAAAAAGAACACATCGAGCCGTTTTTTGCGACGCTGAAAGCAGCGAATCCACAGCCGAATACCGAGTTGGAATATACCAGCGTGTTTGAATTATTGGCAGCTGTGCTTTTAAGCGCACAAGCCACTGACGTTGGCGTAAACAAGGCGACCCGAAAGCTGTTTGTAGTTGCCAATACACCGCAAAAAATCCTGCAATTAGGCTTAGCAGAACTAGAGTCGCACATCAAAACCATTGGGCTTTTTCGCAGCAAGGCCAAGCATTTGCTGCAAACCTGCCAGATGTTGGTGGATTTGCATGGTGGTGAAGTTCCCCGCAACCGAGAAGCCTTGGAAGCCTTACCTGGTGTGGGGCGAAAAACCGCCAATGTGGTGCTAAATGTAGCTTTCGGTGAACCCACCATGGCGGTGGACACGCACATCTTTCGCATGGGTAACCGCACGGGTTTGGCACCAGGTCAAACACCTTATGAAGTGGAAATGGGATTGCTCAAACGCATTCCACCAACGTACCTGGTGGATGCACACCATTGGTTGATCTTGCATGGCCGCTATGTGTGCCAAGCCAGAAAACCCTTGTGCTGGCAATGTCAGGTGTCTGCGTATTGCAGCTTTAAACCTAAAACAAAGCGCGATAGCTGAGTAGGCGTTATTCGTCTAAATGGTCTTTGGCCAGTTGTATCGCTTGCTTGAGTATCTCGAGGTTGCCAATATGGTTGGCCATCACCAAAATCAAACGCGCATTCAACAAATGGCTTTGGTCTTCGCTCAATCCTTGGTGCGCATCCATCAAGGCTTCATAAAACGCATCGCCTGGCTCAAAGTCGCCCCGCACGGTGGAACCGCTGTCATGAAAATTGGCTTGGGTGTTTAACACGGTCATTTGATGGCCTCCTGGATGACGCAAGCTTAGCAAAACGCTCAGCTACAAGGGCAGGACCACCCATTGATCGGCCACACGGTGAATCGCGATCCGATGCGCAAACACATGCAACAACGCTTGGTGCAACAAAGGGTCCTCAGGCTTTGCTTGCAACAGCAGTCGGCCTTGGTGCATGAGGATGAGGTGGTCGGCTCGCATGGCCAAATTCAAATCATGTAGCACGCTGACAACCGTGGTGTGTTGTTGGGTGAGTTGGTACACCGTTTTCAACCAATCCGATTGGTTGGGCAAGTCGACGTTGGCAATGGGCTCGTCCATCAACAAAATGGGAGCTTGCACGGCCAAGGCTCTGCCCAGCAATGCGCGTTGACGCTCGCCCGCAGAAAGCTGCGCCAGACGTTTGTCTTTCAAAGCAAGCAGTTGAAGCTTCTCGAGCCAAGTCTGTACGGTTGCCATATCGTTGACATCTGCAGTTGAACCCAGAGATTGGTAGGGCAAGCGGCCCAGCATCACCACATCGTTCACCGATAAATCCTCACTGCCCTGCGCTTGCTGACCTAACCATGCCATCGATTGCGCTCTGTCCTTGGCAGTCAGGGTTCGAAGATGGCGACCGCGCACGAACACGTCTCCCGTACTGGGCAGTAAACCTGCCAATGCTTTGAGCAATGTGGTTTTACCCGCACCATTCAGGCCCACCACGCAAGTCCACTGGCCCGCATGGATAGACACATCGACATCGCAAAGAACAGGCAATTGGCCGCGGTGTACGTTCAAACCTTTTGCGGTGATGGCATAGGCGGCTTTCATACAGAGGAAGCCTCATTCTGCGCTGCATGGATACGCCACAGCAAGTAACTGCCCCCCAAAACCCCTGTCAGTACACCCACTGGCAATTCTTGGGGTGCCCACATACCTCTGGCCAGTACATCAGCCGTGGTCAATAACACGCCCCCCATCAGGGATGACAACACCAGCAGCGATGCAGAGCGACCCGCAAAACGGGCTTTGACCAAGTGCGGTGCGACCAAACCCACAAAAGCAATCAAGCCTGTTTGCGCCACCGCCGTGGCAGTTGCCAAGCCCATCACCGCCAAAAGCAATATGCGCAGCGGCACCACACGCAGCCCCAAGCTGCGGGCGGTGGTCTCTCCCAAGCGCAAACCATCTAACAGCGGACTGAACAACCACGAAAGCAATGCACACAAGAGCAAAACCATCAACATCAAAACACAGGACTGAGATCCCAGCATGCTGGTGTTGCCTAAAAGAAATGACTGCATGGCAGGCAAAATTTGTGGAGAGACCAAGGTCAGCAAAGAGGTAAGTGCCCCCAACACCACACCCACAACGACCCCAGCCAATAACAAGCGCAAGGTATGTTCTACCCCCTTGGCCAACAACAAAGTCAAAAGTACAGCAAGCCAAGCCCCCACAAAGGCCATGCCCGTCAAGCCTAAACGCAGCGACCATTGCATGGCATCAGACATCTCTGCAAAATTGCTGCCGCCCCAAATACCCACAGACAAAGCCACTGCCACGCCTAAAGAAGCCCCCGAGGCGCTGCCCAATAAATAGGGGTCTGCCAAGGGGTTGCGAAACAAACCTTGTGCCAGCGCACCCGCCAAACCAAGCAAAGCACCTGCCAACCATGCCCCCACGGTGCGTGGCAAACGTATGTCTTGCACGATGGGGTCGTGCCAATCCATGCCCCATTCCCAACCCAAACTTCCCGTGAACACACCCATCGCGATAGCGATCAATGACAAAGCCACCAGCAGCGCTGTGCGTTGGAAAGTGGGGGTTGGTTTCATGGCGAAAAACTGCGTTGAACGCACGCGCTAATGAGTTGTGCCGCCTCACCTAAGCGAGGCCCTGGACGAACCAACATATCCGCCTGATCGGAGGAAAAAGCACACACGCGATGCTGTTTGATGGCTTCAATACGTGACCATCCCGGGCGTTGTGACAATTGAAGCACCATGGGTTGTGCCAAGACAATCAACTGCGGATTGGCCCTGACCACATACTCTGGATTGAGTTGGGGAAAGGGACCCATCTGGGCAGGCACGATATTTTTCAACCCCAATTGACGCATGATTTCACCAATGAAAGAAGCCTCGCCAGCGGCGTAACCACCGGTGCTTGCCTCAAGGTAAACCGTGGCGTTCATCGCGTGGGCAGGCATCTGCGCTTTAGCTTTATTTACCTGCTGTTGAAGACTTTGCCACACCAACTCTGCTTGGCTGTCAGCTTGAGGCAACTGCAGCACCTGCGCCACGGTGCGTAGCACGCGTTGGACATCCGAAGAGGTCTGGGGTTCAAGCGCCAGCACAGGAATACCCAATGCCTCCAACCTGGCGATGATGCGAGCGGATTTAGCCAACAAGACCACATCCGGTTTGAGGCGAACCAACGCCTCCAACTGTGTGTCATCCAAACCGCCAAGCTTTGGCAAAGCTTTGACTGAGGCGGGCCAGTTGGCGTGTTTGTCGGTACCGACCAAGCGGCTGCAAGCACCTAAAACGCAAACGGTTTCAGCCAACGAAGGCAATAAAGTGATGATGCGCTGAGGGGCTTCATGCAGCGTGACGGCCACCTGTCTGTCGTCGACCACGGTCACAGCTTGTGTCGCATTCAGCCACAGGCCTATGCACACCATGAACCAGCGCTTAGCCATGGACGTTTACCCAGTTATCGACGATGCGATGCAACTGGTTCACACCATCGGTTAACGAAGCGGGGCCGGGTTGCAAAATATCGGCTGACTTGATTTCAAAAATTTGACTGTTTTTGACAGCTGAAACCTCGCTCCATCCCGCACGCGCGGCTACTTTTTCGGGACGAAACTTCTTGCCACACCATGAACCGATGATGATGTCGGGGCTGCGTCTGACAATCTCCAAAGGGTCCGCAATGATGCGGTCTTTGCCCATGGATTGCATGGCCAGCTCGGGGAAGCAATCGTCACCCCCTGCCACTTGAATAAGTTCAGACACCCACCGAATAGCGCTGATGGGCGGTTCATCCCACTCTTCAAAATACACCTTGGGGCGTTTTGTATAGGCCTTGGTTTGTGAAGTGATGGCCTGCAATTGCTTTTGTATCGCTTCGATACGTTGCAAGCCTTGAGCAGCTTGACCCACCATCGCAGCCACTTGATACAGCATGGAAAAAATCTCGTCCAAGCTGCGCTGATTGAACACCGTCACCTGCACACCATGGCGAATCAATGCCGCGGCAATGTCGGCTTGCAGGTCTGAAAAGCCGAACACACAGTCAGGCTTCAAGGCCAATATCTTGTCGATCTTGGCGCTGGTGAAGGCACTGACACGCGGCTTTTCATGCCGTGCTTCTTTGGGTCTGACCGTGTAGCCCGAGATGCCCACGATGCGATGCGACTCCCCCAAGAGGTAGAGCCACTCGGTGGTTTCCTCGGTGAGGCAAACGATGCGTTGGGGGATTGGCAATAGCATGGCTTGAATTAGAAGGTGTATTTCAGCCTGGCCATGAAAGTCCGTCCCAATTCGGGATAAATCGCAAAAGAGGATGCTGTATACATCGTTCCGTAGGAATAGAACCTCTTATCTAAAAAATTATGGATAGAGAGAGATGTTTCTATTTGTCTGGTCTGAAACCGGTATCGCATATCTAGCAAGCTGTAGGAAGGAACGACATACGTCGCATCATTTGAAAAATTACCCGTGAAAAATTGCTTAGATGTCCATGTCACACTGCTGCCTAATGTGTGACCTGGAAGAAACTTCCAGTCTGCGTAAGCAGAACCCACTTGCGAAGGTGCCATCGGCAAGGTTTTTCCAGCATAGGTGCCGTCATCAAAAGTAGAATTTCTGACACCTAAAGATCCACCCATGTAAAAACCAGTAACAGGTTCAAAGAAAATATTCAGATCGATACCGGTACGGGTGGTGGGACTCAGGTTGGTATTCAATCTGTTGACAGGGTCATACGCAATTTCATTTTTAAGTGAAGATTTGTAAAGCCTAGAACTCAACCTGAAATTGTTTGACCTTGTAAATTTCCAACCGATCTCTTTGTCGTGGGATGTTTGAGGTAACAAGGTGTTTGTGTTGTTGCAAGAGTAGCCTAAGGCGCAGGCAAACTCATCTGCATTGGGCATACGGAAACTTTTTGCTATCCGCACATAAACACTTTGGTTGGTATCCAATTGCTTAGACAAGCCCAACTCAGAAGCAGAAATATCCTTGTTGTAGTAAGTGACTACGCCAGAGGAATTTGAATTTCGCTCAACCGACTCGGATCTAATGCCAGCAATAATATTCACACCGAGTGATTTAAGCTGCTGATCGACCTTTGCAAAGTACCCTAGGCCTTCAGAAGCAACGTCTTGACTGTAGTTGCTTGTCGCATCGGTTCGACGACTTTGTTCCCACCCATAGCTTTCAATACCTGCGATAGCTTGGAAATCGCCCAAACCATTGGCGCCCATGCGATTACCTGTGAAGGATAGAAAATTGGCAGTTGTCAGGTACTGGGAATTCACAGACGGGTCGGGAGGATCCACATAAAGGTAAGAACTTAAGTCACGCTTTCGCTGATTAGCGTCGATTCGGTAAAGCGTTCCAGCGAGTTCTGACTCAATAAACACACCTGTGCGAGTGGTTTGGTTCGATGACCAGTCGTGAGGGGTGGAAGCCACTTTAGGTGTACTTTCAAAACTCTCTACCGTATAAAAAGGTCCAGCCAAACGAGAGTAAGCGTTGTCTGAATGGGTGTAAAGACCGATGCGATGCGATTTATCTGTCCATTGTGCGCTGGCGCTGAGCGACTCGTTTTTGCTTGAAGAATTTTCTCTGTAACCATCTGTTGCTCTGGTTAAACCTGAAATATTGATGCTTAGGCCGTTGTTGACATGGCGAAAACTGGCCTTCTCTTCATGTGAACCATAACTACCTTGGCCCAAAGAGGCGCTGCCAGTTTTTAGCGGGGTTTGATTTGCAAAACCACTTGCCTTGGTGATGATGTTGATGACGCCAGCTACAGCACCTTCCCCGTAGACAACACTGGCTGCTCCTTTTTGTATCTCAATACGCTCTACTTGATCGATGGGTATTCCAGAAAGCCTTGCTTCACTGCTGTCTGCCTCACGAAGAGGCACACCATCAATAATGATGGCCGTATTCAAAGCTGCGGTGTCGCCAAAGCCCATCATGTCCAGCTTGTATTCAGCCCCGCCTTGATCACTGACTCGGCCCGCAATACCACCCAGCTTCATGATGGCCTCATTGACCGTGGTCACTCCTGCGTTTTCAATTTCTTCTTTACTGATGACCAAAATATAACTTGGTGTCTGCTTCAGATCTTCCTCATATTTCGAGGCTGTAACTGTTACTTGTTTTAACTCTAGGACTTCTGCGCTGACAGCAACAGAATACGAAACGCAGCAAAAAACAACCCAAAGCATAGGGCGCAAAAAAATACAATTTTTCATGATGATTCAATACCAGCCAAGTGCCCTCACCGCCTTCCCCGACAGTGCATGGACGTTACGAGGCCACAAATGAATGCGGCATCACCGTGTTGGCCGGTATCCGGGCTGGCGAAAACAACCCTGTCCGCCTTCCCAGTTGCTTGTTCAAGGCAACCAGTGGCTATGTGGGACAGGACGGAAACACCCAAGGGCATTTCGTTCGCTTGACCGTTGCGGGGGCAGCGCAGGCTGGCTTTGCTGCCATGCCATGTACAAAAAAGAAGTACTTGGTAGGCTGAAAACTTCTGCTTCCCGTTGAACTGCGGCATGTGAACCACACCGCGAGCACCAACGTTTGCATTCTAGCCACAATCCCTCTAACGCCCCCTAAAATGCGCCCATGTCGGAAAATTCATCCCTTGATCCTGTTCTAGAGCGCGTCGAACGTTTATTGTTGCGCTACGACGAACTCAGACGCACCAACGAACTGCTGACCGCGCAAGTTGAAACCCTCCAACAAGAACGCGACTCGCTCAAATCACGTTTGCAAGCAGCGCGCAGCCGCATCGATGGCTTGCTAGACCGCTTACCTCTTGAAGTCAAGGACGGCGCATGAATCAGCTAGAGGTTCAAATCATGGGCCAAAGCTATATCTTGGGTTGCCCTGCAGGTGCTGAAGAGCGTTTTCATGCCGCGGTTCGTCGTGTCGATGACGCCATGTGCAAAATTCGCGATGCTGGAAAAATCAAAGCGCGAGACCGTATCGCGGTATTGGCTGCACTGAACCTTGCTTTCGAGTTGTCTGACTTTTCAGGCGACCCAGCCGAGCCCAGTTCCTCCAACCACAATTTAAACAATTTATTGCACCGACTCGACACAGCGCTTGGTCACGACGGCCATTTGCTTTAAGCCTTTTACAATAGCCATGTCTGCAAGTCTGCTGGGTTTTATATTTCTTGAACCAATGCTCTTTGGAGCCCCGGGCTTGGAACATCGGCTGGTGAGCGTGAACATCTCGCGTTAGATGAACCCAACACCTTTCTGACCTCGCCCACCTGAACCTTTCGTTCAGGATGACGATCTGGCGGCCCTTGCAGACACTTTTACTTCTACACCTATTTTTCATGTTGATTTCATTTATCTTTTTACCATCATGTCGTTACGCATAGCCATTGTTGGAGCGGGCGCCATCGGCGGCTACCTCGCAGTCAAACTCAGCTTGGCAGGTCACGATGTCACTTGTATCGCCCGTGGCGAGAATTTGCGTGCTATTCAAAGCCATGGCATGAAGCTGGTGTTGGAGGATGGAACAGAACAAATTGCTTCTGTCCAAGCCTGCAGCATTGAAGATGCAACAACCTATGACTACGTGTTTTTGACGCTCAAATCACACCAAGTCGCAGCGGTTGCGCAAGACATTGGTCGGCTATGCCACCCCACCTCCGCAGTGGTCACCATGCAAAACGGTTTGCCTTGGTGGTACTTTCACCAACTCCCTGGTGAGTACCAAGGCACCCAACTGAAGACGCTTGACCCAGATGGTTTGCTTTGGCGCCACCTCCAACCCGAGCGTGTGATTGGTGCGGCGGTCTACCCTGCGGCAGAGCTGATCGCACCTGGTGTGGTGAAGTTGATTGAGGGCAACCGCTTTACATTGGGCGAGCCCAGCGGCGAGAAGACAGAACGTGTGACGCAGTTGGCCCAAGCCATGATTGGTGCTGGGTTTAAAGTGCCTGTGTCAACCGACATCCGCAGCGAGTTATGGGTGAAGTTATGGGGGAATTTGTGCTTTAACCCAATCTCAGCGCTGACCCACGCCACCTTGGAACAAATCGCCTTGCACCCACTGAGCCACGCATTGGCCAGCCAAATGATGCACGAGGCCCAAGCGGTGGGTGAAAAAACCGGTGCTCAATTCAAGATCACCATTGAAAAGCGCATAGCCGGCGCCCAATCGGTGGGAGCGCACAAAACCTCTATGTTGCAAGACATTGAACAAGGCAAGGCCCTCGAGCTTGATGCGATTTTGGGTGGCGTGATCGAACTGGGTCAGGTGGTAGGCATACCCACCCCCACGCTTGAAACGGTTTACAGCTTGACACGCTTGTTGGAACAAAGTGTGTTGCACAGCCAGCACGGATTGAAATTACAAAACTAAAGGACCCACATGCAAACCCTCACCGAATGGATGGCACAAGGCCAAGCGAACGCTGTTTGTTTGAGCGCGCCAAACGCAGCACCTTTAAGCTACCAAGCTTTGCGTGATTTAGCCACCCAAGTACAAACCTCACTCAATGCCGTCGGCATTGGCCGCAATGACCGTGTAGCGATTGTGCTGCCCAATGGCGCAGAGATGGCAGCGGCTTTTGTGGCGGTGGCGGCTTGCAGCACATCGGCCCCCCTCAACCCTGCATACCGCGCAGATGAATTTGAGTTTTACCTCAATGACTTGCATGCCAAGGCCTTGGTGGTGGAACACGGCTCCACCTCTCCTGCGGTTGAAGTTGCGCAAAAACTCGGCGTATCGATTGTGTATCTGCACCCTAGCCCAGCGCAAGGTGCTGGCTCATTCACATTGGACACCTCCTCTCGCGCGAGCCAAACGGCGGCTTCCCCAGGCAAGGCCCAAGCTGACGATGTGGCATTGGTATTGCACACATCTGGCACCACCTCGCGCCCCAAAATTGTTCCCCTGACGCAACGCAATGTCTGCGCATCCGCACAACACATTGCGCGCAGTACCGCATTCAGCGCCGCGGATCGGGGCTTGAATGTCATGCCCTTGTTTCACATCCATGGCTTGATTGCGGGCATCTTGGCCCCTTTGTCCCAAGGTGGCGAAGTGCATTGCACCAGTGGTTTCAATGCCTTGAAATTTTTCTCGCAAATGGAAGAAGTCAAGCCCACGTGGTACACCGCTGTGCCCACCATGCACCAAGCAATTTTGTCGCGTGCTGCAAATAACAGTCAGGTGATTCGCAACGTGCCGTTGCGCTTTATTCGTTCTTCTTCCTCCTCATTACCGCCACAAGTATTGGCCGAGCTGGAAGCCACTTTTCATGCGCCTGTGATTGAAGCCTATGGCATGACCGAAGCGGCACACCAAATGGCCTGCAACCCCTTGCCACCCGGCAAGCGCAAACCCGGCACCGTCGGTTTGGCAGCCGGTCCAGAGGTTGCCATCATGGACAGCGAAGGTCAGTTGCTGGCCACGGGCAGCACCGGTGAAATTGTGATCCGTGGCCCCAATGTCACCCCAGGCTATGAAAACAACGAGAAAGCCAATGCCGAGGCCTTTACCCATGGCTGGTTCCGTACCGGTGACCAAGGTGTGATGGACAACGAGGGCTATATCAGCATCACAGGTCGTCTCAAAGAAATCATCAACCGCGGTGGTGAAAAAATCAGCCCGCGAGAAATTGATGAAATATTGATGGACCATGCAGCGGTTGCCCAAGTGGTGTGTTTTGGCATGCCCCATGAAAAATTAGGCGAAGAAGTCGCTGCCGCAGTGGTGCTGCGCGAAGGGCAATCAGCCACTGAAAAAGAGTTGCGCGACTACGTGGCCTCACGTGTAGCAGACTTCAAAGTGCCGCGAAAAATACTGCTGCTTGAAGACATCCCCAAAGGTGCAACTGGCAAACTTCAACGCATAGGCATGGCCCAAAAGCTCGGGCTTGCTTGATGGTCATGTCTTTTGCGGATGTGATCGTGGCCTTGGTGCTGTTGGGAACGATCGCAGGTTTTTTGGCAGGCCTATTGGGTGTGGGTGGGGCACTCATGATGATTCCCTTCATCACTTTTTTGCTTGGCACCCAAGGTATAGATGCAGATTCGGCCGTCAAAATGGCGATTGCCACAGGCATGTCCACCATCGTCGTGACCTCATTGGCCAGTACCCGCGCGCATCACAAATTGGGTGCCGTTCGCTGGGACTTGGTCAAAGGTTTGGCCCCCGGTATTTTGTTAGGCAGTGCATTGGCCAGCATGTGGTTGTTTGCCGTTTTGAAAGGCTCTGCACTGGCACTCTTCTTTGCAGGTTTCACGGCTTTTTCTGCCACCCAAATGGTGTTGGATAAAAAACCCAAGCCTTCTCGACACATGCCAGGCGTGGTAGGCCAAACAGCGGTGGGCAGTGTCATCGGTTTGCTGTCAGGTTTGGTGGGTGCGGGTGGCGCATTTGTCAGCATCCCCTTCATGACTTGGTGCAATGTGCCTATTCGCCAAGCCGTTGCGACCAGTGCGGCCATTGGTTTTCCAGTGGCCTTGGCCAACGCGCTTGGCTATGTTGTGAGTGGCTGGAATGCACCCCACAACCTGGACTGGAGCTTTGGCTATATCTGGTTACCAGGATTGGCGGTGATCGGTCTGTGCACCATGTTCACCGCTCCTATGGGGGCAAGAATGGCTCACAACATGCCAGTACTCAAGCTCAAGCGTGGCTTTGCTTTGCTGTTATTTTTATTGGCCAGTTATATGCTTTACCGCGGTCTGTACAGTTAACGCAAGACCAACACAGGAATGCTGGAATGCGTCAATACATTGAGTGTTTCGCTGCCCAACAACATGCGTTTGATGCCTTTGCGACCGTGTGAGGCCATCACTATCAAATCCACTTTCGATTTGACAGAGGCTTTCACTAATCCGTCTGCAATATCGTCTGACCGGATCACCGCTGTTTTCACTTTCACACCCTTGACGATGGCGCTTTTGGCCACCTTGTCCAACACCTCTTGCGCGCCAATGGCCCATTGTGCTTCGATCTCTTTGATGTCTATATCAGCCACCGTGAACGAGCCTTCAAAATAGGTTTGAACATAGCGTGGCACCACCTTCACAGCCAACAATTCCGCATTGAATTGGCTGGCCAATTCAATGGCACTTTTTACGGCTTTTTGCGATAGCTTAGAGCCATCGGTAGCAATCATGATGCGGGTAAACATGTTCTTCTCCTTGAATACATAAGCAGTGAATTTCAATATCCCCAGCTTAATCAGAGTCAGAACTTTGCGTATTGATATTCGTCAACAGTTGGGGCGATGCTGTGGTGGCAAAACCAAGCTCAAATAGCAACAGCACACCAAGGCGCTTGCTGCTCTACCAATCCCATCCACAGCGCCCAAGCGGAACTTCCAGCCAAACCCAGCCCAGCCAATCGAACACCAAGGCGAGACAAAGCCTGCTGCGTAAGATTCTTCTGTGCCAACCGCGCCCATACCCAAGGCGCCAATGTCAGCATGAGGGCGCCACCCAAGGCAAATGACGACATGACAGCCGCGCCCTCCCAAGCAGAAGCACTCAATAAAGCCACCAAGAGAGCGGCATAAAGCAAACCACAAGGCAAAAACGCCCATACCAAACCCAGCAACAGGGGACCCCAAACATGGGCTTGCAGGCGTTGTCTGTGCTCAGCGGAGGCGATGGTGTGCCACACACCATTGGCGGCATCACTCAACCACAGGGGTTGCTCTGCCCGTATCAACAACATCAAACCGATCAGCAGTGCCGCGACATGCAACATGCTCCACAGAGGGCGCAAAGCAGCACTGTGGACAGTCATCCATCCCAAGGTTTGCATAGACGCAGCGGCCATGGCACCCAAAGCTGCATACCCCAGCAAACGCCCTGCCTGAAAAAGCAACAAGGGTAAAAGCGGGCGGTTGGGGGTCCAACGGGATATACCGACACATGCAGCCCCACACATGGCCAAACAATGTGGTCCACCGACCAAGCCCATCAAGGTGGCCGTGGCCAACAATGAAACATTCATCAGATGATTTTAGAGAAACGCGTGCGATGTTGATCGTGCTGCAGGTAGCGGTCAAATACCATGGCAATCGCGCGCACCACAAACCAACCATCCGCCGACACAATCAGTTCTGCATCATTCAACTCGACCAAACCTTGCTGTTGCATCGCTTGTAATTGGTGAAGTTCGGCACGGAAGTACTGCTTGAAATCGATCAAATACGAGAGCTCAACTGACTCAAAGCTCACCCGGCCTTGGCACATGATGGCCATGATGACATGGCGTCGCAACACGTCGTCGCGTGTCAATGCCACACCTCGCTCGACGGGCAATCGCCCTTGGGCCAATGTGTCTTGGTAGTCTGCCAAAGACTTCACATTTTGCTGATAACTGGTGCCTATGTTGCCAATCGACGAAACACCTAAACCGATCAAATCGCAGTCAGGTTGAGTGGTATAGCCTTGGAAATTTCGGTGCAAACGCCCTTGTCGCTTGGCGATGGCCAAAGCGTCGTCAGGCAATGCGAAGTGATCCATGCCAATGTACACATAGCCCTCTTCTTGCAAAGCGGTCAGTGCCATGGTGAGCATGTCTGTCTTCATGCTGGCAGTGGGAATGTCCTCTGCGAGGATATGACGCTGCGGTTTGAAGCGAGCAGGTAAGTGCGCATAAGCGTACAAAGCAATGCGCTGTGGCCGCAGCTGCGCAATCCTTTGCATGGTTTGCCTCCAAGACGACAAGGTTTGCTTGGGTAAACCGTAAATCAAATCGAGGTTGACCGAACTGAAACCCAAGTTGTCTGCATTCGCCAACAAGCCCTGCACCTGTTCAAACGATTGCTCACGGTGGACTGCCTTTTGTACGGCAGGATCAAAATCTTGCACACCCAAGCTGAGTCGGTTAAAGCCCAGGTCTTTCAACAAAGCCAGCCTGTCAGCGTCCACAGTGCGAGGGTCAACCTCTATCGAGTACTCACCCCCCTCTTGCCAATCGAATAGCTGGCCCAAGGACGACATGAGCGATCGGAGCTCGTCATCACGCAAATAGGTCGGCGTACCGCCACCCAAATGGAGCTGAGAGACCTTATTGCCCTCGCCCAAGAAAGGGGCAAGCAAGCTGATTTCTTGTTTTAACGCATCGAGATAACTCAGGGCACGGTCATATTGGCGAGTGATGATCTTGTGACAAGCACAGTAGTAGCACAAAGATGCACAGAAAGGAATATGGACATAGACCGAAAGTGGAAATGCATGCGCGCGTGCACTGTGCCCTCTTTGCATCAAGGCCTCTTGGTATTGGCTTTCGCCAAAGGCTTCCACAAAGCGGTCTGCCGTTGGGTACGAGGTGTACCTTGGGCCAGGGACATCGAAACGTTGGAGCAATTCAGTCGAGATAGTCATGGATTCATACCACCAGAGTCCATAATGTGGCTCGAATGGTTTTTGAAAGCTTTGCGCTGCATCAAGAAAACCCCTATTCAGCACGAAAACAGACAATTTTTTAGAAGTTATGGACTCTCACAGTATCAAAGCCGCTTGTTCGAAATGCAATTTGCGAGAACTGTGCATGCCCATGGACTTGAGCGTTAGCGATCTCGACCGGATTGAAAACATCATCCAAAAACGCAAGCGGGTGAAGCGCAGTGAATTGCTGTTCAGACATGGTGACAGCTTCCATGCGCTGTACGCCATCCGCACAGGTTTTTTCAAAACCAGTGTCAGCAGCACCGACGGCCGCGAACAAGTCACCGGTTTTCAAATGGCGGGGGAAATCATGGGCTTGGACGGTATCGTCAGCGACCGCCACACCTGTGACGCTGTGGCACTCGAAGACGCCGAGGTATGCATCCTGCCGTTTGACCGCATTGAAGAGTTGTCGCGCGAAATCAATGCCTTGCAACACCATGTGCACAAAATCATGAGCCGAGAAATTGTGCGTGAACACGGCGTGATGCTGCTCTTAGGCAGCATGCGCGCTGAAGAGCGGGTAGCCGCTTTTTTACTGAACTTGACGCAACGACTGCATGCGCGAGGTTTTTCGCAGTCGGAACTGGTACTGCGCATGACCCGCGAGGAAATTGGCAGTTACCTGGGGCTGAAATTAGAAACGGTCAGCCGCACGTTTTCCAAATTCATGGAAGACGGCATTGTGGAAGTCAAACAAAAAAACCTGCACATTCTCGATCCTGAGGCACTGAAATTGATTGTCAATACAGCGCAGTGCGAATAGCAGTCAGGGTTGTTTTTTGAGTGTGGTTCCCTCAGGGGTTGCCGCATGGTTGCGGGCTTGAATCGCGGGTACCCAACGGCGATCAGCATCCGCTTGCAATGCCCGCACAGCAGCGATCTCCGCTTCGTCCTTGGCTCTCAATTCCGTGTCATTGCCTTGAAACGCCACAATGGCCGATACAAAACTGGCGATCACAACCAGCAAAGGGCCTGAAATCACCAACCAAACATGGCCATAAGACCACCACGCCTTTGGCGACTGAGAAGTTGTCATGTTGTTCCTTTGCATCTTTAACGTGGGACCACAAACACCGACGCCTCTGTGATGTTGACAGTGCCATCGGCGTTGCGAATGTCAAACCAGATTTTGTGTGAGCCTGCAGGAAGTGCGTCGTAGGGCAGAGACACATCAACCACCGCCCAACGCGATTGGGCAGGCAAAACCTCTACCGTCGCCCCAGCGGTCAAGGTCAAGCCAGGCGCGCCACGCACCTCTATTTGCAGCAACTGAGATATTTCAGTGGCGTTCATGATTTGTAATCGGAAAACATTTTCCAAATGACCGTCTTGGGTCATCCGTGCCAAGGTACCTCGATCGCGCAGTACATCAACCTTCATCGGTGTTCGCATCCACAGGCTAAGGCCCAATGCAATGATCAAGGTCCACAAAATGCCGGTGTACACCCACACCCGTGGGCGAAATACCCGCTTGAGCATGGCCGAGGAATCCCAGTGGTTCAACAAGGCATTTTGGGTGGTGTAACGCACCAAGCCTTTGTCATAGCCCATTTTGTCCATCACGCCGTCGCACACATCGGCGCAGGCGCCGCAACCGATGCATTCGTATTGCAAGCCGTTGCGAATATCAATGCCGGTTGGGCACACCTGAACGCACAAACTGCAGTCAACGCAACTCCCCAAGCCTGTCTCGCTGATAGCCACTTGGCGCGATCGAGCGCCGCGTGGTTCGCCACGCTCACTGTCATAGGTGACGATCAAGGTGTCATGGTCGAACATCGCGCTTTGAAAGCGGGCATAGGGGCACATGTATTTACACACCTGCTCACGCATGAAGCCGGCGTTGCCATATGTGGCAAAGCCGTAGAAAAACACCCAAAACACTTCCCATGAACCCATGTGTGTTTCTAAAAAAGCCATTCCCAAACTGTGTATGGGCGTGAAATATCCCACAAAGGTAAAACCCGTCCAGACAGAAAAGCCGAGCCACAAAATATGTTTGTAGGTTTTCTTGACCAATTTTTCCAAAGAAAAATCACTCTCATCCAAATGCATGCGTGCGCCACGGTCGCCTTCGACTTTGCGCTCTATCCACATGAAAATTTCGCTGTACACGGTTTGCGGACAAGCGTAACCACACCACAGACGTCCGGCCACTGCCGTGAACAAAAACAGCGACAAAGCCGCAATGATCAACATGGCTGTGAGATAAATAAAGTCTTGCGGATACAGAACCAAGCCAAAAATATAAAAGCGTCTGGTTTGCAAATCAAACAAGACCGCTTGGCGTTGGCCCCATTCCAGCCACGGTAACCCATAAAAAACCAACTGGGTTAAGAACACCCCCAGCCAGCGCCAACGCGCAAATACCCCGTGCACCGCACGCGGGTAAATCTTGGGCATGGAGGCATACAAATAGCTCGAAGAGCCGTCGGTTGACTGCTCTGCGATAGGAATCACCTTGCGCATAAATGCTTCATCCATCAGGGTTTGACAGGCGCATCCGCATGGTGGGAAAACGCCCATACATACGCAGTTAACGCATGGATTTGTGAAGGTGTGAGACGGTCTTTCTGGGCAGGCATTTGGTTGACCTTGCCGTTTTGAATCATCGACACGATGGCGCCCTCGCCCCAACCATGCAGCCAGGTTTTGTCAGTCAAATTAGGTGCGCCAACGGTTGGATTGCCTTTGCCGTCGATACCATGGCAAGAGGCACAGACACCAAATTTGGGTTTCCCAAAACCGGCTTTCAATGAGTCGTGCGGACTGCCCGAAAGACTCAACACATAGTTTGCAACGTTTTGAACGTCCTCGGCAGAACCCACCGCTGCCGCCATGGGCGGCATTTGACCTAAGCGTCCCTGGGTAATGCTTTCCTTGATTTTGTCGGGCGTGCCGCCGTACAGCCAATCGCCATCGGTCAGATTGGGGAAACCTTTGGAGCCGCGACCATCCGAGCCATGGCATTGGGCACAGTTGTTCATGAACAAATGCTCACCAATCGCATGACCCTGTTCGTTGAAAGCCAACTCCTCGACTGGCATGGCGTCAAAACGTTGGTACAACGCAGCAAGTTGCGCATTGGTTTGGGCAATCTCTGTGTCGTATTCTGTTTTGGACGACCATCCCAAACTGCCCTTGTAGCTTCCCAAACCAGGGTATAGCCACAAATACGACAAGCCAAACACCACCGTCATCACAAACAAGCCCACCCACCATAAAGGGAGAGGGTTGTTCATCTCACGCAAGTCTTCATCCCATACGTGACCGGTGGTGATGTCTGCATGACCTGTGTTTTTCTTACGCGCCGTCACCCACAGCAAGACCAAGCACGCGAATATGCCCACAACACTGATAACGGCGATATAGCCAGACCAAAATGAACCTGTAAAGTCACTCATGGCAATCCTTATTCATCCAAAAAAGGTAACTGGGAAGCTTCTTCAAAGCGCTGGGTTTTCTTACGGTCAAAAACCCACAACATGATCCCCAGAAAACACACGAAACCGACCACTGTGGTGGCGATGCGTAACAACGTGATGTCCATGCTGCTTCCTTATTTCAATGCGCGGCCGAGGCCTTGCAAATACGCGGTCAACGCCTGCAACTCGGTTTTGCCACGCACATCGTCGGCTGCTGTGGAGATTTCTTGGTCTGTGTAAGGCACACCCACCACACGCAATGCTTTGAGGTGGTTGGGAAGCGCGTCGGCATCAACCAAGTCTTTCTCCAGCCAGGGGTAGGCAGGCATGTTCGATTCAGGCACCAAGTCTCTTGGGTTGACCAAATGGATATGGTGCCAATCGTCACTGTATTTGCCCCCTACCCTGTGCAAGTCTGGGCCTGTGCGCTTGCTGCCCCATTGAAAGGGATGGTCATACACAAATTCACCCGCTACCGAGTAATGGCCATACCGCAAAGTCTCTGATCGAAAGGGCCGAATCATTTGTGAATGGCAGTTGTAGCAACCTTCACGCACGTAAATGTCTCTGCCGGCCAACTCCAGCGCCGGCAAGGGCTTTATTCCTTCCAACGGCTGGGTGGTTGAGCTTTGAAAAAAGAGTGGAACAATTTCCACCAATCCACCAAACGCGATGACCAAGACAATCAACACCACCATTAAAAAGCTGTGGGTTTCAATTTTTTCGTGGCTAAAGCCTGGGTTTTTTTGATCTGACATGCTCGACTCCTTAGGCGTGTGCCACGACTGCTGGGATGGGAATGGCCATGACCTTGCCCTTGAAAGCGGTCATCAACACGTTCCACAACATCACCAACATTCCAAACAGGTACAGACCACCGCCGATGACCCGAACCACGTAGTAGGGATAGGTGGCTTTGACGCTCTCTACAAAGGTATAGGTGAGCGTGCCGTCTTCATTGATAGAGCGCCACATCAGGCCTTGCATCACACCCGCAATCCACATGGCACTGATATAGAGCACGATGCCAATGGTGGCTGTCCAAAAATGCAATTCAATGGCAGGTACGCTGTGCATCTTTTTCTCGCCGAACAAGCGTGGCACCAAGAAATACACCGCGCCCATGGATACCAGGCCAACCCAGCCCAAAGCCCCTGAATGCACATGGCCAACCGTCCAATCGGTGTAGTGCGACAAAGCATTCACCGTTTTAATTGACATCATGGGGCCTTCAAACGTGCTCATCCCGTAAAACGACAAGGACACGATCATGAAGCGCAAGACGGGGTCATCGCGCAATTTGTGCCAAGCCCCTGACAGCGTCATGATGCCGTTGATCATGCCGCCCCAACTCGGCGCCAGCAAAATCAGCGAGAACACCATACCCAAGGACTGGGTCCAGTCTGGCAAGGCGGTGTAATGCAAATGGTGAGGGCCTGCCCACATGTATGTGAATATCAAAGCCCAGAAGTGAACAATGGACAAGCGATAAGAGTACACAGGCCGTTGCGCTTGTTTGGGGATGAAGTAGTACATCATTCCCAAGAAACCCGCGGTGAGGAAAAAGCCCACGGCGTTATGGCCATACCACCACTGCACCATGGCGTCTTGCACGCCTGCGTAGGCCGAGTAAGACTTCATCCAACCCGCAGGAACCGCGGCACTGTTGACCAAATGCAGCACCGCCACGGTCAGTATGAAGGCACCGTAAAACCAATTGGCCACATAAATATGGCTGACCTTGCGCTTGACCACTGTGCCAAAAAACACAATTGCGTAGGACACCCACACCACTGTGATCAAGATGTCAATGGGCCACTCGAGTTCGGCATATTCTTTTCCGCTGGTATAGCCCAAGGGCAAACTGATGGCGGCCGCCACAATCACGGCTTGCCACCCCCAAAAGGTGAAGGCTGCCAGACCGGGTGCAAACAAGCGAGTTTGACCCGTTCGCTGAACCACGTAATAGCTGGTGGCAAACAAAGCACAACCGCCAAAGGCAAATATCACTGCATTGGTGTGCAAGGGACGCAAACGACCATAACTGAGCCATGGAATACCGAAGTTCAATTCAGGCCAAGCCAGTTGGGCGGCAATGATCAAACCTACCAGCATGCCGACCACACCCCAGATCACCGTCATGAGGGTGAACTGGCGTACGACGGTGTCGCTGTAAGTGCTATCAGAGATGGAATTCATGGACAACCTTTCACGCTCTACTTTTCAAATAACCTGTCAATTCATTCGTGGCGCAGGATGCGTTCACCCTCGCCCTCCAAATGCTCAAACTGTCCCTTGTCAATGGCCCACCAAAGGCCAATCAAAATCATCAGCACCAAGACCACTGACAAAGGAATGAGTAAAAACAATATTTCCATGTCAGGCTTTCACCGCTTGCAAGGGCCAGCGCAAGGGTTTGGCCAATTGCATGGCGTAGGCGACCACAATCACTGAGCTCAGCGCCATACCCAAGCCCGCTAACCAGGGTGGCAAATACCCCATGAAAGCCAGTGGCACACACACCGCGTTGTAGAGCCCCGCCCACACCAAGTTATGCATCACCACGCGGCGCGTACGTTGGGCCAAAGCCAAGATTTGCGCTACAGCGCGCAAATGCTGACCTTGCACCACCACATCGGATGTGGCCCGTGCCAACGGCACGGCTTCACCAAAAGCCATCGACACATGGGCTGCCGCCAAGACAGGCATGTCGTTGAAACCATCGCCCACCATGGCCACGCGTCTGCCCATGGCTTGCAAGGCTTTGAGTCTGTGCAGTTTTTCCTGAGGGCTGCACTCGGCAATCACGTTCCCCTTTGGCAAAGCCAGGCGTTGCGCCATGGCTTGGACAGCGGCAACTTTGTCACCCGACATCAAAAACACTTCGATGCCTTGGGCTTTCAAGGCTTGAACAGTGACCAATGCATCGGGGCGCAGTACCTCTCGAAACGCGAACGAGGCCAACCAACCATGGTTGTCACAGACATGGACCTGGGCCTGCTGGGCGGCCAAAACAGGTACTTCACAGTTGCCCAACCAGCTCTGGCAAAACGACAGCGAACCCATGCGTAAAGACTTCACGACCCCTGGTTCTTGAGGGTCTGCATACTGGGCCGATAAGCCCTGACCCACGGTTTCTTGAACAGAACTTAAGCCTGTGGCAGCGGTACTGTGTTGGGCCAATGCCACCACCGCGCGTGAATAAGGGTGCCAAGAGTGTTGCGCCACACCAGCGGTCAAAGCGATCAGGTATTGACTGGTGCGGGAAGCCAAATCATCTGCACCCATCACACCTTCCACGGTGTAGAGGGCTTGCAACTCAAAGCGGTCACTGGTCAAGGTGCCCGTTTTGTCAAACACCACGGTATCGACCTGTGCCAGGGTTTCCAGCGTTTGCACATCACGCAACAACACGCCTTGCCGCGCCAAAGTCCCTGCGGCAGAGAGCATGGCCGCAGGTGTGGCCAAGGTCAATGCACATGGACAGGTCACAATCAATACCGAAACCGCCACCATCAATGCATGTGCGGGCGACACAGACCACGCCAGCCAGGCACTCACAGCGGCGGCGACCAGCACGGCCAACAAAAATGGCTTGGCCACACGGTCTGCCAAGATGGCCAAACGGGGTTTGTGCAAAGACGCGCTTTGCATCAAAGTAACGATCTGCGCAAAGCGTGTCGAAGCGCCGATTTGACTGACCTTTACGCGCACGGTCTGGCTTAAATTGTGCGAACCAGCCAACACAGCCTCACCCACACAACGCGGCAATGGCGTTGATTCACCCGTGAGCAAAGCTTCCTCAACCAAGCTCACCCCGTCAGTGATGATGGCGTCAGCTGGAAAAACCTCGCCGGGTCGTACTTCCAACACATCGCCGATTCGAACGTCCTCCACGGCAACCGTGTCAAAGGCTTGCGAGGCATTCAAGCGGCGCACAGTTTCGGGCAATCGGTTGATCAGGGCTTCCAATGACCCTGCGGTTTTCTCGCGCAAACGAGACTCCAGCCAGCGCCCTGTCAACAAGAAAAACACAAACATGGTGATGGAGTCGAAATACACCGCGTCGCCAAACACACCGGTGGGCTCGAACATGGCAATGCTGCTGACGACAAACGACACCCACAAACCCAAGGCCACGGGAAAATCCATGCTGATATGGCCTTGACGCAGGTCGCGCCATGCGGCGCTGGTAAAGACATCTGCCGAGAAAAACATCACCGGCAGGGTCAACACCCAAGAGGCCCAACGCAACAAAGACAACATATCGGGCGTGATTTCATGCGGCGCCGACAAATAAGGCGGCAAGGCGTACATCATTACTTGCATCATGCAAAAACCTGCCACAGCCCAGCGCCACAGACTTTGTCGCGCAAGAAGGGCGTGGTTCAAACGTGAGGCATGGTCTTGGGCAGGAACGGCGTGGTAGCCGGCTGCCTCGATCGCATCGAACCACAGCGATGGCTTGACTTCGTCTTGGGACCACACCACATTCGCGCGATGGGTTGCGCCGTTCACATGGGCGGATTTCACACCAGGCACGGCGAGCAGAGCGGACTCCACATTGAGCGCGCAAGCGCCACAGGTCATGCCTTCGATGACCACCTGCGATTGCCACCAATGTTGACTGGGATCGTCTTTGTCCAACGAAGCGCTGAATGTGCCCCAGCGCTTCGGGTCATCGAGTAATCCATAAACTGCATTCATGGCCCCAAGGCTAAATTGCACAAGGTCCAAACACCTTGACTTGGATCAAACCCCCGTCAAAAAGGCCTTGCAACTTACGCTGGACTGACGATTCGTCGCAAAGTCAGGGGCTGGCAAGGGCGGCCATTGGCTGTCACGACAGCGCCCACGCAATGTGCTCGCGCACCACTTCACTGGGATGGTCTTGCCAGCGCTGCAAGGCTTGGCGCAAAGCGCTTTGTTCTGCAGCGCCCAGGTTGTGGCGCAAGGCATTGCCTGTGGCGACAGCCAGATTTCGCAACCACCGCACATGGCCAATTCGGCGAATCGCACTGCCCTCTGTCAGCCGCAAGAAACTGTCTTCATCCCATTGCAACAACTGCCACAAAGAACTGGCACCCAGTCCGTGGCGCTCGTCAAAGTCTGGCAAGGCAGAGCGCTTGGCGTATTTGTTCCAAGGGCAGACCAACTGGCAATCATCGCAACCATAGATGCGGTTGCCCATCAAGGGGCGAAGTTCTTCAGGGATGCTGCCTGCGTGTTCGATGGTCAGGTAGGAGATGCAACGCCTGGCGTCCAATTGGTAGGGCGCGATGATGGCTTGGCTAGGACAGACACGGATACAGGCATCGCAGGTGCCACAGTGCGCTTCCCCCATGGCCGTGGGCTCAAGTGCAATATCAACAAAAATTTCGCCCAAGAAAAAAAATGACCCTGCATCACGGTGCAATACCAAGGTGTGTTTGCCGCGCCATCCGAGTCCGCTTCGCACCGCCAATTCGGCTTCCAAGACTGGCGCAGAATCCGTGAACACCCGAAAACCCGAAGCCCCTGCAAAGGCTTGTAATTTCTCGGCAAGTTGCTGCAAGCGTTGACGCATCACCTTGTGGTAGTCCCGCCCGCGGGCATAAACCGACACCACCGCTTGCGTGGACTGCTGTAAACGTTGTAACTCGCTCTGCGCCCAATCGGTGCTGGGTGATGGGGTTTGACGGGGCAGGTAATCCATGCGGGCTGTGATGACACTCAAGGTGCCTGGCACCAGTTCCGCAGGCCTGGCACGGGTCAGGCCATGGCGCGCCATATAGGTCATATCTCCATGGTGTCCTTGGGCCAACCAAGCCAGCAGTCCAGGCTCTGCATCCCGTAAATCCACAGGGGCCACGCCAATTTGGGAGAATCCAAGTTCTGAACCCCAGTCTTGCAGTTGATGGAGCAACGCAGATTGATTTATGGACACACACACCCTTTGAACGAAAAGCCGATTGTAAAAACCCTGCACTGGCCCGATGAACCCGCTTGCGAGGCCTTTGCACAGCGACTTGCCTTGTGCCCTGCGCTCGCGCAAGCACTGGTGTGTTTGCATGGTGACTTGGGGGCTGGCAAAACCACTTTTACCCGTTACCTGTTGCAAGCCATGGGGGTGACCGACCGCATCAAAAGCCCCACCTATGCGGTGGTTGAGACCTATGACATACCTCACGCAGGCCAAGACCTGTGTATTTGGCATTTCGATTTTTACCGCTTCACTGACCCGCGTGAATGGGAAGACGCGGGTTTGCGCGATATTTTTGCAAGCACCGGTTTGAAAATTTGCGAGTGGCCCGAGAAAGCCAGCGGCATGCTGCCGCAGGCTGACTTGGACTTGCATTTCACGGTCAACACCGATGGCAGCCGCGACGTTCGCATGTGCGCTCACAGCGTGCTGGGGGAAGATTTACTCGCATGACACCCATCACACCGCAAAGACGACAGTTACTGCAAGCAAGCGCTGTGGTTTTGCTGCTGGGTCGAGCGCATTTGGCGTGGGGCGCAAGCATTTTGGCGGTGCGGGTTTGGCCAGCCGTGGAATACACCCGCGTGACCATCGAGTCCGATACCTTGTTGAAGGTACAACACACCTTTATAGCCAATCCACCGCGCTTGGCCGTCGACATTGAAGGCATTGAGTTGAATGCCGCCTTGCGCGATTTGGTCGGCAAAGTCCGCAACGACGACCCCTTCATCACCGGCGTACGAATTGGGCAATTCAACCCGACCACGGTTCGTTTGGTTTTGGACTTGCGTCAACCCGTCAAACCCCAAGTGTTTACCTTAGCGCCCGTCCAAGCGGGTCAGGCCAACTTTCAGCACCGCTTGGTGTTGGACCTCTACCCCAACCAAGAAGCTGATCCGCTAGAAGCCTTGATTGCAGAGCGCTTGATGGGCGATAAACCCGTACCCAGCAAAGATGCATTGGGCGATATGGTGGCCAGTCACCAAAAACCAGCCACCGGCATGACCGAGACCCCACCTGTGGGCTCTGCCGCCTCGGCTGAAAAAACCGATCGTTTTGTGGTGGTGGCGCTCGACCCAGGGCACGGTGGTGAAGACCCAGGTGCAGTCGGTCCCAACGGCACGCGTGAAAAAGATGTGGTGCTGCAAATCGCGCGTTTGCTGCAAGAGCGCATCAACAAAACGGTGCTGAAAACCAAACGGGGCGATTTACCCCTGCGGGCTTTTTTAACCCGTGACGCTGACTTTTTTTTACCCCTGCATGTACGGGTACAAAAAGCACAAAAGGTGCAAGCCGATTTGTTCATCAGCTTGCACGCGGATGCGTTTTTTACGCCTCAAGCACGCGGTGCGAGTGTGTTTGCGCTGAGCCAAGGTGCGGCCTCTAGTGCGGCTGCGCGTTGGATGGCCAACAAAGAAAACGGCGCTGACGCCATAGGTGGCTTAAACATTAAAGTACAAGATCAGCATGTGCAACGCGCTTTGCTGGACATGAGCACGACGGCGCAAATCAACGACAGTTTGAAGCTGGGCAATGAGATGCTGGGGCAAATTCGCCGCGTGGGAAAGTTGCACAAGCCACAGGTAGAGCAAGCAGGGTTTGCCGTGTTGAAAGCACCCGATATTCCCAGCCTGTTGGTGGAAACCGCTTTTATCAGCAATCCCGAGGAAGAAGCTTTGTTGATCAGTGCGGCCTACCAAAACCAATTGGCAGACGCCTTGATGCGTGGCATCGAAAATTACTTTTTGCGCAATCCACCCTTGGCGCGTAACCGCTCTGCTTGAGCACAGTGCCATCACGGTGGCGGCACTTGGCCTTGAGGCCGCACATCAACGTTTAGCGCGCCACGCGCCCCAGAGCGCGAATAAGCCAGGAATCAAAATCATGGCCCAGATGATTTTGTCCAAATGGACTTTCACCCACCCAATATGGCCAAACAAATACCCGGCCATGCCAATACCCCACACCCAGAGCACGGCACCCAGCACATTGAAGAGCGAAAAACGCCGTCTGTCCATGGACGCCACGCCCGCCACAAAAGGTGCAAAGGTGCGAATGAACGGCATGAATCTGGCTAGCACTATCGTGATACTGCCATAGCGCTCATAGAACGCGTGGGCTTGTTCATATGCCTGACGGTTGAACCAACGGGTTTGCATGCCCAAGAGTCGTTCACCGAAATGCCGACCGATCCAAAAATTGCACTGATCGCCCAAAATAGCTGCCGCTGTTAACAAACCCAAGACCCAAGGCAGGCTCAACAGCTCCGCACCCGCCATCGCGCCCACCACAAACAGCAAAGAGTCGCCAGGCAGAAACGGCATGACCACCAAACCTGTTTCAACGAATACCACCATGAACAACACCGCATAAACCCACACGCCATAGGTTTGCACAAATGCCTCCAGGTAGCGGTCTACGTGCAGCACGAAATCAATCAGCAAGCTCAAGTTTTCCATGGCGGCGATTATCACCGTCGCTTGTCGCAAGCTTGCTGGGCTTGCTGTGAACGTCCCCCTTTAGAATCAGGCGCGTGAATGCCCCCTCCTCTGCGCGACGACCCATCCGCGAACTCCCCGACGAACTGATCAGCCAAATTGCCGCTGGCGAAGTGGTCGAGCGACCTGCGTCTGTGGTGCGCGAATTGGTGGACAACGCATTGGACGCAGGCGCCACCCAAGTCACCGTGCGCTTGGCTGAAGGCGGTGTGCGGCTCATCTGTGTGGAAGATGATGGCGTCGGTTTGCTGCCTGCCGATATGCCTTTGGCCTTGCGTCGCCATGCCACCAGCAAAATCAGCAGCTTGCACGACCTCGAGTCGGTTGCCACCATGGGCTTTCGCGGCGAGGCATTGGCCGCCATCGCCGCGGTGAGCGAACTGAGCCTGACATCACGAACCAGCGATCAAGACCACGCCATGCAACTTGACGCGCGCAGCGGTGAATTGCGTCCTGCCGCACGCAACACCGGAACCACGGTGGAAGTGAAAGAGCTGTTTTTCAGCACGCCGGCAAGACGTAAATTTTTAAAGTCCACTGCCACCGAATTAGCGCATTGTTTGGAGTCGTTACGCCGCCATGCACTGGCTCGCCCCGACGTGGGTTTTGCGCTTTGGCATGATGGCAAATTGGCGGCACAGTGGCGTGCCCATGCCCATGAGCACGCCATGGATGCGCGCTTGGCAGATGTTTTGGGTACAGCGTTTGTCACTGCCTCGGTTGCTATTGACCATGTGCATGCCGGCATGCGTGTGGTGGGGCGAGCGGGTTTGCCGGACGCAGCGAGGTCGCGCGCCGATCACCAATTTGCCTATGTCAACGGTCGCTATGTGCGCGACCGTGTGCTGGGTCATGCCGCGCGCAGCGCCTTTGAAGACATCTTGCACGGGCAACGCCAGCCCGTCTATGCCTTGTACCTCTCCATTGACCCCGCCAGGGTGGATGTGAATGTGCATCCCACCAAAATCGAGGTGCGTTTTCGTGACAGCCGTGAAGCCCACCAAGCGGTGCAACACGCTTTGACACAAGCGCTGTCGGTCTCGCGGGCGGGTCAAGTGCACAGCGCCCCCCATGTGTTGTCGCCTGTGCCCTCCGAACGGGCACAAGCCATTTCGGCCTTGCAGTCTTTTGCCAACAGCCCTGGCCAAAGCGGTCTGCCTTGGCAAGCGCCCGCGCAAGGGTATGTCGCCAATGATTTGTCACAGTTGTGGCAACCCAGTGTCTTGAAAACGCACCCTGGCGATCAAGAGCCCACGCCTTTGCCAGCGGGCGAGTGGCCCTTGGGCAAGGCCTTGGCGCAGTTGCAAGGCGTTTACATCTTGGCTGAAAACACCCAGGGTCTGGTGGTGGTGGATATGCACGCAGCGCATGAGCGCATCGTGTATGAGCGCCTGAAAACCCAATTGGCACAACACCAAATGCAAGCCCAGGCCTTGCTCATTCCAGCCTCGTTCGCCGCCACGCCAGAAGAGATGGCCACCGTGGAAACCCATGCAAACACTTTAGGCGAACTGGGGCTGGCGATAGAACTTTTCAGTGCCCAGTCACTGGTGGTACGCAGCGTGCCGGCCTCTCTGGCGCAAGGCGACGCCGTGGCCTTAGCGCGCAGCGTGTTGGCAGAGTTGGCCCAGCACGATGCCCACAATGTGTTGCAACGCGCGCGCGACGATGTGCTGGCCGCCATGGCCTGCCACGGCGCAGTTCGTGCCAATCGTCAACTCACGCTGCCCGAAATGAATGCTTTGCTGCGTCAAATGGAAACCACTGAACGCGCTGACCAATGTAACCACGGCAGACCCACTTGGCGACAACTGGGCATGCGCGATTTAGACACGCTGTTTTTAAGAGGCCGCTGATGCACGCCAATTTGGTGATTTTGTTGTTGTCCTTGTCGATTGGTTTACAGCCAGTCTCCACGGACTTGTATTTGCCTAGTTTGCCTGGCTTGGCCTTGGACTTGCACGCCAGCGTAGGCATGGTGCAGTACACCCTCAGTGGCTTGCTGTTGGCTTTTGGCATGTCACAACTGTTTTGGGGACCGTTCTCTGACAAAGTGGGGCGTCGCCCCATCATGCTGACCGGTTTGATCATTTATGCCATTGCCGCGGCGGGTTGTGTGCTCAGTCCGAGCATCGAAGCCTTGGTGGTGTGGCGCATCGTGCAAGGCGCGGCCATGGGTGCGGTCATCACCAGTGCGCGCGCGGTGGTGCGCGATTTGTACACCCCTTTGCATGGCGCAAAGGTCATGTCCAAAGCCATGACAGGTCTGGGTTTGATGGCATGCACCAGTCCGCCCTTGGGGGGGGTTCTCAGCCAACACTGGGGTTGGCGCGTGGCTTTGATGTCGGTGGTGACGTATGCCTTGTTCACCTTAGGTTTGGTGGCTTGGCGCTTCAAAGAAACCATCACGACCCGCAACCCGCATGCACTGCACCTGCCTACCATGCTGCGTATTTGGGGTGAAGTCTTGCGCAACCCAACGTTTCGTGCGTTTGCCCTGCTGTCGTTGGCAGCTTATGGTGCTTTGTTCACGTACCTTGCGAGTTCGTCATTTATCTTTATCCAAGTACTGCATTTAACAGGCTTGCAACTCGGTTGGATTTTGTCGTCGATGTCACTGGTCTACATCACGGGCACCATCGTTTGCCGGTTTTTGCTGCGCCGCTTGGGTGTACGCAAAACCATTGCGCTGGCTGGCTTGTTCAGCTTTGGCAGCGGCCTGTCTTTGTGTTGGATGGTTTATGGGGGTGAGCCCACGGCGATGGGCTTGGTACTGGCCATGTACCCCATGGTATTGGCCCACGGTGTTCACCAACCGATTGGCCAAAGTGGTGCGGTAGGCCCGTTCCCTTTGTCTGCCGGCGCGGCCTCGGCGATGAACGGGTTTTTGATGATGGTGGCCGCGTTTGGCACCGGACTGTGGCTCAGTCACAGCATTGATGGCAGCTTGTTCCCTTTGGCGCATGGCATCGCTTTTTGGGGCACCGTGCTGGCCTTAACCGCATGGACCTTGGTGCAATGGCATGGTGAACCCGTCCAAACCGACTGAGCTGTTCCCCGCTTGGGATGCGTTGGCGCTGGTGGGCCCCACCGCCAGCGGCAAGACGGCAGTGGCTTTGGCCTTGGCGCAGCTTTGGCCGCTGGAAATCATCAGCGTGGACTCGGCGCTGGTCTACCAAGGCATGGACATTGGCACAGCCAAGCCCACACCTACCGAGCGCCAAGCTGTGGTGCACCACCTGATTGATATTCGTGACCCGGCACACAGCTACAGTGCCGCCGACTTCGCGCGTGACGCGGGTGCTTTGATCCATGACATACGTGCCAGAGGAAAGTTGCCACTGTTGGTGGGGGGCAGCATGTTGTATGTGAAAGCCTTGGTCGATGGTTTGGATGATTTGCCTTTGGCCGACCCCGCTGTGCGTGCAGCCATCGAAGCGCAGGCTGCGCAATACGGCTGGCCTGCACTGCATGCCGAGTTGGCTGTGGTGGACCCCCAAGCAGCCCAACGACTGCCTCCCCATGATGCGCAGCGTATTGCGCGCGCGCTGGAGGTATGGCGCATCACGGGTCAGGCTTTATCGTCTTTCTTTGGCGCAACCCGCGTGGCAGGCCCACGCGTGGGTTTGTTGTCACTCGAACCCCAAGACCGTGCATGGTTGCACCAACGCATCGCAGAGCGCTTTGACAGCATGCTGCAGCAAGGTTTGGTGAAAGAAGTGGAAGCACTGCGCGCACGCTCGGATTTGCACGCCGATTTACCGTCCATGCGCTGTGTGGGCTACCGCCAAGTGTGGGAGGCTTTGGACGCCATCGACGACGGCATGCCTGGGCCCAAGGCGATGCGTTTGATACGTGAGCGTGGCATCGTAGCCAGTCGCCAACTGGCCAAGCGGCAACTGACTTGGCTGCGCGGTATGCCACAGCGACAGGTGGTGGCCTGCGACAGCCCGCAGGTCATGGCAGATGTGCAAGCGGTGTTGGCCCAATGGCAGCCTTGATTGATTGGCAGTGCCTCTATGAAGACGACGACCTGCTGGCAGTGGCCAAGCCTGCGGGGTGGTTGAGTGTCCCAGGGCGTGGCCCTGACAAGCAAGACTGTTTGTTCGCGAGCGTGCAACAACGATTTCCCCAAGCCTTGGTGGTGCACCGTCTGGACCAAGCCACCTCGGGGCTGATGCTGTTTGCACTTAACCCTTGGACGCAACGCCAACTGAGCATGGCGTTTGCAGCCCGCCGGATGGAAAAAACCTACCTCGCGTGGGTGGAGGGTTTGCTGCCCATTGGCACAGACTGGCAAACCATCGACTTGCCGATTCAAGCCGACTGGGAGCGCCGCCCGCTGCGCATCATCCATCCCGAGGGGCAAGCCAGCCTGACCCATTGGCGCTGTCTGCAACACCATCTTCAAGGGTATGGCTCATTGCTTGAACTGCAACCCTTGACGGGACGCACCCACCAACTGCGCGTGCATTTGCAAGCCATCGGTCACCCTATCTGGGGCGACAGTTTGTACGCGCCCGCCGACGTGCAAGAGCGCACGCCACGCCTTATGCTGCATGCCCATACACTCGCCTTTACCCACCCCCGCCAACGCACAGTCGTGACACTGCAATCAGCGCTGAATTGGGGTCAGATCCCAATTGTTATGAAAGACAACAACCCATGACACAACTCACCATCCTGACTGGCGCCTCGCGGGGCATGGGCCTGGCCATGGCCGAGCAACTTTGCACACCCGACCACACCTTGCTGTGCATTTCCCGCGGCCTGTCGCCAAGCTTGGCCACACTTGCGCAACACAAGGGCACCACATTGCTGCAGTGGCAGGCTGATTTGGCACAAGCCGAGGCCGTGGCTGACAAACTCAAAACGTGGCTGCAATCGCAAAATGGCCAATCGTTCCAGTCGGCAAACTTGATCAACAATGCCGGCGTCATCGGTCACTTGGGCCCGATGGAACAAGCCACGGCCAGCAGCGTGCAACAGGCTTTGGCCATCAACTTGGCGGCGCCCATGTTGCTCACGCAGGTGTTTTTGCAAACCACCCGAAGCTGGCCTGTGCAACGCAAGGTCTTGCACATATCGTCTGGCTTGGGGCGACGCGCCATGGCGGCCAGTGCGGTGTACTGCGCGACCAAGGCGGGCTTGGACCATTTCAGCCGAAGTCTGGCGCTGGATGAAGCTTTGCTCGCCAACCCTGCGCAAGTGGTGTCACTGGCGCCGGGGGTGATCGACACCGATATGCAAACCGATTTGCGTGCAGGCAACCCTGTTGGCTTTCCCGACCAAGCCAACTTCATCCATCTGAAAGAAAGCGGCTCGCTGACCTCACCCGCCGCCGCCGCCGCCCGTGTGTTGGGTTTTTTGGCGCGTGGGGACTTTGGCAGCCAGGTTGTCGCTGATGTACGCGATTAACCGATAATGGGGAACAGTTTCTAACCACCTCACCATGACCGATACCACCACCCTCGAGCGCCAACCCACTCTCACCTGGTCTGACGACTTGGTGTTGAACATGGACAAAATGGACGCCACCCACCGCGAATTTGTCGACATGCTGGCCGCCACTGAATTGGCGCCAGACGCACAGTTGTTGCAAAGCTTTACCGACCTGATCGCCCACACCGAAAGCCATTTCGGCGGCGAAGATCAGTGGATGAAAGACAGCGCATTTGGTCCAGGCGGTTGCCACAGCGACGAACACGACATGATTTTGAAAGTCATGCGTGAAGCGCTGCGCCGCGGTCAGGCCGACAACAACCTTTCTCTGGTGCGCCAACTCACCCGTGAACTGGCCATTTGGTTTGACAACCATGCCAAGAGCATGGATGCGGTATTGGCCATGTATTTGAAAGAAGTGCAATACGACCCGCTGACACGCATCGTGCACAAACCCCAAGAATTGCCCGAAGGGGCCACTGCGGGTGAATGCGGCGTGCCTGAGGTGCAGCAATAAGCCTTTGAGCGGCTAAACCCTCTGCCTGGCCAACGCTGCGCCTTGGGCCAACGCCTGCAATTTCTTCCAAGCCACGTCGCGGCTCATCGGTGCCAAACCACAATTGGTACAGGGAAACAAATGCTCCTTGCTGACAAACTGCAAGGCTTTGCCAATGGTGTCGGCCACTTCTTCGGGGGTTTCAATGACATCGGACGCCACGTCGATCACGCCCACCATCACGTCCTTGCCTTTGAGCAAAGCGATCAAGTCCATGGGCACGTGCGAATGGAAGCACTCAAGGCTGACTTGCTGGAAGCTGCTTTTGGCCAACGCGGGAAACACTTTTTCATATTGGCGCCACTCATGGCCCAAGGTGTTTTTCCAGTCCACATTGGCTTGAATGCCATAGCCATAACAAATATGCACGGCGGTGGTACAGGTGAGGCCTTGTGCCGCGCGCTCTAGCGCTTGAACACCCCAATCGGCGGCGTCTTCCATGTAGACATTGAAAGCGGGTTCGTCGAACTGGATGATGTCGATGCCGTCGGCTTGCAGCGCCAGCGCTTCTTGGTTGAGCAACTCGGCAAAGGCCATGGCCATTTTGATTCGGCCCTCTTTGCCCTCACCGTAAAACCTGTCTGCCACGGTGTCCACAATCGTCATGGGGCCAGGCAAGGTGAACTTGGTTTTTTTCGTGGTGTGGGCACGCAGCAGTTGCGCTTCCATGGCGTGCACTCGCCCTTTCAAGCGCAGCTTGGCCACCACCTGCGGCACCATGGCGTCATAGCGGTTGTTGCGGATGCCCATCTTGACTTTGTTCTCAAAATCGATTCCATCGACCTGCTCTAGGAAACCATGGACAAAGTGCTGCCTTGCTTGCTCACCGTCACCAATGATGTCCAAGCCCGCGTCTTCTTGCGCCTTGATCCACAACAGCGTGGCATCTGCTTTGGCTTGGCGCAAAGCATCACCCTCTTGTTTCCACTTGGGCCACAGCTTTTCAGGCTCAGCCAGCCAATCGGGTTTGGGTAAGCTGCCGGCAATGGTGGTTTGAAACATCGTTTACTCCAATCAAACGGGGACAAGCGCCATGGCTGTCGCCAATAACTCAAAAGACCGCAACTGCACCGCAGGGTCGTGGGTCCAGGTGCAGACCACCAACTCCTCAAGGTCCAATTGCTTGGCAAGAGCGCGCAGTTTATCTGCCGCCTGACCAGGGTTGCCCACCAAGGCCGTTTCACGCATGGCCACCATCTCGGCCATCTCTTGGGCACTGAGACCTTGCACCGCGACATCGGGCGCGAGCAATGGCCCGACGCGCCCTCGGTTGCGGTCCATGCGCCAGCGCGCTCGGCTTTGAAATTGGTACCAAGCGTCTTCTTCCTTGTCGGCGGCAAGTGCAGAGACACAAATCGTGGCCTGGGGTTTGTCCAAATAGGGGCTGGGGCGGAATTGACTGCGGTACATCTCTAGCGCTTGCTCTACACCCACACCATCGCTGAAAAAATACGCAAATGCATAAGGCAGTCCCAAATGCGCGGCCAGTTGAGCGCCGTAGTTCGAGCTGCCCAATATCCACAACAAGGGAGAGGTGGCAGCCACCGGCATGGCCCACACCCCATGGCCGGCATGGCCGACGGGCATGGTTTGCCCTGTGACCCAAGCTTGCAACTCCACCACCTGCTGCGGAAAACGCTCGGCGGCATAGCGATCAGGGTTAAGTAACTGCGACGTACGACCATCACTGCCGGGCGCTCTGCCCAGACCCAAATCGATACGCCCTGGCGCCAAGGCATCGAGCACACGAAACTGTTCTGCCACTTTGAAGGCCGAATAGTGCGGCAACATGACGCCAGCGCTGCCCAGGCGGATACGTTGGGTACGCATCGCGATAGCGGCCAACAGAACTTCAGGGGCAGTGCCTGCAATGCTGGGCAAACTGTGGTGTTCGCTGACCCAAAACCGTTGGTAGCCCCAAGCCTCGCAATGCGTTGCCAAGGCCACGGTGTTGCGAACAGCTTCATCCTGGGGGCGGCCGGCGGACACCACCGACTGATCGAGCACAGAGAGTTTCATGGCGCGCTCATTTCAGCTTCTTGCAAAGCCCGCCACATCACTTTGCCGCTGCCGCTTTTGGGTAATGCATCCACAAATTGCACCAAACGGGGCGCTTTGTACACCGCCATGTTGGCGTGACACCAAGCCAAGATGTCTTGCTCTGTAACTGATGCACGGTGGGTTTCGCGCAGCACCACCACCGCCTTGACTGTTTCGCCGCGGTAAGCGTCGCGCGAGGCGATGATACAAGCTTCTTGGATAGCCGGATGGCGAAACATCAAAGCCTCTACTTCAGCAGGCCAGACCTTGAAACCCGAGGCATTGATCATGCGCTTTAAACGGTCGGTGATGAAGAAATAACCTTGCGCATCCACATGGCCCAAGTCGCCCGAGCGAAAAAAAACTTCGCCATCGAGTTGCATAAATGCTTGTTCAGTGGCATCGGGACGACGCCAGTAGCCCTTGAAAATTTGCGGCCCACGCATGACGATTTCACCTTGTTCACCCGTCACGACTTCTTGCAAGGTCTCGGGGTTGATGACGCGTGCGTCCACCCCAATGATGGGTATACCCAAGCACTGCTGCTTGGGCGCATCAGGCGGGTTGGTGTGCGAAGGTGCTGCTGTCTCTGTCAGTCCATACCCTTCGACATAGCGCAGTCCATACAACTCCCACAAGCGTTGTGCCACCGCTTGCGGCATGGCGGCACCACCGCCCCCTATGGCCACCAAACTGGAGAGATCGTATTTATCGAACTGCGGACTGCCTAGCAAGTCAATCACCATGGTGGGAATGTTGGTCCAATGGGTGACGCGGTAGCGTGAGATCAAACGGCCTGCATAGTCGCGATCCCAACGCGGCATCAGCACCACGGTGGCACCCAAATACATGCCGCAATGCATCACAGTGACCAAACCAGTGATGTGGAACATGGGCACCACACACAAACCAATGTTTTCATGGGAACCGTTGTTCCATAGCGCGCCACATATTGCGTTGTGCATGACACTGCTGTGAGGGTGCATACACCCCTTGGGCAAACCCGTGGTGCCACTGGTGTAAGGCAGTATGGCCAAGTCGGCAGGCGTCACGGTGAGCGGTGGCAAGGTCAAGGTGTTGCTCAATACCTCAGTCCATGCATGCGATTGCCCCTGATGGATGTCTGGCAAATCGATACGCTGCGTCAGCCAGGTTTGCCAAGTTGCAGGCCAGCCCTCTTGCGCTTGCAAAGAAAGGTCAAACGCATCGCTGTAATGCGTGACCAACAAGTGTTGCAAACCTTCCCCTGCGGGCAAAGCATTGCTGGCAGTAGCCATCTCGGTGGCCACATCGGCGGTGGTGATGGCGATGCGGGCCTGGGCGTCCACGATGTAATGCTCCAATTCTTTGGCGCGGTTCATCGGGTTGATGGGCACCACCACCGCATTGGCACGCAAGATACCGAAATGCGCTGCCACCAACTGCGGGCAGTTTTGCATATCCAACAAGACCCGGTCGCCTTGTTGTACGCCTTGCGCATGCAACCATGCTGCGATGCGCTCGGCTTGGTGGGTCAGTTGTTGGTAGCTCAGCGCACTGCCTAAAAAGTGCAAAGCCGTTTTGTGGGGGAACCGCTTGGCGCTAAAGAAGAGGTTGTCCCAAAGGGTGGTGGCAGGTGGGGTGATGTGGTGGGGAACGCGGGTGGGCCAATACGTGTAATGGGGTCTCATGGCCGGCAAGCCTAGCCTTGCCGCGCACCAGGCGCAAGAGGAATGCCCCTTGGTAGAAAAACGTTCTTAGGCGGCTTGCGGCAAAGAGGTGCGGCGCCGACCACCCAAGCGCAAGCTGAGCATGGCTTGAAAATAACCCCGCAACCAACCCATGTCCACCGGCTTGTGCAACACATGGGTACCGGCCGGCAATTCACCGTAGGCCGCGATTTCTTCGTTGGATAAGCCTGTGATGACGATGACAGCCATTTGGGCAAACTGAGGGTGGGTATGGAGTTGACGCAGCATTTCAACACCGTCAATGCCTGGCATGCGCAAGTCGGTCAACAGCACCTGGGGTTTGAGCACCGGAATATCGAGCAAAGCCTCAATGGCGGAGGCCGTGATGGTGGTGTCGAGCGACAAGTCCCATTGGTCAAAGTGCATTTGAAACATGGTGCGGGTGATTTCATCATCTTCGACCACCATGACCTTGAGTCGCCTGTTGTCTGGGTAATTGGCATTGGGCGCGAGACTGGCACGGTTTTGGTAATCGCGAATGGATTCGATGGAAATACGGCGGTGGCCACCCTGCGTTTTCCATGCAGTGAGTTCATTTTTTTCCACCAAGGTTTGCACCGTGCCCACCGACAGATTGAGAAGTTTGGCAGCGTAACTGGTACCACAGTACTCGTCGCTGGTGTCGGGAATGGCTTTATGACTCATGAATACTCCACGGTAAATAAGGTGGTTCGAATTACCACTTTTTTATCATTTTACCGTGGAATTTGGTGTATACCCAACTATTTAGTACTTTTACGTTGTTTTTTTGGAATTATTTGAGCGCTTTATAGCGCACCCGCTTGGGTTTTGCACCCTCTTCGCCCAGGCGTTTCTTCTTGTCCGCCTCGTATTCTTGGTAGTTGCCATCAAAGAAGGTCCACTGCGAATCCCCTTCGCAGGCCAAGATATGGGTGGCGATACGGTCCAAGAACCAACGGTCATGGCTGATGACCATGATGCTGCCAGCAAACTCCAGCAAAGCGTCTTCCAGCGCCCGCAAGGTTTCCACATCCAAGTCGTTGGAGGGCTCATCCAACATCAAGACATTGCCGCCAGCGATCAAGGTTTTGGCCAAATGCAAACGTCCGCGCTCGCCGCCTGACAAGGTACCGACACGTTTTTGCTGGTCACCGCCGTTGAAGTTAAAGCGCCCGCAATAGGCACGGCTGGCCATTTCAAACTTGCCCACGGTCAGGATGTCCAAACCGCCCGACACATCTTCCCAAACGGTTTTTTCGTTAGCGAGATCGTCGCGGTTTTGGTCAACAAAGGCCATCTTCACGGTTTGGCCGAGTTTGATCTCGCCGCTGTCGGGCTGCTCGCGCCCCGCAATCATGCGAAACAAGGTGGACTTGCCCGCACCATTGGGGCCAATGATGCCGACAATGGCGCCCGCAGGCACTTTGAAGCTCAGGTTGTCAATCAGCACGCGGTCGCCAAAGGATTTGCTGACATTGACGAATTCAATCACCTCGTGACCTAAGCGCTCGGCCACAGGAATGAAGATTTCCTGCGTCTCGTTGCGTTTTTGGTATTCAAAATCGGACAGTTCTTCAAAGCGAGCGATACGCGCCTTGCTCTTGGCTTGACGCCCTTTGGGGTTTTGACGCACCCAATCCAGCTCTTTCTTCAAGGCCTTGGCGCGGGCTTCTTCGCCTTTTTGTTCTTTCTCTAAGCGGTCTTGTTTTTGCTCTAGCCATGTGGAGTAATTGCCTTTGTAGGGAATGCCGTGGCCACGGTCAAGCTCCAAAATCCACTCAGCAGCATTGTCCAAAAAATAGCGGTCATGGGTGATGGCCACCACCGTGCCAGAAAACCGTGCCAAAAACTGCTCCAGCCAATCCACCGATTCCGCATCCAAGTGGTTGGTGGGTTCGTCCAGCAACAACATATCGGGACGCGAGAGCAACAACTGGCACAGAGCCACGCGGCGCTTCTCTCCCCCAGATAAATGCTCGATCACCGCGTCCCAAGGTGGCAGGCGAAGGGCGTCAGCGGCGATTTCCAATTGGTGCTCGCTGTTGTCACTGCCGGCCGCGGCGATGATGGCTTCTAACTGTCCTTGCTCGGCGGCCAATGCATCAAAGTCGGCATCTTCCTCGGCGTAAGCGGCATACACCTCTTCAAGGCGTTTTTTGGCCTGCAACACCTCTTCCATGCCGCCTTCTACCGCTTCACGAACGGTTTGCTCGGGTCGCAACTTGGGCTCTTGCGGCAAGTAACCAATGCGCAAACCAGCCATGGGAATGGCTTCGCCCTCGATTTCCTTGTCGATACCCGCCATGATTTTGAGCAAGGTGGACTTGCCCGAGCCGTTCAAGCCCAGCACGCCGATCTTGGCCCCCGGAAAGAAGCTCAGGGAAATGTCTTTCAGGATTTGGCGTTTGGGGGGCACGATTTTGCCGACCCGGTTCATGGAGAAAACGTATTGGGACATGGAGGTACTTTCGGGACAGGGGCGCCACACAGCGTGGCGACGGGTGAACGGGGGATTATCTCCGCTTGTTCCAGCCGCCCAAAGCCCTTTCGTGCTTTCATGCGAGAATGCAGACCAGTTGACGCCACCAGTTGCTTCAACATCAGCGCTTCTGCTGGGGCGGGAACCAAACAATTCGTTTGACCTTTACCTGCCCAAATGTGTTTCCTCGGTCTTTAGCTGGCTGCCCTTTTTTGGCAGAACAGACCGAAACCAAAGCGTCGCCTAACCGCGCGCTCCACTATGAACTTTGATGAATTGAACTTGGCCCCGGCCATTTTGAAAGCTGTGCGCGAGCAAGGCTACGACACCCCTACCCCTATCCAAGCGCAAGCCATTCCCGCTGTCCTCGCAGGCCAAGACTTGTTGGCAGGCGCGCAAACCGGCACCGGTAAAACCGCCGCCTTTACCCTGCCCATGCTGCACAAACTCAGCATGAGCCGCAGTGCCACCAACCGCTTTGGCGTGTTTGGCATCCGCGCCCTGGTGCTTACCCCCACCCGCGAACTCGCAGCCCAGGTGGAAGAGTCGGTGCGCAATTACGGCAAGCACTTGCAACTCCAGTCCGCCGTGATCTTTGGTGGTGTGGGCATGGCCGCGCAAATCAAGGCCTTGAAAAAAGGCGTGGACATCCTGGTGGCCACTCCAGGACGTTTGCTGGACTTGCAGCAACAAGGCTTTTTGGACCTCTCCACCGTGCAAATGCTGGTGCTCGATGAAGCCGACCGCATGCTGGACATGGGCTTCATCCATGACGTGAAAAAAGTGCTGGCTTTGGTGCCCAAGGAAAAACAAAGCCTGTTGTTCTCGGCCACCTTCAGCCAAGAGATCCGTGACTTGGCAGCGCAACTGCTGCACTCCCCGCAAAGCATTCAGGTCACGCCTGAAAACACCACGGTACAACTGATTAAGCAGGTGATTCACCCCGTGGGCCGCCAGCAAAAGAAAGCCTTGTTGGCCCACATCATCGAGACCAAACAATGGAGCCAGGTGCTGGTGTTTTGCCGCACCAAATTTGGCGCCAACCATGTGGCCGATTTCCTGAACAAACAAGGCATCACCGCCATGGCGCTGCACGGCAACAAAAGCCAAACCGCGCGTACCCAAGCCCTGTCGGGCTTCAAGAGCGGCGAGATTCGCGTCTTGGTGGCCACCGACATCGCGGCACGTGGTATCGACATTGATGATTTGCCACACGTGGTCAATTACGAAATTCCCAATATCAGCGAAGACTATGTTCACCGCATTGGCCGCACCGGCCGCGCAGGTGCCAGCGGAGAAGCGGTCAGTTTGGTGTCCTTGGACGAGGAAGGCTTTATGCAAGAGATTGAAAAATTCACGCGTCAAACCATCGAGGTTGAAAAGGTCGAAGGTTTTGAAGCCGCACCTGACGAACGTGCCGAACCCATCGCCATGGGTCGCCAAACCCTGTGGGGTGGCATTGGCAAACCGCCCAGCCGCGATGTGATGGCTGCTGCCGCGCGCGCTGCACGCCAAGAAATGATGGAACGTATCCGCGAGAAAAAACCCGCGGGTGGCAGAGGCCCTGGTCAAGGACAGGGTCAAGGACAGGGTCAAGGACAGCGTGCAACCACGCCCTCTTCAGCGCCGCGCAGTGAACGCCCTCCCCGCAGCCCCAACCCAGGACAGCCCTCGCACGCCGCGCACAACGGCGCGCCGCGCCCACAGGGTCCTCGTCGCGATCGCGAGCGTGGCCCCCGCAACCCCGCGCCTGCTGGCATGCCGCGTGACGACTTCGAGCATCAACCCCCTTCACACCACCAAGAAGACGATTTCCAGCCGCGCGCGAACGCCCATTTGGGCACGCAAAGTGGTGTGAACGCGTTTGGCCACAAATCGGGCGGCGGCGCTGGCCGTCAACCCGATCCCACCATGACCTCGGTTGATTTACTCAGCCGCAACAACCGTGGCGGCGGCGCAGGCGGTAAACGCCGCGGTGGCGGCGGCGGTAACGGCGGTCGCCCCGGCGGCGGCGGCGGTCGACCTGGTGGTGGCGGCGGTTACGCCGGCAAGAAAAGCGGCGGCGGCTTCGGCCGTTAAAAACCGCAAAAAGGCTTTATGCCTTGTTAGCCCACTCCGGTACCAAGGCTGGAATGGGCTTGCCTTCAAAATGGGCGTTCAAATTGGCAAATGCCAAAGCAGCCATGGCTTGACGGGTTTGCACCGTGCCGCTGGCGACATGCGGCGTGAGTACCACGTTGGGCAGGTTGCGCAACTCCGCAGGCACGCGAGGCTCGTCGGCATACACATCCAAGGCCGCACCTGCAATCACTTTCTTTTGCAAGGCGTCAATCAGCGCAGCTTGGTCTACCACCGAGCCACGCGCCACATTGATCAAAAAGCCTTTGTTACCCAAAGCCTGTAACACCTCCGCGTTGATCAGGTTACGGGTAGAGGCGCCACCGGGGGTGATAGCCACCAGGTAGTCCACCTGCGCGGCCAAGTCTTTGGCTGAAGGGTAATAGGTGTAGGGCAATGTGGGCACAGCGTGCCTGGCGGTGTAAGCAATCGACATGTCAAATGCCGCCGCACGCTTGGCAATCGCTTGGCCAATGCGCCCAATGCCGACCAAGCCCAGCCGCGCGCCACTCATTTTGGTTTGCAATGGGAAAGGGCCGTCAACCCAATCGCTGTTGCGTACAAACTTGTCCGCTTGGGGAATACGTCTGGCAATCGAGAGCATCAGGCCCAGCGCCAAATCGGCCACATCATCGTTGAGCACCCCTGGGGTGTGACTGACTTGGATGCCCCGCTCCATCGCGCCAATGACGTCAACGCCGTCATAACCTACACCACAAATCGAAATGAACTCCAGGGCGGGGAAAAGTGCCATGAGTTTTTTATCAATGACCGCGTCTCCCCCACCCACCATGGCGCGGATGCGCTGCAAGGCACCGGGGTCGGTGATGTGGTCGCGGTCATGCACCGTAAAGGCATTTTGCAGATCCGACATCAGGTAAGGGGGCAGGTTGGTGACCCGCAATACATCAATCATGGCGCGCTCCTTGTGGACCATCCCCGTATAAACACTGCTCAGCGAGGGGCTTTGGCGGGGGTAGTATAGGCACAGTCTTTCACCTCTCTCAGGCTGTACACCACCATGACCCAATCTCCCCCCAAGAAAAAACCCTCTGAACTTCGCTCGCAGCAATGGTTTGGCCGCCAAGACCGCGATGGTTTTGCCTACCGCAGCTGGGTCAAAGGCAAAGGCGTGCCCCACGATCAGTTCGATGGTCGCCCCGTCATCGGTATTTGCAACACCTTCAGCGAACTCACGCCTTGCAACTCGCATTTCCGCACCTTGGCCGAGCAGGTCAAGATTGGCGTGTATGAGGCAGGCGGCTTTCCGCTTGAATTTCCTGTCATGTCTTTGGGTGAAACCTTGCTTCGCCCAACCGCCATGCTGTATCGCAACTTGGCCAGCATGGACGTGGAAGAAAGCATCCGTGGCAATCCCATCGACGGTGTGGTGCTGCTCATGGGTTGCGACAAAACCACCCCTTCACTCATCATGGGTGCGGCCAGCGCCGACTTGCCCACCATTGGCGTGAGCGGTGGCCCCATGCTCAACGGCAAATGGCGCGGCCAAGAACTCGGTTCCGGCACAGGCATGTGGAGCATGAGCGAGCAAGTGCGCGCTGGCACCTTGAAGCTGGCTGATTTCTTTGAAGCTGAAAGCTGCATGCACCGCAGCCACGGTCATTGCATGACCATGGGCACCGCCTCCACCATGGCTTGCATGGTCGAAGCCCTGGGCGTGGGACTGCCGGGCAACGCCGCCTACCCTGCTGTGGATGGGCGACGCAACGTCTTGGCGCGCATGGCGGGTCGGCGCATTGTTGAGATGGTGCACAGCGACCAAAAACTCTCCGCCATCCTTACCCGCGAAGCCTTTGAAAATGCCATCAAAACCTTGGCAGCGATTGGCGGTTCTACCAACGCGGTGATTCACCTCATCGCCATGGCCGGACGTTTGGGCGTGCCCTTAAGCGTGGATGATTTCGACCGCTTGGCCTCCGAGTTGCCCTGCCTGCTCAATTTACAACCCTCGGGCGAACACCTGATGGAAGATTTCTGTTACGCCGGCGGCTTGCCTGCGGTCATGAAAGAAATTGAACACCTCTTGCACACCGACATCATCACGGCCAGCGGTCAGTCCGTGAAAGAAAACCTGGCCGATGCCGTCAATTACGACCCGCGCGTCATCAAGCCGTTTGCCCAACCCTTCAAAGACAAAGCTGGTATTGCAGTGCTTCGTGGCAACTTGGCGCCGCGTGGCGCGGTCATCAAACCCAGTGCCGCAACGCCTGAATTGATGGTGCACACCGGCCGCGCAGTGGTGTTTGAAAACATTGATGATTTCCATGCCCGTATCAACGATGAAAATTTGGATGTCGATGAAACCTGCGTGCTGGTCCTGAAAAACTGCGGACCCAAGGGCTACCCTGGCATGGCCGAGGTAGGCAATATGCCGTTGCCGCCCAAGGTTCTGCGCAAGGGCATCACGGACATGGTTCGCATCAGCGATGCGCGCATGAGTGGCACCGCTTATGGCACGGTGGTGCTGCATGCCGCACCGGAGGCGGCGGCAGGCGGCAACTTGGCTTTGGTGCACAACGGCGACATGGTGGAACTGAACGTGCCCGAACGCAGAATCCAGTTACTCGTCAGCGAAGAGGAATTGGCCAAACGCCGCGCCACTTGGAAACCACCCACGCCCGACTTGGATTCAGGCTATTGGAAGCTGTACATCGACCACGTGACCCAAGCCGATGAAGGTGTGGACCTGGACTTTTTACGCGGCAAGCGCGGCTCGTTTGTGCCAAAGGACAACCATTAAAGGCGAAAGCCTTTTATGGTTGGGGGAAGTCATGACTGAAAGCGTTACAGCCCTTTGAGGGCTGTGCTCTCCAAGCCAGCCGCCTTGCAGTCATCGATGTACTGGCGAATGACTTCTTCGAAATTGGCATCGGGCTGCAAGCCCAAACGCGGCGCACGCAAGGCCTTGGCACCCTTGGGCCAATTGGCCACGATGCCTGCAATGCGCTCGTCGCGTTGAAACTTCACGCGGGCGCGCACCGCAGGGCCGGCCACCGCTTCCAAAGCGTCCAGCATTTGCTGCACCGTGACGTTCAAGGCTGGCAAATTCATGGCGCTTCGGCCTTGGAAATCCTCGGCGCTGGCCTCAAAAATTGCGATCAAGCTGCGCACCGTCACGCCAGGTGAGGACACCGGGTGTGAAACAGTGGCGTCCACGGGACACACCGACGCCTCGCCTGCCAAAGGCTCGCGCAAGATGCCACTGAAAAACGAAGAAGCTGCGCCATTGGGCTTGCCTGGGCGCACGCTCACCGTCATCAAGCGCGCGCTGCGACCATCGATAAACCCTTTGCGGCTGTAGTCGGCCACCATGTATTCGCACATCAGTTTTTGCGCGCCATACGAGGTTTGCGGCGTGGTGAAGGTGTCATCGGTGACCACATCAGGCAAGGGATGTGCAGGGTCTGGGCCGTACACCGCCACCGAGCTGCTGAACAACAAGCGAGGCTTGTTGCCTGCGGCACGCAAGGCGTCCAGCAAAGCGCGGGTGCTGTCCAGGTTGGAGCGCATGCCCAAATCGAAGTCTGCCTCGCACTCGCCCGAGACGGCTGAGGCCAAATGGAACACACCATCGAACTTGGCCTGTGCGAAACCCGCGCATTGGTCCAGCAAGGGGCCGGTCAACACGGCCACACGGGGGTCTGCCGCCAAATCGGCGGGGGCGGGAAACTGGTCTGCCAACACAACTTGCGACAGTGGTTGGCCCGCAAGTGTGCCTTTGGCCAACAAGGTACGGGCTAAGCGAGCCCCTAAAAAGCCGGCACCGCCGGTGATCAACAGCTTCATGTGGTGTGTCTCGGTAATAAAGAAAAGACGCAAAGCATAACCGCCAACACTGCTCAGAATGTGCGCTTTTTCAACGGGTTAGCCCTGATGGACGCGGCCCCATCGGCGGGTAAGCTTGGTTTCAATGCTGCGCCTTGTGCGCACCCCCTCTTGCGGAGATTTCATGGCCAGCGTCACCATCGGTCAAGTACACAAATACTTTGGCCGCACCCACATCATCCAAGGTGTCAGCGTGGACATCGCCGACGGCGAATTTTGCGTGCTTGTTGGCCCGTCCGGCTGCGGCAAGTCCACCTTGTTGCGCATGATCGCAGGCCTGGAGGAAATCTCCGGCGGCGATATTTATATTGGCGACAAGCGTGTCAACGACATGCCGCCCAAAGAGCGCGACATTGCGATGGTGTTTCAAAACTACGCCCTTTACCCGCACATGACAGTTCGCGACAACATGGCGTTTTCCTTGTTGCTGGCCAAGCAGTCGAGCCAAGTCATTGCCGAGCGGGTTGATGTGGCCGCTGGGATCTTGGGTTTGCACGCCCTGTTAGACCGTTTTCCACGCCAACTCTCGGGCGGGCAGCGCCAGCGCGTGGCCATGGGACGCGCCATCGTGCGTGATCCACAGGTGTTTTTGTTTGACGAACCGCTCTCCAACCTTGACGCCAAGTTGCGCGTGTCCATGCGCACCGAAATCAAAGAGTTGCACCAGCGCCTGAAAACCACCTCTATTTATGTCACCCACGACCAAATCGAGGCCATGACCATGGCTGACAAAATTGTGGTCATGCGAGACGGTGTGGTCGAACAAATTGGCTCACCCTTGCAGCTTTACGACCACCCGGCCAACCAGTTTGTGGCGGGTTTTATCGGCTCGCCTTCCATGAACTTCTTGCCCGGCACGGTGCGCGGCACCCATGTGGCGCTGTCTGATGGCAATACCCTGCCCTTGCCCCCACAGGTACGCGCCAGCGAGGGCCAAGCGGTGGTTTATGGCATTCGCCCCGAGCATTTGGACATTGCCAGCGGCAGCGATGGCTTGGCCACAGAAGTGGTGGTGGTTGAACCCACGGGCGCGGACACCCAGGTGTTCACCAAAATTGCAGGTGTCGAGGTGACATCGGTTTTTCGTGAACGCCACACCTTCCAACCAGGTAGCACCATCCGTTTGCAACCCGATACCAGCCGCGCCCATGTGTTTGACGCGACCAGTGGCAAAGCCCTCACGGCTTGAAGCGCCAGCCCAACCCCATTGCCACAGGAGGCTTTATGACCGAAACCACCCGTCGCCAATTTATCCAATCCACCAGTGTGGCCACCGGCGCGCTCTCGGCCGCCCCGATGTTGCTCAGCACCCCCGCCAGAGCGCAATGGACCAATGTGCCAGAGAAAGACGCCAAGTTGCGGGTGTTGCGCTGGAGCCGATTTGTACAGGGCGATATAGACGCCTACATGGCCAACGTCAAAAAGTTCACCGAAAAAACCGGCATCGAAGTTCGCGTGGACAACGAAGGTTGGGAGGATGTGCGCCCCAAAGCAGCGGTGGCCGCCAATACCGGCGCTGGCCCCGACATCATTTTGTCCACCAACGATGATGCCAACCTCTATCCCGACAAATTGCTCGACGTCTCTGACGTGTGCGACTACTTGGGTAAAAAATATGGCGGCTGGTACCCCGCTTGCGAAACCTATCTCAAGCCCGATGGCAAAAAATGGATTGGCGTGCCCTTGGGCGCCAGCGGCGCCATCATGGTCTACCGACAAAGCCTCCTGAAAGCGGCTGGCATCAACAGTTTCCCCAAAGACGTCGACAGCTATTTGAAAATGTTCCAAGCCCTCAAAGCCAAAGGCACACCGGGTGGCATGGCCTTGGGCAACGCCACGGGTGACAGCGGCTGGACGCACTGGCTGATTTGGGCTTTTGGTGGCTCCATCGTGGACAAGAACAACAAGGTCATCATCCACAGCCCACAAACCATCAAGGCCTTGGAGTACGCCAAAGAGCTTTATGCCACCTTTATTCCAGGCACCTTGTCATGGCTGGACCCCAACAACAACAAAGCCTTTTTGGACGGTCAACTCAGCGTGACCAACAACGGCATTTCAATTTACTACGCCGCTAAAAATTCGGACAACCCCACGGTCAAAGCGCTGGCAGCAGATATTCAACACGCGCCGTTTCCGGTCGGTCCTGTGGGCATCCCCACCGAGTACCACCTGTTTTTCAACCAAATGATTTTCAAGTACACCAAGTACCCCAACGCCGCCAAAGAGTTTTTGCGCTTCATGATGGAAGAAGAGCAATACGGCGCATGGTTGCAAGGCGCAGGTGGCTATGTGTCTCATCCCTTGGCCGCCTATGGCAAAAACCCCATTTGGACATCCGACCCCAAGCACACGCCCTACCGCGACTCGGTCAAAAACATGCGTCCTGCAGGCTACGCGGGTCAGTTGGGCTATGCGTCTGCGGGGGCCATGGCCGACTTCATCGTTTGCAACATGGTGGCCGAAGCGGCCTCGGGCTCCAAGTCTCCTTTAGAGGCCGCCCAACGCGCCCAAAAGCGCGCTGAACGCTACTACAAAACCTGATGTTTAGTCGCCTGCAAAACAGTCGCAACGGTCTGGGCCTGCTGTTCATGCTGCCGGCCACGGTGTTGCTCATCGTGTTTCTGACCTATCCCTTGGGCCTGGGCATTTGGCTGGGCTTTACCGACACCAAAGTCGGGCGCGAAGGCATGTTCGTTGGCCTAGAGAATTACGAATTTTTATGGGACGACGCGGTCACGCGACTGGCTTTGTTCAACACCTTGTTCTACACCTTTGTGGCCAGCGTCTTGAAGTTTTTTCTGGGCCTGTGGCTGGCGATATTGCTCAACGAGCGCCTGCCCTTCAAAACGTTTTTCCGCTCGGTGATTTTGCTCCCCTACATCGTGCCCACCGCTTTGTCAGCCATTGCATTTTGGTGGTTGTACGACGCCCAGTTTTCCATCATCAGTTGGGTGTTGGTCAAAGCCGGTTGGATCGACAACTACATTGATTTTTTAGGCGATCCGTGGAACGCGCGCCTCTCGGTACTGGCGGCCAACGTGTGGCGCGGCGTGCCATTTGTGGCCATCACTTTGTTGGCGGGATTGCAAACCATTTCGCCCTCGTTGTACGAAGCGGCAGCGATTGACGGTGCCACCGCATGGCAACGCTTTCGCCATATCACCTTGCCTTTGCTCACGCCCATGATTGCTGTCGTGATGACGTTTTCCGTGCTGTTCACCTTCACCGACTTTCAATTGATTTACGTCATCACACGCGGTGGCCCCCTCAACGCCACCCATTTGATGGCCACCCTCTCCTTTCAGCGGGCCATCTCTGGGGGCGCGCTGGGCGAAGGCGCGGCGATTGCAATTTCCATGGTGCCCTTTTTATTGGCGGCGATTTTGTTCAGTTACTTCGGGTTGCAGCGACGCGCCTGGCAACAAGGGGGCAGTGACGCATGAGCGATCCCAAGGACGACGACAGCCAAGGCATGGGCTATTTGGACACCGCACGCACGCGCTGGGTGACGGTGTATGCGCCGCTGGGCGTGTTTGTGTTTGTGCTGTTGTTTCCGTTTTACTGGATGGTCATCACCTCGGTCAAACCCAACAATGAACTGCTTTCGCGCGACGGCAACCCTTTTTGGGTGATCCAACCGACCCTGGAGCATTTCCATAAATTGCTGTTCAAAACAGCCTACCCAGAGTGGCTGTGGAACACCGTCTTCATATCCGTCATCTCTACCGTGGTGTCGCTGGCCTGTGCGGTGCTGGCGGCTTACGCCATCGAGCGTCTGCGCTTTAAAGGGTCGCGCCAAGTTGGTCTGGGTATTTTTTTGGCGTATTTGGTGCCGCCTTCTATTTTGTTCATCCCCTTGGCGACCATCGTTTTCAAGCTGGGCTTGTTTGACACCCGCTGGGCGCTCATCCTCACCTACCCCACCTTTCTCATTCCTTTTTGCACCTGGTTGTTGATGGGCTACTTCCGTTCGATTCCGTTCGAGTTGGAAGAATGCGCACTGATTGACGGCGCTACACGTTTTGAAATTTTGTGGAAGATCATCTTGCCGCTGTCGGTGCCAGGGCTCATTTCCGCAGGTATTTTTGCGTTCACCCTGTCTTGGAACGAGTTCATTTACGCTCTGACCTTTATCTCATCCTCCGAGGTCAAAACCGTGCCCGTGGGGGTGGTGACAGAACTGGTTGAGGGCGACGTTTATCACTGGGGATCGCTGATGGCAGGTGCACTCTTGGGGTCTTTTCCGGTCGCAGTGTTGTATTCCTTTTTTGTCGATCACTATGTATCGGGCATGACCGGCGCGGTCAAGGAATAAGATAAGCGCCTTCTGACAAGAGGGTGAGTGGTGATGAGCAAAATTTCGCTGGCCAATATGCGCAAGAGCTACCAACGCGCTGAGTTGCGTGAAGACAGCGCGCAAGACCAACCCCTGCGGCAATTTGAGCAATGGTTGCATGAAGCCTTGCAAGCCGAGGTCCCTGAGCCCAATGCCATGACCTTGGCCACTGTGGGCAGCGATATGCGTCCGAGCACCCGTGTGGTACTGATCAAGGGCTATGACGATCAAGGCTTGGTGTGGTACACCAATTACGACAGTCGCAAAGGCCATGAGCTCGCAGGTAACCCCTATGCCTCTTTGCAGTTTCATTGGGTGGAGCTCGAGCGGGTGGTGCGTATCGAGGGGCGTGTGCGTAAAGTCAGCGCAGAAGAAAGCGACACATACTTTCAGAGTCGCCCGCTGGACTCACGCATAGGCGCGTGGGCCAGTCCGCAAAGCCAAGTCATCTCCTCGCGCACCCAACTGGTCACCCAAGCCGCCAGCTATTTGGCCAAATTAGGCACACAACCGCCGCGTCCGCCGCACTGGGGAGGCTATAGGCTCACGCCGGATTATTGGGAGTTTTGGCAAGGCGGTGTGGCCCGTTTACACGACCGCTTGGTCTACCGCGCCAAAGAAGGCAAGTGGCTCAAAGAACGACTGGCGCCTTGAGCGCTGTCAGCTTTTCACCCACTGTGCAAAGTGATGGTGGAGTTTTTTGACCTTGGGCGCCACCACAAAGGTGCAATAGCCTTGGTAGGGGTTATTTTCAAAATAGTCTTGGTGGTAATCCTCGGCCGCCCAGTAATTTTGTAGGGGCAAAACCTCGGTCACGATGGGGCTGTCAAACTCGCCCCGACTGGTCGCGGCTGAAATAAACTGCAAAGCGACCATGTGGTCGGCGTCCCCCGACACATAAATACCGCTGCGGTACTGGGTGCCCACATCATTGCCTTGTCGGTTCAAGCTGGTGGGGTCGTGAATCTCAAAAAAGATATTCAAAATATCTTGCAAGCCAATGACGCTGTCGTCGTATTGCAAACGCACCACTTCGTTAAACCCTGTTCGGCCTGTGCACACTTGTTCATAGGTGGGACGGCTTGGTACCAGTCCGTTGCAGTAACCCGATTCGACATCGAGCACCCCTTTGACACGCACAAACACCGCTTCTGTGCACCAGAAACAACCGCCGCCCAAGGTGATGATTGCGTTCGCCATGCCAAGCATCTTAGCCACTCTGTCTCGCTGTGGGAAACTTTGGCTTTTATTCACCATGGTTGCATCATGTTTTCTTGGATTGGCCCGCTTAAACCGCTGATTTCCACCCTGCTCATGCCGCCTGCCAGTCCGTTACTGTTGATGGTCATCGGTGTGGCCGTGCTGGGTGTGTCTAAGCGCTGGGGGCGAAGCTTGTGCGCCCTAGGCATCCTGCTGCTATGGGTGCTCAGTACCAGCGCCACCGCCTATGGTTTGAACCAGTTGTTGCTGCGAACTTACCCGCCGTTGTCACACCAAGACTTGGGCCGCGCCCAAGCTATCTTGGTACTGGGCAGTGGGGTGGAGTTGTATGCGCCTGAATACGGTCAAGCCACGCTCGGTGCAGCGGCCCAGCAGCGTTTGGTTTATGGCCGATATTTGAAAACCCTCAGCGACTTGCCACTGGTGTACAGCGGTGGCAAGGGCTGGGGTGCATCCTCGGCGCAAACCCAGACCGAAGCCCAAGTGGCCGCCTATGTTTTGCAGCGAGATTTTGGTCTGGCCTTTTTGTTGACCGATGAGTCCTCGCGCGACACCCGCGAAAACGCCTTGCACTCTTATGCGGTGTTGTCGGCCAAGGGCATCCAACGCATCGCCTTGGTTACCCATGACTGGCATATGCAACGCAGTGTGATGCAATTTGAGGCTGCCGGTTTCGAGGTGTTTCCTGCCCCGATGGGCTATACCCAACCGCCACTGCGCTGGGACACCGATTTTTTGCCCTCGGCGGGCGGCTTGCTAGGCAGCCAAAGGGTTTTACATGAATGGCTGGGTCGGTTACATTACTAACCAGTCAGTCATTAATATGCAAACCACCACCATCTCCAGTGACACGCCTGTTGGCAACAAACGCGAGCGCCGAAAAGAAGCACGCCCCGGCGAATTGCTTGATGCGGCGCTGAACCTGTTTGTCAACAAAGGCTATTCCGCCACCAAGGTGGAAGATGTCGCTGCCAGTGCCGGTGTATCCAAAGGCACCTTGTTTCTGTATTTCCCCAGCAAGGAAGATTTGTTCAAAGCGGTGATTCGCGCCAATTTGGCCGAACACTTCCCCACTTGGAACCAAGAGTTTGAAGAATTCCAAGGCAGCACCTCCGAGATGCTGGAATACGCCTTGGTGTCGTGGTGGCAACGCATCGGTTCAACCGATGCCAGCGGCATCACCAAATTGGTGATGAGCGAGGCCAATAACTTTCCTGAAGTGGTGCAGTTTTACGACCAAGAGGTGATTCGCCCTGGCCATGCGCTTTTCAAACGCATTCTTCAACGCGGTATCGATTGCGGTGAATTTGCGACATTTGACGCAGAGCAAGCGGTTCACAGTTTGGTGAGCGCTATCTTGTATGTGAACATGTGGAAACACTCGCTGGCTTGCAATGCCTTGCAAAACTCGCTCAGCCCAGAAACTTTTTTACGCAACCATGCCTATCTGCTAGCGCAAGGTTGGCGCCGGACCTGAGTCGGCCATTTTTTCGGAGCAAGCGCAGATGAAATTCAAAATCAAAGGCTGGGGTGGCGTTGTCTTGCTGTCGGCGGCCATGTTGGGTGGCGCTGCTTGGTATATGCGCAGCACATCGCCTAAATCCGATGCCAGCGTCGCTGCGCCCCCCGCTGCCAACGCGGTCGCACCCACGGTCTTTGAAATCCCCGCCAGCGATACCTTGCTAGCGGTCGAGCAGCGTTTGGTGAACAACCTGCCCGTCTCGGGCAACCTCAAAGCGGTCAATACCGTGGTCATCAAATCGCGGGTGGCTGGTGAAATCACCGAGCTGCAACTGCGCGAAGGCGACTATGTCAAGGCGGGCCAAGTGGTCGCCCGCATTGACCCCACGGAATATCAACGCAGACTGCGCCAAATCGAACAACAAGCCGACGCGGCCAAAGCCCAGGTAGATATTGCCAAGCGCCAATACGACAATAACAAATCCTTGGTGGACAAAGGCTTTATTTCGGTGACTGCGCTGGAAACCTCGCTGTCGAATTTGACTGGCGCAGAGGCCACCTACAAAGCCGCTTTATCCGGCGCAGATGTGGCGCGCAAAGTGCTGGATGACGCGGTACTCACATCGCCGATTTCAGGTCAGGTATCCGCCCGCTTGGCGCAACCCGGTGAGCGTGTCGCCATCGATATGCGCTTGCTCGAGGTGGTTGACCTCAACAGTTTAGAGCTTGAAGCCACCCTCAGTCCCGCTGACTCGATTGATGTGCGCATCGGCCAACAAGCCACCTTGCAACTGGAAGGCCGTGAACAACCCGTCACGGCCAAAGTTCAACGCATCAACCCCAGTGTGCTGGCAGGCAGTCGCAGTGTGTTGGTGTATTTGCGCTTAGACAATGTCAATGGTTTGCGCCAAGGTTTGTATGGCCAAGGCCAGTTGGCACTGGGTCAGCACACTGTGCTGGCTATTCCCTTGGACTCGGTGCGCACCGACAAACCCCAGCCCTATGTGCAGGTGATTGAGAACAACCAAATCAAACACTATGTTGTGAAAACCGGCTTGCGCGGTCAATTGGCAGGACAAACCGACACCAGTACCTGGGTTGAGGTCAGTGGTTTACCTGTCAACAGCACGGTACTTCGCAGCACCGCAGGTGCTTTGCGCGAAGGCTTGCCAGTCAAAGGCAAGCCCTAACCATGTGGTTCACCCAAGTCAGTCTGCGCAACCCGGTGTTTGCCACCATGATGATGCTCGCCTTGGTGGTGCTTGGCATCTTCAGCTACCAGCGCCTCAAAATCGACCAATTCCCCAACATTGATTTACCGGTGGTGGTGATTACCACCGAATACCCAGGTGCCTCGCCTGAAATCATTGAGAGCGAGGTAAGTAAAAAAATCGAAGAAGCGGTGAACTCCATTGCCGGTATCAGCGCCCTGACCTCGCGCAGTTACGAAGGCTTGTCGGTGGTGGTGATCGAGTTTCAGCTGTATGTCAATGGCCGCAAAGCGGCCGACGATGTTCGCGAAAAAGTCTCCAACGTGCATCCCTTTTTGCGCACCGATGTGAAAGAGTCGCGCATTCTTCGTTTTGACCCCACCAGCCGACCGATTTGGTCGGTGGCGGTGTTGCCAGACGACAAAGCCACGGGCCTCAACCAAGCCTTGAGCAATGTGGAGCTCACCAATTGGGCAGACCAGGTGTTTAAGAAACGCCTAGAAAACGTTCGCGGCGTCGGTTCGGTGGCCTTGGTGGGGGGAACCAAACGGGAAATCAACCTCTACCTCAATCCCCAAGCCATGGAGGCGCTGGGCGTGACTGCCGCGCAAGTGGTGGCAGCGGTCAGCAATGAAAACCAAGATTTGCCCGTGGGTTCGGTGCGCTCGGTGCAACAAGACCGCGTGGTGCAGGTGCAAGCGCGCATGAAGCGGCCCGAGGACTTTGGCAACATCATCGTGGCGCGCAAAGGCGGCTCGTATGTGCGCTTGTCGCAAGTCGCCAAAGTCAACGATGGTGCGCAGGAGCTGGAAAACTTGGCGCTGTACAACGGACAACGCACACTGCTGCTGTCGGTCGTCAAAGCGCAAGACGAGAACACCATCGAGGTGGTGGACGGCTTGATTGACACTTTGGAGTCCATGCGCAAACAACTGCCACCAGGGATTCGCTTAGAACCCATTTTCGATGGCTCGCGTCCGATCCGTGTGGCTGTCAACAACGTGCGCAAAACCCTGATCGAAGGCGCATTGCTCACGGTATTGATCGTGTTTTTATTCTTGAACTCTTGGCGCTCGACCATCATCACGGGCTTGGCTTTGCCGATTGCAGTGATTGGTACGTTTTTGTTCATGAGCTTGTTTGGTTTTACCGTCAACATGATGACGCTCATGGCCTTGTCGCTGTGTATTGGTTTGTTGATCGACGACGCCATCGTGGTGCGGGAAAACATTGTGCGCCATGTGCAAATGGGCAAAAACGCCTTCACTGCCGCCATGGAAGGCACCAAAGAAATTGGTTTGGCGGTGCTGGCCACCACCTTCTCTATCGTGGCCGTGTTTTTACCGATTGGTTTCATGGAAGGTGTGATTGGCAAGTTCTTCCATGAGTTTGGTTTGACCATTGTGGTGGCCGTGGTCATCTCGATGTTTGTCAGTTTCACCTTGGATCCCATGCTCTCCAGCGTCTGGCACGATCCCAGCATCCACGTTCAAGGCCATGCGCCCAAGCCTCGCAACTGGTACGACAAGAGCATTGGTCTTGTGACCGGGTGGTTTGAAAGCACCACCGAGCGTTTAAGCGATATTTACCAGCACCTGTTGGCTTGGGCCTTGGTGCACAAATTGAAAACCGTGTTTGCCGCGATCGGCATTTTCGTGGGCAGCATCTTCATGGTGCCACTGTTGGGCACCGAGTTCGTGCCCAAGGCCGATTACTCTGAAGCCACTGTGACCTTTTACGTCCCTGTGGGCTCTTCGTTGCAAGTGACCGAGCGCAAAGCGCAGGAAGTGGAAAAACTCTTGCGCAGTTTCCCCGAGGTGCGCTACACCTTGACCACCATCAATACGGGTAACGCCAACGGCAAGATTTACGCGAATGTGTATTTCCGTTTGGTCGATCGGGGCTTGCGAACGCGCAACCTCAACAGCATCACGCCAGATGTGCGTCAACGCTTGTTGCAATTGCCAGGCATCACCATCACGCATGTGGGGCAACTCGACAGTGTGAGTGGCTCCAAGCAAATTGAGTTTTTTGTGCTGGGCCCCGAGCAAGCCGAATTGGAACGCATTGCTTCACAGGTCATGACCAAATTGCAAAACGTCAAAGGTTTTGTGGATATTGAATCCAGCGTCAAACCGAACAAGCCCACCATCGACATCGCCATCAAACACGAAGCAGCCTCGGACTTTGGTTTGGGCGCGAGCAGCATTGCCGACCAGTTGCGCACCTTGGTGGCAGGGCAAAACATTGGCGTATGGCGTGCCAGCAATGACCAAACCTATGATGTGCTGGTGCGGCTCTCCCCCAATGCACGCACCTCGCCACAAGACCTGGAGCGCCTGCCGTTCAACCTGCCCTCAGCGGCGGACGGCACCAACCGCAGCGTCAAACTCAACCAAGTGGCACAGGTCAGCGAAGGTGTGGGCCCCAACCAAATCAACCGCCGTGAACTGTCGCGTGAAGTTTCCTTCAGCGGCAATGCCTTTGGACGCGCCAGTGGCGACGTATCCAAAGACATACAAGCGGTGATGGCGGGTATCCAAATGCCCGATGGTTACCGCTACCAGTTTGGGGGTTCAACCAAAAACATGAAAGAGTCATTTGCCTACGCAATCTCAGCGCTGGCCATGGCGATTATTTTCATTTACATGATTTTGGCGAGTCAGTTCAAGAGCTTTTTGCAACCGCTGGCCTTGATGACCGCATTACCGCTCACCCTCATTGGCGTGGTATTGGCGTTGATGCTGTTTCACTCTACCTTGTCGTTGTTCTCGGTGATTGGCGTGATCATGCTCATGGGCTTGGTGACCAAGAACGCGATTTTGTTGCTCGACTTTGCCATTCGCGCGCGAGCAGGCCTGGACAACGGTGACGGCACGTTCCAAGCACCGCTGGGTCGCAGTGAAGCCTTATTGATGGCTGCCAAAGTGCGCTTGCGCCCCATTTTGATGACCACCTTGGCGATGGTGTTTGGCATGATGCCTTTGGCCTTGTCCACCAGTGAAGGTGCCGAGCAGCGGGCGCCTTTGGGCCAAGCGGTCATTGGCGGGGTTATCACCTCGTCATTGCTGACCTTGGTGGTGGTGCCTGTGGTGTACTGCTATTTGGATGACTTGACCCAATGGCTTAAGCGCCTGTGGGGTATTGCGCCAGACACTGGGAAAAACCATGCTGGTTAAAATTTGCACCATGACTTTGCCTGACCTCTTGCCATGAATACCGAACTTGCCCGCTTCAACATGGTTGAACAACAAATCCGACCATGGAATGTGCTTGACCACACAGTGCTTGAAAAGTTGTCCTTTTTAGACCGCTGTGTGTTTGTTCCAGCGGCCTTTCAAGATGTGGCTTACAGCGACACCGAAATTCCCCTGGCCCATGGTGAAACCATGCTCGCGCCCAGGGTGGCAGCCAGGTTGGCGCAAGACCTGTTGCTCAAGCCCAGCGACAACGTGCTTGAAATAGGTACGGGCAGTGGTTACCTCACCGCTTTGCTGGCCAGTATGGCCGCCAAGGTTTTAAGTTTGGAATGCCATGCCGATGTCTTGGCCCAAGCCCAGACCCATTTGCAACAAGCGGGTATGGCCAATGTGCAACTCCGTCAAAGCCAGGGCGTCCCGCTGGACCTCCCGCGCGCCTCCTTCGACGCAGTGGTGTTGACAGGCTCTGTCGCACAGGTGCCAGACGAGCTGCTTTCACTGCTCAAACCAGGCGGACGTTTGATGGCTGTGGTGGGTGAGGAACCTATGATGCAAGCCACACGCTATACCCTCTCCAGCCATGGTGATCTTCATTCGCAAGTGATGTGGGATGTGGTGCTCCCACGTTTGCACGGATTTGTCCAAGCACCTGCTTTTCAATTTTGATTCGCTTACCCCAAAGGAAGACCATGCGTTCTTTTCGTCCTCTGCCTCTTATCTCGGCCATGGCTCTGGCCTTTTGTGGCATGGCCCACGGGCAAAGCCTGGTGGAACTCTACGATGCAGCTCGCAGCTTTGATGCCAGCTACCAATCGGTGCAAGCACAGTTTGAGGCCACGCGGTTAAAGTCAGCGCAAGCCCAGGCCAAACTCGGTCCGACTGGCACTTTGAGTGTGAATCTCGCGAAAAACTATATCGATTTTGACCCCAACAAACCCAGCGCAACCAAGGGCATCGCGAACTACAACAACTACTACGGGAGCAACACTGCAACTGTGATTGGCTCTCAGCCTCTTTACCGTCCAGCCGACAAAGCCGAAATTGCGCAAAGCAATTTGGCCATGAAAGTGATACAAGAGCAATTGGTAGCCGCTGAACAAGACTTGATGGTTCGCGTCAGCCAAACGTATTTTGAGGTCTTGGCTGCGCAAGACACCTTGGCGTTTGTGCAAGCCCAAAAAACCGCTGTGGCTGAACAACTGGCTTCAGCCAAACGCAATTTTGAAGTGGGTACCGCCACCATTACCGACACGCGCGAAGCCCAGGCGGGCTTTGACTTGGTGGTTGCACAAGAAATTGCTTCGCAAAACGATTTACAGGTGAAGAAATTGGCCTTGGACCAAATCGTGGGCAAAAATGGTACCTCACCCAAAAGCATGGCCATTCAAGCCGAGCCCAGTCCATTGAACCCACCCCAAGTGGAAGAATGGGTCAGCCTCAGCGCAGAGAAAAACCCTTCCTTGCGCCAAGCGACCCTCAACCTGCAAGTCACCGAACTGGAAACTCAAAAAGCCAAAGCGGCTCTCAAACCTACTGTGGATTTCCAACTCAGTCACAGTCTTGCAAATACAACCAATGCAACCTCCTCTGGTGCCATTTCTGGCGGCTCGAATACCAATCTCACAACCGGTGCGGTGGTCTTGTCTTGGCCTTTTTACACTGGCAACGCCTTGGACAATCGCGTGCGCGAAACCCTGAGTCTGAGCCAAAAAGCCCAAGCCGATTTGGATGCAGCTGCGCGAACCGTGGCGCAAAACACCCGCAGTGCCTTTTTTGGCGTGATGTCAGGTGTCAGCCAAGTCAAGGCTTTGCAAGCGGCCGTCGAGTCCAGCCAAGTCGCGCTGGAAGCCAACAAACTGGGCTATACCGTGGGTGTACGCATCAATATGAATGTGCTGGATGCGCAAAGCAAATTGTTTGACACCAAAGCCAAATTGGCCAAGGCGCGCTACGACGTATTGGTTGGTCATTTGCGCTTGCGACAAGTCAGCGGGACTTTGCAACTCCAAGACTTGCAAGGTATCAATAACCTGCTGGAGCCTTGAACCTCTCAAGGCTTTTTCAACCACGCAGCCAAAGCATTCACACAGTGTGCCACCGCCCCTTGGTGGCTGCTGGCAAACAACTGCGCGGCATGTGACATGGCTTGTTGGCGTGGCGCATCTTTTGCAAGGCTCAAAGCTTGCGACATGGCCTGGGCCATGTCCGCGCTGCGCCAGCCAGCTTGGGCCGCAATGGCCCACTCTGCGGCTTGTGTGAAGTTAAAGGTGTGAGGCCCCATCACCACTGGACAAGCACAGGCACAGGCTTCGATCAAATTTTGTCCTCCCAAAGTGGCAAAACTCCCCCCCACCAAGGCGACACTTGCCGCACCGTAATACAGGGGCATTTCGCCTAAGGAGTCCCCTAACACCAAGCTTGCGGCTTGCGGTGCAGCCATGGGCGCCAGATCTGCTGGCCACTGGCTGCGACGCTGCCAAGGCAGCCCAGAGGCTTGCATCAGGGCAGCCACATCGTCGAAACGCTGTGGGTGACGCGGCACGATCCACCACTGCGCCTGTTGCAAGTAGGCAGGATGCTGTCGCAAGACATCTAAAAACTGTGCCTCCTCACCTTCTCGCGAAATGGCCAACAGCACCACGGGACGATTGAGGAAAGCGCGCCGCCAAGTTTTTCCCATGGCCAGCAATTGCGGATTGGGGATGGCATCGAATTTCAAATTCCCCATGATGGCCGTCACAGGTGCGCCCAAACTGCGCAGCCGAGCGGCATCCTCTTCGGTCTGCGCCCACACCGCATGCAAGCCACTGAAAGCAGGCTTGGCCAACGCCGCCCAGCGTTGGGTTTTTCGCCAAGAACGTTCACTCAAACGGGCATTGGCCAGCACCATGGGGACGCCTTGTTGCCTGGCCACAGCGATGAGGTTGGGCCATACCTCGGTATCAATCAACAACCCAAGACAGGGTTGGAATTGGGCGAAAAATCGCTCCACCGCTGCAGAGGTATCCCATGGCAGCCATGCTTGCAAATCACCCGCGCGCAACAGACCTGCTCCTTCAGTGCGTCCGGTGGCCGTGCCATGGGTGAGCAACAAGCGCAGATCGGGGTATGCCTCCCGCAAAGCCTTGATCAAGCCAGCTACCGCACGGGTCTCGCCCAGTGACACCGCATGGATCCACAAAGCACCAGCGGGCACTGCATGGGTGTAGTAACCAAATCGCTCGGCAATGGCTTGCCCGTAAACAGGTTCACGCCGCGCGCGCAAACGCAGCTTGAGCCATAGCAACGGCGACAACATCCACATCAAACAGGCATACAACAACCGCGTCATAGCTGCTGAGAATACGACGCGAGGCAGGCAGCCCAAACCGACAACACGGTTTGCGGCAAAGGTGTGGGTTTGGCATACACGCTTTGCTGCCCATCGCCACCCGCAGGGCCAGTGCGCCAAGCGGTGTCAACGTTGTAGAGCTGCACATGTGGCAAGCCCAGCGCCACGGCGATGTGGCTGACGCCACTGTCAACACCAATGACACCCACACAAGCCGCCAATCGCTGGGTGAGTTGGTCCAAGTCACTGCGCGGCCAAACCACTGCACCGGGGCAGGCGCTGGCAATGGCTTGGGCGGTGGACAGTTCCACGTCATTGGCATGGGGCAAGGCCAATTGAAAACCTTGTTGCTGCAATGCTTGGCCCAGGGTTTGCCAATGTGCCAGCGGCCATTCTTTGTCCTTGCGGGAACTGCCATGCACCAAGGCCACGGTCTTTGCCAAGACATCCGGATGCGCTGTGGCTTGCAAGCCTGCTTGCACCTGAGCGGGCAAGGCATAGCCCAGCGCCTGGGCGCAAACATGTCGGCCACGGTCAATCGCATGGCTGTGCCAAGCGCAAGGAATCAGAACATCGGCCACCCAGCGGGTGGGCGCTTCATAGCCAGACCCTTGGGTGCGGTTGGCCATGGCATGGCGTTGGCCGTTGGGGCTCAAGCGAGCCAACTTGGCGACCAAAGCGGATTTGCTCAGGCCTTGCAGATCGATCACGGCGTCATATGCCGTGCTTTGCAGGTCTTGCTTGAACACGCGCCATGCAGCGCGGGTGTCAGCCCGCCAAAAGCTTTTTCGCCATTGGCGAAGCGCGCAGGGAATCACCCGCTGCACCGCAGGGCACAGCTTGAGCAAAGGGGCGAAAGCAGGTTCAACCACCCAGTCGATCTGAATGCCAGGGATGCAGGAAACCATGTCCATGGCCGCTGGCAAGCTGTGCACCACATCCCCCAGCGACGACAGCTTGACCAGCAATACCCTCAATGCGCCGCCTCTTGCACTTGGGCGTCGGGTTTGACTTGGCGCAACAAGGCCATCATGTCGGCCTGGATGCGCTGCAAAGCTGCAGGGCTTTGACCCTCGAAGCGCAGCACCAAGACAGGCGTGGTGTTGGAGGCGCGCACCAAACCAAAACCATCCGACCAGTCGATGCGCACACCGTCGATGTCGCACAGCACGGGTTGGTACTGGGGTGAAGGCAAACCTTGGGCTTGCGCGAGTTGGCGCAACTCGGCGGTGACGCGGTGTGGTTCGCCCTCGGCACAGGCCACATTCAGCTCGGGCGTGGACTGGCTGTTGGGCAAGGCATGCAGCACCGCATTGGCGTCGGGCGAGCGGCTGAGGATTTCCAGCAAACGGCAACCCGCATAGGTGCCGTCGTCAAAACCATACCAGCGCTCTTTGAAAAACACATGGCCGCTCATCTCGCCGCCCAAGGGTGATTGGATGGCTTTCATCTGCGCTTTGATCAGCGAGTGGCCAGTTTTGAACATCACGGGTTCACCCCCTGCGGCGCGAATGGCGGGCGCGAGTTGCTGCGAGCATTTCACGTCAAACACGATCGCACCGCCGGGCACACGGCTCAGCACATCTTGGGCGAACAACATCATTTGGCGATCGGGGTAAATGGTCTGACCATCTTGGGTGACGATGCCCAAACGGTCGCCATCGCCGTCAAATGCCAAACCCAATTCAGCGCCTGTGGTTTGCAGTGCCGCGATCAGGTCGCGCAGGTTTTCGGGTTTGCTGGGGTCGGGGTGGTGGTTGGGGAACTCGCCATCGACCTCGCTGAAGAGTTCAATCACCTCGCAACCTATGGCACGCAAGATGGCCGGTGCCGAGGCCCCCGCAACGCCATTGCCGCTGTCGACCACGATGCGCATGGGGCGGCTCAGGTGGATGTCTTGCACGATGCGCTCTTGGTAGGCCTGGTGCACGCTCAGCGCTTGCACAGCGCCGCCCGCTTGCAAGACCCAGGTTTGGTCTTGCATCATCTGACGCAGGCCTTGGATCTCGTCACCATGAATGGCTCGCCCGCCCATCACCATCTTGAAGCCGTTGTAGTCCTTGGGGTTGTGGCTGCCAGTGATTTGAATGCCGCTGGTGCACAAGGTGTGCGCGGCGAAATACAACTGCGGCGTGGTGACCATGCCCACATCGATGACCTGCACACCGGCATCGACCAAACCTTGGATGAGCGCTTGCGCCAAAGACGGGCCGCTCAAGCGCCCGTCTCGGCCCACAGCCACTTGGGTTTCACCTTGCGCCAACGCTTGCGTGCCAAAGGCCCTGCCCAGCGCCAATGCCACCTCAGGGTTGAGTGCGGCAGGAACCACGCCACGAATGTCGTAAGCTTTGAAAATAGATGCTTCAAGATTCATTGCATCATTGTAGAAGCTGCGAATCTTTGAGACCGACATCTTGACATCGTATGATGAACCTCAACGACAAACCCCAACCCATGCTCTCGACTTCTGCACACGCCCCTTTTCTTGCCAACGCTTGGCAAATGCCGATCAACTCGCCGCTCGGTCCATTGAGCTTGGTCGCCAGTGAAAAAGGTTTGTGTGGCGTTTGGTTTGACGACCAGGCACACAAACCCGATTTGCGTCATCTCCCATGGGGCCCTTCGCAACATTGGTTGCGCTTGGCCAAATCGCAATTGGCAGATTATTTTGCTGGCAAGCGCTCTGCGTTTGATGTCCCGCTCGACTTCGCCATAGGCAGCGAGTTTCAGCAACGTGTCTGGCGTTCTTTGCTGCAAATTCCCTATGGCCGTTATTCCACTTATGGTGAACTGGCGCAACACCTTGGTCAAGCCCAAGCCGCGCGTGCCGTAGGCATGGCGGTTGGGCGCAACCCCTTGAGCATTGTTGTGCCTTGCCACCGCGTGGTCGGCGCCAATGGTGCATTGACTGGCTATGCCGGTGGTTTGTGGCGCAAGATGGATTTGCTGCAACGTGAAGGCACGCTTTTGTGACCGATGCCCTGCGGTGGCGCCAGTGGCTGCCTGAGTTTGTATTGCTGGGTGTGATTTGGGGCTCCTCCTTCCTATTCATGCGTTTGACCTCGCAAGAATTTGGCAGTTGGTCCACCGCTTGGTTGAGGGTGAGTGTGGCGTGGTTGACCTTGCTGCCGTTTTTGCTGTGGCAAGGACAGCTTCAACATTTGCGCCAACACTGGCGGCGCATTTTGCCCATGGGCGTGGTGAATTCAGGTATTCCGTTTATTTGCTATGCCTATGCGGTCATGTCTATCACGACCGGTTTGTCATCCATACTGAACTCCACCACGCCACTGTTTGGGGCATTGATTGCCTGGGTGTGGTTCAAGCAACGCCCAGGGCGTTCACGTGGTTTGGGCTTGCTGTTGGGCTTTGCCGGCGCGGTGCTGCTGGCCGTCACCATGCCAGGTGGCGTGTCTTTCAAACCCGGCGGCTCGGGCTGGGCGGTACTGGCTTGCCTGCTGGCCACCACCTGTTATGGCCTGAGCACCCATTATTCGCAACGCTTTTTGGGCGGCATACCCACCATGACCATTGCTGCAGGCAGTCAACTCGGGGCATGCTTGGTGCTGGCTTTGCCTGGCCTGTGGTTTTGGCCGACTGAATGGCCCAGTGACAGCGCTTGGTGGAGTTTGTTGATGATTGGCGTGGTGTGCACGGGTCTGGCCTATGTGCTGTATTTCCGCTTGATTGCCAAGGTGGGTGCATCCCGCACGATGACGGTGACCTATTTGATTCCGCTGTTTGCCAACCTGATTGGCATTGCTTTCTTGAACGAAACCATCACGCCTTGGGTGATTCTTTGCGCAGCCATGGTTTTAACCGGCACCGCCTTGGCAGCCGGTCTGGTCAAGCTACCCAGCACCTAGACCCTGCCAGGCTCAAGCGCGAAGTTGTTGCATCAACAAGCCATGCAAGTGCGAGCCAGGCTTGGCCAATTCGTTGACGATGCTGAAGTGGTGCAAGCCCGGTAAATCTTCCACCAAGGGCACCCGCTGATGGCCCCAAGCCTCTTGAATCAGGTGGTTGTGTCGAATAAATGCATCGCTTTCCAACGCCCCAGCCACGCTGATCAAACTGCCTGTGGTTGGCGCAGGCATCCATGCGGGGCTACAACGCAACACTTGGGCCTCGGTCAAATGCAGGGATGACTGCAACATGGGCGAGCGCATCACGCTGTCCAACTCGTACAAGCCCGAAATCGACAAAGCGGTTTTCACCAGGTCAGTGGGCAAATCCGATTGGCAGTCGTGCCACTGGCAAGCCAACATCATGGCGGTCAAATGACCGCCTGCACTGTGCCCTGCAACATGGATACGCGCGGGATCCCCTCCCCATTGACCGATATAGCGCCACACCCACGCCAGCGCCTTGACCATTTGCATCACGATGTCAGGAAGCGTCACCGCAGGACACAGTGCGTAATTGGGCACCACCACACACGCGCCTTGTGCCACCAAAGCGGGGGCGATAAAGGAATGGTCGGATTTATCGAGGGACCGCCAGTAGCCGCCATGGATGAACACCACCACCGGTGCGTTGGCATGGTCGGCGGGAAAAATATCCAAGGTCTCGCTCGGCCCAGCGCCATAGGAAACATCGGTCAAACCACCCAATGTGGCCCGCGCTGCCGCCGAGTCATCCGCCCACTGGGTGAAATACTGAGCAAAATCGGGCACGCGTGCCCGATTGTTGTACATCTGATCGAAGTGATCCGGCGACAACAAAGCGGTTTACTTGTTGGTTTGTGCTTGGCGAATGGCCGTGTTGGCTTCGGTGCTGGCATTGCCACCGGCAGGGTTTTGGATCACCAAGCCGAGCAAACGAGCGCCATGCTCCACGGCGATGGAGCCATAGGAAATATCGCCATGCACCACCGAGTCTTTATGGAATTCGACCCGTTCTGAGGCGTAAATATTGCCCTCGACTTTGCCAGCCACCATCACGCGATGGGCTGTGACGTCTCCCGACACCTCGCCACTGGCACCAATGGCGACAGTGACTTTGTGTTCTTTGGTGGTTTCAATATTGCCCACCACTTTGCCGTCAATGCGCACGCTGTCGAGCAACACCAAGCGCCCGTAAATTTGGGTGGTGCGACCAATAAGGGTTTCAAAACGTTCTTGCGAACTGGCCAAAGGCTTGTCGCGCAGTTTTTCGAACATGGGAGGCTCCGGTAAAGGGGTTAGCTAGATCCTAAAGGCAGGACTTGTGCAGGGTTGATGACCCTGTCTTTGTTAAAGACTTCGTAATGCAAATGGGGTCCTGTTGAGCGCCCTGTGCTGCCGACCTCGCCCAAAACACCGCCCCGCTCCACCACGTCACCGACTTGGGCGATACGCTTGCTGAGATGGGCGTAACGGGTGGCAAAACCTTCGGCATGGTGGACTTCAATGACATTGCCGTAGCTGGGATCCCAGGCTGAACGGGTAACTGTGCCTTGTGCGGTAGCCACCACCAACGTGCCTATAGGCGCGGTGAAGTCCAAGCCTTCGTGCATGGCCAAGCCACCGGTGAAAGGGTCATTGCGGATACCAAAACCACTGGTGATACGGAAGTCTCCGCGTACCGGCAAAGCTGTCGGCAGGGAATGCAACCAATCCAGCTGCTTTTCCCAATGGGAATGCAACTCCGCCACAGCGGTCTGGGTTTGCAGGAATTCTTGCAGCGTTTGGTCGAATTCGATGCCCAAAGGCTGGCGGATAAAAGAAGAGAAAGGCCTGGGGGCCACCAAGGGACCGCCCTTGTTTTCGTCTTTGCGATTGATTTTGTCGCGCACCACCGAGGGGGTAGCCATTTCCATGAAACGGTTTTTCATGGTTTCAAGCTGGCGTATTTCGGTGACGGTGTTGTGCATGGACTCGCGCAGTTGACTCAAGTGGTCACGGTAAACCGACTCCATGCGCTTTTGTTCTGCTTCGGTGGTCACGCCACCAATACTGCGAGCGAGGTCGGGGTTGTACTCAACCGCGATCTTGAAACCCACAAAATGCAACAGGAAACCCGCGCTGAGCAAAAACAGCGCAACCACGACAGACGTCATCAACACCGTGCGAAAGGTGATGGATATCGTCCTGACATTTCCCGTGGGCCCTGAAAGCCACATCAATTGCATAAGTCGTCCCTGTGTGTGCCTGTCCAGAAACAGGATCGCCATTCTAGGCCCAGAGCTTGAGGGCTCCAAGCAAAAAAAAGCCCCAAAACGCTACAAATACACCACAAAGTATTCAAAAAATAAGGGTATTTACCCCCAAAACCGGCTGATCCAGCCGCTAAAGAACCACACTGCGGTCAAGTTGGTCAGCCAAGCCCAGAAAAAACGGTTCAAGCCAAAAAACCAAAACACCAAAAAATGAAAAACCGCGGCGATGGCAGTAAAACCCAGCACCCAATCGGGCTGCAGCAATACCAAGGGAAACACCGCTTCCCACAAAATGAAAGCCCAACTGCACAGCAAAGCCACCAAGGGTTTGCGAAACAAGCTGTCTGGCGACAAAGGGCCGTATAGGCCACCATTGAGGAAAACGGTGAGCGCTCGCCCACTTCTCCACTCGGGTTGCAGCAATTTAATCCAGCCAGAGACAAAATAAGAACTCAGGGTGTAAATCGCGATGTACGACAGGCCCAGGGCCCAACCAAGGCCATGTCCCGCCCATAGCGTCACCACTTGTGCAATCAAGATACCAGTGACCGCCACCAAGGTCATGAAGTCGCTTCCGCCATTGAAGGCCCCTCGCCAGCGCAGCAACAGCAATACATTGCCCATAAATAGTACCAAGGCCAGGCCCAAGCTCGCACCCTGAAGCAGCAAGACCAGTGCGGCCAAAGCACGAACCCACAATTGCACACGGTAAGCCGCAGGCTGGAACAGCCGGTCTAAGAGGCTGCCTACCCAAGCCGGTTGGGCAGGAATGTCAGCACGCTGAACCGGCCAAGACCACACACCTTGGGGGTCAGAACTGCCAGCAATTCGCAGGTATTCCGCCACCTGCATCAGCAAACTGAGGCCACACAAGACTTCCAGACAGCGAACCACGGTATCGCCATTCATAACGGCATCTCCGGACTGCGCAACACGGTATCGCTTTGTGCATAGCCCTCGGGAGTGGGTCGCTCCAGTCGCAGTTCAAATTGGTAGGCACCCTCACCCTTGCGCTGTCGTGCAGCTTGGGCGGCCAAACGGCACACCAGTTGGTAACTGACCAAAGGACGGGCATCGGCGCCCTCACCCAACTCTTTGACGTCACTGGACAAATGGTCCACCAGGTTTTGCTGCGCCAGCAGCAGGTTGCCATGCGGGTTGTGCAGCACATCCCATAACTGGCGCTGCCGGCGAGGGTAAATCCATTGCCAATCGCTCCACTGCTGCAGGCTGTCTTGAAAGCGCACATACAAATGGGGGACAGGGCCGACTTTGTGAAAAAACTGCCAATTCGGGAAGAAGGCTCGAAGCAAAAACAACCATGGCCCACGCACGGTGTGTTGTCGATAAACCAAGGAGACACCCAACACCACAAAATAGGCCAGCAGCAACCCAAGGGCTGTTTCCATGCAATGCTCCTCTGTCAGCTTCAGCAGATTGTCACGGAATTCAAGCCGCCGTCCTGCGCACCGTTTAGACAAGCGTGTAAAGTCCTGCCTTTCGTCGACAGACCTGTGTTTTCTTTGGTAAATGCCTATGAGCTCTCGAACCCCAGCCCCCGCCTTGTCTTTTGAAATCAAAAGCGCCTCTTTGCCATTGGTGTCTTTTGTCGTCAAAAGCGCAGACCTCCGTGTGCTGGCGCAAGATTTGCAAACGCGTCTGGGAGATACCCCCGATTTTTTTGACAACGACCCCGTCCTGATCGATTTGCAACATTTGGACAGTCAAACCGGCCCGTTGGACTTACCGGCCATGCTGCATCTCTTGCGTAGCTTTCGGATGAACCCCGTGGCTTTGCGCCCGAGTAACGCAGCACATGAAGCTGCAGCCACCTTGGCTGGTCTGTTCGTCACAGCAGAAGCCCGGACCTTGCCGCCCAGCGTAAGCACACAAGAAGTGGTGCGTGAGGTGGAAGTCATACGTGAAGTGGTACGCGAAGTTGCCAGCGGCGGCAGCGCCATGGTGGTAGACAAGCCCTTGCGCTCAGGCCAGCATGTCTATGCCAAGGGCCGCGATTTGGTGGTGCTGTCCATGGTCAACCCAGGCGCCGAAATCATGGCGGATGGTCACATCCATGTGTATGCACCTTTGCGTGGCAAAGCGATCGCAGGTGCCAAGGGCGACACCTCAGCGCGTATCTTTACAAGCAGTTTGGAAGCCGAGTTGCTGTCCATCGCCGGGGTTTACCGTACCAGCGATATGCCACTGCCCAAAGAAGTGTTGGGCAAGCCAGCGCAAGTTTGCTTGGCCGACGACAAGCTGGTGATGCAAGCCTTGTAAACTCTTAACTTCACTGCACTTGACTCAGCTGTCATAGCCAGTGTTTTCAATCAATCAAGGATTTGTTTAGATGACGAAAATTGTCGTGGTGACCTCGGGTAAAGGCGGAGTGGGCAAAACCACCACAAGTGCCAGTTTTGCATCAGGTTTGGCCTTGCGAGGCCAAAAAACTGTGGTGATTGACTTTGATGTGGGCTTGCGCAACCTTGACCTGATCATGGGTTGCGAGCGGCGCGTGGTTTACGACTTTGTCAATGTCATCAACGGCGAAGCCAGCTTGAACCAAGCACTGATCAAAGACAAGCATTCCGACAATTTGTATGTACTGGCCGCCTCCCAAACCCGCGACAAAGAAGCCTTGACGCTAGAGGGTGTCGAACGTGTACTGCAAGAACTCACCGGCATGGGTTTTGACTTCATCGTCTGTGATTCACCCGCTGGCATTGAAACGGGTGCCATGATGGCCATGCACTTTGCCGATGAGGCCTTGGTCGTGACCAATCCCGAAGTGTCCTCGGTACGTGACTCAGACCGTATTTTGGGCATGCTCAGCAGCCGTACCCTGCGCGCAATTCAAGGCCAAGAACCCATCAAAGAACACTTGCTGATCACGCGTTACAACCCCAATCGCGTGCTTGAAGGTCAGATGCTGTCGTTGGAAGACATCCAAGACATCTTGCGCATTCCCCTGATTGGTGTCATTCCAGAATCAGAGGATGTCTTGCAAGCTTCCAACCAAGGCTTGCCAGCGGTACTGCTGGATAAGAGCGATGTGGCCGAGGCCTACAAAGACGTCATTGATCGGTTTTTAGGCAACGACGTTCCATTGCGCTTTACCGAGGCCATCAAACCCGGTCTGTTGCAACGCATGTTTGGGCGGAGATAAGCCCATGTCGTTTTTGTCTTTCCTGATCGGCGAAAAGAAGAAAACCGCCAGCGTCGCCAAAGAGCGCTTGCAAATCATTTTGGCCCATGAGCGCTCTGGCCGCTCTGCCCACCAGCCCGACTATTTGCCAGACTTGCAACGAGACTTGATTGCGGTTTTGTCGAAATACGTCAACATCAATCCAGACGACATCAAGGTCAACTTGGAGCGCCAAGACAACCTTGAAGTGCTGGAAGTGAAAATCGAATTGCCCGACGCTCGCTAGCGCGTCACGCTTATTTCACTTGGGGAGTTTGCCGCCACTTTTGAGGCATTCATCGATGGTTTTGAACTCGGTGAATTTCTTGGTGCGCGCATAGCTTGGGCTTTTGTCATCGTGACAAATACCGCTTTCCGATTTTTTCACCACCGGCGCAGCAGGCGTTGCAGCGGCTTGCCCCGCAGGCAATTTGCCACCGCTTTTCACGCATTCATCCACCGAGGCAAACGCTGTGAATTTCTTGGTATTGCCATAAGAGGCTGAGCCTTTTTCATGGCAAATACCAGCGTCTGATTTTTTCACAGCAGGTTCTGCAGCTGCGTCCTTTTTGTCTGCGGCCTGCACAAGCGCAGATCCCAAGACCAAAGACAACAAGAGGGAAGACATTTTGAGGTTCAGCATCGATAAACTCCTTGTGAGAATTGATCTTAACCAAGTCATTTGACGCTTTCAGGACAGATTGCTCGAACCCCTAGGCCCAGCCAATGCAAGGGGGACTGCTTGAACGCTCATTTTGGTCATAAGTGATTGATTTATCAGTTAAAGTCAGTGATGACAATTGATTTCAAAACCAGTATGACATCTCTTTGGCTTATTTGTGCAGTGCTTGGGGCAGTCACCATTGCCCTGGCTTATGTCTACTTTCAAGAACGCAGACGGACCCGCGAATTGCAAGCAGAGGTCCTCAAGGGTCGCGACAGCAAACACCATGTGAATGATTTTTTGGCCTCGATGTCGCACCATCTGCGCACCCCCTTGAATGGGATCATGGGGTACGCAGAATACATTTACAGCAGCACGCGTGAGCCGATGATTCAGTTCACCTCCAAGATCATTTTGGAAAACAGTTTGCAAATGTTGCACTTGGTCAATGGTTTGCTTGATTTGAGCAAAATACAGGAAGGCACACTGGATTTGTCGCAATCCGATTTCAATATCAGCGACATGGTGGAGTCTGTTCAAGCCTTGCACCAAGCCCGCGCAGATGAATTGAAAATCAGCTTACACGTCAATTTCTCACCCAATTTACCCACCCAAATGCGCGCCGACCCCTACAGGGTCCGTCAAGTACTTAACAACTTGATCGACAACGCATTGAATTACAACCGCCCGCAAGGCAGTGTCACCTTGTCGGTCACGCCCAGCGCCAACCATCTGTGGGTGGTATTTTCGGTCCAAGACACTGGCAAAGGCATCTCGCCTGAAATGCAAGAAACGATTTTCAAACGCCAGCAAAAAACCGATAACCCGTTTGTGCTTCGACCCAATGAGGGGGCAGGCCTGGGTTTGGTGCTCAGTCACCATTTGATCAAACTGATGGGCGGCACACTGAACTATTCCACCAAAGCAGGTGAAGGAAGCGTATTCTTCTTCACCTTGCCACTACGCACAGAAAGTCCATGACCGCCATGCATACGTCTTTGAAAGTGGTGGTGATTGATGACAACGCCACCAACCGTCTTTTACCTGGCTTGTTTTTGCGCCCACTGGGGCATGAAGTCAACGAATGCAACGGTGCCCAAGAAGCGCTTCAATGGTTAAAAGACAACCACTGCGATATGGTGCTGCTGGATATTTCCATGCCCAGCATCAGCGGTTTGCAACTGTGCAAACAGTTGCGCTCAGACCGCAATTACCAACATTTGAAAATCATTGCGTACACCGCCCACGCCATGCCCGATGAGGTATTGCTGTGGGAGTCGTCAGGGTTTGACAAAGTTTTGCTCAAACCCATACGCAAAGACGATTTGCTGGCGCTGTTTATTTGAGATAGGCCTTCAAAATGCCCGCGCCCACGGTGTATTTGGGGTCGACAAAATTACCCAAGCGCACCTTGCCACATTGGCTGAGCATCATGTAGGCATCCCAGCGGTCAAAACCGAATTCGGCTTCCATCCACAAGACCAGGTCTTTGTAAGCGATGCGGGTGGCATCCTCTAAAGGCCTGGCGCTGCCGATCGTCATGATCATGTCTTCGGTCTCTAGGCGCGGCCAAGTGATTGCCCAATTTTTGATGAGGTCGACCTGAATGGTCGTGGTGCTTTGAAACTCCACGGCGGTTCCACACACCTCACCATCCCCTTGGCAAGCATGGGCGTCACCAATGAACACACGTGCACCATCGGTACACACAGGCAAATAGGTGATGCTGCCTGGCCCCATATCGGGCAAATCCATATTGCCACCATGGGTGTCGGGGGTCAGTGTGTTGATCGAATCGAGCATGGGCGAGCAACTCAAGGTACCGATATGCGGCTTATAGGGCAAGGTCACACGCTTGCTCCAGTAAACCCCTTTTTCATCCACATCGATTTTCCGCACGATCTCGGGCAAAGGTTGTGTCAACAAAGAAGTGAACATGGTGGCACTCAGCGCACCAAACTCAGGAATCATGGCACAGGTTCCACGCGGGTTAGGGCCACGCGGCGCCATCGATTCGATGTACACCGCCACCACATCGCCAGGCTGTGCACCTTCAACCATGATGGGGCCGTTTTGCGGATTGACGAAGGGCATGGTCAGCACCTTGGAGGGCAGGTCTTGTTCGGTTTTGACTTTGCCTTCAAAAGCGTCGCGGGTTTCCACCACGATACGGTCACCCGGTTTGACACTCAGCACGGGTTGGGAGTAGGGGCCTATGGTGTAGTGGTAGTTGCCCTGTTTGGCTTCGGTTAACTCGTGGGTGACAGATTGGCGGCCTTGCGCTACGCCGCGCTGGCGCATGATGGATTGGTCTAACCATGACATAGGGATACTCCTTTGAATCAAATGTGGGGGTGGTGACGGTGCCAGTCGGTGGCTTGTTGAAATGCCCAACCAGCGCGGATGATCATGTCTTCCTCGAAATGACGCCCAACAAACTGGCAACCAATGGGCATGCCTTGCGGTGTGAATCCTGCTGGCAAGGTGATGGTGGGTTGACCGGTCATGTCAAACGGACAAGTGAATTTCAACAAAGCACTGAGCAACTCGGCATCGGTGGCCAATGTGCTCATGCGCTCCCAAGTTGGCGCGGCAATGCCGGTGGTGGGAATGAGCAGTAAATCAATGCCTTGAAACAATGCATCTACGCGGCCTTTGAAGTCATGGCGACGCAAAATGATTTTTTGGTATTCCAAACCCGTTAATGCATGACCCATATCGATCAAACCTGCCAAGCCTGCGCCGTACTCGGACTTGCGTGAGGGATAAGTGGCTTCATGCGCAACCGCGCACTCGACGCCGCACAAGGGAAACCAATCATCAATGGCTTGTTGGGGGTCTGGAAATGTGATTTCTTTGACAGTGGCACCTTGCGCCTTGACGACCTCAATCATGGCCATGAATGCCTGTTTGGTGGGCTCGTCAATGCCTTCCAAACTCCATTTCAAATCGATACCGACACGCACACCTTTAAGGCCTTGGGTCATGCCCGCCAAGTAATCAGGTACGGGCAACAAACTGGCAGTAGGGTCGTGTGCGTCTGCACCTGCAATCACACCCAATATGGCTGCCGCGTCAGCAGCACTGCGGGTCATAGGCCCTAAATGGTCCAAGGTTGCCGCCAACTCGAACGCACCGTAGCGGCTGACCCGACCCCATGTGGGCTTGATACCTGTGATGCCATTGGCCGCACAGGGAAAACGGATAGAGCCGCCCGTGTCTGAGCCCAAAGAGCCATAACAAAGACCCGCTGCGGTAGCCACCCCCGAGCCACTTGAAGAAGCCCCAGGCCACTGCCCGGCACCCCAAGGGTTGACCGGCGGCGTGATCTGGGGGTGATGGTCTGCGTAAGCGCCTTCGGTGAGTTGCAACTTGCCCAAAATCACTGCACCTGCTTCACGCAACTTGCGCACCACAGTTCCATCTTCTTTGGGAATGTTGTTGGCATGAATGGTCATGCCTGCAGCCGTTGGGGTACCTGCCGTCCAGCACAGGTCCTTGACCGCGATTGGCACACCATGTAAGGGCCCTTTGGTATTTCCAGCCCCAATGGCCTTGTCTGCTGCTTGTGCATCAGCCAAAGCATGTTCGGCCATGACCGTGGCAAAACTCTTCAAACTGCCATCCAGTTGCGCGATGCGCTGCAACTGGGCTTGGGTCGCTTCGACAGAGGAAATTTGGCGAGATTGAATGCGCTTGGAGATCTCCAGTAGTTCATCGTAATGTGCTTGCGATTGACTCATGACAGCCCCTTGTTGGTGTGCCCCATTGTGCTTGAAGGCGATGGGGATTGTCCATAAAAAACTTTCCAATTCAAGTAAATCTGCCAAGCAAGGCAAGACATAATGCGTCTTTACCCGCATGGCATCGATGACATGCACCGACTTGAGGCATTGCTATGAGCATCTCTTCCCGCTGGAAAAACCGCCCCGCTGGCTCGACTTGGGGCGACTTTGGCCCAGATGACCAGTTCGGCCGCATGAATTTACTTACCCCTGCCAAAGTGCTGCAAGGCATGGCCGAGGTGCAACATGGTTTGAGCTTTAACCTGAGTTTGCCGCTGGATTTCCCTGGTGGTTCGGTGCTCAATCCCCGCCGCAGCCCGCCTGTCTTGCGTCCCACAGTGCGCAACGGCAAACCCAATATGAATTACCAGATGTGGTGCGATGACCCCTTGTGCACCGATGTGATGAGTGACGACTTGGTCATCATGCATTTGCAATACAGCACCCAGTGGGACAGCTTGGCCCATGCCGGCTCGATGTTTGATGCCGATGGTGATGGCGTGCCCGAAGCGCTTTATTACAACGGTTTTCGCGCTGGCAGCGATGTGATTGGCCCCGAACAGAATGAAGGCGCAGGCATTTTTGATTTCATTAAAGTACCGCGTGAATCCACCTCTTACGCCAAGGCGCTGGGGATTGAAAAAATGGCTGAGCGCTGCGTGCAAGGACGCGCCGTGATGATCGACTTGCATGCCCATGTAGGCAACACTGGCACAGTGGTCGGCTATGAAATGCTGATGGACATCATGGCCAAAGACAAGGTCGTGGTGGAAGAAGGCGACATGGTGTGTTTACACACAGGGTTTGGCGAGGTGCTGCTGGGCATGAACCGCCAACCGGATGGTGCGGTATTGGATAAGAGTGGCTCTACCCTGGATGGTCGCGATGAGCGCTTAAAGCAATGGATCACCGACAGCGGCTTGATTGCCTTGATTGCTGACAACTATGCGGTGGAAACCCACCCTGCCCTGCCCCATGCAGGCGCTTGCGCAGCACTGCCTTTGCATGAGCATTGTTTGTTCAAACTGGGGGTTCACTTGGGGGAGTTGTGGCACCTCACACCCTTGGCCAACTGGTTGCGGTCGCATGGCCGCTCGAGGTTTTTATTGACAGCACCACCGCTTCGTTTGCCGGGTGCGATTGGCTCGCCAGCTGCACCCATTGCCACGGTTTGAAAACAGTCGCTTTAAGGGGCGCAGACTTTGTTGATCAAGACCTCAAAAAATGAGCCTGGCTGGGGTGTGTACCAACGAAAGTAACGTTTTTTGGGTCCACCTTGTGCAGCTTGGGTCACCGTGCCAGTGCCCATGCGACCTTCGTAGTCGGTGAATTGAATTTGGCGTTGACGCTTGGCTTCGCACTCTACATGGCGAACAGAAATACGTGAACTGGTGAGATACGCACAACTGTCACCTTGGCAGGCTTCTTTTTTGTCTTTGGGAAAGTCTGAAAGGGTCGTGACTTGTTTGGCCCCATCGACATCACTGACGGATTGCAAATCGATGTAATGGTTCTCACCAAACTCAGGAACCTGTATCAAGGGTGTCCACTCAGCCTGCGCATACATGGAGACAGCCAACAAACTTAAAGCCACAATACGTTTCATACACAATTCCTGTTAAAGATCAGCTGATTGTAGGCACAAGCCAAACCCCTTTAAGGCGCATGTTTTTCTAAACATTCAATCACTGCAGGGCTTAGCGCAAAACCTTCGCCGTGCTGTGCGCTTAGTCTCTGGCAATGTTCCACAAACTTAGGCAAGCCCTCTGCGTAGACAAATTGCAATGCACCCCCTGTCCATGCAGGAAACCCAATACCCAAAATAGAACCTATGTTGGCATCGTGCGAAGAAGTCAGTACGTTTTCTTGTAAACAGCGTGCTGTCTCTACCGCTTGGCGGTAGAGCAGTCGCTGTTTGATGGCCAACTGCAGTGCTTGGGGATCGCCCATCAAGGGCTTTTCAAAATGCTGCTTTAAGCCTGTCCACAAGCGCTTGGGGCCAGTGGGTGGAAAGTCATAAAACCCTGCGCCTGCTGCCCGCCCTGACCGTTTGAATTCGTGGACCATGCGTTCAACGATGCGCTCACCTGCAGAGGTGATATAGGTTTTTCCTTCGGCTGCAAAATCGGCGCGTGTTTGCTCGATCACATGCACCGACAGTGAGAGCGAGGTTTCATCCATCACAGCCAACGGACCCACTGGCATGCCAGCTGCCAAAGCAGCATGTTCAATCAAGGCTGCTGGAATGCCCTCACCCAACATGGCGGCCCCCTCCATCACATAGGTGCCAAACACACGGCTGGTAAAAAATCCGCGCGAGTCGTTGACCACTATGGGCGTCTTGCCAATCGCCAACACATAGTCGTAGGCGCGTGCCAAGGTTTCATCGCTGGTTTTCTCACCTCTGATGATCTCCACCAAACGCATTTTGTCTACAGGTGAGAAGAAATGCAGGCCGACAAATTGTGCGGGCCGTGCACTTGCTTGCGCCAAACCACTGATGGGCAGGGTCGATGTGTTGGAAGCAAACACACCACCTGCAACCATGCGCATTTCAGCCTCTTGGGTGACTTGGGCTTTCAGTGCACGGTTTTCAAATACCGCTTCAATCACCAAATCGCAACCGCTCAAATCCTGCAGTTGTTCGCAGGGGTGAATCAGCGACAACACTTGCGCTTGCTTGGCCTCACTCATGCGGTTTTGTGCCACGCGCTTGTCTGTCAATTGCCGCGTGTACTCTCGACCTCGTTGGGCTTTTTCTAAGTCAATGTCGCGCAACACACAAGGGATACCTTTGATGGCGTTGGCATAGGCAATACCAGCCCCCATCATTCCCGCACCCAAGATTCCCACCTTGTTGGGTTTCCAAGGCGCAAACCCACTGGGGCGAGATTGACCTGCTTTGATGGCATTGAGGTTGAAGAAAAAAGCCGTGATCATGTTCTTGGCGGTCTGCCCGACCACCAACTTGGCCAATTTGCGGCTCTCAATTCGGGTGGCCGTGTCGTAATCGACTTGCGCGCCTTCCACCATGCTCTCCAAAACAGCTTGGGCTGCAGGGTACAAACCATGGGCTTTGTGAAAGAGCATCGCAGGCGCGACGGCCAAGCCAGCGGCAAGTGCGGGGCTGTTGACACTGCCACCGGGCATTTTGTAGCCTTTGCGATCCCAAGCTTGTTGCGCCAGTGGGTTGTCGTGGATATAGGCCATCCCCAAAGCCAGAAGGTGCTCGGGCGAATTGCCCAAACCATCGACCAAGCCCAACGACAAGGCTTCACTGGGATTGAACAATTTGCCTTCCATCAAGTAAGGTTGCGCTGCCATCAGTCCCAGAAGACGGGTCATCTTGGTGATACCCGTGGCGCCAGGGATCAAGCCCAAGGTCACCTCGGGTAAACCAAAAGAGATATTGGGCTTGTCCAGTGCGAAACGTGCATGCGCCACCAATGCAAGCTCCCAGCCACCCCCCAAGGCAGCACCTTGCAACAAGGCCACAACCGGCTTGCCCATGGTCTCGATACGGCGAAAGGCTTTCTTCAAAGCTTCTATGCCGGCAAAGGTCTGGGCTGCATCGCTGGCTTGCAACTTGAGCACGCCCCTGAGATCCGCACCCGCAAAAAAAGTCGACTTGGCAGAAGTCAACAACACACCTTTGAGCGCATCTTGGTCTGCCTGCAATTGATCAGCCAAGGCCAGCATATCGGCATGCCACTCGGGCTTCATGGTGTTCACTGGCGAGTCGGGCTCGTCAAAGGTGACGGTGACAATGCCTTGGCTGTTGAGTTCGTAACGCAGTGTGGAGAAAGCCATGTCAAATCCGTTCAATGATGGTGGCGATACCCATACCGCCACCCACACACAATGTGATGAGTCCACGCTTGAGTTGGCGCAATTCCAATTCGTCCAGTAAGGTGCCAAGCAACATGGCACCCGTAGCCCCCAAGGGGTGACCCATGGCAATGGCACCCCCATTGACATTCACCTTTTCATGCGGGACGTTCATCTCACGCATAAAGCGCATGGGCACTGCCGCGAAGGCCTCGTTGATTTCAAACAAATCAATGTCATCAATGGTCAGTCCAGCTTTGGCCAAGGCTTTACGCGCCGCTGGCATTGGACCTGTGAGCATGATGATGGGGTCCGCGCCGGACAAAGCAGTGGCGACGATGCGACCGCGAGGCTGTAAACCCAAAGCACGGCCTTTGGTTTCACTGCCTATCAATACGGCCGCAGCACCATCCACAATGCCTGACGAGTTTCCAGCGGTATGCACATGGTCAATGCGCTCGACGTGGGGGTAACGCGACAAAGCCACCGCATCAAAACCCATCTTGCCCATCTCGGCAAAACTGGGCTTCAATGCACCCAGCGCCTCCAGTGTGGTGCGCGGCTTGATAAATTCATCGCGCTCCAAAACAGGCAGGCCTATCTCATCACACACAGGCAAAACAGAGCGGTCGAATTTACCCAGGCTTTGAGCAGCTGCGGCGCGCTGCTGCGAGGTGAGTGCAAATTGGTCCACGTCTTCGCGGGTCCAACCCGCCATGGTGGCGATCAGGTCAGCGCCGATGCCTTGTGGTGTGAAGCCGGTGGCTGCGTTGGTTGCAGGGTCTTGTGCCCAAGCGCCACCATCTGAGCCCATGGGCACGCGAGACATGCTCTCTACGCCACCTGCAACCACCATATCTTCCCATCCACTGGCCACTTTTTGTGCAGCCATGTTGACGGCTTCTAAACCAGAGGCACAAAATCGATTGATCTGAACACCAGACACTCGGAAGTCCCATCCGGCTTTGAGCAAAGCCGTTTTAGGCAGTACCGAGCCTTGTTCACCCACGGGTGAAACACAACCCATGACCACATCATCGACTTCTGCAGGGTCAAAGTCATGTCGGGCCTGAAGCTGATTGAGCAAACCACCCAGCAAGTCCACTGGCTTGATGCTGTGCAAACTGCCGTCCTTTTTTCCTTTACCGCGGGGTGTGCGAACTGCATCAAAAATCATGGCGTGGGTCATGGGTGTCCTCCTCTTGAGCTGGCCAGATGATAAGTTAGTTAAGATGTTCGCATGGACCGTATCGAATCCTCTCGCCCCCAAGCAACCGCACAGGTTCTGCAAAAAAACCAAGCCCTGGTGAAGACTGCTGTCACCAAAGACATTCGTCTCGCCAAAACCGAAGTCAAACAAGCACCACAGCCCAGTGCCTCTAAAGGCTCACGGGTAGATGTGAGAGCCTAGGAGCGCATCGCATGCAAATTTTGAAGACCATCCACAAAGTCCCAGGGGGCCTCATGGTGGTGCCACTCTTCATTGGCATGTTGCTCAATACCTTTGCACCCGATGCCATGAAGATTGGTGGGTTTACACAGGCCTTGACCAATGTGGGTTACCCCACCATGTTGGGTGTGTATTTGTTCACGGTTGGCACAAAAATGACTTTGAATGCCGCCCCCCAAATGCTTAAACGCGGCTTTGGCATCATGTTTGCCAAAGTCGGCGTAGCCGTCTTGGTGGCTTTAAGCATTGCCCACTTCTTTGATGGCGATTTGCTCGGCTTGTCAACGCTGGCTGTATTGGCTGCGATGAACGACACCAATGGCGGCATGTTCATGGCCTTGACCAGCACATTTGGCACCAAAGAAGACGCAGGCACCTATGTGCCACAAAGCATCGAAACCGGACCGTTTTTGACCATGCTGGTGTTGGTCGGTGCAGGCTTGGCTGTGATTCCTTGGATGACCATGGTGTCTGTCATTGCACCGATTGCCGCAGGCGCCTTGCTCGGTAATTTGGATGAAGACATACGGGAATTTTTTGCGCAACACGAACCACTTGTCATTCCGTTCATGGCTTTCATGCTGGGACAAGGCATCAACCTGCAATCCATCACCAAAGCCGGTATGCCTGGCATTTTGTTGGGCTTGTCGGTGCTGATCATCACCGGCTTCGTCTGTATCTTGGCAGACAAACTGCTGGGTGGTTCAGGCATTGCCGGTGCGGCAGCTTCCAGCACTGCCGGCAATGCGGCGGGGACACCACAAGCGGTTGCCTTGGCAGACCCTGGTTTTGCGGCCATCGCACCGATCGCCACGCTTCAAGTGGCCGCCTCCGTCATCGTGACCGCGGTGCTGACACCGATTCTCACGGCGTACGTACACCGCAAAACCAAGTCAAAGTAGGTTGGGGTTTTTGCTCAATTCGTACTGTAGATTTTGAGTTTTTGTTCAAGTAAATCAGGCTTGACCGTCTTGACCCACTCCGGCGATTTTTGACCCACCGGTGTGGTGGCCGTGTTGGCTGGGATGATCATGATTTGATCAATCACAGGAAACGGGTATTGAGGTACTTTTTTGGTGACACCTAATAACTGGTCTTCGAGTCCTTGTCCATCGGCACGCATCTTGACGTTTCGGCCATAGCCTTTGAACTCCATGGCGTGCATGGCATCCGCGACCTCTTCTGTAGTGGGCCACTTACCGCCATTGGCTTTCATCGCTTGTTCGTAACCCGCTTTCAAGCCATATAAGGCTTGAGCCATGTGGTAAACCGAATAAATCGGATAGGTGTTTGTTTTGGCTTTGAATTTTTGGACAAACGCTTTGTGGTTGGCATCGTCTTTGGTTTCTGGGTGTAAGAAGTAGTGGTCACCTCTAGCCCCCACAATCACGCCATCTGGCAATGTGCCGCCCAAGCGCTCTAGCGAACTTTCAGCGAGAGGCAATACAAACTTCGATTGCTTGAACAAGCCACGCTGTGCGGCTTGGCGGGCAAAGGTGTCTAAATCGCCACCCCAAGCCGTCGATAACACCACATCAGGTTTGAGTGCTGACAAACGGGACACTTCGGTTGAAAAATCAGAAGCGCCAAACTTGGGGAAAAATTCTCCTACCACTTTCACCTCAGGTTTCAAGGCCAGTAAGGTGTTGCGAAAAATTTCCCAGGAGTCGCGGCCCCAAGCGTAGTCTTGGTTCACAACCGCAATGGTTTTGAAATCGGGGTTGGTCTTTAGCAAATAAATCACGGTGGCCACCATCTCGGTCGTGGCATTGGCCTGTGTACGCACGACATATCGGAATTTTTTATCTTCCAACACTTTTTCAGTGCCACAGTCCCACATGATGTTGAGCACTTTCAAATCTTCAGCCACGGGCGCAACGATATTGCAGTTGCCACTGGAAATGGCCGACAACATGGTGCGCACACCTTGGTCTTGCACCAAGCGTCGGTATTCAGACAAGAGTTGGTCAGCACCTAAACCCTCATCGATGTAATTGGCATTGATTTTCACTCCCGCTATGCCGCCTTTGGCATTGATGTCGTCAACGATGATTTCGGCGGCTGCTTTGGCCGGCACACCAAAAACTGAAGGAGGTCCGGATAAAAAGGTGGTGATGCCGATTTTGATGTCTGCAGGTTTTTGCTGCGCCCAAGCCAGGCTTGAAATGACACAGGCGCCCATCAGTACAGCCATCTGCTTTGAGAACATGAACATGGTTGATCTCCAGAAAGGATAAAGTGGTTAACTTAGACGGTTCTGCCGCCATCCACAGGCAGCTCGACGCCGGTGAAAAATGCCGCCTCAGGGCTGGCCAAAAACAACGCAGCGGCGGCAACATCGCTGGGCAATGAGAAGCGTCCCAAGGGGATAGAGCCCAAGAATTTGGCACGGTTCTCTGGGGTATCGGGCAAGCCCATAAATTGGGTAAACATGCCTGTCTCACCCATCACAGGGCAGATGGCGTTGACGCGAATACGGTCGGGACCAAGCTCAACCGCCATCGACTTAGAAAGAATATTCACCGCGGCTTTCGACCCGTTGTACCAAGTCAGACCCGGTCGTGGCCGAATGCCAGCGGTTGATCCCACATTCAAAATCACACCGCCCTTGTTTTGACGCATCAAAGGAACCACCGCATGGGCCATATGGAAAATCGACTTCACATTGATGTCGTAGACGCGGTCAAACTCTTCCTCAGTGACTTCGAGCATTGGCCTGTTCAGGTGCGTCACGCCCGCATTGTTCACCACAATATGGGGAATACCAAAGGTTTTCACCGTGTGATCAACCAATGCTTGCACGCTTGCACCTTTGGAGACATCGCAGGTGAATGCGCTTGCATTCGGGCCCAAACGCTGAGCCACCGCAAGCGCGGCATCGGCGCGTATATCGGCAATGATGACTTTGGCGCCTTCTTGGACATAGCATTGCGCAATCCCTTCGCCAAAACCACCGCCTGCGCCAGTGACGATAGCAACTTGGTTCAGTAATTTAGTCATGTGTGTTCTCCTGTTCAACCATGGTAGTGAATCACCGTCTTGGTCGCGCTCACCTCTTCCAGCGCCAAAAATCCTTTTTCCCGACCATGACCACTTCGTTTGAATCCGCCAAAGGGTAACTCGACCCCACCGCCTGCACCAAAAGCATTGATATAGACCTGTCCAGCCTTGATGGCCTTGGATACCCGCTGCTGACACCCACCGTTTTCAGTCCATACGGCAGCCATCAAACCATAGTCGGTGCCGTTGGCCAATGAAATGGCTTGGGCTTCGGTTTCAAAAGGCATGGTGGCCAAGACGGGGCCAAAAATTTCTTCTTGGGCGCAACAATGATCGGCAGGCACATGCCCCAACAACGTAGGTGTGACGTAATAGCCGGTGTCTGGCAAACCCGCCGCAAGCACGCCTTGGGCAACGATGTCTATGCCGGATTTTTTCGCTTCGTTCAAATAATGCGCCACGCGGTCACGCTGCGCGATATTGACCACGGGGCCGCAGTCCAGATCCATTTCGGGAGTTCCTACTTTGATCTGAGAAAACTGTTTAGCCAGTTTGTCCATGATCTGCGGGTAGATGCTGTTGTGAACAATCAAGCGACTTCCTGCGGTACATGTTTGACCCGTGTTGGCAATGATGCCACGGGTGATGATGGGCACAGCGCGGTCGAGGTCAGCATCGGCAAACACCACATGGGGGGATTTGCCACCCAACTCCAACACACATTTAATGACGTTTTTGGCAGCAGCCTTTTGCACCAAAACACCCACCTCGTTGGAGCCGGTGAAAGAAATGAAATGGATGCCAGGATGCGCTGACAGTGCCGCACCCGCCTCTTCACCAAGCCCTGTGACCACGTTAATCACACCATCGGGAAAGCCCACTTCTCTGGCCAATTCGGCAATGCGCAAGGGTGACAAACAAGCGTCTTCCGCGGGCTTGACCACCACCGCATTGCCCATGGCCAAAGACGGTGCAATGCTGCGTCCCATCATTTGGGCAGGGTAGTTCCAAGGAATGATGTGCGCCGTCACGCCCAAGGGCTCTCGCAAAACATTGACGCTGTAGCCATCTAAAAAGGGGATGACCAAGCCATGTACCTTGTCAGCCGCAGAACCGTAAAACTCAAAGTACCGTGCAAGCACTGTGATGTCGGTGCGTGCAGTGGTCATGGGCTTGCCTGTGTCTTTGGCCTCCAACAGACTGAGCTCCGCATGGTGTGCCAATACGCTTTCACCCAACTTCATCAATAAGCGACCACGCTCCAGCGCTGTCATTTTTCCCCAAGGCCCCAGCAACGCCGCATTGGCAGCCTTCACCGCCAAATCGACATCGGCAGACTCGCCCCTTGGAATATCGTCGAACTTCATGCCGTCAACGGGTGACAGCACATCCAACACCTGGCCTGAGACCGCTGAGACTGATTTACCGTTGATGAGCATCTTGGCCATGTTTTTCCTATCGCGTGTGTCTGTAGGTTAAATGAACGAACCGCGTTCGATCGTCAAAATCTGGTTGGGTATGTCTGACAGCAACGCCCCATTGGACTCTGTCATGAGCACGCACAAATCAGGTCGAGTGGCACGCAGCCGCCCCAGCGCTTGGGCATATTGCAATGCCAATGCGGGAGCCAAGCCTTGGAAAGGTTCGTCCAACAATACCAAGTGGCTACCCACCATCAAGGCACGCCCCAAAGCCACCATTTTTCCTTGCCCGCCCGACAAGGCCGCACCTGAACGCGTAAGCATGGGTTTGAGTTGAGGAACAACTTCCAACACATGCGCCATGCGCTCACGCATGGCAGCGGGGGACAAGCCCAATATGTCGCATGGCAGGCTTAAGTTTTCTTGCACGCTTAGCGTTGGGAAAATGACCCTGTCTTCGGGTGCATAACCGATGCCCAATTGTGTTCTGTGGTGTGGCTCAGACAACAACAGATTGGTTTCGCCTAAATGCATCTGACCGGAGATCACGGGGATAAGCCCCATGATGCTTCGCAGCAAAGTGGTTTTGCCCGCACCGTTACGACCAACCACCGCCAAGGTTTGGCCAGCGGACAACTGCAAAGACAAGGACCGCAGCACAGGTGAGTTGGCAAATGACACACACACTTGGTCCAGGCTTAGCACGGCATCTCTCCCAATACCTCTTGGCGCACCTGCGGGTTATTCAACACCGTTTGCGGGTCGCCGTCAGCGGCAATTTTTCCATCGATCCAAGCGGCTACACGGGTGGCATACCGAGAAACAATATCAATATCGTGTTCGACAAACCAACTGGTGACTTTGCGCTCATCCAATGCCTGCATCACCAATGCCATTAAGCCGTGCTTGTCTTGTGAGGACACACCGCTGGTTGGTTCATCCATGATCAGCAATGTGGGACGCAGCATCAATGCCATGGCGACATCCAACAGTTTCTTATGGCCTTCTGGCAACTCGCCACACACCTCATTGGCAACGCTTGTCAGACCAATCAACTCCAAGGTTTCAGAGATTTCAAAAGAGTCCACGGAACGGGACAACGGGGTCAACCATGACAACTTTCCACCCCTGGCCGCTGCAGAAATTTCCAGGCATTGCCGAACGGAATGCTCAGCAAACAATTGTGGCAATTGAAACGAACGCCCCATACCCAACTTCACAATGCGGCGCGGATTGAGACCCGTGATGTCGTGGCCGTTAAACACAATACGCCCCGCTGTGGGATGCAGATAGCCAGTGCAAATATTGATGAAGGTTGTTTTGCCAGCGCCATTTTGACCAATCACGGCCAAGCGTTCGCCCGCTCTGAGTTCAAAATCGATATGGTCTGCCGCAACCACACCACCGAAGGACAAACAGATGTCTTTGGCATTGATTAACAAGGGGGTCATGGCGCCACTCCTTCACGCGGGGATTGGCGACGTTTGTGCAGAGCACCCAAAATGCCATCAGGCGCAACCGCAATGACCACCAGCAAGGTAAAACCCAGCAACATCTGCCAAACACCTGCCATGTAAGCCGAAGCAAACAACTTAACCGCCTGAAAAATGGCGGCCCCCACAAACGGCCCCATGGCGTGAGAAACACCGCCAAGGATCATGATGAATACCAACTCACCTGAACGCGTCCAAGCACCCATGTCTGGCGTCACCAAACCTTGCGCCAAGGCAAAAATAGCGCCCGCAAGGCTGACCATCAAGCCCGACCAAACATAACCCACCCACAAGACCCGGTATGCAGAAATACCCAAATACTCTAGGCGCGTTTCATTGCTTTTCAAACCCACCAAGGCTTCACCCGTCGCTGACTGGGTAAAGCGCTGGTAAAACCAACCGGCCAGTAAACACAAACAGCAAGTCAATACCAATAACAGCGTTTCAAACCCGCTTCGATCGGCAAGCATGCCCATCAATGCAGGTCTTTCAACACGTATACCGTCTGTGCCACCAGACAGGTTGTAGAGCTTGCCCAAGAGCGTGACAATCACCATGCTGACAGCCAAATTGAGCATGCCAAAAAAAATACCACGGTAGCGAACCACAAACAAACCCAGCAAGGCAGAAAAGAGCGTCCCCAGCAGGGTTGCCAACACAATCAGCAACAAACCATCCCAAGCGGGAAATGCGCTGGCCATGAAGGCCACACTGTAGGCAGAAACACAGGCAAACATGGCGTGACCAAAAGAGACTTGACCTGACTTTGCTGGAATGGCAACGCCCAATGCAGACAAGCCGTAACACAGGCCAATGATGAGCAAAGTCTTAGACCAAGGAAACAGCACGCCTATGGTTAGAAGCAGGAGAAGCGCAAAGACCGATGCAATACCCATCTTCATCAGATTCTCCGAGCCTGAGCGACCGTGAACAGTCCATTGGGTCGAATGAGCAGCACCACCAACATGATGATGTAGGGCGTAGCCACATCCAACTCTGGCAAGAGATAGACCGCCATAGAGCGCGCCAAGCCAATCATCAACGAAGTGAGCAAAGCACCAGTGATTTGCCCAAGACCTGCGGTAGCAACCACGGTGAAAGACAAGACAATCATTTCAGCGCCAACCCCAGGTGACAAGGCTGACACAGGAACCGCCAATGCACCGCCTAAAGCGCCCAGCACCGCACCAAAGACAAACACCAAACTGGCAATGTGTTTGACATTCACGCCCAAGGCTGTGGCCATCTCGCGGTGATGCGTCAGTGCGACGGTCTGTTTTCCCCAAAGGGTTTTTTGCAGGAAAAAAAGCAAGCCAACGTAGCTGGCAAGCGCAATACCTGGAATAACCAAGATTTGGTAAACGGTATAGGTCACATCAAACAACTCAACCGTACCTAATCGAGAGACGATTTCACCAGCTGAATATGGAGACGTGCCCCATACCAATTTTTGAACATCTTCAAACATCACAAATGCAGCGAAAGTGACCAAGAGCTGAATCACCGGGTCCTTCTTTTGAAAATAGCGCAGCAACACCACTTCCAATAACAAGCCCATCAACACTCCAACCAACAGAGCAGCAATCAGCAAGGACATGAACAACAAGGGCGTGGCGTCCAAGCCATGACGCATGGCAAACGCTGTCATGCTGGCCGCCGAGTAACCGCCTAAGGCATACAAACTGCCGTGTGCGATATTGAGAACGCCCAGCACACCAAAAATCAAGGTGAGCCCCAAGGACACCAAAAACAGCAGACCTGCATACGAGATGCCATCTGCCAAACCCAAGAGCAACATATCCATATTCATCGCTAAATTGCCTCTTGCGCTTTCATTTGTGCAATGGTTTCATCGCTCAGGCCCAAGGCTTTCAATATGCTTTGGGTATGTTCGCCCACGGCTGGAATAGCGTCCATGCGGTAGTTGAAAGCGCTGTTAGCGCCAGGTGGAAGCAAAGCAGGCACCTCGCCGACGGGAGAGGCCACTGCTTGCCAGCGGTGTCTGGCTTGGAGTTGGGGATGGGCCCATACCTCATGCATGCCGTTCATGCGCGCATGGGCAATTTTGGCTTGATCCAAGCGCGCTTCAACCTCAGCGGTGGTTAAGCTGGAAAAGCAATCGGCAATCCATTGCTTGAGCAGATCGCGATGCAAATGCCTTTGGGTATTGTTGTGAAATCGCTCATCTGTCGCAAGCGAGCTATCTTGCAAGACGTTTTCACAAAAGAGCACCCACTCACGCTCGTTTTGCAATCCCAGCATGACGGTCGCGCCATCTCCCACGGGGAAAGGGCCGTAAGGGTAAATCGTGGCATGTGATGCACCTGAGCGAACAGGTGGTTCGGCTTGATCGTAGGCATAGTAAAGCGGAAAACTCATCCATTCAGCGAGAGACTCCAACATCGACACATCAATGTGTGAACCTTCGCCCGTTTTTTCACGCAATAACAAAGCGGAAAGAATATTGGTGTAGGCATACATGCCAGCCGCAATATCTGCGATAGAGCAACCCGCCTTGGAAGGGCTGTCGGGTGTACCTGTGACTGACAAAAACCCTGCCTCACTTTGAATCAACAAGTCATAGGCTTTTTTATCGCGGTAGGGGCCATCATTGCCATAGCCAGAAATGTCGCACACAACCAAACGTGGGTTGAGCGCTTTGAGTTGCTCGGCAGACAAGCCCAAGCGTGCAGTGGCACCAGGTGCCAAATTTTGCACAAACACATCAGCCGTTTTAAGCAAGCTCAGCAAAACCTGCATGGCTTGATCGTGCTTGATGTCCAAACACAGGCTTTCTTTGGATCGGTTGGTCCAGGTGAAATGCGATGACATGCCGTTCACCCGTTGGTCGTAGCCTCGGGCGAAGTCGCCAACGTCAGGGCGCTCAATTTTGATGACACGTGCGCCCAGGTCTGCCAGTTGCCGCGTACAAAAGGGGGCGGCAATGGCATGCTCTAAAGAAACTACGGTGATGTGATCTAGAGGTCGGGTCATAGCGAATGGTCAAAAAGAGCGCGGCAAACCAAGCACATGCTCAGCAATATAAGCATAAATCATGTTGGTAGAGACAGGGGCCACTTGGTACAGGCGTGTTTCTCTGAATTTTCGCTCGACATCGTATGCACTGGCAAACCCAAAACCCCCATGTGTTTGCAGGCAAACATTGGCAGCCTCCCACGAGGCCTTGGCGGCCAAATACTTTGCCATATTGGCTTGCGCACCACAGGGTTGTTGCTTATCGAACAACTCGCATGCACTCCAACGCATCAAGTTCGCGGCCTCGGTCTCCATGTAGACATCGGCAATGGGAAACTGAATGCCTTGGTTGTGTCCAATGGGACGCCCAAACACCACCCTGTCGTTGGCATAGCGTCTGGCACGGTCGATAAACCAATACGCATCGCCCAAGCACTCAGCGGCAATCAAAATACGCTCCGCATTCAAGCCATCGAGGATGTAAGAAAACCCTTTGCCCTCTTCTCCGATCAAGTGGTCTTCTGGAATGTCAAGTTGATCGAAAAACACTTCGTTGGTTTCATGGTTAACCAAGTTGCGAATGGGTTGGAGCGTCATCCCATTGTTCAGGGCTTTTTTCACATCCACCATGAAGACAGACATGCCTTCACTCTTGCGCTGTACCTGGGCAAGTGGCGTGGTGCGGGCCAGCAAAATCATCCAATCCGAGTGTTGCACTCGCGAAATCCATACTTTTTGTCCCTGGATCACATACCTGTCACCACGCTTCACGGCCGTGGTTTTGAGTTGCGTGGTGTCTGTACCCGTTGTCGGTTCTGTCACGGCCATCGATTGCAAGCGCCACTCACCAGAGGCAATTTTGGGCAGGAAATACGCCTTTTGTTGCTCGGACCCATGGCGCAGCAAAGTGCCCATGTTGTACATCTGCCCATGGCATGAACCGGCATTGCCACCACTGAAATTGATCTCTTCCATGATGACAGAGGCTTGAGCCAAGCTCAGACCCGAGCCACCATACTGGGTCGGGATCAAAGCCGCCAACCAACCCGCAGCAGTCAATGCATGGACAAAAGCTTCAGGGTAGGCGCGTTGCTCGTCAACGCTTTGCCAATAGCTTGAACCGTATGACGCACACAAAGCGCGCACCGCATCGCGCAAAACCTGGTGCTCATCAGAAGCAGGAATGCTTGTTTTCATGGTTATCAACTGAAATGCGCATCAGCTTGCATCGCCAACCAGCCCTCATGGTCTTGCGCCCACAATCGACAGTGGGAACCTGAAGTTTGCATTTGTGCATGTAAGCGCAGGGGGCGTTGATCGGCACATTCAAACACGGGCCGCACGGCTTTGAATGTGAAACGCTTTAGTGGCTTATCGGTGTGCTGATGCAAGAGATCCATCAACAGACTTGCCAATAAAGGACCATGCACAACCAAACCCGGATACCCCTCGGTCTTGACAGCGTATTGACGGTCATAGTGAATTCGATGCGCATTGAACGTCAAGGCTGAATATCGAAATAACAGCACATCGTCTGGCACAAGCTCTTTGTGCCACACAGCATGGGCATTGGGACTGTGGTCAATCAAGCTGTTGGCATCGATGGGGGGTACGGGCGTATCCAAGGAACTGGGGGCAGACCGGTAAACAATGTCATGGGTTTCCGTCAAGCACAAGGTCTGGTCTCGGTGCACACGGTGCTCGACGGTAACAAACACGAGTTCACCACTGCGTCCTGATTTTGAAGTCACCGATTGAACGGTAGACGTCCGCGCCAAGGTGTCCCCTATACGAATTGGGGCTTGAAACACCAAACTACCACCTGCCCACATCCGCCTAGGCAAGGGCACAGGTGGCAAAAATCCACCCCGCTTAGCGTGACCGTCATGACCCAGCTTAGCTTGTTTTGTGGTTGCGAGGAAATACAGCCAATGCCACAAAGCTGGCAATTCCTCCCCTTCCCCTGGGGCCGTCTGGTGGTCGAGCAAGGCAGCCATGGCTCGCACAGGTGCCAGTGTCACGCGGTCCTGCACGGATTCATTTTGGCCTACCCATGTAGACAACAAAGCCATATCGATTGCAGACTGGTGCATGAATAAAGAAAAATGGAATGCTTAAAAAACGGAATGCTCACCCAAATCAACACTTTGTTGACTGGCAATCAGCTGATCGTAATAGCTAAACAAGGTTTGTGACCCAAATGCAGGTGTCGCTTGCGCGTCATAGCACTGCGCTTGTGCATCCCATACCAACATGGATTCGCTCGCGTAGTAACGACCAATTCGCGCAAGCTCGGCTTTGCTTTTCAAGGATGGAATCAACCACCCCAAGGTTTTCAACAATTGAATGATGACATCCAACAAACCCACAGGCACATGCTTGTATTTGGGGGTTTTCCCGAGTGCCTTGAACAAATATTCGCCCTGTTGCAAAGGTGTGATGGCTTCACCAGGGCCACCAATGGGCAATATTTGCCGATGCTTCGATGCATCTGTCAGGCAGTGTGCAATGAACAGTCCCAAATCCGAATCGCTGATGGGCTTGCATGCAGTGAGCTGGCCATCCCCAAACAACAAAAACGGTTTGTTGTGTCGAAGCCGATTGATTTGACCAGACAAGGATTTGAAAAAAGCAGTGGGTCTGACGATGGAGTACAACAGACCTGAATCGATCAACTCTTTCTCGAATGCCAACTTGGCTTGCTGAAAAGCAAGCAGGGGTTTTTGCACGCAAATTGCTGACAACAGCACGAATTGCTGGACGCCCGACGTTTTGGCCAATTGGAGTATGTGCGAATGCGCCTGGTAGTCAACAGCCCAAGCATCTTTGGGTGCACCTGTACGTGAGGCCAGGCAAGACACGATCGCATCAAAGCGTTCGCCTGCAAATGCCTGTTGCGCAAGTGATTCAGGTGATTGCACATCACCTGTGCGAAATTGTGTTTCTGAACGCAACAGTTCTTGGGCAACTGCCTTATCACGCACAAAGCAAACCACATCATGCCCGCAAGCAAGCAATGCTTTGTATGTGGCTTGACCTATGGTTCCGGTTGCGCCGAATAAAAGAACGCGCATGTGTGCCCTGTCAAAAAAGGCGACTATAGGCTAACTGGCGGAAACGAATAAACCAAGTGAAACTATGAATAGCCAATCACCTACTTCATAAGCTGCAGTACACATTTACCAAAGCTTTCACTCGCAACCTTAAACCCTAGTTCTTCGCACTTGATTTTGGCTATATCAAGATTGATCAAATTATTTTTATTTAATGGCAACGATTGCCCGTCGTCAGTATCCTTTTCGCCAGTATTTGCCGATCGAGACCTTGTATTTTTGTTTTGAGCTTGTGCGAAATCAAACAATACACATTTTCCAGCGTCAACAGGTCTTACTTTTTCGCAATTATCAATTGCTAATTTATCTGCCATTTCCTTTGTCCCCATTCCATAAGCATATCCATATGGGGTTATATGGTCTTTGTATTTAGAAAATGCAATTGAACTATTGTCAACCCTATTGCTTATATCTTCAAGTGCACCAAGAAATCCTACTGATAATTTTTCTTCTTTAAGTCCAAATGGTGAAGGAACTAAATCCCTGTAAGGTAGAACTTTTTCAAATAAGTTGGGTGAAGGTTTTGTGTAATTCATCAATTCATTTGATAGAGCAAAGTAACTCTCTGCCCAAAGAGTAACTTTTTCAAGAAGCTTTGCCTTTCGTTTGTCGGCTTTGATAGACGTATCATTCCATTCAGCAACGCTTGAGTCCAAAAACCCAAGTAATGCAAGGTTGAGTCCGAACGCAACTTGGTAATACCTTCCTTGAGATCCGCTTTGCGTAATTAAAATATTCAATAGCGTAATTTGTTTGTTGCCTACTGTTGTAGACAACGGATCTATAGTTAAGCAGTGATCTTCACGATTCCTTTTTATTCCTTGCCTAATTACTAAATGGTTGGGCGAACAAGGTTCACCGGTCCAGTACGAATTTGTCCCACTTTCTGTAGTTGCGATAATGAATTGTTTAGCAAATAATTGATTTCCTTCAAAGTGCACTAGGGTCACACTCCCCATCTTTATTGAACTTTTACCGGTTGAGGTACTTGCAATTCCTTTTTCAAACTGCCACTTCTCTCCACCTATCAATATAGGATAACCACCGATGGTTACATCCTCTTCAATTACCTCTCTAAATGCAATGTTTCGCAGAACTCCATTCGGAAACAATTCTGAACTTTGGGACTGAGTAACCCACATTAAAAATACCGCAGCAATTAATTTAACGTGCTTCATATTTAATCTCATAAAGTGGTTATCGGTATCGCCAAGTTAAATTTTCAATACTGTGAAATTTTGCAATATTTTCAAATATAGCTATAAAGTTTGCAGTCCTACAGGGGTACGACTGAACTTCAAAATTTATTCCCTTTTGTAATCGCAAGCAAAGGATCACCATTACTTTGCTTGCATTCGATAGTGAATTCGGAATTAATAAAGTCTAGGATCTAATTAATTCAATAAAAAATGCTGCGCAACATAAACGTTAAGAATTCGTATCTGAAAGCAGTATGCAAAAAATGATGAGGGGTAACTTGTAGGTTAGCAATAAAAAACGCCCCGTGAGGGGCGTCTTGAATTGGTAGCTGGCGGAAACGAAGGGATTCGAACCCTTGATGAGGCTCAACACCCCATACTCCCTTAGCAGGGGAGCACCTTCGGCCACTCGGTCACGTTTCCAGCTGATTAATTATGCCTGATTCTTCTCTAAGTCAAAGGCTTTGTGCAGCGCACGCACCGCCAACTCTAGGTATTTCTCGTTGATTACCACAGAAGTTTTGATTTCGCTGGTAGAAATCATCTGTATGTTGATGCCCTCTTCACTCAAGGATTCAAACATTCGACTGGCCACCCCAACGTGGCTGCGCATGCCAATACCCACAATCGATACCTTGCAGATCTTGGCATCGCCGATCACCTCGGGGGATCCCAAGTCGGGCATGACTTGGTTTTTAAGCAACTCCATGGCTCGGGCGTGATCGTTGCGGTTCACGGTGAAACTAAAGTCGGTCAAACCACCTTTGCTGATGTTTTGAATAATCATGTCAACATCAATATTGGCTTGGGCAACAGCGCCCAAAATTTTGTAGGCAATGCCCGGTTTGTCAGGCACACCGATGATGGAGATTTTGGCTTCATCACGGGTGAAGGCAATGCCCGATACGATGGCTTGTTCCATTTGCTCGTCTTCCTCAAAAGTAATCAAAGTGCCAGACTTGGCTTCCTCGTGAATATCGATGTCCCAGGGCGTGAAGCTAGAGAGCACCCGCAAAGGTACCTTGTACTTGCCCGCAAATTCCACCGAACGAATTTGCAACACCTTGCTGCCAAGAGAAGCCATCTCCAGCATTTCTTCAAAGCTCACGGTATGCAAGCGCCGCGCTTCGGGCACCACGCGGGGATCGGTGGTGTACACCCCATCCACATCGGTATAAATCAAACATTCGGCAGCTTTCATTGCTGCGGCCACCGCGACAGCCGATGTGTCAGAGCCACCGCGGCCCAGTGTGGTGATATGCCCCTCGGGATCCACCCCTTGAAAACCCGTGATGATGACCACCTTGCCCGAGGCCAAATCTGCGCGAACACGGGCGTCGTCGATCGATTCGATGCGTGCCTTGGTAAATGAACTGTCGGTTCGGATCGGAACTTGCCAACCGGCATAACTGACAGAAGCCAAACCTTCTGCCTGCAAAGCGATAGCCAGCAAAGCTGAAGATGCTTGCTCGCCTGTGGCTGCCAATGCATCCAGCTCTCTGAAGTAATCGGTGTTGCTGGTATCGGGCACCAACTCTTTGGCCAAACCCAATAAACGGTTGGTTTCGCCACTCATGGCAGAGGGAACGACCACCAATTGGTGCCCTGCTCTGGCCCATTTGGCCACGCGTTTAGCGACATTGCGTATGCGCTCGGTGGACCCCATCGAGGTACCACCGTATTTATGAACGATCAAAGCCATCGTAGAAGAAGGTCTATCTATGCAAAGCTAGAAATTGTACCAATCGATATGACCACCTACTCTGCGCACAAAACCATCGCCTACTTTGATGTCAATCTGGTGTCCTCGCGTGCGGCAAGCGTCAATTTGGTGCAGCAACTGATCGATTTGCGCCGTGCTGCACGACACCTGACGCTGTGATAACCAAGCACGCAGCACATTGGCTTGGCGCGGGATGCTGAGTTGCTGCAAAGCCGCCAACTGAGGTGGTATACCGGTTTGCTGCAAATCTATCAAAGCCATGTCATCTAAAACGGATTGGGCTTGGGCGGCATGGCGGGCACTGCGACCAAAGGTTTGGCGAAACGCGGGAAAAGCCAAGGCCAGCACAGGCAAGAGTTGATGGCGGATACGGTTGCGGGTGTACCGCTGGTCTTGGTTGGTGGGGTCTTCTGCCCAGCTTACCCCCTCTTGCAACAACCAATCGCGCAACTGCTGGGCTGGAACATCCAACCAAGGGCGATGAATACGCAAGCCGCCTCTCTCTGCCAAAGCAGGCATGGCTGACAAGCCAGGCAAACCTGCGCCTCGCGACAATGCCAACAGCATTGTTTCCACTTGGTCATCCGCATGTTGTGCCAAGGCAAGGTCTTTGATGGAACCCTCCCAGTGTGTTTCCAGTACCTGTGAAAAAGCTTGGTAGCGCGCTTGACGTGCGGCATCTTCAGGGCTTTCCCCGCTGAGAGGATGCGCGTCAACATGCGTGACCACCAAAGGAACCGACCAACGTTCACACAAGTTGCGGCAGTGGGAGGCAAATTCATCGGCAGCAGCTTGCAAACCATGGTGAACATGAACAGCTCGCACCTGATGGGGCCAACGCTGCACACATGCCAACAGCAAAGCACATGAGTCCGCGCCACCACTCAAGGCAACCGCAAAAGGCAAAGAAGGTGAAAAGTGCGCGAGTGAGGGAGCAGTCAAGTTAGCGCGCGTCAGCCTTGGTGTCATTGAACCGGCCATAGCTTTGCAAGCGCTCATAGCGTCGATCAAGCAACTCTTTCAGTTTGAGGTCAGTGACTTGACGCCATGCATCGTTCAGACCACGTTTAAGTTGAGACGCCATCAACTTGGTGTCACGGTGGGCACCACCCACGGGTTCATTCACGATTTTGTCGACCAGCCCTAAGGCTTTCAAACGGTGGGCGGTGATGCCCAAAGCGTCGGCTGCATCAGATGCACGGTCCGAGGTTTTCCACAAAATAGAAGCACATCCCTCGGGACTGATGACAGAGTAAATGGAGTACTGCAACATCAACAGTTGGTCAGCCACACTGATAGCCAAGGCACCGCCCGAGCCACCTTCCCCAATGATGGTGGTGATGATGGGAACCTGCAATTGCGCCATCTCGAAAATATTTCGCCCAATGGCTTCGCTTTGGCTGCGTTCTTCAGCGTCAATGCCTGGGAAAGCACCCGGGGTGTCAACAAAGGTGAACACGGGCAGTTTGAATTTCTCGGCCGTCTTCATCAAACGCAAGGCTTTGCGGTAACCCTCTGGGCGCGTCATGCCAAAGTTGCGCGCTGTACGTTCTCTCGTGTCGCGGCCTTTTTGTTGACCGATCACCATGCAGGCATTGCCGTTGAATCGCGCCAAACCACCCACAATGCTCAAGTCGTCAGAGAAATGCCTGTCGCCATGCATCTCCACAAAGTCAGTGAAGATGTCATTGATGTAATCAAGTGTGTAGGGCCGCTCGGGGTGACGCGCAATCTTGGTGATTTGCCAAGGGGTGAGGTCACTGTAAATGTCTTTGGTAAGTTGAAGGCTTTTTTTAGCGAGCTGCTCAATTTCATCGGAAATATCCACAGCCGACTCGGTTTGCACATATCTGAGTTCTTCGATCTTGCCTTCGAGTTCAGCAATCGGTTGCTCGAAATCGAGAAATGTTTTTTTTGCCAATCGTCTCTCCTTGCGCCCAGGTGTCTGACCGAGGCTTAGTAGGCCACTGGTTGCGGGTCTAGCGAGCGCCAAATATACCAAGTTGCCACACTGCAGTACGGCGCCCAAGCGGCAGCGACTTCACGCGCATCACTGCGACTGACTGCTTCACCAGAAAAATAGTTGTGGCTGATCCCATTGATAAGCCCCACATCGTCCAGCGGCAAGACATTGGGACGCATCAAATAAAAGATCAAAAACATCTCTGCCGTCCAACGGCCAATGCCGCGGATGGATACCAACTCGGCAATGATGGCCTCGTCGTCCATCTCTGCCCATTGCCGGGTATGCACAGCGCCGTTGGAAAAATGCAAAGCCAGATCGACCAAATACTCGACTTTGCGCGCAGACAAGCCAGCCGCACGCATGTCATCGACTTTGAGCTTCAACACATACGCGGGTGTGATTTTTTTAGGTAATGCGGCAAACCTGTCCCATACCGATTGGGCCGCCTTGACGGATATTTGTTGACCGACGATGCTTCTGGCCAAAGTGACGAAAGCATCACCGCGCGACTCTAAACAGGCATCGCCAAACTGCGGAATCAAGCGGCGCATGACACGGTCTTTTTTGGCCAAATGCTTACACGCCTCATCCCAGTAAGAGGGAATGGCGCGCTTGACAGGCAAACTGACCACCATCAGGCACGCTCCCATTGCGTGCCTTGGGGCGAGTCTTTCAACACCACACCCATGTCGCTCAAGGTTTGTCGAATTTGATCGGCTTGGGCAAAATTTTTGCTGGCCTTGGCTTGGGCGCGGGCATCAATCAGAGACTGAATATGGGCTTCATCGATGTCACTGCCCGCTTGCAAAAAGTCTTGCGGCGGGCTTTGCAACAAACCCAGCACGCCACCCAAGGCTTTGAGCAAACCCGACAACTGCGTGGATTGCGAGCGGTTGACCTCAGCGGCCAAATCAAACAGCACGGCCACCGCTTCAGGGGTGCCGAAATCCTCATCCATGGCAAGCTTAAAGCGAGCCGCATAGTCGTTTTGCCAGTCGATGGCAACCTCATCAGGCTTTACGGCCTGTAAAGCCGTGTACATACGCTTTAGCGATGCCCGCGCATCATCCAAATGCACATCGCTGAAATTTAAAGCACTTCGGTAATGGCTACGCACCACAAAGAAACGCACCACCTCGGGGGCATACAACTTCAATACTTCTCGGATCGTGAAGAAATTGTTCAAGCTCTTGGACATCTTGACGTTGTCCACATTGATAAAGCCGTTGTGCATCCAAATGCGGGCCATGGGGTGTCCATGGGCACCTTCACTTTGCGCAATTTCATTTTCATGGTGGGGAAACTGCAAATCAGCACCCCCGCCGTGAATGTCAAAGCTTTGCCCCAACAACTCGCAGGCCATGGCCGAGCATTCGATGTGCCAGCCTGGCCGCCCTGCACCGAAAGGGCTGTCCCATTTCACCTCTTGTGGCTCATCTGCTTTGGCAGATTTCCACAAAACAAAATCCAAAGGATCGTCTTTGCCATCGAGCACCGCTACCCGCTCACCGGCGTGTAACTCATCCAACGACTTGCCAGAGAGCTTGCCGTAACCAGTGAATTTACGCACGGCGTAATTCACATCACCACTGGGTGCGCGGTAGGCCAATCCTTTGTCTTCCAATTGACCGATGAGTGTCAGCATTTGTGGCACGTAATCGGTGGCACGGGGTTCGAAGGTGGGCCGCTCTATGCCCAAGGCGTCGGCGTCTTGGTGCAAAGCCGCAATCATGCGATCGGTCAAAGAACGGATGCTTTCGCCGTTTTCGGTTGCACGGCGAATGATCTTGTCATCAATATCAGTGACATTGCGAACATAGGTGACTTGGAAACCGCTGTGACGCAACCAGCGTTGCACCACATCAAATGCCACCATAGAGCGGGCATGGCCAAGATGGCAAAGATCGTAAACAGTCATGCCGCAAACATACATACGCACCTGACCAGGCGTCAGCGGCGTCAAGTTTTCCAGCGCACGACTTAAGGTGCTGTAAATGCGGATGCTCATGTGAGAAAAAAGGCGCTTGCACCGAGGCAAGAAAGGCGAATGGCTGAGATGGACTCTCTACTACAATGCCCGCAGTATATCGATCCCTTGCTTTGTAAGCATTTGTTTTGAACTGATGCTTGATTGAATTCCATGCCACGTTCCTTCCTGCCCTGTTCGTCTGTCCGTGCGTCGTCTTGGCGCAGAAGCTTTTGCTGGCTACTGCTTGCGGCTGCTTTGGCCGTGAACGCACAAACCACTAGCACCATACAACTCAAAGGCACCCCCCATGACGAGGTGCAAAAAGCCATGGGGCAGCGCAAATGGCCCCAAGCTTTGGAACAGGTCGATGCCTATTTGCAAGAGCGCCCACGCGATCCCCAGATGCGTTTTTGGCGCGCGCGTTTACTGGAGCAACTCGGTCGTCCCGACGAAGCCTTAGAGGTATACGAAGGCTTGGCGCAAGACTATCCCGAGTTACCCGAAGTTCAAAACAATTTGGGCGTGATGTATGCCAGCAAAGGCAAACTCGATATGGCCAAATATGCTTTTGAGCAAGCCCTGCGCAACAACCCCACCTACGCCACGGCGCATGAAAACATGGGGGATATTTTGTTGCACTTGGCTAAGCAATCTTTTGCGAAAGCGGGCCAACTTGACCCCAGCATGGCCAAAACGCTTGAGCAAAAGATGTTGGCACTTGAACCTGTTCTTCAACTCACACTGAGCACACCTAAATGATTCTGCGCCGTTGCTTTCTAGGCTTATCCCTCGTCATTTTCAGCTTGACCAATGCCCAAGCACAAACGCTCGCTCCCCAAGTGAAATTCACCACCAACATGGGTGAATTCGTGGTGGAGGTCTATCCCGACAAAGCCCCCAACACGGTAGAAAACTTTTTGACCTATGTCCGTGATGGCCATTACAACGGAACCATTTTTCACCGCGTCATCAACAATTTCATGATCCAAGGTGGTGGCTACGACGCCCGCTACATGGAAAAGCCTGGCCGTGCACCCATCAAACATGAAGGGGCAGAAGTCAAGGCCAAAGGCGGCCCTACCAACACGGTGGGCACGATTGCCATGGCTCGCACGAACAACCCACACTCTGCCTCTGCACAGTTTTTTATCAACGTCAACAACAACGATTTCCTCAACCACGTCGCCCCTTCTGGACAAGGCTGGGGCTATGTGGCCTTTGGCAAAGTGGTCAGTGGCATGGACGTTGTCAACAAAATCAAACTCACCCCCACCGGTTCAGGCGGTCCTTTCCCCACCGATGTCCCTCAAACCCAGGTCGTGATTCAGTCCGCCACTTTAGTGAAATAAACCCATGTCAAATCCCCAAGTTGAACTGCATATCCAAGACCACGGCATCATCACCCTTGAACTCGATGCCGAAAAGGCTCCCAAAACAGTGGCCAATTTTTTGGCGTATGTTGACAGTGGCCATTACGACCAAACGATTTTTCACCGTGTGATTCCCGGCTTTATGGTGCAAGGTGGTGGCATGTCGGTTGGTATGAAAGAAAAAAAGACCGGCGAGAAATTGGAAAATGAAGCCCACAATGGCTTGGTCAACGACTGTTACACCGTTGCCATGGCGCGTACCAGCGACCCCCATTCAGCGACATCGCAGTTTTTCATCAATGTGAAAGACAACGATTTTCTCAACCACACAGCCCCTACAGGCAGTGGCTGGGGCTATGCGGTGTTTGGCAAAGTCATCAGCGGCACCGACGTGGTAGACGCCATTTGCAAAGTAAAAACAGGGCGTAAAGGCTTTCACGACGATGTTCCTAAAGAGGATGTGATCATCGAAAAAGCCGTGCAACTGGCCTGACACTTTGACGCAGGCAGTCACTTCTGTATGAAGCCTGACCTGGCCGCCCCTCTTGCCAGTGTCAATGTCAGCCCTTGGCACAAGCTGACATTTATTTCCGACTTGCATCTTCAACCGAGCCAAACCGCAACATTTGAGGTTTGGCAATCTGCCATGCAAAGGCTCGATACCGATGCCTTGTTTATCTTGGGCGATCTGTTTGAGGTGTGGGTAGGTGACGATATATTGGATGCGCCGGAGGGCGTGTTTGAGCGCCAATGTTGTGAGGTATTGCAGCAGGTGGCCAAGCGGTTACCGGTGTTTTGGATGGTCGGCAACAGAGACTTCCTATGGGGCAGACAAGCAGCCCATGCAAGCGGCATGCAAACCCTGCAAGACCCTTGCGTTTTAGAAACGTCCCAGGGGCGATGGCTCTTAAGCCATGGCGACGCACTGTGCATTGCCGACACCGCCTACCAAGCATTTCGACAAAAAGTCAGATCGCAAGCTTGGCAAACCAAGTTTTTGTCTCAGCCCTTGGCCGACCGGCTCACGATTGCGCGAGACATGCGGGCACAAAGTGAAGCCTTGAAGCAGTCTCAAAGCGTTTGGATAGATGTCGACGATGCAGCCGCTTTGCAACTTTTGCAACAGCACAACGCCAGTGTGTTGGTACACGGTCATACCCACCAAGCGGCCTTGCATGTGTTGTCATCGCAACATCAACGCTTGGTGCTCAGCGACTGGGATGCCAGCGCCATGCCTGCTCGGGCACAGTGGCTGACATGGCAAAGCGGTCGAGGCTTTTCTCGCTCAGCCGTGCTGGGCTAACACAGACTGAAACAGTTATTTTTTCAGCAGCACTTTAAGCACCGCTTGTACCCGTTTGGCGCTTTCTTCCCCGTGAGGAGTAGCCAGTACCTGTGCGATGTCATGGGCCCAGGTTTGGGCGGGCCCAGCGTCATTTCGCTTGGTCAGCAACTGAAGTTGCAGCATGCGCCGCGCATCCACATAAGCCGCAGGCGTTGGTACCTCGGCCGCAATTTCCAAACGCAACAATGCCTGCTCGCCCGAGCCTTGTGGCGAGGTTTGCAAGGCTTTGACCCAATCCTGTCGTTGCTGCGCAGTTAGGCGCGCGCCCAACTCCTTGGCGGGCGGCAATTGATCGGGCTGGCGATGTTGCCAGGCACCCAACACATGCACCAAAGTTTCACCATGGGCTTGCATCGCAAGCTTGCGCAAGGCCATGTCTGCTTGTTCAAGTGCGTGTCGTTGCGCGCGAAAGGCGGTATCTCCCAAGCGCGGACCACGAGCTTCAAAAGCAGGTTTGTCGCGATACCCTGGGCGCGAAGCGTCAGGTGTGCGTCGGTTGTGGGCGTCACCACGATCGGGGCGGCGGGCACCCGCCTTGTCACCCGAACGACCCATGGGTGTGGGTTCGGTTTTCTTTTGACCAGGCCTGTCATCGCCGCGAACAGCCACCACTTTTTTGGCAACAGCAACAGGCTTGGGCGCTTCAAGGGGGGGGTCTTGCACAGGGTCGGCTGCTGGGGGTTCTTCTGTGATTGCAGGCAAGGTGGGTTCAGGCGTGGCTGCCACTGCGGTTTGCTGGTTTGCAGAAACCGCCTGCACATGCGCCATGGCTTGGCGAATGCCCGTCGCATCGCCCTGCGCGATGGCTTTTTCCAGCGCCTCAGCTGCAGCGATCACAGCCTTGTCATGCTCGGACAGGTCGTGGGTGGGTGGGGCATGGCGAGACTGGGTTTTGCGACTGAACGCCTCGTCCAAGGGTTGACGAAATGCGTCCCACAGCTTTTGTGCAAGTTTGCGATCAACAGGTACCGCCTGCGACTCGGCTTGCCAACGTTGTTGCAAGGCTTTGACGGCATCTATGCGCAGTTGGGGCGCTTCACCCAGGGCCTTGGCTTCTTCGATCATGGCTCGGCGCAGCGAAATGCTTTGGGTTTGCGCAAGCTCCAAAGCGGCGTGCGCTGCTTTGATGGCGGTTTTCCACTGGGTTTGCATGTCGGCAAACGCCTTTTCGCTGAGGTGGCCACTGTTGCGCCAACGCTCGGAAAATTGATGCAAATCACGCGCTTGGGTTTTCCAATCGGTGTTGCTTTGGTGGGCCTGTGTCCATGCGGCCACTTCGGCCAACAAGGCCAATCGCCCTTCTTTGTGGGCGGCACTTTCAGCCTTGGCTTTTTCCAACCACGCCTGCACAAAAGGATAGGCTCGGTTACATGCTTGGTCAAAACGTTTCCACAGCCCGTGGTTGGGCAAGCCACCTTGATCGGTTTTTTTCCACTCTTCCCTCAACTGACGCAAGTTGTCTTGCAATTTGCGCCCGCCAACCGCAGGCACCCACTGGCTGTAGTCGACAGGGGTGGCTTCGACCGCCAAGGCAGCGCCCTCTTGCGCAACAGCCTCTTCGCTTTGCACTTGCGCAGTAGCGTCTGGCGCCGGCTGGTTGGGCGGCGGTTGCAACAAGGCTTCGGCTTTGGTGACCAGTTGCAATCGAATCTCATCCGCATGCTTGCGTTGCCACCCCTCCAATTCAGCGGCTGTGGCCAAAGCGGTTTGCACCTGTTGCGACAAAGCAGGTTCTAGCTGCAAGCCTTTGGTCTTGAGTGCCGCACGCAGTTGCGCAGCGGCACTGGACATGGCCTTGCTGTGCCCCAACGCCACCTCTTTTTCAAGCTGTTGCAACATGGCAGGCACTTGTATGGCGACCTGACTGGGTGGAGAAACCTCAGGCTTGGGCTTGGCCACGGCAAGGGGGGGAGTCGCCACATTTTCACCACGGGATTGACGTAGCTGATCCGCCCAAGCAGGTACGGCGGGTAAAGGCACACTGGGGTCTTGCGCAGCAGCTAGGGTTTGCGCCAAGGCAGCAGAGAAAGCCTCCCAGACCAAAGGCATGTGTTGCGTGGTTTCTGAGACCAATGAAGGGTATTTGGGGTCGACACTGGGCCAATGGGCATCGCTTTGCAAGGCTTCAAATTCGTTGTGCAAGCGCTTTAAGTCCGCTTGCAAAGCGGTTTGTTGCTCCAAGGCTTCTTGCCACAGCTTGGTTGACAAGACTTCGATGCGTTGCGTCAGCAGCAGGGCTGTTTCGCGTTGAACTTGGGCTCGGTGTTCAAGTTCTTCCACATGTTTGATGCGCTCCGACAGGGCCTGGCGCAGACTCGTCAAAGGCTCACGTGACAAGGGCGCACCCGCTTTGGCTGCATCCCTTTGCCATGCCATCGCATCGACGACTTTGAAGGGGCTGGACTGCAACAAAAGTTGCGCTTTATCTGCCCATTCTTGGGCCAAGGTGTCTTGCGTTTTGGCACGTTTGATGTCGTCAAGTTTTTCGCGCAAAGGCTTGGCAGCCCCCTTGTCACGCGCGCTCATTTCTTTGAGTACTTGCTGCATCTGTTCGGGCGACGGATCGGTGGCCAACCAGTCACGCAGGCGCGCAGATCGCTCGCCTGAGGTGGGGGCGGTCAGTGCGCCAGCAGTCAGGGCATCTAAAGTGGGCAGGTCGGGGTTGCTGTCAGAAGACGTGGTCACAGTGTTTTGAATGGTTGGTTAAGCCCATCCCAGGGCCAAAACAGCTATTGTGACAGGGCGCAAGGGGCAAGCTTAAAATGCGTCCATGTCACTTTATGAATCCTTTCGCCAAGCCTTGCGAATTTTTATCTCGGACGTGGGCGATGGTTTTTTTCTGATCACCCACAGTGGCTTGGCTTTGCTGGGCTTAGGTGTTTTTTGCGCCATGGTCCTGTTTGGTACCCAACCCGATCTGCGCTCTGCCGCTGAGGTAGAGCTGATCGACTGGCTGCAAACCCGCCACGATATTGACATCAGCTTTGACAGCAATGCAGATGCGGTCGACCGCGCCACAGCCGCCGACCCGCGTGACCTGCCCCATGACCAAGCCAATATCGCCATGTGGCTCAGCCGCAAATACCGCGTTGCGCCTGAGCCCATCAGCGCCTTGGTGGTTGAAGCTTTTGAGTTAGGACCACGCAATCGGCTTGACCCGACCCTTATCTTGGCTGTCATGGCCATCGAATCAAGCTTTAACCCCTTCGCCCAAAGTACCGTGGGTGCGCAAGGCCTCATGCAAGTACGCACCAAAGTACACAGCGACAAATACGAAGACTTTGGCGGCGATTTGGCGGCCTTTGACCCGATTGCCAATTTGCGCGTAGGCGTGGAAGTGTTGAAAGAATCCATTGCACGAAATGGATCGGTCGAAGCCGGACTGCGCCAATATGTGGGTGCAGCCAACAGCGGCGAAGACGGGGGCTATACCGTCAAGGTCTTGGCTGAACAACACCGCCTGCAAGAAGTTGCGCTGGGACATATCGTGCCGGTCATGACTGCCAAACCTGTTGACACAGAGAAACAGGGATTACAAAAGCTATGGGACAAAGCCAAGCAATTAGCCACCTTTGACAACCAACCCTCCGAATAGGAAATTTCACCCATGTACCACCGCAACCACTTGGTCGAGCAAGCCGACCCCGAACTTTGGGCCGCCATCCAAGCGGAGAACGCCCGCCAAGAACACCACATTGAACTGATCGCCAGCGAGAACTACGCCTCACCTGCGGTCATGGCCGCCCAAGGCTCGCAACTGACCAACAAATATGCCGAGGGTTACCCCGGCAAGCGTTACTACGGTGGTTGTGAAAACGTGGATGTGGCCGAGCAACTCGCCATCGAGCGGGTGAAGCAAATTTTCGGCGCCCAGGCCGCCAATGTGCAACCGCATTGCGGCGCATCGGCCAATCAGGCGGTGTTTTTGGCCTTTTTGACACCTGGCGACACCATCATGGGCATGAGCCTGGCTGAAGGCGGTCACCTGACACACGGCATGCCCTTGAACCTGTCGGGCAAGTGGTTCAAGGTGGAAAGCTATGGCTTGAACGCCAAAGAAGAAATCGATTACGACGCCATGGAAGCCAAGGCCCGCGCCACCAAGCCCAAACTCATCATTGCCGGCGCATCGGCCTATAGCTTGCACATCGACTTTGCACGCTTTGCCAAAGTGGCCAAAGAGATTGGCGCCATCTTCTTGGTCGACATGGCGCATTACGCCGGCTTGATTGCAGCGGGTGTATACCCCAACCCCGTGCCCCACGCCGATGTGGTCACCTCGACCACCCACAAGAGCTTGCGCGGTCCGCGTGGTGGCATCATTTTGATGAAGGCCGAGCACGAAAAAGCCATCAACAGCGCCGTCTTCCCCGGCCTGCAAGGCGGCCCCTTGATGCATGTGATCGCGGCCAAAGCCGTGGCCTTCAAAGAAGCCCTGCAACCCGATTTCAAGGCTTATCAGGCCCAGGTGATCAAGAACGCCCAAGTGGTGGCCCAAACCCTGACCGAGCGCGGCCTGCGCATCGTGAGCGGTGGCACTCAAAGCCACGTCATGCTGGTCGATTTGCGCTCGAAAAACATCACCGGCAAGGTGGCGGAAGCAGCCCTGGGTTCGGCGCACATGACCATCAACAAAAACGCCATTCCCAACGACCCCGAGAAACCCATGGTCACCAGCGGTGTGCGCATTGGCACCCCGGCCATGACCACCCGTGGTTTCAAGGAAGAAGAAGCGCGTGCCACAGCCCACCTGATTGCCGACGTGCTGGACAACCCGCATGACGAAGCACATATCGCGGCAGTGCGTGCCAAGGTGCACGCCTTGACCAGCCGCTTCCCGGTCTACGGATAAGCCGTCATGAAATGTCCTTTTTGCGGCCATGTGGAGACCCAGGTGATGGAGACCCGCATGTCCGAAGAAGGCGATTCGATTCGCCGCCGCCGCTCTTGCAGCCACTGCGAAAAACGCTTCACCACCTACGAGCGCCCCGATGTGAGCTACCCCGCTGTGGTGAAAAAAGACGGCCGCCGCATCGAGTACGACCGACGCAAATTGCAAGCATCGCTCTCGCTTGCGCTGCGCAAACGCCCGGTCAGCACCGAGCAAGTGGACTTGGCGATTGAGCGCATCGAAGACAAGCTGCTCACCCTGGGGCAGCGCGAGGTGGCCTCGAACCGCATTGGCGAGTTGGTCATGCGCGAACTCAAAAAACTCGACAAAGTGGCCTATGTGCGCTTTGCCAGTGTGTACCGCAGCTTTGAGGATGTGGACGAGTTCAAAACCTTGGTGGACGAATTTCGTCGCTAAGTCGTTCGTTCAGCAATCACTGATTTCAGGTGCGTAGCGCACACACTTAGCGGCCTTCGCCGCTGCATGATGGCGCTCATGCAAAACCCTCATCCACCTGCGCGCCCTGCATCACGCCACCTAGGCTTCACACTCTTGGAGCTGTTGGCTGTCATGGGTCTCGTGACTACCTTGCTGGTGGGGGCGAGCCCATGGTTGCAGCACTACCTGTGGCGACTGCAGGTCGAGACGGTGACGCAGTCGTGGAGTGCCGATTTGCAAGGCGCACGCTTACAGGCCATACGCACAGGACAAGCAGTACGTTTGCAGCGTTTAAATGACTGCCAACCCCTTCCCTTGGCCACGGGTGACTGGCGTTGCGGCTGGCAACTGCTCAAAAAAATCAACCAAGCACCGCTGCTATGGCAAACCACGCTGGCGGGTGAGGTGTTGGTCACCATCAGCCCAGCGCAAAACAGCCTAGACATCAACGCGTCAGGAGAGCCAGCAGTGGGTGGCCTCAAAGTGGTGTTTCAAGCCAAACGAAGTTTGTCAACAGCGAATGCGCGCGTGATATGCATCAATACAGCGGGACGGCTGCGGATGGTGAAGGGAAGCAGCTGCACATGATCACGCCAAGAAAAAACAGCGCTGGCTTTTCTACCCTTGATGCATTGGCGGCATTGATGGTGTTGAATCTGCTGTGCTTGGGTTTGTTGACCCTGCAACTGAGCGTCCTGCAAGCCCAACGAGACGCATGGGCGCTGCAAACAGCTGTGGCCTTGGGTCAAGACCTGTGGGAGCGTATGCAAATCAATCCGCAAGCGGCAACGGCCTACCAATTGCAACGGGGTCAAGTGATGCCCGCCACCGACTGCCAAAGTCAGGCTTGCACACCCGTCCAATGGGCTGAGTCGGACTTGTACGCTTGGCAAACCGCGGTGCAATTGCGCTTGCCAGGGGCACAAACCCAGCTCAGCACCACGGCGTTTGCGCAAGCGCAATTGCTGATGGCTTGGCCAATGACAGCCTTGTCGGCAGATGATGCCCACGTCAATGCCAGTGCTTGCCCGGCACGCCACCGATGCTGGCAAACCAGCTGGACCTTATGACCCATCGACATGGTGCTGCGCAACAAGGCATGGCATTGGTGCAAACCTTGGCAGGCATGCTGATGTCTGCGTGGGTCATCACGGCGGCATTTGCGGCATTCGCTTGGGTGCAAAACAATCACCAATTCTTGCAAAGCAGGGCTGAACTGCAAGAACGAATGGGGTGGGCGCTGACATTGTTGCAAGAGCGGGTCGCAAGAGCAGGTGCTCCCTCGGTTCAGTGGGATGCACAAAGCAAAGCTAGTTTGCTTTCACCAAGCCTTGCCCTCCAAGGCACTGACAACACCTTGTCTTTAACGCACCCTACCCGCCTTACGCCTGCAGATTGCCAAGGACACCAAGCCGCCACAGGCATGTGGCTACAAGACGACTTCAAGCGAAGCAGTAAAAACGAGCTCAGCTGCAAAGACAGCCTTCGCAGCAACACCAGTTACCAAGCTTTGGTCGACAACATTTCCCAAGTGGGTTTCCTCTATGCACAAGCACTGTCGGGGTCAGAAGCGTCAATGCAATGGCGCACTGCCGCAACCGTGACAGACTGGCAAGCGGTTCGCGGCGTACAAGTGTGTTTGCAAACGCGCATTGCCAGCGAGTACCCACTAAAGCCCAGTCAGTCATGCAGCACAGGGCAGACATTAGGCTCAACGGCCTTGACATGGCGAGGGGTGGCGTTCTTGCGCCACCACCAACCATGACTGCCCAACAAGGCCTGGCTTTACCTGTGGTGATGCTGCTGTCTTGCTTGTGCAGTGTGTTGGTCATGGCAGAGTGGCGCAGTTTGGCTATGTCACAGGCCCTCGGTCGAAGCGCCGCGCTTCGGTGGCAATTGAAGCAAGACGCATTCAATGCCATTCGCATGGCGGTAGAAGATATTCGACGCACTGAAACCGATACACGGCATCACATGGGTGCGGCCAACGCCACACACGCATTTTTCCCACACACCCTGCAAGAGTGGCAGACCCTGCAGTCGCGGCTGGGTTTACAAGGGTGCGACACAGGTATTTGTCGACCGCTGGGCGCTGACAATGCGCAATTGGCCCCTTGGCTTTCTCGCATTGAACAGGCGCAAAAATTGACCGACCAGCGCAGTGTCTACTGGGTAGAGATATGGCCTTGGTCTACGCAGTCATCTGGTGATGGGCTGTTTCTCTACCGCATCACGGTCGTGACGCGCGACGGTGAGACGGGTCCCGTCTCTGCATGGCAAGCCCTGTGGCACCCAAGCCCCAACACGCCAGTCATGCAAGGTTCACCGATGGCCTTGAATGACTTGCTTCGACTGTTGCCGTTGACGCCATGACATCGCATGGGCAAGGCTTTACCCTCTTGGAATTGCTTTGCGTGATGGCGATCGTGGCCATTCTCGGCAGCATGGCCTTGCCAAACTATCAACACAGCCTGTCGCGAAGTCAGCGCACATTGGCCAAGCTTGCCTTGGTGAAAACAGCCCATTGGTTGGAACGGCAAGCCAGTATGACCAACAGTTACCCCAGCACCCTGCCCGATGCTGTTTGGCAAACCCCTGAATTACGCTACCGCTTACAACTGAAGCACACGGACACCACTTCATATGTCCTGACAGCCGTGCCCGTGGGCGGACAAGCGCAAGATGCCTGTGGCAGTTTGACGCTGAACAGCGCTGGTGCGCAAGGCGTACAAAACGCAAGCCTGGGCAGCGCCCAATGTTGGGGGTTCCGATGAAACAGCGCGGATAATCCCACTGTGATGTCAACCCCTACAAGCGATTCAGCGCACCTCCAACGGGCTTTGGCCCTGGCCAACCAAGCCATGTACATCACCACGCCCAATCCTCGCGTGGGTTGTGTGCTTGTCTCGGCTGATGGACGGGTCTTGGGTGAGGGACATACCCAAGCTGCTGGCCTTGCCCATGCCGAAATCATGGCGCTGCGCGATGCGCAAGCCAGAGGGCACACCGTGCAAGGCGCAACCGCTTATGTCACGCTAGAACCCTGCGCCCACCACGGTCGCACTGGGCCGTGCTGCGATGCGCTGATTGCGGCGGGCATTGCCCAAGTTGTGGTGAGCATTCAAGACCCCAACCCGCAAGTCGCCGGTTTGGGTTTGGCGCGCTTGCGTGCCGCAGGCATCGGAGTGAATGTAGGTCTGGGTGCCGACGAAGCCAGCGAACTAAATATCGGTTTTCTCAAACGCATGCAACATGGCGCGCCGTGGCTGCGCATGAAGACGGCGCAGTCGCTGGACGGTCAGACCGCTTTGCGCAACGGTCAAAGCCAATGGATCACTTCCCAGGAAGCGCGTTTGGATGGCCACCACTGGCGCGCGCGTGCCTGCGCACTGCTGAGTGGCATCGGCACTGTGTTGCAAGACAACCCCCAACTCAATGTTCGTGGCGTCAATACCCCACGCCAACCTGCTCTTTTGCTGGTGGATTCGCGTTTGCAAACACCCCTTGGTGCGCGCTTGTGGGACACGCCGCGAAAAGTCGTGATTTACCACGCCGAACGTCATGCGTCCCAAGAAGATGCACTCTTGCGCCGAGGCGCTGAACTGGTGTGTCTGCCAGACGCTGGCGGCAAGGTGGACTTGACCGCCATGGTGCAAGACATGGGGCGGCGCGCTTACAACGAGGTGCATATCGAAGCTGGGCACAAACTGAATGGATCCTTGCTGAATGCTGGTTTGGTCGATGAATTATTGGTCTATCTGGCACCCACGTTGACCGGGCCTGGTCAACCAATGGCAGCCTTGCCGCCCCTGGAAGAACTTGCCCAGACACAGGCTTGGCATTTCATCAGCCACACCCGTGTGGGGGCTGATTTACGCGTCTTGCTCAGACCGCGCCGCTGATCTGCCAAAATACACCTATGTTCACCGGCATCATCACCGGCGTGGGGCGCATCGCCGCCGTACACGACCTGGGTCGTTCTTTGGATCATGGCAAACGCCTTGAGATAAGCACACCTGCGCATTACCTGGATGATGTGGGCCTTGGTGACAGCATCGCTCTGAACGGTGCTTGCATGACCGTCACCAGCTTCAACGTCTCGCAAAACCTGTTCACCATTGATATTTCTGCTGAATCACTGGCCAAGACGGCGGGTCTTGACAAGGTCGGCACGGTTGTGAATTTGGAAAAGGCCCTGCGCGCCAATGACCGCCTTGGCGGGCATATCGTCTCAGGCCATGTGGATGGCATGGGCGTGGTTAACCGATTTGTACAAATCGGTGAAAGCTGGCTGCTGCAAGTGCTCGCTCCGTCCAATCTGGCCAAATACCTGGCCTACAAAGGCTCTGTCACCGTCAATGGCGTGAGTTTGACGGTCAACCGTATTGAAGACACTGGCCAAGGTTGTTTGGTTGACATCAACCTGATACCCCACACCATCGACAACACCTCTCTTGGGCATTTGCAACAAAACAGCACGGTCAACCTCGAAATCGACACCGTGGCGCGCTATGTAGAACGCATGCTCAGCCTAGACACCTCTATGAAAGCCCAGCCATGACATCCCCCACTACGCCGGTTGCCATTTCCCCTTTGGCTGACATCGTGGCCGATATGAAGGCAGGTCGCATGGTCATCTTGGTGGACGAAGAAGACCGCGAAAACGAAGGCGACTTGGTGCTGGCGGCTGACCATGTCACGCCTGAAGCCATCAATTTCATGGCGCGCTTTGGGCGTGGCTTGATTTGTCTCACCCTGACGCGCCAACGCTGTGAATTCCTGAAATTGCCCCCCATGGTTGAACGCAATGGCACGGTCTACAGCACCGCGTTCACCGTGTCGATTGAAGCCGCACAAGGCGTGACCACAGGCATTTCTGCCGCAGACCGCGCACGCACGGTGCAAGTGGCGGTAGCCCCCAACACCCAGGCCAGTGACTTGGTGCAACCGGGCCACATTTTTCCTCTGCAAGCCGTGGATGGCGGTGTGTTGATGCGCGCTGGCCATACGGAAGCGGGTTGCGACTTGGCAGCCATGGCGGGTTGTACACCTGCTGCGGTGATTTGCGAAATCATGAAGGACGACGGCACCATGGCGCGTCTGCCTGATTTGATGGTGTTTGCGGCAGCGCATGGCGTGAAAATTGGCACCATCGCAGACGTGATTGAGTACCGCAGTCGCACCGAATCCTTGGTCAAAAAAATCAGCAGCCGACCACTGCATACCGCGCATGGCGAATTCACGGCCAATGCCTACAAAGACCTTCCCAGCGACAGCGTGCATCTGGCCTTGGTGCGCGGCAGTTGGACGCCAGAGCAATCGGTATTGGCTCGCGTGCACGAACCCTTGTCGGTGCTGGATGCTCTAGAACCACATCGCAACATGCACTCATGGTCATTGGATGCGGCTTTGGCGCGTGTCGCGCAAGAGGGCACTGGCGTGGTGGTGCTGCTTAACTGTGGCGAAAGTGGCGAACAACTGTTGGCGCAATTTGAAGGGGTGGCGCGATCGGCGCAAGCACCCGAAAGGGGGCGCATGGACTTGCGCACCTATGGCATTGGTGCCCAAATTTTGCGCGACTGCGGCTTGCACAAAATGCGCCTCATGGGCAACCCTAGACGCATGCCCAGCATGACGGGCTATGGCCTCGAAATCACCGGCTACCTCTCCAAGGAATGACATGCACCACCCTGATTTAAGCGCTACTCGTTCCGACATGGATGGCAGTAAATTGCACATTGGCATTGTGCAAGCTCGATTCAACCCAGACATCACCCATGCATTGGCACAGGCCTGCTTGGCTGAACTCCAGTCGCTCAAAGTCAACGTTGACCACATCCACCATGTGCACGTACCTGGTGCATTGGAGGTGCCACTGGCTTTGCAAGCCTTGGCGCAGACCCAGCGGTTCGATGCGCTCATCGCTTTGGGCTGCATCATTCGTGGTGAGACCTACCACTTTGAATTGGTGGCCAATGAATCGGGTGCAGCCATCACTCAGTTGGCCTTGGACCATGGCTTACCCATTGCCAACGCCATTCTCACCACGGAAAACCTGCCGCAAGCGGTGGCACGCCAAACCGACAAGGGTCGCGATGCGGCACGGGTAGCGGTGGAAATGGCGCTTTTGATGCAAAGCCTGTCATGACCGATCACAACTTGCGACGAGCCAGTGCACGCGCCGCGCGAACCCGCGCACGCGGTTTTGCTTTGCAAGCCTTGTACCAATTCATGGTGGGCGGCAACCCGGCCGACGAGGTAGACAGCTTTACCCGCGACCTCAGTGGTTTTCACAAAGCCGATGCCGTGCATTTTGATGCCTTGCTGCATGGCTGTGCTCAGCATGCGGCGGCCCTTGACGCCCTCATTCTGCCCTTGTTAGACCGTCCATTGACCGAACTCTCTCCCATTGAGCATGCGGTGTTGTGGATAGGCGCGTATGAATTGCAACACTGCATCGACATCCCTTGGCGCGTGGTGCTCAACGAGTGCATTGACTTGGCCAAAGAGTTTGGCGGCACCGATGGCCACAAATATGTCAATGCCGTGCTGAACCTGTTGGCGCTGCAATTGCGTGCCCCCGAAGTAGAGGCGGACCGCAAAACCCCTGCCACCGATATTCCACCTGCTGCCACAGAATAAGCATGCGCATTACCCAACGTGCCCAACGCATTGAGCCCTTCTATGTGATGGAGATGGCCAAGGCCGCACACCGCATTGCCAACGAGGTGAAGCACACCGACCATCCGATGGTGTTTCTGAACATTGGCGAGCCTGATTTCACTGCACCGCCTTTGGTGCAAGCTGCCGCAGAGCGTGCCATTCATGCAGGCCGCACACAGTACACCCATGCCTTGGGTTTAGATGCCTTGCGCGAGCGCATCAGCGCTTGGTATGGTTCCCGCTTTGGGGTTCAAGTCCCGGCGCGGCGCATCGTCGTTACCGCCGGCGCATCAGGGGCATTGTTGTTGGCCTGTATGGCCTTGATCGAAGAGGGTGACGAGGTGATGATGCCCGACCCCAGCTACCCCTGCAACCGCCATTTCGTCAGCGCCGCCCATGGTACTGCGGTGCTTTTGCCCACGGATGCCGCGCAACGCTTTCAACTCACGGCGGCCCAAGTGCAATCCCACTGGGGCAAGCACACCCGAGGGGTGTTGTTGGCCTCCCCTTCCAACCCGACGGGCACCTCGGTGGCGGCCGCAGAACTCGCCGACATACACCAGGTGGTTCAACACCAAGGTGGCATCACCTTGGTGGACGAGATTTATTTGGGGCTGAGTTATGACGATGCCTTTGCGCAAACCGCATTGGCGATTGACGATCAGATCATCAGCATCAACAGTTTTTCCAAATACTTCAATATGACGGGTTGGCGACTGGGTTGGTTGGTGGTGCCCGATACGCTGGTGCCAGTGATGGAACGCTTGGCGCAAAACCTGTTCATTTGCCCCAGCACCGTGTCGCAGTATGCCGCCTTGGCCTGCTTTGAACCCGAGAGCCTGGCGGTTTACGAGGAACGCCGCACAGCCTTTAAGGCCAGACGAGACAATTTCATTCCCTTGCTCAATGCCATGGGTTTAAGCGTGCCTGTCATGCCAGACGGCGCGTTTTACGCTTGGGCTGATTGCCGCGACGCTTGTCGTCGCCTGGGCCTGAAAGACAGTTGGGCCTTTGCGGAACACCTGATGCAACACGCCCACGTGGCAGTCACGCCGGGACGCGACTTTGGCATTCAAGCACCTGGTGACTATGTGCGCTTTTCCACAGCCTCGTCATTGCAGGACTTGCACACTGCCGCTGCGCGTATCCAACATTGCCTGGAGAACGCATGAGTTTTGAATTTCCCGTGCGTGTCTACTGGGAAGACACCGATGCAGGTGGCATTGTGTTTTATGCCAACTATTTGAAGTTTTTTGAACGTGCCCGCACCGAGTGGTTGCGCCATTTGGGCGTCGAGCAGCAAGCTTTGCGCGAAGCCACGGGGGGCATGTTTGTGGTGGTTGAGACCCAACTCAAATACCACAAGCCCGCACAACTGGATGACTTGTTAACTGTCAATGCCAGCTTGCTGAGCAAAGGCCGCTCGAGCTTGGTGATTGCCCAACAAGCTTGGCGAAGCGCTGAGACACCGATGCTGCTGTGTGAAGGTACGATTCGCATTGGTTGGGTTCAAGCTGCCAGCCTCAAGCCTGAGCGCATTCCCTCGTCTGTTTTGGAGCGTTTGTTATGAACCAAGAGTTTTCCATTGTTCACTTGTTGCTCAATGCCAGTTGGGTGGTACAAGCCGTTGTCCTTTTATTGCTGTTGGTGTCCTTGCTGAGTTGGACAGCAATTTTTCGCAAGCTCTTGTCTCTGAGCGATGTGCGGCGGTTGAACGATGCTTTTGAGCGCGAATTTTGGTCTGGCAAAAGCCTGCAAGAGTTGTTTGCCGCCGCCCAACAAAATGCCAAGCTGGCGGGGCCGATGGAACGCATTTTTGCCAGTGGCATGCGCGAATACCAAAAACTGCGTGAACGCCGCATCACCGACAGCGGCTTGCTGATGGACGGCGCGCGACGCGCCATGCGTGCGAGTTTGCAGCGCGAAATGGATGAGATTGAATCCAACCTGTCCATGCTGGCATCGGTGGGCTCAGTCTCCCCTTACGTGGGCTTGTTTGGCACCGTGTGGGGCATCATGCATGCATTCACGGGTTTGGCGCAAATGCAGCAAGTCACATTGGCCAAGGTAGCGCCTGGCATTGCAGAAGCTTTGGTGGCCACCGCCATCGGTTTGTTTGCAGCGATTCCTGCTGTCCTGGCTTTCAACCGCTTCTCGCGTGACATTGACCGCGTTGCCAACCGGCTTGAAAGCTTCATCGAAGAGTTTTCCAATATCTTGCAACGCAATGTGGGCGCGCAAGCCACCACACTGACACGCTAAAGCGAGGTCACGCCCATGCCTTCGTCCACTCCGCGCAGCATGCGACGACGCACCATGAGCGACATCAACATGGTGCCTTTCATCGATGTGATGTTGGTCCTGCTCATCATCTTCATGGTGACCGCGCCTTTGATGACCCCCAGCGTGATCGACATTCCCACCGTGGGCAAGGCCAGTGCGGCGCCGGCTCAAGTCATCACGGTGGAGATCGACAAGAAACTCAACATCACCGTCAAATCACGCAGCGCATCCCATGCGCCTGGCACCGATGTCAAACAGGCCGCCACCATGGACAACGTCGCGGCCATGACCTTGCAACTGCAAGGCGGTAACGAAACCACTCCCGTGGTCATCAGCGCTGACAAACAAATCGCCTATGAAAATGTGGTGAAACTCATGGACAGCTTGCAACGTGCAGGGGTGCAACGTGTCGGCCTGTCTGTACAACTGAGCAATTGATACCGAGACGATGGGGACCAGCGACGCTCACCTGGAATTTGCACCTGCGCCAGTCGGTGGCAACGGCCGCGCCTTGGTGTTGGCAGTGGCTGTGCATGCCTTGCTGCTGCTGGCCTTGAATTGGGGCACCTTGTGGTCACAACAACCCCAAGACGTGGGTGTGGAAGCCGAGTTATGGTCTGCCGTTCCGCAACCGGTGGCAGCCAAGGCCGCGACCCCGCCTGCCCCAGAAGCCCCCACCCCGCCAGAACCACAAGCCGAACCTGAACCGCCCCCACCCCCCCAACCTGCGCAAACCACCAAACCGGTGGCAGACCCACAAATCGCCATCGATACTTTGAAGAAACGACAAGCAGAAGAAAAACAACGCGCCCAAGACGAGAAAAAAGCCAAGCTGAAAGCGGAGAAAGAAGAAGAAGACAAACGCAAGGCGAAAGAAAAACAAGAAGCCAAAGAAGCCGAAGCTCGCCATCAAGCCGCGGTCAAACGCTTGCAATCCATGGCCGGTTCGGTGGGTACACCGGTGGATACCGGCGTCGCGGCAAAACCCAGTGGCCCCTCTGCCAGTTACATCGGTCGCTTGCGCGCCAAAGTCAAACCCAACATCACCTTTCCAGACACTTTGCTGCAAACCGTGGTGGGCAATCCCACGGCGGACGTGGAAGTCACCTGCAATCCCAGTGGAAAAATTGAGGACGTGAGTTTGGTCAAGTCCAGTGGCAACAAGGCTTGGGATGACGCTGTCATCAACGGGTTGCGTAAAACGGAAATCTTGCCACGCGATGTGGATGGCAGTGTGCCCACACGCTTGGTCTTTAGCTTCAGGCCCAGAGACTGAAGCGCTGCAAGGTTTGGCGCTTACAAACCTTCAAAGATCACCAGGCTACGCTTGGTACAGGCTTGGCTGATAGGCAAAATTTGTTGGTACTCGGGAGAGTCATAAAAAGTTTGCGCTTGCAGTATCGAAGGAAACCGCAACAGCACCAAACGCGTGGGCGACCACAACTGGTCTTCTTTCACCACCAATGCCCCGCCGCGCGCCAAGTATTCACCGCCAAAGCGCTCGACCAATGGCTTGGCCAACAGCTTGTACTTTTCCATTTCCACGTCGTTGGTGATCAAGGTGTCGACAATGATGTAGGCGGCTGGCATGGCGGGTTCCTTTCTTGGCTGCGGAAAGATGTTAACCGCAAGCCTATGCCTATGGCCACGCCCTTGCCCGGCTTGGTGTGTAAGCGCAAGGGGGTGTTCATTTGTAAGGACAATTGCTTGACACTGTACAAACCCAAACCCAAGCTTTGGGGAATATGGTCATTCGTGAGGCCACCTGCAAAGGCCTGAAAGCAGGCGTTTGCCTGTTCGGGTGTCATGCCTTGGCCATTGTCTATGCACCACACCCACACCAGTTCGCCTTGCTGGCGAGTTCCCAGCAAAATTTTTCCGCCAGCGGCACCATAACGCAATGCATTCGAGAGCAGGTTACGCACCATGCGCTGCAATGAAGGCACATGCACCCACACACTCTGCGGCCCGGTCCTGCAGCGCAACTGAACTTGGCGCATGTGCGCATGAGGAATGAACTCTGTCACCACCTCGTTCAGCAACTTGTCCAGTGGGCAGTCTTGGTACTGGCTGTCATGCAAGACATGAATTTTGTCATCAGCCAAATAGCGCAAGCTGTGCATGAAGTCATCAACATACAAGGATGCCAACTGCAGCCCTTGGAGCAAATGTGCCTGTTGCGTCGGTGGCGCGCCTCGCAGCGACCGCGCATAAAGCTGCATGCTTTGCAAAGGTTGCCACAAATCATGTTGGGCGGCGGCATACAAACGGCTTCGTTCGGTGTTGCGATCTATGCGCAATTGCAGCGCATGGCGGTGTTGCAGCACCTGCAAACACCCCGACCAACCCAGCAAGGTTGCCACCACCGCGCCTTGCACAAACTGCGCACCCAAGCTAACGACCAACGGCCATTCAAACCAGCGAAACAACCAGTACACCACAACCGACACCAAATACACCACCCAGACCGCCACATACATGGCCATGTATGCACGCCTGTAACGCAAAAAATTGCGCCACGCCAACCACAGCAAACAGACTGCATGGAACGTCCCCACGTACAACAAAGCACGGCGCATACCTGCGCTGAAAAAAAACACCCAAACGGGCAAAGCCAGCCACCCACAAAAAGCCGCCCACCGTAGCAACCGATCAACCTTTGGGTCATACACAGGGGTACGTAAAAATGCACGCGCATGGTGGATACTCAAAGCCATCAACAACACATAAGCCATGCTGCCCAACCACGCAGCCTGCACCCTCTCTAGCCAAGGCCAATACAGATTCATCAGGCCACTGATCCAAAATGCACCTACCGTCTCGCACACAGCCATGGCCAAGAAAATGGGCAATGAGGGGTTGGCAAATGACCGCATCACCGTCAACACATAAAACACCACCACCCAAGGCACGGCCAGCACCGCACCCATGAGCAAGCACAAGCGTTGTTGTTGCAGCAAATATTCTGCAGGGGTTTGCAGTACCAAGGGGAACTGCACCCGGTTCACGCCTTGTATCCGTACCAGTACATCGATGTGTCCGTTAAAAGGGATCTCGATGGGCCAAACAGCAAACAAATAACCACTGCCAAACGACAGCGGCAGGGTGTGTTGGAGTTGCGCTTGCGCCACCCAATCCCCTGAGGGGTATCGCCACCACAATTGGGCATCGTCCAACGTGGGCGACTGCAGGCTCAGCCAATAGCTTGTGGCCGTGCCTGGCGTGGCTCGCAACCGAAAGCCAGCCCAATGCGGCTGACCCGTCTGCCCAGGGATGACTTGGTTAGCGCGGGCCAGTGCGCTACCTTCCCCTTGTTGCAAGCGCTGCCAGATAGCTTCAGGACCGCAAGAGGGGCAGTCTTCTGCCACAGTCTGGATCTCGGTCCAGGGTGGTAACTGCACCTGTGGTGCTGCTTCACTTTGACACCATGCCATGACAGCAAGGCATGCAGCGGCGACGTGGTGCTTTGCCATTGGCCTAACTTGGGTCCAGGTTTTGGTGCAACCATTGCAGGTACAACTGGGTGGCTTGGGTGCGGTTGTCAACGCCAAGTTTGCGCAAAATTTCGCGCGTGTGGCTACGCACGGTGGCTTCACTCAATTGCACATGCTCAGCGATGTGTTGGCTTGTCCACCCCTTTGACAACGAAGCCAACACCAAGCGTTGCTGGTTTGACAAACTGGGAATTCCCTTGTGAAGCGGCTCGGGCTTGGTTTCGATAGACCATGCAGAAGTGGTTAGCACTTGGTGTAAGGAACTCAGCAAAGATGCCTCAAACCGGCTCGAGGGCAAAGCCTTGCTGACGTACACCACGCCATTGGCCACACATGCTTGCTCTACCGCCGCATCCTGCAAGCCTGAAAGCACCAACAAGGCGCCTTGGCTTCGCCATTGACACACTGCATCCAAGGTTTGCAAGCCTTGAGAGTCTGGCAAATTCAAATCCACCAACACCAAGGCCCAAAGCGTAGGCGTCGATAAATGCGCTAACGCAGATTGCAGTGAGGAGGCCAACACGCACTGTGCTTGTGGCAAACAACTGTGCACCGACACGGCTATGGCGTCGGCCATCAAAGGGTGGTCTTCGATGATCAAGATGCGCGGATGAGGCATGACATCTCCTTGGCGAAGATGTACGCAATTTCCCCCGTATTGACAAGACTTGGGGAAAGAAATTGTGAAGCGTTTCAGTTATGCAGGTGACGCCGCGAGGACCTGAGCAATCCAACAGCGCACAACAACCCCAACAATGAGACAGGAATGGCGGCCACGAACACGCTTTGCAAACCCCAATGGGTACTGATTGCCGCACCGCCTAATGCACCCGTCACGCCTGTGAACCCATAGCCAATCACCGCGTACAAAGCCTGTCCCCGCCCCCTTAAGCGCCCTGGAAAATGCTGCGATAACCAGGCGATACACACCGTGTGTTGAATCGCAAATGTAAACACGTGCAGACATTGCGCCAATAGCAGCACAGGCAGGACCTGACCGAACCAAGCCGACAAGCCCATGCGCAGGGCCATCAAACCGGTACAGACACACAGCCAAGCAGGCAAGCTCAACCAGTGCAACCAGCGACTCTGAGAGAAGAAGCCGATGATTTCGACAATCACCGACATCGCCCACAACACACCAATCATGTCTTTGCCGTAGCCCAATTCATCCAAGTACAGGGAGAAGAATGTATATATCGCCACATGTGACAGCACATGGAAAAACAGGGTGGCAAAAAACCACAGGGTTTGCGGTTTACGCAGCACCTTGCCAAATCCGATCTGGCCATTGACCGCATGGGCTGCTTCGCGCAAATTGGGCAAACTCCACACGCTCACATTGATGGCCACCAACGTGAGCACCGTCCAAAAAGGAAAGTCTGCCATGCCATGCACTTCAAACCAATGGCCTGACACAAACACAGTGACCAAGAATCCGACCGACCCCCACAAACGAATACGCCCATAACGACGCACATCCAAGGCCCCTTGGTGACTGACCAAATGTGCCATGGCCGCTTCACTCATGGGCATCATCGCGCTGGTGTGAGTGAACATCAAAAACAACACGGCCGCCAACCACCACGGCGACGGGCTGAACAACAGCCCGAGCGAGCACAACAAAGCCATGCCCGCGCACCAACGCATCAATGGCACGCGCTCGCCATTGCGGTCACTCAGCCATCCCCACAGATAAGGTGCAAACACGCGGGTGACGGCTTGCATGGAGGTGAGCAGGCCAATCATCCACAGGCTCAAACCCAGGTGCTTGAGCCATAACGGTAAATAGGGGTTGAAAAACCCAATGTGGGCAAAGTAACTGGCCGACAGCGCAGCAAACGGCACCAGTTGACGCCGCGAGACACGCGGCGCGGCGTCTGTTGTCATGACTTCAATCGCCGCGTTGCGCGGGAATCGGGTGCACAGGTGGCAGCACATCGCCACACTGCGCGCGGTGGCGCAGGGCATGGTCCATCACCACCAGGGCCAGCAAGGCTTCGGCGATGGGCGTGGCACGAATGCCCACGCAGGGGTCGTGGCGACCCTTGGTTTGCACCTGAACAGCTTGGCCCGCACTGTCTATGCTGTCGCGCGGCGTGAGGATGGAGCTGGTGGGCTTGATGGCGATGCTCACCTCCAAGTCTTGACCTGTGCTGATGCCGCCCAACACGCCACCAGCGTTGTTGTTGGCAAAACCCTTTGGTGTCAAGCTGTCGCCATGGGTGGAGCCACGTTGTGCCACGCTGGCAAAACCCGCCCCCATCTCCACGCCTTTGACCGCGTTCAAACCCATCATGGCGTAAGCGATGTCGGCGTCCAAGCGGTCGTAAATGGGCTGACCCAAACCGACGGGCATGCCACGCGCCACCACCCGGATGCGTGCACCGCAAGAGTCACCCGCTTTGCGCAAACTGTCCATATAGGCTTCAAGGTAGGCCACATCGGCCACGGGTGCATAAAACGGGTTGTTCGGCACATGGGCCCAGTCTTCAAAACCGATGGCGTGTTCACCCAATTGCGTCATGCATCCGATGAAAGTCGTGCCCAATTTCTCTGCCAGCCATTTTTTGGCCACAGCGCCAGCAGCGACCGTGGGTGCCGTGAGTCGGGCGGATGAGCGACCACCGCCACGGGGGTCGCGCACGCCGTATTTTTGGGTGTAGGTGTAATCGGCATGTCCTGGCCGAAAGGTTTGCAAGATGTCGCTGTAATCTTTGCTGCGCTGGTCGGTGTTCTGAATCATCAGGGCAATAGGGGTGCCAGTGGTCACGCCTTGGTAGACGCCACTGAGGATTTGCACCTGGTCAGGTTCTTGGCGTTGCGTCACATGCCGGCTGGTGCCAGGGCGGCGACGGTCCAGGTCGTGCTGGATGTCGGCCTCGCTCAAGGCCATGCCCGGTGGGCAGCCGTCAATCACGCAGCCAATGGCTGGGCCGTGGGATTCACCAAAGTTGGTGACGGTGAAAAGTGTTCCGAAGGTGTTGCCGCTCATGGAAGGATTATCCCCGAGCAAGGCACTGCCGCATCACCACCGCCCGGAAGCCCCGCCGCCGGCACTGTCGCCACCTCCCCCAGAACGGGTGCCAGAGCCAGCACCGGAACCGATGTTGAGGGAGAAAGGCTGGTTACCCCCCTTGCCGGACTGTTTAATGGTTTGAATTTTTGCCCTGCAGAAATACCCCAACACCATGAAAAGCGCACTGAGCCACTTGTTGGCGCTGAACCAGTAACACAAAGCACCTGCAAGAAGGGCTGTCGTCAAGGCGGCTGGCAAGGGCCAAAGAAATCGAGAAAGGTAGTTCCGTATGAGCGAAAAAATAACGTAGAACCAGAAGGCAAGAAGCAATCCAAAAAGGGCATCCGTCCCCCACTTTTTGATCTGAGACCACCATTTTTGTTGAAAGGTATCAGGGTTGGCCATTTCCAACCCGCCGCCACCGAGAATGGCCTGCTGCAAACTTTGCAAGGCTTCACGCAAGCCCGTTGCATACTGTCCTTGACGAAAGGCGGGTGCCATCTGCGTGTCAATGATGCGTTTGGCCAAAACATCCGGAATGGCCGACTCCAATGCACGGTAGGGCGCGATTCGCACGCGGCGGTCTTTCGTTGCAACCACTAACAGCAAGCCGTCACCAATCCCTTGGCGACCCAGTTTCCAGTGTTCTGCCACGCGCTGGGTGTAGTCGGTGATGTCTTCGGGTTGCGTGCTTCCAACGATCAATACCCCAATTTGAGCGCCATGCTGGGCTTCAAAGGCGATGAGCTCTTTCTCCAGCAATTGCTGCTCCGCGTAGGGCAGCACATGGGCCAGATCGGTGACATGCGCGTGGTAGTCCGGTAGCACCAGCAAGGGCGCGGCAGCAAACACCACACCCACCATCAGGTGAGCCAACACAAAGACAAAGGCGACGAATTTTTTCATGCTCATTGATGACCAAAGTCGATGCGTGGGGCTTTTTTGATCTCTGCCTCGTTGTCAACGGTGAAACCCTCTTTGGTTTTGTAGCCCATCGCCATGGCCGTCAGGTTGCTTGGGAAACTGCGCACCATGACGTTGTAGTTTTGGACCGATTTGATATAGCGGTTGTTGGCCAAAGCGATGCGGTTTTCAGTCCCTTCCAATTGCACACGCAGGTCGGCAAAGCTTTGGTTGGCCCTGAGCGCGGGGTATCTTTCGGACACCACCATCAAGCGAGAAATGGCGCCACCCAAGGTGTTTTGCGCGGCTTGAAATGATTTCATCGCCTCGGGGTTGTTGAGGGTGTCGGGGGTGATTTGGATGCTGCTGGCTTTGGCGCGCGCCTCAATCACTTTGGTGAGGGTGTCTTTTTCAAAATTGGCTTCCCCTTTGACGGTTTCAACCAAACTCGGGACGAGGTCATTGCGGCGCTTGTACTGGTTCAAGATTTCTTTGCCGTCGGCATCAACCTGTTCATCCAAACGTTGAAACTCGTTGTATCCACAAGCACTCAATGTGAGGCAGAACAACAGTGTCAATACCAACCAAGGGCGCACCAACAATACTTTCATCTTCGTCCTCCGTCTGGAAAGGCACGAATACTACATTAAAGTACTATTTAAAACTGAATAATGATTAAAAATATGTATATGCAAATATAAAATGTCTCTTCAAGTGAGACCGAATATGCCCATCACTGTGAGAACCGCACGGGAACAAGATTTGCAAGAGATTGCCTATCTGTTTGCTGCTGATGGGCAGTTTTATGAATACACAAAGTCCAATCGCTTTAACAGGCAATGTGCAGGGTAAAGGATGAGATCTTCTGCACCTACGCTTGGCTTTCTAAGGAAGGATGATCATGCTCAACCAACATTTCACTCGGCCCAGCGTCGTGCAACGTCTTTTCGAAGCCACTCAATTGATGGGCTTCACCATGGCATCAGATCCACTTACTTGCACACTGTTGCGAAGTTTGGCTGCGAGCAAACCAGGCGGGAATTTTCTAGAACTTGGGTCGGGAACAGGGCTTTCTACGGCTTGGATCCTTGATGGCATGGATGAAAAGGCAACTCTCACCACTGTGGACAATGACTTCAAACTCCTTAGCATTCTGAATCAGCATCTTGGCGAAGATCCTCGGCTTAAGGTGGTCTGCGCAGATGGCGACGAATTTTTACAACAGGCAAAACACCAATTCTTTGACTTTATCTTTGCAGACACATGGTCAGGTAAATACCGACTACTGGATGAAGCCTTATCTATGGTCAAGCCCGGCGGTATTTATCTGATCGATGACATGCTGCCTCAAGCAAACTGGCCTGAAGGTCATGCCCAAAAAGTGGAAAACTTGCTGAAAAAAATGTATTCATTGCGTGAGTGGCACGTCACGACGTTGAATTGGGCAAGTGGCGTGGTCATCGCTGTTCGGCGTTGAATGGGGCACTCTAGGGCTTGGCCCTGCGGAGCAATGATGCGGTTTGCACCCTTGGCCCGAATATCGACTCATTTTGCTGAATGTGGGTGACCATGTTGCGGTGTATTTGTCCTTCAACGAAGTAATCAGCGCACATTGATTCAACTTTACCTTTGCAGATTGATCCGCCACACTTTTTGACTTTGTCATGCCAAACAGGTCACGGATATCTTGTGGGTACAATAATTGAATCATTATTCCTTCCATCCCAGCAAATCTGAGCGCAATCTGTTGTTGCGGGGGTTTGATTTTTCCCGGGTAGTGGATTTTGAATGGGACAGCGCTTTGATTTCTCAAGATAAGCGCCAAGACTATTCGGAAAATCGATTTCAGGCCTTGGGGTGGATCGGAGAACACTTGCATATGCTGATCTTCACACCAAGGGGTGGCGTGATTCATGTGATCAGCCTGCGAAGAGCCAACCAACGAGAAAGAAACCGTCATGCCGCGCAAACCAAACCCTGAATTGACAGACTCAGACAACCCAGAAGCGGATGAAGGCTGGTTTGAGAATGCGCGCCCGGCGCGGGAGGTGCTTTCAAAACTTGTGGGTGAAACATCGGCGCAAGAACTTCTCAAATCCAAAAGAGGTCGCCCTCCGCTGCCAAGCACCAAACGTCACATCAACCTGCGCATTGATGAAGACATCATTCACGCGTTCCAAGCATCGGGGCAAGGATGGCAAACACGCATGAATTTGGCCTTGCGTGAATGGCTGAGTGGGCAAGCCAAGCTGCATTAAGCTTGGCCAACCACATAGGATGAATGACTTAAGTGGCCTTCTCACCTTCTTCCGCCGGCCAGTCCCGTATGTAAGCCTTGAGCATTTGGTTCTCGAAATTTTGGCTGTCCACCACCGCCTTGGCCACATCGTAAAAACTCACCACACCCATGAGCTCGCGTTTGCTGAGCACGGGCAAGTAGCGGGCATGGCGCTCCAACATCATGCGGCGCACCTCGTCCAACTCGGTGTCGGGTGAACAAGTGAGGGGATGGTCGTCCATGGCCCCGCGCACCGTGGTCTGCCCCAAGGTACCGCCGTTGTTGGTCAGGGCCAGAATCACTTCGCGAAACGTGAGGATGCCCACCAAATCACCATGGTCCATCACCAACATGGAGCCCAAATCATGATCGGCCATGGTTTTCACTGCATCGGCCAAGGGGGCAAGCGGCGTGGTGGTGTAGAGCGTGGTGCCTTTGATGCGCAGGATGTCGCTGACTTTCATGGTGGTTTCCTCACAGCCATTGTTTTTGGCTTGGCTTTCAATATAGCCCACAATCTGCGTTTGGTACACCGGATGAACGAGAACACCATGACTGGATACGCCGACCCCCATTTCGATACGCTCGCCCTGCATGCGGGCAGCCAGCCTGACCCCGCCACTGGCGCTCGTGCGGTGCCCATTCACCTGACCACCTCGTTTGTGTTCGAGTCCTCCGACCAAGCCGCCGCTTTGTTCAACCTCGAACGACCTGGCCATGTCTACAGCCGCATCAGCAACCCCACCACCGCGGTGTTTGAGCAGCGCATCGCGGCATTAGAAGGCGGCATTGGGGCCATCGCCACCGCCAGTGGCCAGGCCGCTTTGCACCTGAGTGTCGCCACGCTCATGGGCGCGGGTTCGCACATCGTGTCCAGCTCGGCGCTGTATGGCGGTTCGCACAACCTGTTGCATTACACGCTGCGCCGCTTTGGCATCGAAACCACGTTTGTGAAGCCTGGTGACATCGACGCCTGGCGTGCCGCTATCAGGCCCAACACCAAGCTGTTGTTTGGCGAGACGGTGGGCAACCCTGGTCTGGATGTGCTGGACATTCCCAGCATTTCGCAGCTGGCACACGAGCACGGTGTGCCGCTGTTGGTCGACGCCACCCTGACCACCCCCTATTTGCAAAAGCCTTTGTCCTTGGGCGCGGATTTGGTCTACCACTCGGCCACCAAGTTCTTGAGCGGCCATGGCACGGTCATTGGCGGCGTGGTGGTCGATGGCGGTTCTTTCGATTGGGAGGCCAGCGGCCAATTTCCAGAACTCTCCGAGCCCTACGAAGGCTTTCACAACATGGTCTTCACCGAGGAAAGCACCGTGGGTGCGTTCCTGCTGCGCGCGCGCCGAGAAGGTTTGCGCGACTTTGGGGCTTGTCTGAGCCCGCACTCGGCTTGGTTGATTTTGCAGGGCATGGAAACCTTGCCACTGCGCATGGAGCGCCACTTGGCCAACACCGAAAAAGTGGTGAACTTCTTGGTGGCTCACTCCATGGTGTCCAGGGTAGGCCATCCGCTGATGCCCGATCACCCCAGCCATGCACTGGCACAAAAACTGTTGAAGGGCGGCGCTCGAGGCGCAGGTTCGGTGTTCAGCTTTGACATCAAGGGCTCGCGCACACAAGGCCGCGCGTTCATTGAAGCCTTGAAAATCTTCAGCCATCTGGCCAATGTGGGTGACAGCAAATCGCTGGTGATCCACCCCGCCAGTACCACGCATTTCCGCATGAGCGACGAAGCCTTGGCCTCGGCGGGCATCGGTGCGGGCACCATCCGTTTGTCCATTGGTTTGGAAGATGCAGACGATTTGATCGACGACTTGAAGCGGGCGCTCAAAGCCGCTGAAAAAGCAGCTTGAAGGAGAGCCCTGTGCACATCAATGTCAACGGTCAATCCACTTACGCTTACACAGGCGGCAAACATTTCAACCCCGCACTGCCTACCGTGGTGCTGATCCACGGCGTGCTGTGCGACCACAGTGTGTGGGCGTTGCAAAGCCGCTATTTGGCCAACCATGGTTGGAACGTGCTGGCCATCGATTTACCCGGCCACTGCCGAAGCAAGGGTGCGCCACCGGCCACGGTGCAAGATGCCGCCCATTTCATCCAGGCTTTGTTGGATGCCCAAGGCGTCCAACAAGCGGCCTTGGTGGGCCACAGTTTTGGTTCACTCATTGCCCTGCAAACAGCGGCCAACATGGGCGAGCGCATCAGCCATTTGGTGATGGTGGGCACGGCTTACCCCATGAAGGTGTCGCAAGCATTGTTAGACGCCTCATTGAACGAACCGGAGAAAGCCCTGCACATGACCAATGTGTTTTCTCGGGCCACCTTGGCACCGCCCTCGGGCGCGGGGTCATGGGTGTTTGGCGCGAGCTTGGCCTTGGGTCGGCGGGTGCTTGCCAGCAACCCAATCGCCAATGTGTTTCACACCGGCTTCAATGCCTGCAACAACTACGACCATGGCTTGCAAGCCATGGCGACCGTCACCTGCCCGGTGTTGATGGTTTTGGGTGAAACTGACCAAATGACCACGCCGAAGAATGCGCAGCCGCTCATCGCCCAAGCGCATGAAAGTGGCAAGCGCTTGAAAGTGGTGACGATTCCCAATGGCCATCACCAAATGAGCGAGTCGCCGGATGAAACACTGGACGCGTTGATCGCCTTTTTGCGCTAACCCATGCCTTGTTGCCCAGCCCACCATGCGATGGTGTCACAGAAATCGCTCGACCCGATAGGGCTTGGTGTCTGCAAAGGGCGTTTCACCCGTCATCATCTCTGCCAGCAAGCGACCACTGGATGCGGCCTGGGTCAGCCCGTGGTGCGCATGGCCAAAACTGAACCACAGGCCTGCGTGCTTGGGCGCTGGGCCCAGCACAGGCACCATGTCGGGCGTACAGGGGCGTGAGCCCAGCCAAGGCTGTGCATCGACGCGCGAACCCAGGCCAGCGAGCGCTTTGGCGACAGGTTCGATGCGATCCAGCTGAACTGGCGTGGCAGGGGCATCACGCAGGGCAAATTCAGCGCCGGTGGTCAAACGCACACCCCGCAGCATGGGCACCATCGCATACCCATGTTCAACGTCCACGATGGTGTGTTGCAAGCAAGCGCCCGGGGCGCTGAAATGCATGTGATAGCCACGCTTGCGCCCCATCGGCAAGTGGTAGCCCAGTTGCCGCGCCATGTCCTCGCCCCAAGGCCCCAAGGCCAACACCGCTTGTGGTGCGTCAATGCGGCCGTGGTCTGACTGCACCGACCAAGCGTTGCCATGCATGCGCAAGGTATGGGCATCACCATGGAAAAATCGCCCGCCCCGCTGTTCGAACAGCCGTTGGTAGGCTGTCGACAATGCCTGCGGGTCTTGGATTTGCCTTGCGTCGGGGTAGTGCACACCACCGAGCAAGCCAGATGACAGCGCAGGCTCTTTGGCCAACAGCTCTGTGGCCGTTAGCACATGGGCTTGAACGCCAAAAGCACGGCTTTGCTCGGCCATGTCCAGACTTTGGCGCGCACTTTCCTCTTGGCGAAACACCTTGATCCAACCTTTGTCATTCACCAAGTGTTGCGCACCTGCCGCTTCAATCAAGGGCAGATGCTCGCTCCAACTGTGCGCGATCAGTGGCATCGCCGCTTGTATGGCTTGTGGGTACAGGGCTGGCGAAGAATGCTGCCAATACCGCCACATCCACGGCAGCAAAGCGGGTAAAGCTCGCCAGTGGTAATGGGCCGCGGTGCGCCGCCCCAAGGCATAGGCCAACAAGGTTGGGAAGTCGCGCGGAAACGCGTAAGGAAACACGGTGCTGCGTTCAATCAGTCCAGCGTTGCCAAAACTGGTGGCGGCTCCTGGTTCGCCTTTGTCCACCAAGACCACATCACGCCCGCGTTCTTGCAGCTTGAGCGCCAAACTCAGGCCGACGATGCCTGCGCCCAAGACCAACACATCCACCGATTTATTTTGCATAGATCCCATGATTTTGCTGCTTTGTCCGAAGGCGTGCGCCGCAGGAAACCAAATTACACCAACTCCGCCAAACGCCAAGTTTGCCAACGCACCCAGACAGTCTGGGTATGGGCGGTATCGGCAAGCAGTAAACGGTCCATCAAAGGCGCGGCCTGTGTCGACGCCAAATCAACCAACAACACATAGCGCGGACTGTGGGCCTCGTTCAGTCGCCCCACCCAGTCCAGTTGCACCAGCAAAGCCAATACCTCTTGCACGTCCCACAAACTGGCTCGCAATGGCTGTGCCAGTCGCTGGGCATCCAAGCCGCCAGCGCTTTGCAAACGCGCCTGTTCAAGCAATCGCAAACAGCCTAAGGCCAACGCAAAACCCTGTCCCGCTGGGGCATCTTGTATGTCGGGCAAATCCTGCATCAAACTGGGCCAACTTGCCACCAACACCGCGCCCAGCAACACCACCACCCAGGTGGTGTAAATCCAAACCAACAAAATAGGCACCGTGGCAAAAGTGCCATAAATCAGTGAAAAGGTGGGCATGTTGGACAAGTACAAAGTCAACCCACTGCGTGCCGCCTCCAGCATCAAGGCAGTGAAAAATGCGCCTATCAACAAAGGCCGCATCGCCACATAGGTGTTTGGCACAAAACGGTACAAACATCCAATACCAGCCCACAGCAACAAAAATTCCAACACATCCAAGCTCAGTTTCACACCCGGCCCCTGGTACCTCAGCGACCCGCCTGACCACGTGATGACCGAAGCCATGGTCACCAAACCCGCGGCCAATACCAAGGGCCCCAAGGTCAATGTCGCCCAGTAAAGCAGCAGGCGTTGACCCCAGGCACGTTGCTGTTGCACGCGCCAAATCGTGTTGAGGCTGCGGTCAATGGTGAGCACCAATGCCACCGCAGACACCATCAATGCCGCAAACCCAAAACTGCCCAGTCGGCTGGCCTTGGTCGTGAATTGGGTGAGGTAGCCCAGTACTTGGCGCGAAATAGCTTCCGGAATCAGGCTGTCGACCAACCAGCGTTGCAAAACCGTTTGAAACTGGTCAAAGACTGGAAACGCCGTCACCACGGCCAAAGCCACGGTCAAGAGCGGCACCAAGGCAATCAAAGTGGTGAAGGTGAGCGCCCCCGCGGTTTGGCCCAAACGGTCATCGGCAAAGCGATGCGCCAAGCGACGCGCCACCCTTCGCCAAGGGAAATGCGCCAACTTTTGCGGCAGCCTAAAGAGTTGCGAGACAATCATGGTCTCTATCATGCCATCTCAACCCACCCTCACCTCCCAAGCCCTTTGGCATGTTCGCTTAAGCCGCACACTGGCCGTGGGCAGTCTCATCGGTTTGGTCGTGCTCTCGCTGGCCTGGGAGCTGTGGTTGGCGCCTTTGCGCCCAGGCGGTTCGTGGTTGGTGGTCAAGGCTTTGCCGCTGTGCATTCCCTTGGCAGGTTTGCTGAAAAACCGCATGTACACCTACCGCTGGGTCAGTTTGGTGGTGTGGCTGTACTTTGCCGAAGGGGTGATTCGTTTGCAAGGTGATGCTTGGCCCAGCAACGCTTGTGCCGCGGTCGAGATTTTGTTGTGCTTGATGCTGTTCACCGCCAGCGCCTTGCATGTGCGGTGGCGCCTGCGCGACGCAGCTTTGGCTGCAGCACAGGACAGTCCCGCCCCTGAGTCGGCACCATGAGTTCGGTTTTGTTGCAAGCATTGCAGACCATTGTGGGCGAAAGCCATGTCTTGTCTCACGGCGATTTGTCTGCCTACGAGCGGGACTGGCGAGGGCGCATGCAAGGCAAAGCCTTGTGCGTGGTCAAGCCCCGCACCACTGCCGAGGTTGTGCAAGTGGTGAAAGCCTGCGCCGCTGCGGGTGTCGCTATCGTGCCGCAAGGCGGTAACACCAGCATGGTGGTAGGTGCGGTGCCCGACACCTCTGGCACGCAAGTGCTGCTGAACCTGCAACGCATGAACCAACTGCGCGCCCTGGACAAGGCCAACCTCACCCTCACCGCAGAAGCGGGTTGCGTGTTGCACCACATTCAACAAGCCGCCAGCGATGCGGGTCTGCTGTTTCCACTCAGCTTGGCATCCGAAGGCAGTTGCACCATTGGTGGCAATTTGGCCAGTAACGCCGGTGGCACCCAAGTGCTGCGCTATGGCAATGCGCGTGACTTGTGTTTGGGTCTGGAAGTGGTGACGGCCCAAGGTGAGGTGTGGCATGGTTTGAGCGGTCTGCGCAAGGACAACACCGGCTACGACTTGCGCGACATCTTCATTGGCAGCGAAGGCACCTTGGGCATCATCACCGCAGCCACCTTGAAGCTGTACCCCCAACCCGCGGCCGAACTCACCGCATGGGCCGCCGTCCCCTCCATGTCCGCGGCGGTGCAGTTGTTGGGCTTGGCGCAACAGCATTTGGGCGCAGGCCTGACCGGTTTTGAAGTGATGGGGCAATTCGCTTTGCAATTGGTGAACACCCATTTCCCGGCCTTGCATGTACCGCTGTGGCAAACCGCTGCTTATTGCGTGTTGCTGTCGCACAGTGACACTGAAAGCGAGACACATGGCAATGCCCAACTAGAGCGCTTGCTGGAAGAGGCCTTAAACCAAGGCTGTGCCAGCGATGCGGTGGTCGCCAACAGCCTGGCGCAAGGACGTCAACTGTGGCAGGTGCGCGAGAGCATCAGTTCGGCCCAAGCGGCAGAAGGCTTGAATATCAAACACGATATTTCTTTGCCCGTATCTGCAATACCCGATTTTGTGGCGCATACCGATGCGCTTTTGGCAAAGGAAGTGGCCGGTGTGCGTTTGGTGAATTTTGGCCACCTCGGTGACGGCAATTTGCACTACAACGTGCAATGCCCCGCAGGCACAGACGCCTCGGCTTTTTTGGCCACACAAGAGCACCGCATCAACACCTTGGTGTACGACGCGGTCATGAAATTCAGTGGCTCCATCAGCGCCGAGCATGGTGTGGGAAGCTTGAAAGCAGATACGCTGCACCTTTACAAAGACCCCGTGGCGCTGCAACTCATGCGAAGCATCAAGCAGGCACTGGACCCGCAAAACCTGATGAACCCGGGCAGGGTTTTGGCAGTACCGTCTGTAGCGGCGCAGGTCTAACGGATCAACGCGTCGACGCCTAACATAAGTTGCCAGAAGGCTCTCGGGGAAACACAGAAGTCGGCAACTAAAATCTTCACATGCCATCCCTCACCCACCCCCACCCCATCCCCACGCCCTACGAAGACTTCATGCGCCATGTGTACACGCATGGGGTGGAGAAGTCCGACCGCACCGGCACCGGCACGCGCAGCGTGTTTGGCCACCAAATGCGTTTCGATTTGCGCCAAGGCTTTCCGCTGGTCACCACCAAAAAAGTGCACCTGAAATCCATCATCGTTGAGTTGCTGTGGTTCCTCACAGGTTCAAGCAACAACAACTGGTTGACCGAACGGGGTTGCACGATTTGGGACGAATGGGCACGCGAAGACGGCGACCTGGGGCCGGTGTACGGCGTGCAGTGGCGCAGTTGGCCCACGCCCGAGGGCGGCCACATCGATCAAATCACCGAGGTCATCAAGACCTTGAAGACCAACCCCGATTCACGCCGCATCATCGTGAGCGCTTGGAACGTGGCCGACCTGTCCAAGATGGCACTCATGCCCTGCCATGCTTTTTTCCAGTTTTATGTGGCACCTCCCACCACACCTGGTGGCAAGGGCCAACTCAGTTGCCAGCTGTACCAACGCAGCGCCGACATCTTTTTGGGCGTGCCTTTCAACATCGCCAGCTACGCGTTGCTGACCCACATGGTGGCGCAGCAATGCGACCTCGAGGTGGGCGAGTTCATTTGGACGGGAGGCGACTGCCACATCTACAGCAACCACCACGAACAAGTTGAACTGCAACTCTCTCGCGCACCCTTCCCTGCGCCCACGCTGCACATCAAGCGCCGCCCCGACTCGGTCTTCGACTACCAGTTTGAAGATTTCGAGGTGCGTGACTACCAATGCCACCCCGCCATCAAGGCACCGGTGGCGGTGTGACGGGCGCCCGCAACGTCATCAGTCGCCAGCAGCTCATCGGTTTGGTGGGTATCACGCTGATGTGGGGCATCAATTGGCCGATGATGAAAATAGCCCTGCGCGAAGTCTCGCCCATGTATTTCAGAGGTGTCACCATGGGCTTGGGTGGTTTGTGGCTGCTGCTGTACTTTCGCTTTCAAGGCTTGCGCTTGTGGCCACACAGCCGCCGCGAGTGGCGTGACATTGCCTTGCTCGGCATTCCCAATATGTTTTTGTGGCACGCCCTGTCCATCATGGGTGTCTTGTCGCTTCCCTCTGGCCGCGCCTCCATCTTGGGCTTCACCATGCCGGTGTGGACAGTGGTGATTGGCGTCGCTTTCATGGGGGCGAGGCTCACCCCACGCACGGTTGCGGCGGTGCTGGCTACCTTGGCCGCCATTGGCCTGCTGATCTCGCACGAGTTCACCGCCTTGCAAGGTCGTCCTTTAGGGGTGTTGTGGATGGAGTTGGGCGCGCTGAGTTGGGCGATAGGGACGTTGTGGATGCGCCGTATTGCGTTCACCCTGCCCGTTCAAAGTCTGACGGTGTGGATGATGCTCTTGTCCAGCCCCTTGATTTTGCTGGTGGCCACTGGCACCGAAACCTGGCCCGCATGGGCGCTGTCGCCGCTGGCTTGGGGCAGTTTGGCCTATGCGGTGCTGATCAACTATGGCTTTGCACAAATCATTTGGTTTGGCATGGCCCGCGACCTGCCGCCTGCGACCAGCGCCATGAGCATCATGGCGGTACCCGTGGTGGGCACCTTGAGTGCCAGCTTGTTGATAGGCGAGTTACCCCATTGGCAAGACTATGCAGCCATGGCTTGCGTGGTGTTGGCCATTGCGGCGGTTTTGTTGCCCCAACGCGCACTTGCTACAGTCAGACCCTAAGCCCACGCCACACACCATGCCGCTGCACCTGATTTACGCCCGCGCTCGCAACCACGTCATTGGCCGCAATGGCGACTTGCCTTGGCATTTGCCAGAGGACTTGGCGCATTTCAAACGCTCCACCTTGGGCCAACCGGTGGTGATGGGGCGGGTCACGTGGGAGTCTATTCCTGAGAAATTTCGCCCCCTGCCAGGCCGCAGCAATGTGGTGGTTTCGCGCCAAGCAGACTACCCTGCCCCCGGTGCGACGGTGGTTCCTTCATTGGAAGCAGCAATGACTTTGTTTCCAGCAGACCAAGTGGTGTGGTTGATTGGCGGGGCGCAGTTGTATGCCCAGGCTTTGCCGCTCGCCAGCCAAGTGGTGGTCACCGAGATTGAGGCCGACTTTGAGGGTGATGCGTTTGCCCCAGTGCTGACACCTGACTGGCATGAGTTGAGCAGAAGCACACACACCTCGGCACAAGGCTTGGGCTACAGCTTGGTGACTTTGGAGCGTCGCACATGAAACTCGCCACCTGGAACGTCAACTCGCTCACTGTGCGTTTGCCGCAAGTCCTCGATTGGTTGTCTGCTCAAACCGAGCACGGCGGCATCGATGTGTTGGCCTTGCAAGAAACCAAGACCACCGACGACAAATTTCCCACAACCGACGTTGAAGCCGCGGGCTACCACGTGGCCTTCTTTGGGCAAAAAACCTATAACGGCGTGGCGCTCATCGCCAAGCATCCCATCTCGGACGTGGTGCACAACATCCCAGGTTTCAGTGACGACATGGCCCGCGTCATCACCGCTACTGTGAATGGCGTGCGGGTGGTGGGTGCTTATTTCCCCAATGGCCAGGCACCGGACAGCGACAAGTTTGTTTACAAAATGGCCTGGCTCACCGCCTTGCAAGCCTTCATCCAAGATGAACTCACACGCCACCCCAGGCTGGTGCTGATGGGCGACTACAACATCACTTGGGACGACTTGGATGTGTGGGATCCTGTGGCCTTGGCAGGCACCATCCACTGCACCGATGAAGAGCGAGCCCATTTCAAAGCCTTGCTCGACTTGGGCCTGCATGATGCGTTTCGCCTGTTTGAACAACCGCCCAAAAGCTACTCGTGGTGGGACTACCGTGAATTTGCGTTCAGACGCAACCGAGGTCTGCGCATCGACCACATCTTGGTCTCGGACGACTTGAAGCCCAAGGTCTCGGCGTGTGTGATTGACAAAGCACCGCGCAAAAATGAGCGTCCCAGCGACCACACACCCGTCATCGTCACCTTATGACACGCCTCGGCATCGGCTCTCCACTCGTGTTGTTGCTGGTCCTCAGCGCCTGTGCAAGCGACCAATGGAAAGCGGCTGAGGCGCAATGCCACTTGCAAGCATTGCCTATCTTCCCCGTGGCCACTGAGCAGCGCTGGATACAGGAACTGCCCTCCTTGCCCATGATGCAGCGATGCGTGCAAACGAGTTACAAAGACAAAGACGGCAAAGAGCATGTGCGCAGCGAATGCAGCATGACGCCCTTGATAGCGATGCCGCACTTGGAAACCATCGACCTGAACCAAAAAGCCCGTAACGACTATGTACGCAGTTGCGCGCAACAAAGTTGCTTTCAAACCTACGGCAATACCGAGTGCAAATTGCCCCCCGCTGAGCCCACGCCCAAGCCTTGAGTGCAGGCTTACTCGAGGCCCAGTTCTTGGATTTTGCGGGTGATGGTGTTGCGGCCTATGCCCAATTTGTGCGCCGCATCGATGCGACGCCCGCGGGTGTGTGCCAAGGCGGTTTGAATCAGCGAGGCTTCAAACCGGCGCGTCATCTCGTCCCACACATCCACCCGTCCAGAGGCCAACAAGGACATGGCCTCGGCCTCCAAACCAGCTTGCCAGTTTTCACCAGGCGCATTGAGCACCACCGGTTTGGCCACAACCGTGCCAAACACAGGGGTTGAGGGTGAAGACCCGTTCAGCGTGTTGGCTGGGGAAATAGGCGACTCGATGCTGCTTGCCAGCGCGCCATTCACCGCCACGGTGTTATGGCCAGGCGCCAGCACCTCTGGGGGCAAGTCTTTGGGCTCGATGGCTTGGGCAGGCGCCATCACCGTCAACCAATGGCAAATATTTTCCAACTGACGCACATTGCCGGGAAAAGCAAAGTTTTGCAGTAACTCGATGGCACTGTCGGAAATACGCTTGGCCTCTACACCCAGTTGCTGCGCACTCTGCTGTAAAAAGTGCCGCGTCAGCATGGGAATGTCTTCGCGCCGTTCACGCAACGGCGGCAAGCGCAAGCGTATGACATTCAAGCGGTGGAACAAATCTTCGCGGAATGCACCTTCTTGGACACGTTGCTCCAGATTTTGGTGCGTGGCCGCGATCACGCGCACATTGGTTTTGATGGCGCTGTGCCCACCCACGCGGTAAAAGCTGCCGTCCGACAACACCCGAAGCAAGCGGGTTTGCAGATCGAATTTCATGTCACCAATTTCGTCCAAGAACAGCGTACCGCCATCGGCTTGTTCAAAACGCCCACGGCGCATGGCCTGCGCACCCGTGAAAGCACCGCGCTCGTGGCCAAAGAGTTCACTCTCTAACAAATCCTTGGGAATGGCCGCGGTGTTGATGGCCACAAACGGCCCATCAGCGCGTTGCGAGTGCTTGTGCAGTGCGCGAGCGACAAGCTCTTTGCCAGACCCCGACTCGCCGGTAATCATGACGGTGACATTGCTTTGGCTGAGCCTGCCAATGGCACGAAACACATCTTGCATGGCGGGTGCTTGACCCAGCATTTCAGGCGTGCTGTCCACATTGGTGGCGCTGGTTTGTTCGCGCTGACTTTCTTCGACCGCGCGGCGTATGAGTTCAATCGCTTTGGTCAGGTCAAAGGGCTTGGGCAGGTACTCGAATGCACCCCCTTGAAACGCAGACACCGCACTGTCCAAATCGGAGTAAGCCGTCATGATGATGACGGGCAGGCCTGGCAAACGCGTCTTGACTTGCGACAGCAAATCCAGTCCCGATCCACCGGGCATGCGTATATCGCTGACCAACACTTGCGGCGCGTCTTCAGGGCTCATGCCATCCAGCGCTTGCAACACTTCACGCGGGTGGGTGAAGCTGCGTGTGGGCAAGCCTTCTCGCATCAAGGCTTTTTCCAGCACGAAGCGGATGGACTGGTCGTCGTCAACAATCCAAATGGGTTTCATCGCAGTACTTCACCTTGTCTCATGCGCCTGGGCGCTTTACTCTTGTCAGGGCAATGGAATCAAAATTTTGAAATCCGTACGCCCTGGCTGACTTTCACATTCGATCAAGCCTTGGTGCTGTTGCACAAAGGATTGCGCCAAATTCAACCCCAAACCGGAACCCCCATCACGCCCCGATACCAAGGGGTGAAACAGCCGTTCTCGGATGTCCTGCGGAATGCCAGGACCGTTGTCAATGACATGCAATTCCAATGCCAAGCGGAAGCGTTTTTTCACAAAAGTGACCTGCCGCGCAATGCGGGTGGCCAAAATGATCTGCCCGTCTCCCAAAGCGATGCGTTCTGCCAAGGCGAGCGCGGCGTTGTGGGCGATATTGAGCACGGCTTGAATGAGTTGCTCAACATCCCCTCGGAACTCGGGCAGCGAAGTGTCATAGTCACGCCGCACCTGCAAACCCTTGGGAAACTCGGCCAGGATAAGCGTGCGCACACGCTCGCAGACCTCGTGGATATTGACATTGCCCACCACTTGCGGTCGTCTATGGGGGGCCAACAAGCGGTCCACCAAGGTTTGCAAGCGATCGGCCTCACGCACGATGACTTGGGTGTATTCAGTCAAGTCGCGCGAATCCAACTCCAGCTGCAGCAATTGCGCTGCACCGCGGATACCGCCCAAAGGGTTTTTGATTTCATGCGCCAAATTGCGAATCAGCTCTTTGTTGGCTTGCGCCTGCTCCATTTGGCGCTCTTCACGGTCTTGGCGGGTTTGGGTTTCTTGCGGCAGCAACTCCACCACCACTTCATCGGGGGTTTCCGTGGTGGCCACCACCACATGCACCGCATAAGGCTCAGCGCCGGCGCGCTTTAATTGGTCATCAAAGCGCAAGGCTGAGAAATCATGGCGTCTGGCGCCCGCAATGGCTTGGCGCATGGCTTGGCTATCGACGAACAAATCGGGGGCATCGGCGCCATACAAGCTGCGTCTGGACAAACCCAAGACATCTTCAAACGAGGCATTGGCAAACAAGATGCTGTCGTCGGCCTGCACCACCATCACCAAAGTGGCCAGCAGGTCAAGGGCGGCAAAGCGTTCGGTAGGCATGGAGACAACTCAAGGTATGCGCGAGAGTTCGCGCTTCAAAGCGGCTTGATCGGCCGCACAACGTTGTTGCGATTGCGTGTCCGTCACGGCTTGGCAACGCGCATTCAATCGCTTGAGCTCGTGGCTCAAAATCTCTTTGGCCTGGCCATCGCGTTCGCGCTGCACAAGCGCATCTACCCGTGGGGTGGGTGGCTTGGGGGCAGGGACAGGGCTTGAGGATGGCGCGGGCTTGGCGGGTTGAGGCACTTGGGTTTCTTCCATGCGGCTGAGGCTGACAGATTCGCAGGACTGGTCTGGCAAGGGTTGGTTGGTGTAATGATTGCCGCAACGCCACACCGGCACAGACGCTTCATCGCCCAAGGCAAGCGTGCCATGGACACACACAGCCAAGCCAGCGAAATAGGCCCAATGTTTCATGTTTGCAAGTGTCCTTTTAACCACCGACTTTTGCCATGTGAACTGTGCACCCTGCCCGCCCCAAAAAAAAGGACGGCGCCTGGCCGTCCTTGTGAACCGCCCAGTAGCGCCAAGCGCTCTGGGGCGGTTGCGGGGTCGCGACCTCTGTGGGGTTCAGAGTGAGTAGTACATGTCGAATTCCACCGGATGGGTGGCCATGCGAAAACGTGTGACTTCTTGCATTTTGAGTTCGATGTAAGCATCGATCATGCTGTCGGTGAACACGCCGCCTTTGGTCAAGAACGCACGGTCTTTGTCCAAATAGTCCAAGGCCTGGTCCAAGCTGTGGCAAACGGTGGGTACCAATGCGTCCTCTTCGGGGGGCAAGTGGTACAGGTCTTTGGTGGCGGCTTCACCGGGGTGGATTTTGTGCTCGATACCGTCCAAGCCCGCCATCATCAGTGCGGTAAAGCACAGATAGGGGTTGGCCATGGGATCGGGGAAGCGTGCTTCGATGCGGCGAGCTTTGTCTGAAGCCACATGGGGAATACGGATGGAAGCAGAACGGTTGCGGCTGGAGTAGGCCAATTTCACAGGCGCTTCAAAACCGGGCACCAAACGCTTGTAGCTGTTGGTGGTGGGGTTGGTGATGGCGTTCAAAGCGCGTGCGTGTTTGATGATGCCGCCAATGTAGAACAAGGCGGTGTCGCTCAAACCTGCATAGCCTTTGCCTGCAAACAGGTTCTTGCCGTCTTTCCAGATGGACTGGTGAACGTGCATGCCAGAGCCGTTGTCGCCAACGATGGGCTTGGGCATGAAGGTAGCGGTTTTGCCGTAGGCATTGGCCACGTTCCACACCACGTATTTCAGTTTTTGCGTCCAATCGGCGCGCTCAACCAAGGTGCTGAATTTGGTGCCGATTTCATTTTGACCCGCGCCAGCCACTTCGTGGTGGAAAACCTCCACAGGGATACCCATTTCTTCTAGCAACATGACCATTTCGGCACGCATGTCTTGGGTGCTGTCCACGGGAGGAACGGGGAAGTAACCACCCTTGACGGTGGGACGGTGGCCACGGTTGCCGCCTTCGAGCTTGGCGCCGCTGTTCCATGGGGCTTCGTACTCGTCAATCTTGAAGAATGAGCCGGACATTTCATTGCCCCATTGCACATTGTCAAAAATGAAGAACTCTGGCTCTGGACCGAAATAGGCGGTGTCACCAATGCCAGAGGCTTTCAAATAGGCTTCTGCACGCTTGGCGATCGAGCGGGGATCGCGGTCATAGGCTTTGCCGTCACCGGGTTCGAGCACGTCACATGACAAAACCAAGGTGGGCTCTTGGAAAAAAGGATCGATGAAAGCGGTGTTCGCATCGGGCATCAACAACATGTCAGAAGCTTCAATGCCTTTCCAACCTGCAATAGAGGAACCGTCAAACGCATGGCCTTCAGAGAACTTGTCTTCATTGAACGCAGAAATGGGCACGCTCACGTGCTGTTCTTTGCCACGGGTATCGGTAAAACGAAAATCGACAAATTTGATTTCGTGATCCTTGACGTCCTTCATGACGTCGGCGACGGTCTTGGCCATCAGTTTCTCCTGGAGAGGTTGGTTTGAAAAATCGGATATACATTGTCTTGCATGATTTGTGCCACTGCACGCTCAGGTCTGTTTTTTTCTTCATGGGTACCAATTGATTACTTGAGCCCCGTGGCTTTTCCTGGCTTTCCGCGCAGAAATTTTTCAGTGCTTGGTCGTTTGATTTTGCACCAAAACAATGCGCTTTTAGGATCGCACCATTTCGGGGCCTAATTTTGCACCAAAGTTAAGCAGCCCTGAAATAAGCTCAGGAAAAGACGCCTCCACCTGCTCGGGCAAGCCTTTGACGCCCAATTCAATGTGTCGGCCAAATTCGGGGTGATCCACGCTGGGCAAGCTAAAGACTTTCACACCGGGGTACTTGGCTTCGATGGTTTCCATCAAGGGCGTGAGTGTGGCTTCCATAGACCCCATCACGATGACCGACTTTTCAATGCGCTTGACCGCATGAAAATGGGCGGCATAGCAGTGATCGAGCACCCAGGCCATCATGGGCCAAGCCATCACAGGAAAGCCCGGCACAAAGTGCACCGTCCCTTGAGGACCGTGACAGGTGAAACCGGCGATCTTGTTATAGGGGTTGGGGATGATGCTCGCGCCTTCGGGAAAGCGTCCCATGTTCAGGCGGTGGACATTGTCGGGTCGGTCTGGCTCATACGGCAAGCCGTTTTCCAGCGCCACATCGCGGGTGCGTTCACGGATCAAGGCCTCGGCCTCGGGATGCAAGGCCAACGCAACCCCTAGCGCACTGGCTGCACATTGGCGGGTATGGTCGTCAGGCGTTGCCCCAATGCCGCCACAGGAAAACACCACGCCAGTGGTTTCAAAGGCGCGTTTCAATGTGGCCGTGATGCGCTCGGGGTCGTCGCCCACATAGTCTGCAAAGGCCAAGCTCAGCCCGCGTTGAGCCAACAGTTCAATGCATTTGGCCAAATGTTTGTCTTGGCGTTTGCCAGACAGAATTTCGTCGCCGATGATGATGATGCCAAAGCTGGGAGGCAAAAGAGAAGATGTCATGCATGCAATGCTAACGTCACCGAACTCTCGCCATAATGCCCTATCCACTTTTGAGGAACGCTAGTGAAACGAAGACATGTATTGGCGGCGCTTGCTGCAGGCAGCGGTGTGTTGGCGATTGGCTGGGGTGTGATGCCACCTCGCCAGCGATTAAACCCCTCCCACCCCTTGGCAAGCGTAGACAAAACCAGCGCCTTGAACGGTTGGGTGCGTGTCGGTGACGACGACACGGTCACCGTGGTGATGGCCAAGTCTGAAATGGGACAAGGCGTGTTCACCGGCTTGGCGATGTTGCTGGCCGAGGAGCTCGATGCGCGCTGGGACCAAGTGCGCTTCGAGCAGTCCCCCAACGACAACATTTACAACAACCTTGCCGGTGTGGCCGATGGTTTGCCGTTTCACCCCGATAACCAAGGCATGCTGAAAAGCAGTGCGCAGTGGTTGGTACGCAAAGCCATGCGCGAAATGGGTTTGATGTTCACCGGCGGATCGACCAGCATCAAAGACCTTTGGTTACCCATGCGTGAAGCCGGCGCCAGTGCACGCGCCATGCTGGTGGGTGCGGCCGCACAACAGTGGCAAGTACCCACCCATGAATGTGACGTCAAAGACGGCGTGGTCTCGCACAGTTCGGGCAAACACGCCAGCTTTGGCGAACTCGCCTCCGCAGCGGCCAAAGTCGGCTTGCCACCCAATATCAACCTGAAATCGGCTGATGACTTCAAACTGATTGGGCAAAGTCTGGCGCGTCTGGACGTCGAAAGCAAAACCGATGGCTCGGCCCTGTATGTAAGCGACATCCGTTTACCCGGCTTGGTGTTTGCCAGTGTGCGAATGAACCCTCAGCTGGGCGGCAAACTGCAAAGCTTTGACGATAGCAAAGCGCTGGCCATGCCAGGCGTGAAAAAAGTTTTGGCCATCGATGCCTTGCATGGCAACAGCGCAGGTGTGGCCGTGGTGGCGGCATCGAGCTTCCAAGCCATGAAAGCACTCACACAAGTGCAAGTGACGTGGGACAACGCCGCGTCATCCGAGTGGTCCAGCGACAGCATCGATGCCAAGTTACACCAAGCCTTGGACAGCGACACTGGGTTTGCGTATTTTTCTACCGGCGACGCCAGCGATGCTTTGCAAAAGGCAGCGCGCACCGTCAAAGCCGAGTACCACGCGCCGTATTTGGCGCATGCCACCATGGAACCCATGGGTTGCACCGTGTGGTTCAAAGACGGCGCGGCGCAAGTCTGGGCATCAACACAGGTCCCTGATTTGGCCTGCAAAGTGGTTGCCAAACAATTGGGTATTGCGCTTGAGAAAGTGCAGTTACACATCCCGATGCTAGGCAGCGGTTTTGGCCGTCGGCTCGAGATGGACATCATTGCCCAAGCCGCTGTGGTGGCCAAGGCCATGGAGGGCACGCCCGTGCAAACCCTGTGGAGTCGCAGCGAAGACATGCAACACGACTTCTACCGCCCTGTGTGCATCAGTCGCTTCAACGCAGGCTTGGATGCGCAAGGCCAGTTGGTGGCATGGCACAACACCTCGGCCAGCCAAGCCATCGTGCCGCAAGTCATGGCGCGCTCGTTCGGCCTGCCCGGCGCCGGCCCCGACAAAACCACCGCCGAAGGGGCTTTCGATCAGGCCTATGAATGGCCCCATGCGCGCATTGCCCATGTGGCGGTGGACCTGCCACTGCCCGTGGGTTTTTGGCGCTCAGTGGGTCATTCGCACCAAGCGTTTTTCAAAGAAAGTTTTGTCGATGAAATGGCTTTTGCCGCCGGCAAAAACCCGTTGGACTTTCGCTTGGGTTTGCTGAAAAACCACCCGCGTCACACCCAGGTTTTGCAAACCGCGGCAGCGCAAAGCGGCTGGCGTCAAGCACTCCCTGTCAACAGCGATGGCACTCAGCGGGCGCGCGGCATTGCGCTGCATGAATCGTTTGGCAGCATCGTGGCGCAAGTGGCCGAGGTGTCGGTGCAGAACCAGCAAATCGTTGTGCACCGCGTGGTCTGTGTCATCGATTGCGGCACGGCGGTAAACCCGCAATTGATTGCCCAGCAAATGGAGAGTTCGGTGGTGTTTGGCTTGTCCGCTGCGTTGTTTGGCGAAATCACCATCGACAAAGGTCGCGTACAACAAAGCAACTTCAACAACTACCCGGTACTGCGCATGCCGCAAGCCCCCGTGGTGGAAACCCACATCATCGCCAGCACCGAACACCCTGAAGGCGTGGGTGAGCCTGGCACGCCACCCATCGCCCCTGCGGTCGCCAATGCCTTGTTTGCTTTGACTGGCCAGCGTTTGCGGCAATTGCCACTGCGACTGCCCGCTTAAGCGTTGATTTGAAAGTGCCATCGCCATGAACACTGCTCTCCCCCCACTGCCCTTGCCCGATGGCGTGCGTGCTGGCCATGCCGATACCGACCAAGGCTTGCACATGCATTACCTGGAAGCCGGTTATGAGGGGGGCCCTGGCCAAAAGCCGCTTCTCTTGCTGCTGCATGGGTTTCCAGAATTGGCTTTCAGTTGGCGCCACCAACTGCCAGCCTTGGCCCAAGCGGGCTACCACGTGGTGGCGCCCGACCAGCGTGGCTATGGTCGCACCACCGGCGGCGACGACCGCTTTGAAGGCGATTGGCAAGCCAGCCACATGCCACAACTGGTGGCGGACGCGGTGGCTTTGGTTCATGCCTTGGGGCACAAGGCAGTGGCTTGTGTCATCGGACACGACTTTGGCTCGCCAGTGGCGGCCTGGTGTGCATTGACACGCCCGGATGTGTTCCATGCGGTGGTGATGATGAGCGCGCCTTTTGCGGGGCCGCCCCCCGGCACGGGTGCGCTTGCTGCACACCAAGGCATCATGCAAGTGGTGCACGACTTGGCTCACTTGCAGCCGCCACGCCAGCATTACCAATGGTATTACTCCGGCGCCCAAGCCAACAACGATATGTGGCACGCGCCACAAGGATTACAGGCTTTTTTAAGGGCTTACTACCACGTCAAAAGTGCCGACTGGCTGCCCAACAAACCCCAAGCTCTGGCGGGCTGGACGGCCCAAGCTTGGGCCACGCTGCCCGACTACTACATCATGGGTGCGAATGACACCATGGCGCAGGCCGTGACACCCTTCATGCCCAGCTCGGCCGAGATTGCTGCATGTCAGTGGTTGCCCGATGCGGATTTGGGTGTTTATGTGCAGGAATACCAACGCACCGGCTTTCAAGGTGGCTTGCAGTGGTACCGCTGCGGCACCGATGCCGCCTTGTTTGCGCAACTTGGCCAGCAATGGGGTGGCAAAACCATTGATGTGCCATCGGCGTTTATAGCGGGTGCCTCTGACTGGGGCGTCTACCAAATGCCTGGCGCTTATGAGGCCATGCAAACCAAAGCCTGCAGCAAGATGCGCTGGTGTGAGCTCATCCCGCATGCAGGCCACTGGGTGCAACAAGAGCAACCCCAAGAGGTCAACCGCTTGCTGCTGTCCTTTCTGTCTGGACTGGCTTAGCCGACCAAATCGACACGGCCATTGGTGTCCATGATGCCGGTGATGACGCTCAGCTTGGGGTGACGCTTGTTCACCTGCTGGCGGAACATGGCCAAGGCTTCGGAATGCGCCTCGGTTTCTTTTTCCTTGTCAGCCACGGCCTCGGCGCCAAAGGCTAATTTGGCGGCACCGCAATCGCGGTGAGAAATCGCGATGACGCGTTTGATGTGGTGCAACGAGACGGTGATGTCCAAATTGTCCCAGTAGGTAGCGTGCCATGCGGCGAACTTGGCGTGCACCGCACCAATCGGGCCGCCAGCCATCACGAAGTGGCTGTAGTTGTCTTCCAATTTGTCGCGGCTCACGCCTTGGATCAGGCCCATGTACTGCCAGCTCAGCGTGGTGAAACGCGGGTCAATGCAGTTGACCAACATGGCCTCGTAGTGGCCTCCACCCGCAAAGCTTTTGCTTGGCACCATGCTGGCCAAAGCCGCACCGGTCACACCGGCCGCACCAAGATTTAAAAATCCTCGGCGATTAAGACCTTGGGCAGAACGCAATGAAACCGGCGCACAGCAAGCACAGCTCGGTGTCATGGAAGAAGAAACAGCAGGCAAAACCTCGTAAGACATGGAAAACTCCGTTGGTATAAAAAGAGAGAAATTCGTTAATCGGTTTATTTTGACAAAAGTTTAGTGAAATTTGTTTTTTAATTAAATTTAACCTTTTTTGTAGTGGTTTCATATGACAAAGGGTTGCGCCTGCATGGTCAGTGCTAGGCTAGGTCCATGCCCACATGACAAACGCAAGCAATCCATCCGAGTTCTAGTTTCCAAAGGAAATTTATGCCTACCTCACCCCAAATGCTGTGGCTTTTAACCGCATTCATCTCTTGTGTCTCATGGGCAGGGGGTCACCATGCAGACGGTCATCACCATGACGGCGCAGTTTCCATTGGCGAAGTGGGCAAAGCTGATCAGGTCAACCGAACGGTGGTGGTGACCATGACAGATGCCATGCGCTACACCCCTTCAACGGTTCAAGTACGCAAAGGTGAAACCCTTGAATTCATTGTGCGCAACACTGGCAAAGTCAAGCACGAGATGGTGTTGGGAACAACAAGTGATTTAAAGGCACACGCAGCCATGATGAAACAACACCCTAGTATGGAACACAGTGACGACAACATGGTGTCCGTTGAACCAGGGCAGGAAGGCCACATCCTTTGGCACTTTAGCCATACTGGCAAGGTTCAGTTTGCCTGCTTGCAACCAGGACATTTTGAAGCCGGCATGAAGGGCGTGATTCAAGTTAAACCCGCCAAGGCAATGTGATGAACTTTAGGCAGGTGTCAGCAGTCCTGCATCGCGCAGGCGCTGGCCGATATGTTGGATGCCCTCTTCGCCCTTGAACAAAGCCTCTGCGCTGCTGTGCACCGAGTAATAGCCCAGGTGCAAATCATGCGAGTACGGTGCAGTGGAACCCAGTAAAAAACCACAAGCCCCTTGCGCTTCAAAACTGACAGTGGTGAAACCGGTGTCAAACACAGCCAACTCTCGCTCCAAGGTGTCACCTGCCACATGCAACTGCCCCTCTTGGGCAAACACCCAAGCACGGTCATGGCCACTGGGCAAGCTAAAGGTCCAGCGCTCACCGTCTTGCAGGCTCACCCACACGTAGCACACATCGTTGGGCGAAGGGATGGGGCTGTGCAGGCCTTGGTAGCTGCCCAGCAACAACTTCACGGGCCCAAGGCTTGGCACCTCGTTGGGTTGAATGAACAGCGCGCGAGGTGTGGCCAGTTCGTGCGAAGGCGGCATGCAAAACCAAATTTGAAAACCACGCATGGGCACTTGGCCAAAGGCTCGGCCTCGGTGCCAAATACCACTTCCTGCCATCATCCATTCTTCACCCCCCGCCTGCACATGGTCGATTTGTCCGTCTGAGGTTTCGTGCTCGACATCGAACGTGAGGGGAAAGGTCAGCGTGGCAATACCGGAGTGGGGATGAAAACCAAAGTTGGGACCCGCGCCAGCGTCTGCTTCGATGTAATCGAGAAACACAAAGGGCTTGATCATCTGTCCCACATCACCCGGACTCACCAAGCGGGTGATGGGTCCATGGCGTCTGCCACGGGTTTTGAAAACAATGGCAGGAGATGTGGAGGTGTTCATGGGATGGATTGTGCCAAAGGGCGTTCAAACTGACCCACATATTTCGCGCACACCCCTAGCAAGTTGATGAGCACTATACTTTTGCGATGGTCAACATACATCTTCTGTGATGAAAAAATCCATCTCCATTTACTTGGGGTGTGCATTCCTTTGTGCTGCGCTGCCTGTGCTGGGGGCCCATCCAGGCACGCCTTCAAGCAATGTGTCCTTGCCGAAGCCGCCGATTCAACACCCTTCGCCACCACCGCTCATTTGCCCCGCCTGGGGATGCGGTAGTCCGCCCTTCAAGGTCATGCCTGTTGAATTCCCACCGACCAAACACTTTCCAGCCACTGTGTGTCCCTCATGGGGGTGCGGTGCCCCGCCGGTACAAACCATGCCCTTGAAAATAGAACCATGAAAAAAGCCGCTAGGTGGTTAAACCTAGCGGCTTTTAAACTTGTATATGGTGGAGCTGGGGGGATTTGAACCCCCGTCCACAAGCCTTTTTCGGACAGTTCTACATGTGTAGTCGTCTGTTTTGTTGTCTCATCCAATGTGCCGCGCAGCGACACGCTGCACACCAGACCAGCACCCTATTTTCTCGCTCCCCACCAAGGTACCCGGTAAGAAGCCAGCCGATATGAATTACCTTGCAGCCTGGACAGTCTTGCGACCGCCCTTGCCCAGCCTATTGGCCAACTGTTGCAAGGCTCGCGGGTTTAAGCCGCGAGTGCGAAACGTTCGTCGTTTGCAGTTAGTTTTTTTCTGCGGATTTACGAGGTGACAGAACCTCGACATGCCCTGCGCCGCGTCCGAACCCATGTCGAAACCAATGCAGCCCC